>JBGSVJ010000010.1:0-47942 GCA_041753015.1 Anaerolineae bacterium
CCCGCCAGCGGATTCGACCCCACACTGACCGCGCCGCCCGCCTCCGCCGCACCAGCTGCGACTGCGCCCACCGCGCCCGCCGTCGTCATCAGCGCCGCCGTGCCGGGAGTGATGACCGCGCCTCCCGTCGCCTGCCCGAACGCAGAGAACAAGCGATTGAACGCATTCCACACCGCTTTCACACCAGACCACAAGACGATCACCATGAAAATTAGGCAGAGCAGCCCGATGCCCAAGACGACCATACTGTTCCCGCTTGCCGCGCCGATCAAGAAGAACGCCGCGACCAGCGCTTGAATCAGTGCGATCACGATGGTTTGAATGATGAGTTCGATCCAGAGATCAACGATGGATCGGGCAATCGCTTCGGTTTTCTTGAAGAACGCGAACATGACCGCGATCCCGAAGGAGAGGAACGTGATCCCCTGCGCAATCGTGAGCAGCAGATAGACGAGCTGTTCCGCCACGCCGAACAGCACGAGCGGCCACGCGGTCAGGATGCGCGCCTGAGCAGACGTTGCCATTGCCAGTGAATGCTGGCGTTGTTCGGGTGTGAGAAACGAGAAGAAGTAGCCCTGCATCGTGTTGTCGAAATACGAGCCGGGGCGTTTCCACTCCCACGGGAGGACGTCGGCTGTCCACAAGCCCGTGAGCGGATCATTCGGCGGGTGCGGTTGGCAGCCGGGAGCGCGCCACGGCGGGTGGTAGCCCATGACATCGATCCCGTCCGCGCGTAAATACGAGAGCGCCACATCGAGTCCATCAATGGTGGTGACGGTCGCGCCGGGCATGTACGTGCCGAGGTTGTCGCACAGCGGCAGCAGGGGGAGATCAACGCCCTGCACACTGCCGAGTGACCCAAACGTCACGCCGGTCACCGACTGCAATCCGGAGAGCGTACTCGCGTACAAGCCTTGACTGATCGTGCGGCGGAAATCGCTCATTCCTCGGTAGAGTTCCGGTCCAAGCGTGAAAAACAGCGCCGCCGCGAGATACCACGCGACCGCGCTCCGAGGTTCAACGACGCGCATCCGGGCGAACGCCGCGAGCAGGTAGGTGATGCCCAATACGATCAGCGCGACCACGAACGCGAGCGAGACGGCGATCCGCAGGCTGGCGTTGGTCTGCGCGATCAGCGGTGAAAAGGCACTTTCGACGAGCCACTGATTCAATAGCTCAATCGAGTAGCCCATCATGATGAAGCCGCGCTGAATTCCCCAACCGATGCCCGCCAGCGAGAACAGCACGTTGTACCAGAGCGCGTCGAGCTGCACCTGAATCCCACGCAAAATGTCGTCAATAATCGGCATGGCGCGCTCCTAGGGGATCAAGCCCGGCTGGTTGGCGGGATCGAGCAGGAGCGTGAACGTGCTTTCGCCTTGGGCGCGTACCTCCCACGACTCGCCAAAGTACGGGACGACCAACCGCACCGGGGAGAGCGTCACGGTTTCGAGGCGGACGTATCCGCGCGCATCGGTGAAGCCGCTCCCGATCACCTGATTGGTGGTCGCGTTGACCAGCCGCACGGAAATCCCCTGCACGCCTTCCGCCGGATCGACCGTGCCGTTCCCGTTCTCGTCGTAGGCAATCACGAGACTGGCGCTGATGTGCTGCGCCGGGATCGGCGTGTTTGTCGGGGCGGGCGACGGCGGCGCGCTCAGCAGTTCAATTCGCGCGGCTTCGCGCGGTGTTGCAGACGGGGTCACGGGCGGTGCGGGCGGCAGAATGAGCGTGTTCGCGTCTGTTCGATACACCTGCACCGCGTCGAGTCCGACCGTGAAGCCTTCACTGCGCGGATTCTTCTCCCCCATCGGGCGGAGTTCGAGCACATGCGCGCCTGATCCGACGAAAAACACATCCGTGCCGGGGAAGATGAGTAGTTCCGCGTAGGCATCAATGACCGCGATGCGCACGCCATCGACCCATACGCTGAACATGCCCATATTCGGGGCGGCGACATAGCGAATCCGCAGCCCTTCGCCCTCGAACGGGAACACGGCGCGCGAGTTCGGATTTTCCGTGCGGTGATACTGTCCCCGGCTTGCCCCGTCCGCGAGTCGGCGCTCCCATGCCGGGAAGTACGACACGAGCCGGTGATCCGACTCGAAGCTGAACCACCCTGCGAACGGCGGCGCGCTTAAGGTTGCATCGGGGAGCGGTTCAAACGGGTTGGGCGGCGCGGGGATGATGCGCATTCCCGGCGGGAGCGATGTGAGCGACGGCGGCACGTACACACCGGGCATGTACGCGGTGATCTCGATCACGCGCGTGGCAAGCGTCGCAGTCGGTGTTTCTGGCGTTGGAGTGAGTGTGGACGTTTCCGTAATTGTTGGCGTGGTGGAGGGGGTTAATGTAGATGTGCTGGTCGGAGACGGCGTGAGCGACGGCAGCACCATCAACGTGGGAATGACCACCACACGATCCGGCGAGTGCGCACGGAGCAGGACAACCACCGCTGACCAGGTCAGCACGCAGAGCAGAACCAGTACCACCAACACACGACGCCGCATTGCACACTCCCAATCGATAAAACCTGTGTGCAGCGTAACAAAACGATTCGTCGTGAGCGCTGGAAACTTACCCTAAAGTGATGAAATTTTCATGCACATCTCCGCACAAGTCGTCGATTGATTCCGGCTACCAATAGCATTTATCTTTCTAGCCAACGGCTGAATCCAACCTGTGAACCTTTGGAGATAAGTGCCAGAGTCACACCTAAGCTAGCATAGGCGATAAACATCCACATATCGAACATGAGGTACATAAGGCTCAAGCCAATTTGGGTGTGCCCACCCACATGCCCGGTATGCCAATACGGTTCTGCCATCTGCGATAAAGCGCTGGTTCCGTAGTCGGCAAACACCATCAAGGGATCATGAGTCCAATATTCTCTTACACTGTCATTCCAAGCATCTTGGTATATCTCGACATTTGGCGGCATGAGTCCCGCAGCAATTGGGACAATGCGCAGCGCGATTGCGAAGCACAGTCCAACGGCTTTGATATGTGTGATTCGACCTACACCAAAACCTAGAAGCACGCTGCTGAATATGATGCTGGCGCTTAGCAAAATTGCCATGCCAAATCCAAATACCCACTGCGACAACTGCCAACCGAAGTGTTCGTAGCGACAGACGCTCCTATAGGGTGCGAGTGCGCAACCATAGCTTTTGGCGATGTAGAGATTGATGAGATGCTCTGCAATCAGAAGGGCGAACACTGTCATTAAAATGAATGCAAGACCCCACAGCCAACCGCGCAGTTTCCTGCACAGCGAGAGGGTACGCCGAAACAAATCCTGCAATGACAACTGGAAGTTGCGACTATCGTGCCCACTCTGGACACCTGCAATGAGGCTGCGCACGGTCGTGAGGCTGAAGACGACAAGTAAGAATTGGCGCAATCCGCTCAGTAAAACAAAATTGTAATTCATCGTAATGCCCAACAGGGGAGTAACACGCGTGCCAGACACCCAAATCCATAATAGACCAACACTGCTTATCAGTGCAGCAAGAATGACTCCCAAGGTTTCCCTATAGAATCGTCTCTTCTTGTTTTCTAGCTTGACATCTCTCGGGAAACGTTCGAGAAATACGCCAGACTTCATCAAATACCCGCGCGCCGACAAATAGGCTATCACTCCATAACCCATCAGCATGTGAAATGCGGCGAAGAATGCTAACCAGATGCGTGCTAACTTCATCAGAGAGCCACGAATGCTTAATGGAATACTCGACCTTAGGACTGCGGTCGTGCCACCATCGACAAAGGCAAACCACGTGTATTCAAGCCAGCGCAGCGAGACGAAATCAAAAGCACCCGCACTTGAAGAAATGAGCGGAAATCCACTAAACAGAAACATCGGTAGTGCGCGCACGAGAACTGCGCTTGCCCACGCAATGCCAGAATGTTTGAAATGCAGCCCCATGACCAATCCGAGCCCTGTGGATACCCAGACCTCAAGCAGGGTGAAGAAGATGGCAAATGCAAACGCAAGCGGAAACTGAAAACCGTGAAAGGTAAAATCAATGGAAAAAAGGTTTCCGCAGCAGTAGTTGATTACACCTGTAAGTCGAGCGAGGTCACTCCAGTAAATGTTCAATTGATATTCTGCCGCCATCACCACCGCAGCGGTAATTCGGATCAGTCCCAGGGCAACCATCCAACCTCGCACTTGGTAGAGCGCAGCCCACCACGCGCCAACAATGAGCCGATGTCCCGCAATACTTGTCGGGATCGTCATTTCCTCTGATTGTCGATGATAGTGTCGGACGACAGCGACGCCTGCTGCCGTACAGCGCAGTATCACACCAGCAAACATGATGCCAACCGTTAGCTGTATCAGGGCTTGCATATCGGGTCTGACGAAATGGTAAATAAATCCGACGGGAAATGAGGCACGATCTGCCGTCCAAATCAGGAACAGACCAAGGCAGAGAAGTAAGCTGATGAGGACAATCCCAAGCGCATCCACGAATTTTACCAATGAAGGGGTTCCGCGCTCATAGGCGCGGATTTCTCGAATGGCAATCGGATTGTTCGAATGGGTGAAAAGCCGAAGCGACATCGAATTCACTCCTGAGTCGCCCGAAGTGTAGGTTAGCGGTGTGCCTCGTACCTCAACGTCTTAACTACGGCTGCTCCACGCTAAACACACGTCAAGTGGGGAAGAACAGGGAATTGGATTGTATAGGGCAGGCAGGGGAAGACAAGCGCTGTGATATTGGTGCGGAAATCATCACAGCACCAGCGGAAACACCACCAGCACCGGTAGTGCGCCAACCAGCACACCCATGATCACCTGTGTGTGCGTATGATTGTGCGTCACCACGCGCGCCCACAAGGTGAGCACAATCAACCCCAGCAGCACGAGCAGGATCACCGGGTTCGCCAGCTTGCCGAGCATCAGCAGCCCCGTGAAACATCCCGCTGCCACCGCCGCGTGCGCCGAGATCTTCGTCACCCAACGATTGATCGCCCACTGAAGCGGTGCCCACACCAGCAGTGCCCCCATGCACGCGATTAGCGCGAGCGGGGCGTTCAACCCCCGCAGCACGATCAGGCACACCAGCACGCACAGCCACCCGAACGGATACAGCACATCGCGTGAGCGGCGCAGATGGAGCAGGTATCCGCGTCGCTTCACAAACACCGTCGCCACGATAGACGGCACCAACACGATCGCAATTGCCAGCGCTGACCATTTCAGAGCCTCCCCAAGCGGCAGATCGCTCAAGATGGCAAGCACGGTTGGGATCGGCAGCAGAAATGGATGCAGAATCCTGCCTACTAGGACGGCGAATCGATTTCGGGTGTCGGGGGTTGGGTCGTGAATCATCGCAGTGCCGCCAGTCGCTCTGCCAGCTCAGGGAATGGAAGCGCTGGATTCACCACCGCTTCGATACGCGCTCGCAGCGGCGCGCCAGCAGGTTTCATCGTGGAAAGCATGTCGAGGATGCTGATCACTTTCTGGTAGATGCCCAGTTCCAGTTCGCCCACGTTCGTCAGGTTGAGCGGCAGATTCGGCAGCAGCGGCGGTGCGGTGGACCAGAGTATCACCAATGCCTCCAACTGCTGCAAGCGTCGGTATACCCGCAGCCGACGCGGATAGAAAACTGGCATCAGCCAGCGGTAGGGAATCATGATGGCGATGAATAACCCGATGCACAAATAGCTGCTCGTGTCAGCAATCTGGAGCAGCGCGCCTTCCAACGGCGACGCAGTGATCGTGGCAATCACCGCACTGATGCTGCTGATGCACTGGATCAGGTACAACACGCCCAGCACGGCGCTGATCCCATAGCGCAGTTTCATTGGGCGCACCTGTTCTATCCGCCACAAATATGTGAAGGTGGGCAGTACGATCACGAGCATCCACCCGGTCATGATTGCAGAGCGGATCACCTTAATCAGTGTGTAGTTGGCACCATAGGGAAGCCCGGATTGCACGAACCCAATGAAGATGAACACGATCCCGACGGCGAGCAGCGGATTCACCCAGAGGAAGAACCGCATCCGTGCGGCGGATAGAGGCGAATCCGGACGCACGATCAGCATGATGAACTGCGCCGTGACGAGGATCATCACGCTGCGCGCCAGATTGGTGATTGGAAGTCCACCAAACTGCGCGTCGATGAGCGCCTCGGCACCGGGGACGGTTGAGGCGGCAATGGTGTCCATACAGAAGACCACGCCCCACGCCCGTACCGCCACGCCACTGTTAACTTTGCGGTGCTTCACCGCCATGACAAACCGGTAGGCAAAAAACAGCCACAGAAGCAGGTTCAGGTTGAGCAGGATTGCCTCATGCGTCATCAGCCTGCCTCCTAGCTGTTGAAGTCCAGACTATCGAGATAACGCCTGAGGTGCTCAATGGAGGAAAGCGCGCCGTATAACTCGTGAAGGCGATTGACTTCCAGCAGTCTGTGCTGAAGCAGATAAGCGAATAACTCGGCTTCTCCATCTTCTTCAGTATCGCGGAAGTTCCCCGGCGCGCGCAGATGTCCGCCCGATTGCTGAATGCCAAATGCTGATGCCGAATCTTTACCAAGCACATCCCGCAAATCGAATCCGCGATGCCCAAGGACGATGTGCGCCAGTTCGTGGATCAGACTGTGGATGGACTGCGCCGGGTGGATAGCGGGCTTGAGGAAGATGAAATCGAGCGTTTCGCCGGGATACCATGCTCCAAAGATCGCGCCGGACAGCGCATGCTCCTGAATGATGATTTCCCGCTGACGGCGGTGGGCGATATGCTGCACAAAGCCATTCACCTCAAAACGGGTGAAATCGTAGCCCAAGCCGCTCAGGGCGTGTTCGACGATGGGTGTATGCTTTTTGATGTCAAACACAGTTGGGAAATACCTATTTGTGAAAAACGTAAAGGATTTGATCAGTTTAGCTGATCGGGGATCAGAAACATAGGCTGACTTTTCGGCTAATCTGAGAGGTAGACGAATCCTTCCGCCGCTGCCCTGCTGATCAAGTGTTCGTTGGTGGAAGCGCCAAACCGCCGCTTGAGCTTCGTTCGCACCCAGTACACGCGGCGCGGTGTGACTGCCAGCGCTGCTGCGATTTTTTCGATGCTGCTCCCCTGCGCAAGCAGTTTCAGCACCGCCCGCGCTTCCTCATTGAGCCGCCAGTTGTACGCACCCGACTGCATCGCGATCAGGTATTCGCTGTTTGCGGTCGGAGACAAATACGGGCGATTCAGCATCACCGTATCGACTGCCGTGAGCAAACTCGCGCGCAAATCATCCCCCGTGTACAGATAGCCCCGCACCCCAAGCGCGAACAGATCACGGATGAGCAGCCCGTCCGCCGTGTCGCCGATCACAACAAGGCGTACAGCCGGGAATTCCCGCAGTACTTCCGTAATCAATTCCAATCCATCCACCAGCGGATCGAGCCGATCGCGCAGCACGAGAATATCTGGTTGCGTGAAACGCAAGGTTTGCCGCAGCATGTCGGCATCTTGCACTGTGCCGATCACCTGCGTATCTCGCCGCCCGTTGAGGACGTACTCCGCCCCTGCCAGCGCCAGCGTGCTGCTGTCTGCGATCACGATCCGGGTGTTCATTGCCTCGCGCATTCAAATTACAGAGTTGACCTCTCCATTTTATGCGAGTAGCGCTCCCTAGACGGGTAATTTTTCAACTATATCGTGGTAGTTTCCGCCAGCCTTCTCTCTCGCACTGCCGCCGCGCGGCAAGACTACGACGCGAGGGAACCCACCGTCCAGCACCGGCGGGCGGTACGCTGGCACTACCGTTCCGGCAGTACCACCGAACCACCGCCTCTCACATGCGCTCGTGCTGGACGGTTCCCCCTACTGCGTCGTGCGGCGCGGTTGAGCGGCAGCGCTCACCTGCGCTGGCAGATTCCAGCGGCGTGATGAGGGGTTCTATCATGTGTGACAGCGACAAATTCCGGAATTGGGTTCGGTCAAATATTCGTCCGTTTAGTGCGGGCAAGCAGAAACCCGGCGAGTACCCAACCTCATGGGCGGGGATGCAGACCTTCGAGCAGATTCACGAAAATCTCGCGCACTACGCCTCGAATGTGATGCAGAACTTCGGCATCTACGGCGACGAACTTGAGGAGTGCTTGCAGATCGGTTTCGTGGCATTGTGGGAAACGTTGGTCGCAGAGCCAGAGTTTCTCGCGGAAAAGACGCGCAAGCAGACGGTGTTTTTCATCTTGGCGCGCTGCAAGATTTCGACGTTTCGCTATCAGGCGAATATGTACGATAGCCTCGACGCACTGATTGGTGACGACCGACGAGACACGGCAGACGAGAACACGATCACGGGGCTGGAAGACGACCGCAGCGAGCGCTGGGCGGCGTGGGCAACGGATGTCGACATGCGCGTGGACATTGAGCGGATCATGCACAAATTAGCGGAGAAGTACATGCCCTCACTGAAGCACATGGTCGCACTGTACTACCTGACGACGCAGGTTGGTAAGGAAGCCGCGGCGAACATCGCCACAAGCGACGTGTGGCGCTGGTATCAACGCTATGGGCTGTATGTTCAGCAGGAGCTTCAGTATGAGTTCGCGGAAGTATTCCTGGAAAAGCACAACTATCCGCCCGCTGAACCCTTTGAAATTCCCGTTGAACATCCTAATCACGGACGCTATACATCGCCGTATCAGGAATGGCGCGATCAGTACAAACAGGGGAATACCGCCCCGGCAGAGGCGTTGTTAGCGAAATATCAGCATACGATCTGCGTGGCAGGGGCAATCCGGGCGCAGATCGAAGGCAAAACGTATGTGCAGGCGGCGAAAGACATCGGCAGAAATCCCAAGACATTTCCGCGCCACATGAAACGTGCCGCCCGCATGTTGGCAGCGGCGTATGCGTGACTTCACGGCGGCTGGGGCGGCGAACCTCAGCCGCTCTTTTATTTTGCGAGGTGTGCACAAGGACACGTGACGATAGTCTGCCGCCAACAGAACCTTAAGAGCGCGGAACAGCCGTTAATCGCGCTTTCAATTCTTCAATGGACGGCGCGGTTCGTGTGTGCAGCATCGTATGACAGTTCGGGCAGACCGGACGCAGATCACGGATCGGATCAACGGCGTGAATTTGCCCATTCGCAGAGATCGGCGTCAGGTGATGAACCTCAATCACGCCGTGTCCGATGTCTCCATACACCTTTTCAAAATCAAACCCGCACACAGAGCAAGAATAGCCGTAGTGCTCAAGGCAGCGCTCCCGCGCATCACGATTGCGTTCGTATTGATGGCTAACTACCTGAACCCGCGCACCTTCCATATAAATCGTTGGATCTGTTTCTGTAGGGATGGTAGGGAGTGCAGCGTTGGCAGCTTGCGATCGCCAGTATTCTCGCACCCGCGCAAGCTCACCCCGCCAAAATTCGATTTGCCCTTTTTTGTCATCTTGATCAGGCACAGCATACCCATAACTCAGGGCAAGACCATAAAAGCCTGTTCCGGGTGTTCCATCTGCTTTGATCACAACGGATGAAAGCATCGGTCGAGTAGAGTCAAATGATCGATCATGATCATTCAACCGCTTCATTACTTCACCGAGCAGCCGCCCTTTCTCATGCCCATAGTGTTTAGGGATACCCAAGAAATCCGCGATGTCATCGTACAGCGCGAACGAGTCGTCGCGGGGTGAGGACGCTTTTTCGATTAGGTGTTGATAGACCGCATAGATTTGATCATTCGAGAACTGCATCGCCATCGCTGTTACACCTTAATCACCTTCATGACTTCGTCGCCGTAATGATTGATCACCTTAACGGCGATCATGCCCGACGCCGGACGATCAAACGGGATGCTCTCCGTTCGATAAAGGGTTTCCCATGCCTCCGAGTCGATGTCCGCCCGCAGCGCGGCTTTCAGCCTCTCGTACGGCTTGTCCTCGCCGGTGAAGTACGCATGGCGGACGAAGAAGCTCTTGTCATTGTAGTTGGTGTCGATGAACCAACACGCGATCTCCCTCGGTTCGCTGCTGCGCACTTCGCGCTTATTCGGATCGTACACGTCCATCGCATTGAGCCGCACAACAAGCTGATCGTTTTCCGCTGGCTCAACTGTGACATCCGGCTCACCGAAAGTCGTGAACAGACCGGGGCGGGACTTGAGTTTTGACCCCATCAGCAGCAAATCGGGGTTGATGCGTGCTGTCTGTACGATCAGCTTGCCGTAGTTTTTCGCCTCCTCGACCACCATCGGATCGAAGGCGAAGCCGCACACGAGCAGCATATCAAAGGCATCGGCTTTCTGGCGCACGGCTTCGAGCGCGGCTTTCTCGATCATGTCGCGGCTGACCGTGCCGTACTGCGGACCGATCAGCACCGCCACCCGCACGAGCTTACCCGCTTGCTCATACGTGCCGGAGGCAGTGATCATTCTGCCGGGGTATAAGTCGATGCTGCTGAAGGTGATCTGCTCTCCTTTGCGTGAGGTGACGACCGTCGACTCGCGGAGTTGATCGATCATGTCTTTGGCGAACTGGGCGGCATTATCGGGATCGGGCAGGCGGCTGTCCGTGCCCAGTGCGCGGTGAGGCTGCAAGCTTTCGACGGTGAACGGACCCGTCACGCGGATGGTTTTCGGCTTAACTTCCGGTTGATCAACCAGCGTTTCCGAATCAGCAGCGGTGTTGATCGCTGCATCGATTTCTGCCTGACGCTGACGGCGAAGTTCCCACCAACGATTGAGCAGCGCGACGATCTCCGGCTGCATGTCCTCGGTCGGGCGTGGAATCTCCCATTCTTCGAGCGGCTTGTTGGCGAAGGCGTTGATCTGCGCCCGCAGGTCATCGAGCGCGGGCTGATAGCGTTCGTGAATCACATCGATCTGCGCGTTATTGGCGATGCTCTTGAGGGTGATGTGCGGGACAGTCTTGTAGATGAAGCCATCGCTGACCTTGCCCGTCTTGAGCGTATACGACGGGAACTTTGCAGACATCAGGCGCGTGCGGGCGAGTGCCAGAGCCACCCGTGAAGTGTCAATCGTGATCCAGCGCCGCCCCCACTGCTCCGCGACATACGCGGTTGTACCGCTGCCGCAGGTAGGATCAAGCACAATGTCACCGGGATCGGTGGTCATCAATACGCAGCGCTGGATTACCTTCGTACCTGTCTGCACCACATAAATTTTGTCCTCCGTAAATCCGGTCATTTTTACGTCAGACCAAATGTTGGCAAGTGGGAAAACGGGAAAATCCGCTAAATACCGCTTGTACATTAGGGATTTGCCGATCGGTTTCAAGCGTGCTGCCATCGCAAGCGCTCTTAACCCAGTTGCGTTTGTTTTGAATGTTCCGCTTCCAGGGGTGAAATCTTCATTTCTAAACCGAAATTTATCAACATCCCCAGCCTGTAGTGGGCGTTGACTCGTGAGGTTATCAGCAGCGAAGACTCTCCAAGCGGGTTGAGTTTCTTCGTGTGGAAGAAGTCTTCTTTCGTTACTTGCTTGAGTTTCGTCAACCCAAATGTACTGAGTAGCTCCCTGTTCTCCGAGAGCTTTTTCCCTGTAAAGCTGACGGAACTTTATGGACTTAGCGTTTCGCGCATACCATAAAACAAAATCCGAGATCGATGACAATTGGTCGGTTGATGAGCTGGAAGTTTTTTCCACAATGATAATAGACACGAAATTGCCCGCACCAAACACCTCATCAAGCAGATTCCGTACCAGATGAACATTCTCATCCCCGATTTGCACGAAGATGCTGCCGCTTTCGGTCAGCAGTTCGCGGGCAACCACCAATCGATCGCGCAGGTAGCCTAAGTAGCTGTGAATGCCATCTTCCCACGTATCGCGGAACGCCTGAATCTGCTCCGGCTCATACGTGACATCCTTGCCATCCTTCACATCCCGCCGCAGCGTCGAGGGCTGCCAATTGCTGTTGAACTTGATCCCATACGGGGGGTCAATGTAAATCATCTGGACTTTGCCGCGCAGTCGCTCCATTTCGGCAAGGCTCGCCATCACCGCCAGCGAGTCGCCTAAGATCATGCGGTTCGTCCAGTGTTGTTCATGCTCGTAAAACTCAACCGCATCTCCCAACGGCAGCCCGTTGAAGTCATCGAAAAGCGAAAGCTGCATCGGCATTCCTTGTGCTGCCAGCGCCCGCACATTTTCGATAATCGCGCGCGGGTGAATCTGCTCGTTGCGGTAGATCGGGCGCACCAGCACGCGCAGATCGCCGTCCGCCGGGTCTACGTCTTTTCCCCGCCACCATAACTGCGGGTCAAGGGCACGGTCGCGCTGATCGGCAGTCGCATCCGATACGGTATAGTCGTAGTCTTTGACAGTACCTTCGCGCTGCTCATCGGTCATGAAATCGCTCGTTTCCGCGGTCGGGATGTTGACGCGGCTTGCTTCATCATGCTTCAGGTTTTCGACCTCAATGCGGTCGCGTTTGGGCGTGCGGGGCATGTTCGTCTGTCTCCACTCAAATCTAGAATTGAACGCGCTCGGCGCTGGTGAGGGCGCTGCGGATTATGCTTTCGGCAGTAAACGAGTCGGTCACTTCAACAAATGCCCATGTGCCATATTCGCCGTAGGTGTTTACGGCTTCGACCCACAAGCGAGCAGCATCAGTTTTTGCGGCTTTGTCGTCGCGCCGCTCACCGCTCACCTCGATAATCAAGTTCAAGCCGCTCTCGGTGACGGCGATGAAATCCGGCACATAGCTCCGGTTGATGCCCAGATACGAATATGGGATGGTGAAGCCGACCCGATAATTCTTGACATACCGGATGACTTCGGGCATGTGCTCCAAGACCTGCACAACGACCTGTTCCGCCTGTTCGGTGTCCATCACCGCGAGATTGAGCGGACTTTTGTCACCCGTCAGCACACAGGTCTTGATCGTGTCAAAGCTGATTCCCTGTGTGCTGCCCACCGGGACATCAGCGGCGAAGATCGGCGTGATCGACTCAGGGCGCGCGAGCACCGTCCCCCGCTGAATCGCATCGTGGATTTTGTCAACCACTTCGTTGAGCTTTTCGGAGATTTCGAGCATCTCCAACGATGTATTGTCCTTGAGCGTCAAGTACCCGCCGTCGAACCACGCGCGCACCACCCGCAGCACATCCGGGAAACGCCATGACATGAGTTCGCCTTCATCATCGACAAAGGAGCGTTCCAGCACGCGCCGCGCGATTTCGAACTCCAACCGCTGGCGGCGCTTCGCCTCCATCTTGAGGGTGTGTTCGCTCTCCTCCCCGACGACTCCGGCGACGATTGTGCGCGTCGGGAATTCTTCCGGCGAGAGTGTCACCCGCGATGAGTCGGTGAAGCGAGGGGCGAGATCACCATCAGGCGCTTCATACCGGTAGCCGATCACACGCGGGAAACTGATGTGCCGTTCCGCGCGCGAGTCTTTACTTTGTACATGGTAGATCGGCTTGCCCGCCTGTTCTTTTGCTGGTTTTCCTTTGGTGGGGATGAACGCAAACGGCACGCCGTAGACTTCAGCGTATTCCTCGTTGAACTTACCATCTTCGTTCAAGTCGTAGCTCATTCGCCGCAGTCCGCGCCCGACCACCTGCTCACAGATCAACTGGGTGCTGAAGGCGCGTACACCGAGGATATGCGTCACGCTCGATACGTCCCAACCTTCGCTCAACATGGAGACGGAAATCACGCAGCGTACACCTTCCCCCAATCTGCCGCGCTTGCCGACCGTGTTCAGCACTTCGCGCAGCAGTTCGCCGCCGCCAATCTCTCCGACGGCACGTTCCGGATAACGCCGGCGGTATTCCTCCTCAAACGCGCTGATCTCCGCCGCTGCAACTTTCTTGAAATCGTCGCTTAAAACCTCGTCGCTCTCCAATTGGCGGCTGTCCACAAGGATCGTGTTGGGTCGTGCTGCCCATTCCCCATCTTCCAGCACATTGCTGAACAGCGGCAGCTTGCCGTTTGTCCCAACTCTGCTTGTGCCATCGGGTAGTTTCTTCTCCCACCCGGCGATGAAGCGGTACATCAGGTTAGAAACAAGCGTGTTGCTGCACACCACGATCATCACCGGCGGCATGGTCGTCTTGTGCGTTTCCCACTGTTGGTAGCGGGCTTTGTAGTCGTTATACAAACTGAGGAGCGCCGCCTCAAGTTCTTCGGGCAAGACGGGTTCACCCTGCATATCTTCCGCCTTGACCTTGCTGTGGGTAGGCAGCGCGTCACGCACGTTTTCCCAGATCAGACGGTTGATCGTCCCATCCGGGTCTTGCGTATTGTCGGACACCGGCACACGCGGAATCTTGACAATGCCCGACTCAATCGCATCGACGAGCGAGAAATCCGAAACCACCCACGGGAAAATTGTCCCTTCGCCATAGCCTGACCCTCGTAGGAAGAACGGTGTCGCGGACAGGTCGTAGATCGTCTTGATTCCTAACCGTTTCTGGACGTGCGTCAGACCGTCGAACCAGAGACGTGCTTCATCCTCATTCCGCTTCGCTTCTTCCTTGTCATCCCGGTTGAGCTTTTCTGCTTTTGAGGCGGGATTGGGTTTGTAGCAGTGGTGCGCCTCATCGTTGATGACGATGATTTCACCCTTGCCGAGGGAAGCACACACGCGCTGCACCATCTGTTCCGGGGACTCACGGAAAGGACTTTCTTCGTCCGGTCGCCCCTGCATCAGTACTTTCTTGGTGAGTGCGCTGGCTTCGATGCGCTCCCGCTGCAAGAATTGGTGAAAGTTCGTGATCACGATGCGAGCGCTCTGCATTTGATGCATCATGTCCGCGGGAACGACATCTCTCTGACGGTAGTAGTTGTCTGGTTCGTTTGGCTGGAGTACGCGCAGCCGGTCCTTAATCGTAATCCCCGGTGTGACGATCAAGAAGCGGTTGGCAAAGCGGGTATCGCGCGGGTATTGCCGCTTGTTCAACACCTGCCACGCGATCAGCATCGCCATCACAACCGTTTTGCCGCTTCCCGTTGCCATTTTGAACGCGATACGGAAAAGCTCGCCGTTGAACTCAGCGTTTCTGGTACGGAGTTGGGTGAGTGCTGCATCGTCATAGTAGCGCGCCGCCTCCGCCATATAGATCGCGGTTTCTAGCGCCTCAATTTGGCAGAAAAAGAAGCGGTTTTCATCCCGATTTTGCCAATGGGCGAGCAGTTTGCGGGTAACGTCTGTCGTATGAGGATAATTTGCCATCCGCCAGACCGAAACCGACTTGCGCAAATCGTTGACGAACTGATTTTCTTCGGGCTTCTCTTCGAAACCGGGCAGCATTGGGTCGGATGGTCGTCGTCGATCCACCGGAACCGGTCGAATATAAATGCTGCTTCTCCGTCCCGCGACCACCTCGTTGGTGATGCCTTCGTCCGTAAAACGATAATGCCACTCCGGTGCATCGTAGGGAGAATTCAGAATCGGGTTTTCAATATGCTGATCTGTCATTAACGCCACCATCTGTGTTATTTGAGATAAGGATAGCGTGTTAGAATGGAGAAATACAACAAAACTTGCCCAATTACCGATGATTCTTGCTGCAATTCATAAGGGTTGTTACCGATGCCGCAAATGGGAACCATCAAGCTGACGTTCATTTTCACGCCTCGCCCATCCTTGAAGGACACGCCATTAGAGGAGCGAACAAGCACAAGCCTTAAGCTTTCGCAGACGCTAAAGGATCGGACTGATTTGCAGGAGCGTATTTTAGAGATCGCCAATCATGCGGCGCCGCTCACGCGATACAGCTTATTCATTGACTGCCTGGACTGTGGGCTAAAGAATCACGCGATTGTGGAACGCGAAGCGCAATCTATCAGACTAACACCGCACCAACTCTCTATTCACTTTGAGGGTTTTGTTCAATTGGCAGGACACAACTATCGTGAGAAGATGCGGGTTCATTTTTCAGCGCCCCTGCCATCACCATTTTCAGCCACTGTCCGCCATTTGCGCTCCTTGACGGCAACATACCGAAGTACCGAAGAACAGGAATACGCTTCCCGGGTTTCTGCATTCGCGTCTAGCCTCATGGCATTGCTTACCAGCAATGGGGATCGATGGGACTGCGTCGGCTTTGATCCTCATTTCTGGAATAATCGGCAAGGGAACCGGCTCAATAAAGCTGCCACCAAACACATGCGTGAAAAGGAAAAGCTCGAACGCCAGCAAAAACGCCTTGAGGCAAAACTCGCGGCACAGGCAGCAAAAGCCGCCGAGTCGCCCGCCGACGGTCCCACCGCACATGGCACGGGTCGAGTTCCCGGTGCGCGCCCCGGAATCTACAAAGGCGTTCAGATGCGCTCTCAGCTTGAAATTGCATTCGCCTCCGAGCTGGACGAGCGCGGCATCAACTGGGTGTATGAAGGTGAAGCGCTCGGCGCGGCGCAGTACCTTATCGATTTCTATTTGCCTGATCTCGGCGTGTGGGTCGAAGTCAAAGGACGCATGAGTCCGAAGGATCGTCAAGTGCTTCCTGAAGTCGCCGCCATGCTCAAATCGGAGCGGCAGCAGCGGCTTCTGTTATATGCCGGCTCCGGGGCGTGTTACGTGATCAATCCGTCCGGGTTCCGCGAAATCGAGCGTAAAAACTTCTGGTCAGAGGTACTGAAGTGATCAAATCGCCTCCCCAATAACCGCCTGCTATACTTTCCCGCAAACACACGGGAGCGGCGAACATGGCAGAACGCACAGGCGTATTCATCAGCTACGCGACACGGGACGGCGCGGCATTCGCGGCAGGCTTGCGGAGTGCCCTCGAGAGTGAAGGCGTGTTCGTGTGGCAGGATGTGATTCAACTGCCGCGCGTGGTCGGGCAGGAGTGGTGGAAACGGATCACCGACGGCATCGACCGCGTGAATTATCTGATCATGGTGCTGACCCCCGCCGCATTTGAGCGCGAAACCGTGCTGCAAGAATGGCGCTACGCCCGCCGCAGTGGCGTGTGCGTGATCCCCGTGAAAGCCTCACCGGAAGTCGATATTCAATCACTCCCCCGCTGGATGCGCAAAGTCCAGTTCGCGCACTTGGGCGACACGCCCACACTGGAAGCATTTCGCGCGCACAACGACGGGCAGGCGTGGAAAGGGTTTGTCGGGCAGATTTTCTCCCCGTGCGAGAAGCCCGACTACGCCTTCATGGTCGATAAAAATGATGTCTACGTCCCCCGTGCGGCACTCTCCGAGCAGGTGATCGACTTGCTGCTCGACCGGGAGCAGAAAGCCCCGCGCGCGATCACGAGCGCTTTACGCGGTGCGGGCGGGTTCGGCAAGACGACGCTGGCGCGGGCGATCTGCTTTGACGACGCGGTGCAGGATGCCTTCAGCGACGGGATTTTGTGGGTGACGCTCGGCGAAAGCGCTGCGATGGACACCGTGCGCGTCAAGCTGAACGCGCTCATCGAGGCGAAAACGCATCAGCGCTCCGACCGCGATTTCGAGTCCGCCAAGACGCGGCTGCGCGAACTGCTCGACGGGCAGGAAATGCTGATCGTGATCGACGATGTGTGGAAGCGCGAACACGCCGAGCCATTCCTCCGCTTGGGCGATCACCTGACCTATTTGATCACGACACGCATGGAGGATGTGCTGCCGCACGCCGCACAGCGCATCCCGATCGCGGGCATGGCGCTTGCCGAAGCCGCCGCCCTGATCGGGTACGGGTTTCCGGACGAGGACAAGCAGGCACACGCGGCGGAATTGCGCACGCTGGCGGAGCGGTTGGGCGAGTATGCGCTGCTGCTCAAGCTGGCGAACGGCACACTGCATGACCGCGTCCGCGCGGGTGAGCCGCTGGCGAAGGCGCTCGATCACCTTAAGCGGGCATTGGAGAAGCGCGGGATCACCAAAGCGATCCAGATCGCCAACTCGGATGACCGGAGCCGGGCGGTCGATGCGACGCTGCGCTTGAGTATTGAGCGCTTGAGCGACCGTGAGCGCGAGTGGTTCAAGCGGCTGGCGATCTTCCCTGAAGATGCGGTGATCCCGTTTGTCACGCTCGAAAAAGCATGGGGCTGTGATGACCTCGATGTCGAGGATGGATGCGCGGCGCTCAACCGTCTCTCTCTGGTGCTGGATTATGACCTGAACGCCCGCACGATCACGATGCACGACATCGTGCGCGCCTATCTGCGTGAGCAGGTCATGGAAAGCACGGACGCGCTCAAGGCGGCAAACGCGGCATTTCTCGATGCTTACGGAATAACTCACTGGCGTGATCTTTCGCCCGATGAACCGTATTTGTGGGATTGGCTCGCCTACCACTTGCTCGAAGCTTCGCGCGCTGAGGAGCTAATCACGACTGTGCTGGATTTGCGCTATCTTGCCGCAAAAACCTTCAGTCACGGTACACAAACCGTTGAAGCGGACATCGTCGAAGCTGCGAAGCATGCCCGTGAACATCAGTACGCCCAAGCGGATGCGCTCAGCCTGCTGGAACGCAACTACCGCAACATGGCGCACATCCTCGTCCGCTGCGAGTGTGTGAAAGATGTGCTTGTAACCCTACACGCTCGCCTTAGCCATTTAGAAGCGTTAAAATTATCATGCGAAGCCATAGAATCCATCGTAAAGCCCTTTGTCACCCAACATCACCCGTTGCCCGACCTGCCCCACCCGGCTCTCGTTCGTACTCTAACAGAGGATAAGTCGTATGTGAACAGCGCGGCATGGTCGCCGAATGGGCACCAGATCGTCAGCACCTCATCAGACAAGGCACTCAAAGTGTGGGATGCGGAGGCAGGTGTACTCCTGCGCACTCTGACTGGGCATACAGATGGGGTGAGGGGCGCGGTATGGTCACCAGATGGACGTCACATCGTCAGTGCGTCTTATGACAAAACACTTAAGGTGTGGGATGCGGAGGCAGGTGTACTCCTGCGCACCCTGACTGGGCATACAGATGGGGTGAGGGGCGCGGTATGGTCACCAGATGGACGTCACATCGTCAGCGCATCAGGGGACAACACACTCAAGGTGTGGGACGCGGTGATGGGGGCGGAAATCCACACGCTGATCGGGCATTCGGATGAGGTGAACAGCGCGGCGTGGTCACCGGATGGGAGGCAGATCGTCAGCGCATCAGGGGACAACACACTCAAGGTGTGGGACGCGGTGATGGGGGCGGAAATCCACACGCTGATCGGGCATTCGCGTGATGTAGTCAGCGCGACGTGGTCGCCAGATGGGCGGCAGATCGTCAGCGCGTCTTATGACAAAACACTTAAGGTGTGGGACGCGGACACTGGGGCGGAACTTCGAACCCTAACTGGGCATACGGATGAGGTGAACAGCGCGATGTGGTCACCCGATGGGCGGCAGATCGTCAGCGCGTCTTATGACAAAACACTTAAGGTGTGGGACGCGGACACTGGGGCGGAACTTCGAACCCTAACCGGGCATACGAGCTGGGTGATGGGTGCGGCGTGGTCACCAGATGGGCGGCACATCGTCAGCGCGTCGTATGACGTCACGCTAAAGGTGTGGGATGCGGAGAGTGGTGTGGAACTTCATATCCTAACCGGGCATATCGATGGGGTGAACAGCGCGGCGTGGTCACCGAATGGGCAACAGATGGTAAGCGCGTCATCGGACGAGACGCTCAAAGTATGGGACGTGGACACCGGAATCGAACGCCGAACCCTGATCGGGCATACGGGTGAGGTGAGCAGCGCAGCATGGTCACCAGATGGGCGGCAGATCGTGAGCGCATCATCGGACGAAACAATAAAAGTATGGGACGTTGAAACGGGCGTACTCCTCTGCACCCTCACCGGACATTCAGATAGGGTATGGAGCGCAGCATGGTCACCAGATGGACGGCAGATCGTCAGCGCGTCGAGGGATATGACGATCAAGCTGTGGTACACGGAGGCAAGGGACGAATGCCGTACCCTGACCGGGCATAGCTGGGGGGTGAGTAGTGCTGTGTGGTCACCAGATGGGCGGCAGATCGTCAGCGCGTCAGTGGATAAGACGCTCAAAGTATGGGACGTAGATACCGGAATCGAACGCCGAACCCTGATCGGGCATCGGTTAATCGTGACCAGCACGGCGTGGTCACCGGATGGACGGCAGATCGTTAGCGGTTCCGATGACTATACGCTCAAGGTGTGGAGCGAGGAAAAGGGGGCTCTTCTTCGCACCTTAGTGGGGCATACACATTGGGTAAGGGGGGCCGCGTGGTCGCCAGATGGACGGCATGTCCTCAGCGTGTCGGAGGATACCACGCTCAGGGTGTGGGACGCGGAGGCGGGCAAATGCCGTGCCATCTTCTACACTGATGTACCTCTCTCCTGCTGTGCGTGGTCACCGGGCGGGGAGCATATCGTCGCGGGAAATGTCCTCGGTGGCATCTACTGGCTGCGGTGGGTGGAATAGCCGAATGCCGCGTCAGAATCGCGTCACACCGGACAGTCGCATAATCACGACCCCCGCGCGCGGTATGTTCATGGGCAACCGGGGATGCCTGCACGATGATGCGGGGAGTATCCGCCGATCATATGCCAACCGCCGCTGGATCATCTGCGTACTGGAATTCAAGAATCGGCGGCGTGCGCTCATGCAGCCCGGTCGCTACACGGAGCTGTTCTTCCTCGACGAAGCGACCGCCCTCGCGGCAGGACACCGCCCCTGTGCGGAATGTCAGCGCGAGCGGTACAATCTGTTTCGGCGGCTGTGGGCTGAGGTTCACGGCATTGCGCACGTCAGCGCAAACGAACTCGACGCAGCTCTGCACGCAGAACGGCTCAAGGCGGACGGGAGCAAGCAAACGGATCGCGCGGCGCTGGCAGATTTACCCGATGGCGTGATCGTCCGGCTGGATCAGCACCCCGCCACGGATTTTCTCGTGTTGGGGGATCGGCTGCTGCGCTGGACACCGTTCGGCTGTGTCGAGCCGATCCCGCGCCCGGTTGACGAGATTGTGACCGTGCTCACTCCGCCCTCCACCGTGAAAGTCCTCGCGGCGGGGTACGCTCCGGTCATTCATCTGAGCGCTAGTTGAGTCCGCTTACTCCCCTGATTGCGTCGGCGGCAGTTTCTCGACCGTCTTACGCAGCCAATCCAGCGCGCCGGGAGTTTCTCCCCAGAATGGCAGCGCATCCAGCACACAATGGATCGCCTCGGATTCTGCGCCCAATTGGATATAGTCGGGCAGTTCGGAGGGGACGATTTTGCGCATGAGCAGATAATCCGGCACATGCGGATTGCACGCAATCGCCTTCGCCAAGAGAGCATCTGCCTCCTCACTTGCGCCGTGCTTGCGGAAAGCGTTCAGCGCGGCGGTATACTGCCATTCGGCGCTCGCATCATTTTCGTACTGCGCCATCAGTTGATCGACCGCAGCAGTATCTCCGATTTTGTTGAGCAGGCTGATCAACTCGTAGCGCACGCCTTGATTGTCATTCGGATTCAGGCGCAGCAGTTCGCGCAAATGCTTGTCTGCCTCGTCCATTCTGCCGAGCCGCCTGAGCGTGATTGCCAGCCCGAACCGCGCGCGCATGTACGGACGGGTTTCGACCAAGCCCCAGAAATGCCCCTCGTTTTGTGTGAAGAAATCCTTGCCGAGCGCACGCTCCCCAGCTTTCATGCCCGCTTCGTAGAACGCGCACGACTCGGCGGGGGTTTCGGCGTTATCCTCCGCCAGCAGGTTGAAGGCATCGACGCAGTCCGGGGCGATCATCAGCGCACGCCGCGCCAACTTGATCCGCTGCGCGCGGCTGCGTGTTTCCCACGCTTGATAAATCAACTCCTGCGCCTGATCCAACGGGGTCGCGGCAGCGCGCGGCGGGATGAAGCCGCCCGTCTTCTGCATCAGGTCGTGCATAAACTGGTTCGCTTCCTCAGCATTCTTGAAGTTCTGTTCGCCCAACAAGCGCATGAGATCGGACATTGTGCGCTCCGTGCCGCCCGGCGGCGGTGCGGATGATGCAGCCGGAGCGGGAGGTTTCGCGGTGGTTTTCGCTTTCTTCTTGGTCATCGTTTCCCCTCATGTGTGGGTGTCGGATGGGAACGCAATGGTAGCGCATTTTTATCACGCATGCAGGGCGTCATTCAGCGAAGATCTCTCGTCTTTTTGACTGCCGAATAGTATTATCTCGTCAAATGATTAGCAGAAGGATGCCTTCATGCAGCGTGTCGATGTCTTCATCAGCAGCACCGTCATCGATCTCGTCGAATACCGCCACGCCGTCACCGAGGCGATCCTGAATCTCGGCTTGTATCCAAGCGCACTTGAGACATGGCCCGTCGAAGATCAATCGTCGGTCGATATTTGCAGACAGAAGATCGCGGACGCGGAAATCTACCTCGGTATTTATGCGCACCGCTACGGATGGCGACCGAAAGGCTACGACGGCAAAAATATCACCGAACTCGAATACGACTGGGCGGGTGAAAAGGGCATCCCACGCTTCTGCTTCATCATGGATAATCGGCATCCTTTTCCCCAAAGTCAAATGGAACTGGATGCGCTCGATTCACTAAACGCTTTCAAAGCACGGGTGAAAGAACGGTTCATCGGCTTCTTCACCACACCAGACGATCTGAAAGCGCGGGTGGTCGCGGCGCTCGCGCCCTACGCGCAGCGCATCAATGAGACGCTTGCGCTGCCCTACATTCGAGCGCTGCATCAGGAGAGCCGCAAAAGCGGACTGCTGCGCGTGCTTGATCCACGCACGAACGACCCGACCCACAGCGGACGAAACATCACCATTGATCAAGTGTATGTGCCGTTGAACACAACCCGTGCGATTCATGTCGATGAAAACGGAAACATCCTACCGAACTTAGAGCTTACCGACGCTCCGCGATCCGTCGAACTTGGCGTCCGCACGCCGCTGACGGCGATGGAAGCGGCGGATCGTGCCCGAAAGCTGGTGCTGCTGGGCAATCCCGGCAGCGGCAAAAGCACGTTTGTGAACTTTTTGACGCTGTGCCTGACCGGTCACCGCCTTGATGCTGAGGGGGGATGGTCAGAACGGATGCAAGCCCAAAAATGGACGCACGGCGCGCCGCTGCCCGTCCTCGTGATTCTGCGTGACTTCGCCCAGTCGATTGATCCCGATGCGCCGCCGAGCGCGCATGTGGTGTGGGATTACGTGGTGCGCCAATTGGAGCGGCATAACTGCGCCGACGCCGGACAAGCGCTCAAAGTCTTATTGGAGCGTGGGCGGCTGCTGATCTTATTCGATGGGTTGGACGAAGTGCCGCAGGAACGGCGCGATTTCGTCCGCGACGCGATTGACTTGTTCGTGCAGGCGGCACACCCGGAAAACCGCTTCATCGTGACCTGCCGCGTGTTGAGCTACACCGTTGAGCGCTACCGCATTCCCGATTTTGAGATTGAGACGATTGCGCCGTTGGATGAAGCGCAGATCGATGAGTTCATTACAACGTGGTATGCCGCGCTGCAAGCCCTCAACTCGATTGATACGCCTGAAGCGGAAAAGCGCGTGCATGAGCTTCAGCAGGCGATCCGCGAAAACCACCTAGAACCCATCGCTGAAAATCCGATGCTGCTCACGGTGATGGCGCTGGTTCACAATCACACCGGGACGCTGCCGCGTGAGCGGGCACGCTTGTACGAAGAATGTGTTGAACTGCTGCTGCTGCGCTGGCGACCGAACGACGCACGGGCGCTGATCGAAATCCTCGGCATACGTGAGGATGATCTGCGGCGGTTGGTGTGGGAAATCGCTTACGACGCGCACGACAAACAGGCGGATCGGGAAGGCGCGGCGGATATTCCCGAAGCGGCGGTATTAGGCATCGCGCGGCGGCGCTTGAACGACGATATGACCAAAGCCGCCGAATTCACGCAGTATGTGGAACGGCGCGCCGGGCTGTTGATCGGGCGCGGCTACGATGAATATGGGCTGCGCGTGTTTACATTCCCGCACCGCACCTTTCAAGAATATTTGGCGGGGTGCTATGTCGCCAGCGACCGCTTCAACCGGAAGGCGGCGCAGTTGGCGAAACGCGGCGTGAACTGGCGCGAAGCCTTGCTGTTGGCAACCGGGCATCTTGTCTTCAACAAGACGGATATTGCCACACCGCTTGACGCGATCAGCCTGATCTGCCCGGAACGCATGGCGCTCAACGATGACGCGGAATGGCGGCAGGTGTGGCTGGCGGCGGAGATGCTTCAGCTTGTCGGTGTAGAAAATGCCGAGCGCGACGAAGAAGTTGGGCAGGAGGTGCTGCCCCGCGTGCGTGAGCGGTTAGCGCTGCTTGTCGGCGGCGGACACCTGCCGCCGGTGGAGCGCGCCGAAGCCGGGCGGCTGCTGGCGAAACTGGGCGATCCGCGCCCCGGCGTGAGTGTGCGCACTGACGGGCTGCCCGACATCGCATGGAGCGACCCAATCCCGGCGGATACCAATGGGCAAACGTTCACGTTTGGCGGAGGAAAAGACGAACAGCAGATCGCCATCCCCTACAGCTACCGGATTGCCAAATATCCCGTGACCTATGCGCAGTATGCCGCGTTTGTGAGCAGCGACGGGTACACTAACAAGGAATATTGGACGGATGCAGGATGGGCATGGCGAGAAAAAGAAAAAGCGCTGCACCCAACTGCTTTGTGGAACGATCCGCAGTGGCATATCGCCAATCATCCCGTCGTCGGGGTGACGTGGTATGAGTCCTATGCTTTCTGCCGGTGGTTGAGCGCGAAAACCGGGCAGGACATCCGACTGCCGACCGAAGCGGAATGGGAGAAAGCGGCACGCGGCAAAGACGGATTGATCTATCCTTATGGGAATACGTTTGATCCATCCAAAGGGAATACATCAGAATCAGGGATCGGGCGCACCTCAGCGGTGGGCATGTTCCCCGGTGGTGCGAGTCCGTATGGCGCGCACGACCTGAGCGGGAATGTATGGGAATGGTGTCAATCAAAATACGCGGGACAGTATCACTTCCCAGAGGATAATGATAATAATGGAACAGATGTTCGCGTGCTGCGCGGTGGTTCGTGGGACTACTCTCAAGACTTCGCGCGCGCGGCTTACCGCCTCAACGGGTATCCGAACCTCTGGTTCAACTATTTCGGTTTCTGTGTGGTGGTGGGGTCTGTCCCTATTTAATCTTTTGCCCTCTGTGACTCTGATCTCTGGACTCTGACTCTCTTGACCTCTGGAGGGGGTGTGGGGGAGACTTCCCCCACGTCCTCTCCGCGAAGCGGATCAAATTTGTGATAAACTGGGGGTATCGATCGGACGCGGATCGAACTGGTCGCCCGGGTTTACGTGCTGCGCGGCGGTTCGTGGAACAACAATCAAGACAACGCGCGCGCGGCTTACCGCAACAGGAACAATCCGGACGACAGGTACTTCCATTGGGGTTTTCGGGTGGTGTTGGGTGCGCTCCCTACATGATCTCTGTTCTCTGATTCTTTTGTCCATCGCTTTTACCCTCTCCGCGAAGCGAAATTGATGACGGTAAACACATCGGGTGGAGACACGTGTCTCCGCCCGCCCTTAAATAAGCACACCCCCCACCACCACACGAAAACCGAAGTTGAGGTTCCTGCTGCTCGGATTCCAGTTGTTGCGGTAAGCCGCGCGCGCCAGGTCTTGATCGCCGCTCCACGAACCGCCGTGCAGCACGCGAACACCTGTTCCTTCTAAATCGATATCAGATGCATGATAGTCTATTAAACACCATTCCCAGACATTGCCCGACATGTCGGTGACTCCGAACGGACTGTCGCCTTTTCCAGCATACTGCGTGACCGGCGTGGTTTTGCCGATTTTGCTCTCGGACGTATTGCAGCGCGCCGCGTCAAACTCGTTCCCCCAAGGATATGTCAGCCCTTGATCGCTCTGTGCCGCGCGCTGCCATTGCTGCTCGGTGGGTAAGGTGACGATTTCCGTAGGGACACGCTTCTGCGTGTCCGGTTTGTCCGCGTCGGACGGCAAGAATGCCGTCCCTACGAATGCCTTCGTTAGCCAATTGCAAAACGCAATCGCTTCATACCACGACACGCCCACGACCGGATGTTCCGCACCGTTCCACCTAGCATCCGTCCAGTAGCGCGGTTGTGTCCATGCTTTATTGGTTTCTACCCACTGCGACTTTTTGCTATCCCAATCCATACCTTTGGCTTTGGCATCCCATCCCGCATCCGTCCACCAGAGTTCTTGTTTATACCCGCCCGCCTCAATGAACTTGGCGAACTGCGTGTTCGTGATCGGGTACTTGCCGATGGTGAACGCTGGCACATCGAAGGTTTGCGATGCGTTGAGGTAGCCACCTTGTTCCAGCGTCACCTTGCCTGCCGGAATGTCGATCCATTCAAACGGGCGTGGCAGGATTTCAAGGACTTTGCTGCGCGGTATTGGGGGTGGTGGAGATATTTGACGTATGGTTGGTGCAGGGCGAAAGCGCGATAGATCATCAGGATCATAATCGGGATAGATCTCCCAGAAGGTTTGCAGCGCTTCCCAGAAGCGCGCCGCATTCGGGTGCTGTACCTGAGCCATCACGCGCAGCAGATTGTATTCCTTGTCCCGCTCCTCGGATTCAATCGCTGCCCATACGTCTTTCTCATGGTCATCAATTTTGAAGACACGCGGCACTTTGCCGCTTGCACGGATTTGTGTCAGCAGTGTGCGCGCCGCTTCCCACTCGCGTTCGTCACATGCTTGGTAGAAGCGGCTGATCAAGGTATGAACATCACCTGTAGAAGGCTGCACATGCGTACGACCGGGTCGCATGGGTATCATCCCATAGCGCGATTCCAAGTCCTCAAGCAATCGGCCGACATCGCTGTGAAAATCTCGGTCATCACGGACGGGGATCGCGTTGATGAAAGCAAGATCGTGCAGTTCAGACGGAAGTTGATCAGGGGCTATCGGCGGGGCGTTATCCACGAGCACGGGAAACACAATCTTGCGCCGCAGTCCCGCAAGGACTTCTAGCCGGACATAATCTGCCGGGTTATCCAAACGCCGCTTACCCTGCGAGTCGGTCACCGTCAGCCATTGATTCCCAATGATCACCAGCATCGCATCACATTGATCAACCGCATGTTGAATCGCTTCGCGGAAATCTGCGCCAGTCGGGATGCTGTCTACGTCCATGAAGATATTTTCGCGACCAAACGCATCGACCATGCGATCGTAGATGCGTCCGGCGTCTTTTCGACTGTCCACGCGGCGGTAAGAGATAAACAGTTTGGGCGGCTGCGGCATACGGCGTACTCGTCAGGTGAAATCTTCTCTCACTTTTGAGTGTAACGTGTGTCGATGAAGTTTTCTAATAAAGATGTGCGCGGATTGTCTCCTGTGTGCTTGTTTGCGCTGTTCGCCATTCAAGCGCGGCGCGGGCGCGAAAGCCTCTACATGGTTGTGCGTGCGCCAACTCACACGCGCCGCCGTGATCATGAATCCCGCGTGATGGGTGACTTTCCCCTTGTGATGCAGCGCTTCCATTCGCTTCACGGTTGACGTAACGATTTCGCGCCCATACAAATCGATCATACAGCGGGCATTGCTCAGGCTCAGGGTTTTCGCACCGGAGAGCCGTTCAACCGTTTGATAGACCCGCTGTGCGGCGCGTTCGTCGTCCTCATCCTTCAGCGGAGTCGGATAATACGGCTGCCGCTTCTTTATCACCCTCGGTGGCTTAGGAATGGGCGCAGGCAGTTCAATCTGAGGCGTCTCAGGTTTCGCTTTCAGGAGATACCATTCGCGTTCCTGCTTCGGTTCGGCTGTCTCCCACCAAACGGAAGCCTCGTATTCGATAGCAGGCTCGACATATTTGTAGCTGCTTAACGTCCGCTTTTTGAGCATCAGCCGCCTGCCCCGTCCGATCATTTTGTACGCCAATCCGGGTGACGCGGGGTAGCGCTTGCCTCGCTCATCTTCGATGAACCATGATCGCGTATCAATGCCCATGCGCCGCGCCACCGTCGGAGACGGGATCGCCTGCTCAAGATTCTCCCATGTGAGCGGAATCGACTCAAAACACGCCTCACCGACGATATTTTCCGCCGCGTGATAGCTGTAGATTGACCGGACACTCACGCCGAGCCGACTCGCCAACCATCCCTGCGGATACTGTCCCGGTCGCCGCTTGATGAACTCACGTTCCAGCGCAGCGCGGTATGTTTTTGGGCTGGATAGGTCAGTTTCGCTGGTCGGATCGCTCACGGTCACGCTCACGCCGAGGATGCGCCTAAGGTCGTCAGCAGACGGAAACCGGTAGACTATCGGCGGACGGTGACGATAGTGACTTCGTGTTGGTTTTTGCCGGGGAACAAAGCATCTTTTCGCTTTGTTTTCAAGACCCCCGCCGGGGTCAGCATTCGCAGAGGTGGGGGGCACGGGGGGAGGGATTTCAGGGATTAAGCGCTCACCGTTGATAGTCAGCTTGAGTGCTTTCCGCAGCGAATAGTCTCCGACGATACCCTTGAGCACTGTCAGCGCTTCCAACCGCGTAAATGCCTGATCTGACACGAAACCCCTTGTAATGAGCGTTTCATACACGCGCAAGAATGCCGTGCCATCCGGATACTTGAGCATTGTCTCACGGATACCGTTGTCGATTCTGTCGTTCTGGTCGGCTTTCAGCGCGAAACGCTGCTCCGCTCGACGCGGACGGCTGTACGCGCTGGAAATGGTTTTCTCTGCTTCTTGAAGGCGACGCTCAAAGCGCTCCGAAGCAATGCCATCATTCGCGCCCTGATGCGCGTGAACTTCCGCGAGCGCTTGATGCGTCCATACTTGAGAAATCCCCTGATCGCGCAGTTTGAGCGCTAACTTGAACAGCGAATTGTTCCGTTCGCCTGTGCGCTCAACTTCCCTCTGATATTCGCTCAACACAGAGGCGAAATCGGCGGTTACTTCCTTTATATCGTGGCGCGCATTGAAAATGTGCTGCTGAGGTTTGAGGAAGGCGAGAATTTGCTCAAGCTGCTCCTGACTCAGATCTAGCACGGGCGCATCGCGCAGTACCGTCCACGTTTTGCCCGCAATCGCTGATCCCGCGCCGACGACATAGCCCCCTTCGGCTTTCAGATCACCGCCGCGCACTTTTTGAGACTTCACCGCGAAATTAACGCAGAAATAGAAATGAGGTGTTCCCCGGTTGCCGGAACGCACGCTGTAGGTGTTCGCCAAATCGGGGAACTGCCGGACGAACTCCGCCGCGACAACTTCATCATCCAAATCAAGCACGACCAGCTTGGACAGCTTGCCGCACACCACACCGTAAGCGCTGAATCCCTGATCCACGAACCAACCGTGCAGATTATCAGCAGAGGGCAGCATCTTACGATAACGTGTCCAAGCGATGGCAGGCGTTTTTCCACGCGCCGCATCATTTCCGCCGATGAGCGGAATCACACTCCAACCTTGCTCGACACAGCGCAGCGCTGCCGAGTAGGTCGGTGTAATGTCCGCTGAGGATTTCAGGCGGGCAGGCATGATGCAGTTGCAGCGCCGAACTCGTGACCGGAAAAAACCAACACGAAGTCCGCCGCCGCGCAATCGATAAGCGCGTGGAGTAACACAAGCCCTCCGGGCAACACAAAGGTGAGGTCAAACGAAATTGGCTTGACGAAAACCCGATATGCAGTTGCGGGAGGGGCGGAGGGTGTAATACAATGTGAGTGTCGAGGTCACATTCGTATTACACGTCCGTCCGCCCACCCTTCACTATTTCGTGGTGGGCTTTTTCTTTGGTGGTGCCCGTGCTTGAAGGAGAATGTCTCCGCGCGGGGACATTCTTACGCCTCCTCACTCAAGCGCTTGCGGACAGCCGTGATGTGCATCATGAGCGCATCGAGACGCGCAATCGCCAACTGCCGATGTTTTTCCGCTTCCAGCAGCGCCGATGCGTACTCCTCAACGTCTTTGTCCTCAACCGATTTCACGAACCTGACGAAAGTGCGCGCTTTCTTGGAAACCGTTGGATGCGCTGGTTCTTCTTCAACCTGCATCCCTTGATCAACAATTTGCTGCACCTGCCGCCCGCTGAGATTGAGGTCGATGATGTGCTGCACCATCTCAACGTGCAATTCCGGTTCTAGAGCTAGAATGGGGCGGAGGCGAAACTCGTCGAGGTTATGCCGATCCGCTAGCTCTAGGGCTTCATCAGAGAGATTGAGCAGCATCTTGTATCGACTGAAGTGCCTACGATTGATGCCACCCATCGCAGCAAGTACCGTATCAGTGTGTTCCTGCCGACTTTTGAAATCGAGCGTGAGCGCCTGCCGGTAGTAGTCATTCCCAACCGGATAAGCAGGAATCTCATAACCATGCACCGTGAGCAGGAGCAGCGCCGCCTGACGTGCCATTGCGATTGCAGACAATCCGGCGCGCGCCGTGTTCTCACGCGCCTGCCGAAAAACAGAACTCTTCTGCTCAGGAATGACGATGCACGGCACCATGCCATCACTGGCGGAGGCGTGGACGAAATCCCTCAGCAGCCACGTCGCCCAGTAGCGGCGTTCCCCGGTTTCGATGCGGTACATGCGCGTCACGCCCTGCGAAATATCCACGACCGTGAGCGGATTCACCTGCCCATCATCCCGGATCGTCACCGCAAGGTTGACCAGATCGCGCAGCAATATTTCCTCCGGCGAAAATGCCCCAACGGTATCATCCTCGGTTTCACTTTCGCCGTTTGGGAGCAGTTCCAAGACGTTGTGGAACGGACGCGCACGCTGACGTGCCGCCACCTGCGCAATCTGCACCAGTTCACGCAGCGCCTGACTTGGCGTGAGCCGCTGGTGATGGAATTCCATGTGGATGCGTTCGGGCAGCACGCGCCGGGGCTGTACGGGGTCGGGGCGCAGGAGGTCGAGCAGAATACGCTCGACACGTACGCCTGACTCTTTCAGGAACGTGGGCGGATCAGCGATCATGTCCGGTGTGACCGAGGCGAGCAGGTCATCAATGCGGGTACTCTGATTCTTGGGCATCATGCCGGCTCTTTCGCCATCGAGCGGACGAGTGTGCTCACGAGTTGGGCGTAAGCCTTGCTTGCGGCAGACTGCGGCGCATAGGCGAAGATACTCTGATGATTGACGTGGGCATACGACACCGCTTCGTTGGCGGGGATAACTCCCAAAAGAAGTTTGCCGAGCGTGGGATGCTGCTTCAGTTGATCGAGCAGGTGGTTGTGTCCGCGAATACGTGCGTCCATTTTCGTGACGACGATTCCGCTCACGTGCAGATTGGGGTGCCGCCAGCCGTCGCGGATCGCATTAATCTTGCTGATCACGCTCATCAAGCCGACCGTTTCCAGATAGCGCGGCTCAACCGGAATGATCGCATCCGTAGACGAAATCAGCGCGGCTTCGGTGAGCAGCGAAAATGAGGGACGGGTATCAATCACCACCGCGCCGTATTCGCCTGCCACCTGATTCAATGGATCAGCGAGGCGGTAAGGTGCACCTGCTGCGCCGAACAGTTCACGCTCGGCAGTTTCCAAGAGAGGGGAGGCGGGGAGGACATGCAAATCGGTATCCCATGTCGAAGGCTGCACGATGTCGAGCAGAAGCTGTGACGCTTTCTCGCGTTCGGCAGTCAGCACCGCGTACAAACTGTCCGTCGCGCCGTAATTGTTGCGCCCGGTGGTCACGAGCGTGGCGTGTGCTTGGCTGTCGGTGTCAATCAACAGCACCCGACTGTTGGGCGCACCCATTCGCCGGAACATCCCGACCATGCCCAACGCAATATTCGTCGATGAAGTCGATTTTCCGACCCCACCCTTGTGGTTCGTGAATACGAAAACCCGTGTCATTTTGGCACCTCACCTAATCACCGCGAATGTGCCGCTGTAAAACCAGTCACCCACAAGCGTGCTACACTGCTCATGGGAAGTCCTGCTGGTGTGGACAGCGGACTTTCAAGGTGGGCGGGGCAGGGGAATACTGCTCCGCTCGCCATAAAAGCCGGTTTAGAGGTGGTTGGCGAGCCGTTGAATGTGTGCGCGTTGGGGAAAGCTGATTGATCGGAAGAAATCTGAGGGGCGTTTATACCTTACAGGCAGTTCGTTTTGAATCTTGTTAGGGTCATATTTGTACCATCACCTTCAAACGCTGTGCAACTCCTTCTAGGGTTGCTTTACGGCGTTTTTTATTTCCGCAAGCCTGATACAAGAACGCGCAACGAGCAGATCCGCGCGCGCTATGAAGCAGGAGAGGGCTTAACCGAACTGGGCAACGAGTACGGCTTGAGTCCTCAGCGGATTTACCAGATCGTCAGACGACGGAACCATTAATAGCACTGGTAAATTTTACCAGTGACAGAACCGCCGATGAGCTACTATCTCATCGGCGGGTTTTCTTTGGAAGCATTGCGTCAGAGGTATAGCCTATAGGAGGTCATCGAAGACTAATTTGGTATTTGGGAGTTCCAGACGCAAGAGTCCAACGTTCTCAGGTAGAGTTGTGCTATCCAGATAGAGAACCTTGAGTTGACGTAGATCCGTCAATGGGCTTAGGTCGTGTGCACGTATGGTCATTCTGATGTCTAGGGAACTCAAGTGCTCCAAGGATTGTAAGGGAGAAAGATCCTGCAACCCTGTGCACCCGTAGAGAGAGAGATGTGTTAGGGATCGCAAAGTTATCAAGGGACTTATATCGGTAAGCCGCAAGCATCCACTTAGTTCTAGGTGTAAGATCTGAGGCAAACCTGTTAAGCCGGATATATCCTCAAGAATTGAGCAACCCCTTAATATCACCGTGGTAAGCTGAGTTAATTGAGCGAGGAAAGCAACGTCCTCCATTCTACGATTGTCAATTATTCTGAGTTCCTGCACGTTCTTCAACCATCTTATTCCTGTGCAGTCGTGGTCACCAATCAGCGGCAAAACCCTGCATGTATTCAAAATGCGCAAGGCAAATTCTTTTGTATTGAACGCGCGCCACGCACCGACAAGCTCTCGCACAACGGATTTGCGCCTGTCTCTTGCATAGGTGTTCAAAGCATCAAGCGCACTCTCTCCTCTGATGGCTGCCAGTGCGCGAATACACATTGTTGCTTGTTTTGCGGAATATTCCTTCTTTCGAGCCAAGTATGGAGCGGCGAGCTTTCCAGCAAAAGCGAGACGATCAGCGTCTCTTGCTGTTTGCGGTGGAATTAAAGCAAGGATCTTGGCTTCTATCTGTCGTGTGATTTCTGGGTCAATCTCCGCTCTCGCTTCAGAGCAGGAGGATGCCAACAAATAGTAAAATTCCTGACCTGAGTTTTCTCCTTTCTTCATCAATTCGCGGATAATCTGCTCTCGTGTATGGGTTTCAGCAACGGCAGCTGCAAGTAGAAGAACTTCATGCCATTGCTCGTCACCAGCTCGTTCTATTAGTTCGTGTATGTTTCCGTCATCGTGAATCGCAACAGCAGCCAAATACTCCAAGAATGTTCGATGAGCAAAGTCCAGTACATCTATCTGCGGCTCTCGTACAATCCCGCTTCTCTCGACTAGCAAGTTATATACACGCCTAGCTGTGACATCAACACTTATACCGCGTATATGCTTCAAAGATTCATCGAACTGGGTTTCTGCTTGCCTTCTGCTGACTTGAACGCGCTTGTTTGTTAACATCCAATAGGCTAGTCGTTTTAGCAGAACTCGCTTCTGCTCGTAATCTAGTCGAGGGTGGTCACCTTCAGGTATGTTTCTCAGACGATCCCGATCTTCTACAAGTAGCTGACAGGCAGCTTCATAAAGTGCGTCTCTACGTGTAGGCAGATCACGATGGCGAGCGCGATGGAGTGCACATATCATGGCGCATAGAAGGGGGTTCGTAGCAAGCTCCTGAATCGCTTTTTTATGCTTTACTGTATGCTTCAGGGACTCCGCCAACGATGCGACTTCTTCTTTGTCGGTGTCATCAGAAAGATCGAGTTTTACAGCGCTGTGCCATTTGTCTATGAAGCTCTCAATGGTTGTGAGATCCATTGGTTGAAGTTCACCAGAAACGAACTGTTCCTCGGACAACCAAGTGCTAGTGACTGCTCTTGGGCGTGATGTAACCACAAAATAGCAATTGGGAAACTGGTCAAGGAGCTGACCTAACCACTCCTCGACAGTGGCATGGAGTCTGTCAGGAAGTTCGTCTACTCCATCAATTAGGAAGATCCCCCGCCCTTCCATCAAAATCTTTTCACACCAACCGCTAGGTTCGCCTGATATCGCAGCTAGAGAATGTCGAACCAATTCACTTGGACTGGGTAACTGTTTTGATGAAAACTCCCGTAATCTCACAAAGAATGGTATGTGATTGTTCCATTTATCTAGCGCGGCAGGAAAGCAACTGGTGGCTGCACAGACTGCGATCCATTGCAATAGCGTTGTCTTTCCTGATCCGGCTGCCCCTCGAATCACAAACTTCTTTCCGTTCTCAAGAACTAGTTCAATGGATCTGAAAATGTCTTGACCACGTGCGGTTTTTTGGCTTACCTTTAGCGTAATGTATGCAACCGTTAATTCGTATTTATTGCTAGGAATTGAGGCTCGAACACCTAACAACTGTAATTTCCCAAATCTCTGTTCAATCCTTCTACGGTACAAAATCTCGAAAGCTGTTTCATTTTTACTTTCATTGGCTGCTTGACTATCTTCACGGATTACTTTTACCGTCTCTAGTACCTGTAGAACAGTGTTTATAATAAGATCCTCTCGTCTAAGAACTTCGCCAAATGCTTTCTCCGAGAAGCCCGGCAACTGGCTTGAAACCTCGACAATATAATAAACTGTCTCACCAAGTAATATTTCAAAGACTGCTAATTCGGCACTTGATAGATGCGCCGTATACCTTTTTGAAAATGGCGCGTAGTAGCGGAGTAAGGCGCTCGGATCTAGGTTGCGTTCGATGATTAAAGTTGAGTTCACGCCACCTGCCTTCAGAGTTTCCGAAAGCGCAATCGTGATTGCTTCTTTTCCGTCTTCTGTCAGATGGTGTGCTTCTGCTTCTAACACCTCGTGTAGACTTTCTATAATTCTATCTCCAATGCCGCCGACCCCGAAACTCCGTGCCCCTTGTCGATGGGAAATCACATCTGCTGTTCGGCTCGCAAAGAAGGCAATCAGATCACTAGCTGCATCAGTCTCGAAGTTGATCCTTGCTCCCGTGTCCTTAGACCAAAGCGCCAAAATGATTTTGGCAACAACGGGAGCAAGCCCAAGGAGCATACTTTCTAGTATTGGCACGGTACACCCTCTCTCAGATTAACCACCATAAAGGCTGATAGCTATTCTCCTAAAATAGCACGATATAGTCAAAACAAGTCGTTAGATTGGTCAATACTACTGTATACTGTGGTTAGAACAGGTGAGCGGATAGTCAGAGGAACTCACCAGAAAGGGCGAATTTTGGTAAACGCTAGTGGTGATCCCACGCGCGCGCGCGTTAGGAAGGGGACACACAAGCTTTGTCGCATTGATCGTTCATTCCGGTTTGTAGCTGAATCGAACGCTGCATTTGATCGTGAGCAGATGATTCGCAGCCACAAAGCAGGCATAAGCAGCTTATCACCAGCAACACAACGAGTTTTGAACGCGGTTCGGCGCGCGCTGCTCGTCAGCTACGATGCAAAGCGCGGTTATCTGTTTGCTTCCAGTGTCAACCGTGCCGCAATCGCACAGGAATTAGGGCGTTCAGCGTTGGTTCCTTACGACATTCGCATGTTGCGCGCGCTCGCTGCTAAGCATCTCGTTGTTGAGAACAGAGCTGCTCTCCCTCGCAAACAGTACGGCGATATTTGGTTAGGAGCCGGTGCGGAGTTTGTCTACAGCATCCCGGATCACATTCTGTTTGTATTGCTGGCGTTGGATCCCGATGAGAAGGATCGACTCGCTGTGTTGATTGCACAAGGCAAGGCTCAAGCCGAACAAGACAAGGTGAAAGCTCAGCTCGCTAAGGATCAAGCCCGCTTAGCCATGTATAAACCGCAAACAGTGAAAAAGGAGAGACTCTCCCTGCTAGAGCGGATCGTTGATTTGCTCTCGTGGTAGGGAGCCAAAAAACGTGACGAAATAAGCGGTTTGACCATGCAAGGCAACATCACAACATAAACGTTCACACTCTGATCCAAGGCAAAAATCAGACGATGCGAATCAATGACGCTGCTACAAAGCTTGCGGTATTTTGGACTTTAGTCATCCTCTCTCACGAAGGTCAACCTCACATTGTCAAGAACATTCTCGTCAAAATGGGGAAAATCTATGAACCTTCACCCCTTCCAGATGAAGATACAGTTTCAAAAGCTCTCGACTACTTTGAGCGGTTTGGAGCCGTCGTATTTGATTACTCCAATGGACGTAATGACCGGAGAGGGCGCAAAGATACTGCAAAGCTAAATCCGTACAAGATTCCGCGTGAAGTGTTCCGCAAGCGGCTAACAAGCCGCACAACGAAACATGAATGGGGCAAACGACTCGATGAGTCACGAGAGGAGTTTAACGGGCAAGCGTTCACGATCTGGAAAGATGGAGTGCGCGTATTTAACGGTGATTCACTAACTGAAAAGATGAAAACGCCCTTGCGCGGAATCTTTGATGGGTTAGTCCCCTATTACGGATTCGTGCTAGAGCGCGAAAAGCCACCGGAATTGGATTTTGATTGGTTAATGCGTGAAATACATGGCAAGCCATTTAATCTTGATGGAAAATTCCTCACGACGTTTTACCGTTACATCCTTCTACAATTCATGTTTACTTATCCGCATGACTGGGAAAATGCACCATATAAGGCGGAAATTGAGCGAACACAGGAAATGTTCCGTCGTTCGGTATCTTTTCGCTACCCAAACATATACGTTGAGTTTGCCTTGGATCGGGGTGCAATCACCCTGAAACACAAAGGGGCGCAATCGCCCATTGGCGCGCGCCCCTTTGGAGTTTTCAGACGAGCGTTATCCCGATTTGTTGCTGCGTGCCAGTCACGGCTGGCAACGTTGCCACACAAGGCAACCTCCACACGCTAGACCTGTTTACACACAGATCCAACGTTGGAGCCGCACCACAAGCTTTTCTCTCTCGTTGGCGCGATGAGAGGGCTTGCAGCTTAGACGTTGATCTGTGGACTAGACAGAGCAACATCCTCTGATCATTCTACACGATAACGATCCTCGCTGACATGCTCCCTCGTTGCCTTGTTTACAAGGTGTAAACAGCATGTTAACAAGCTCAGGTGGTTTGCCTCCATTCTCCGATTTTGACGCGTGGTTTGTTCGGCGGATCCTCGCTGGCAAACCAGATCCGCTTGAGGGCGCGCCCATCAGCTCATGGTTAGCGCCCTTCCTACAAAGAGTCGATATTCACCACAAAGCAGGACAAGAGCTGCTCTTTGCTGTGATCGGCTCCGATGGTTGGGAAAAGATCAAGCAGCAGGATCCCAACACAAGCGAACCGCGCTTTACTTCGTCACAAGCGAGTGACTCCAAGTGGCATCTCTACCACGCCAGCGAGCTAGATCAGCTCCCCTCTGTGACATGGCTCATTGAGCCTGAGATTCCCTCCAAAACTCTGATCGTCCTATTCGGCGCAAGTGGAGTCGGAAAATCATTCAAGTCTCTCGACTATGCGATCCGGATTGCTCAAAGTATCCCCGTCGTGTATGTCGCGGCAGAAGGGGAGTCAGGGTATCGGGATCGAACAAGAGCATGGATTCAGCATTTCCGGCAAAAGCCCGGTGCGCTTTATTTCGTGTTTGGAGCCGTCAAAATGCTGGATCGCGCGATTGTGGACTCGTTCATTGAAGCAATGCGCCCAATTGCTCCCGGCTTGATCATTCTCGACACTCTAGCGCTCTGTATGGTTGGGGGAGATGAAAACAGCGCGCGCGATATGGGCTTGTTCATAGAAGCATGTGAACGCATCAAACAGCAGCTAGGAACCGCTGTGCTTGTCGTGCATCACACGGGCAAGAATGGCACGTCAGAACGCGGCTCTAGCGCCCTTCGGGGAGCTGCTGACAGCATGATCGAGCTGAGCAGCGATGAGGGCTTTATCACTGTATCTTGCAGCAAGGCAAAAGACTGGGAGCCGTTCCCTAAGCAGTATCTCCGCTTGCTCCCGGTGCAGCTTGAAGCGGATCGATCAAGCTGTGTGCTTATCCCGATGGAAAAGGTGATTGAGCTGAAAGGGCAACCGCTCAGCGAGAACGAGAAGCTCCTGATGACTACGCTCAAGCTTGAAACCTTCCTGCTTCCCGGTGCGCGTGTAACTCAGCTTGTCAATGTCACCGGAATCAGTGAGCGTTCAATCCATCGGATTGTGAGCAAGTTGATCCGGTTCGGCTATGTCGAACAAGCGAAACGGGGAGAGCCGTACAAGCTGACTGAGGAAGGATTCAACCTCAACCTGAACTGACTCTGACAACGTTCTGACTCGTCAGTGTCGCCAGAAGGTCTTAAACCGACTGCCGACTCTGACACACCCCTATAGGGGTGTCAGTGTGTCAGTCAAGACGACGGGGGAGCCTACCATGAATCCTAAACCTTTGATCTACGCGCCGCCCGATCCGCATAAGGTTGATCAACTTGCTCAAGATGCGTGTATGCAGCTTGCCGAATCGGAGCCGGTTTACGCGGATCCTGATGTGATTGGTGGACTCGCTGCTTTTCTCAACGTGGTTGCTGTGATCATCGCAAAAGGTCTAAACAAGGGTTCTGACGAGCTGCTCAAGAGCGATGGGTGATACCCTGCTAGGCACTCAGATGACGTGTTTGACAGTGATCCCGCACGGCGTTATTCTTTGCGTAGAAATGCGAACGTCAGAGTGCTTGCGACACTCTGACGCTCTGGTCACTGCACTAACCTTACTAGCGCACGACCTCCGACAGACTCTATCACGTCGGTTAGGTGCGTGCTACCTGCTGACTCAAGGAGTCTGTAAATGTCTCGTTCTAAACCCCTACCAGCTCCCCAACGCAATACAGCCCTTTGCTACGTTCGCAAGTCTTACACGCGCGATGAGAAGGACATGATCAGCCCTGAACGCCAGCGCGATCATTGTCAGCGTGTATGCGATGATAACGGATGGATCCCTGAATGGCATGAAGATACAGAAGGGCATAAGTCAGGGATGCACGAAAAGAATCGACCCGGTTGGCTTGCAGTCAAAGCGCGGTTGCGTGATTCCGATGTCGTCGCGCTCGTTGCCAATGACCTAGCGCGGCTCCATCGTAAAGGCTGGCGCGTGGGGGATTTACTCGACTTCCTAGATCAAGCCGGAATCCGGCTTGTTTTGGCGGATCCGCGTAGACATATGGACTTTTCAACGATTCAGGGGCGGTTGATTGCACAGCTCAGCGCGATCTTCGATGAGTGGTATGCAAAAGATGTTTCTGAGCGATGGAAAGCGGATATTGCTCACCGGAAGTCAAAAGGAATCACGGTTGGAATCCCTCCGTTTGGAACCGTGCGCCACAAAGAAACTAAGCTGCTTATCCCCACCAACAAGGGCGCGTGGTTGCTCCCCGATGGGACTTGGATCGCTGGCGAAACTGGCGCGCAACCTCCAACTGAGGGCGCGATCTGGCGTGGTTACTACCAGTGTGCAGAGCGAGTCCTCCGGCTCTACGCTGAGGAAAGAAAATCACGGGGGCGTGTATGCGAGATCATGCAGAAAGAAGGTTGGGCTTTTCGGGATCGTGATGGGAATCCAACTTGGCTTAAGCCGGATGCGGTGCGCCGAATTACGAACAATTGGATCGAGTATGGCGGAGTGGTTTTCGATACACGCGCAAAAAAACGGCGTGCATATGCTGATAATCTCGACACGGTTCAGCTTAACCCTGAACGCGCGGTGTTTGATGTGGAGCTGCTCTATCTGGTAGGCAAGGTTCAGAAAGAGCGGAGTATCCGCCCACCGGATCGCGGTCATGCGTTGAACGATTATCCGTATCCGCTTGCGTCTATCACATACTGCTCTCACTGCCTTAAGCGCGCGAAAGAAAAGGGCGATCCCTCGCTGCTTTCCAGTTTGGGCGGAAAACGTCAGAGCCGTTATCGCCACAAGAGCGGCTATCAGTGTGGTTGCAAGCGAAAGTCTGTTCAGCGTGAAACGTTGGAAGGGGACTTCCTACGGTTGATCAACCTGCTTGAGATCAAGCCGGATAAGCTTGATTTGCTGACTCAGCTTGCGCTTAGCATGAGGGAACTCGACACACAAGACGAGCAAGCCTTAGAAGCACAGCGCACAGCAGCAATCGCAAAGTGTCAGAGAAAGATTGATGCAGCTCGTCACCTGTATGAAGATGGGGACTTGTCGAGAGACGAATACTTGCGCCGAAAGGATGCAAACGAGCGAGAGATTGCACACTGGAAGAGTTACACGACGGAGTCAGAGCAGCTCGCTGTGCAGCTCAGTTTGTGCATTGAAGCGGTTGAAAAGCTTTCTCGTGTTTGGGAGTTAGGCAACGATGAGGATCGTCAGGGAATGGCGCGCAACCTGTTTGACTTCATCGTCTACGATCTCGACAAGCAGCAGATTGTAGATTTTCAGCTCAAAGCATGGGCGGAGCAGTTTTTGACGTTACGCGCATCGCTGTACGCTGACGGGGGAGAACTTCAGGCAACGGCTAACGGAGTGGGTACAAATGCGCTTAAAAGTCCCGATGGGGTCACAAGTTGCTTCATTCCTTGGTGGGGATGAAGCATTTTTATTTTCCCCGTCAGGATACATTTCCCCACGCAGGATCAGGTATTGATCCGCCCAAGGATGCAGCCGGAAGTCCACGATCCGCCTGGCATCCAGATCGAAGACGACATATTCAAACAAGCCGCGCGCCAGTGTGAGACGTTCTTCACCTGTTGCCGTATCCCACAAATCAACCAGCCGCCCGAACGCACTCATGCAGGTTGTGAGTTCAACCGCTTTTTTGTGATAGTCTGTTGTGCGCGCTTCCCAATGGGCGATCTGTCGTTCCCGATCCTCTTTACGCTTGACATATTCCTCACAAGTGAGATCGCCATCCTCAAATAACGACCGCGCCGCGTCGATCTGCCGCTTGAGTTTAGCAATCGCCGCCAGCTTTTGCAGGAGTATTTCGCCGCCTTCGAGATGGGCGAAGATATTCGCCGGGGCGTGCCACCCGCGAAATACTTCCCCGGTGATGAATGGTGGAAGCCGACCGGATGGGAAGAAACGGCGATCTTGCTGGCGGGCATGAAGTCCGACTCAACCCGTGTGGTCGAATGGCTGACTCCGGTGCAGCCGACGCTGGCGTACCGCTGCGCGCTGGAAAGCGGCGCGCCATGCAGCGAACCTGCATTAAATGTGCTGCGTGAACCTTCAGCCGATCCGGCGGTGCGGCGTGCCCCGATCGCGTGTGCAGAGGGTGGGCGGCGCATGGCGCAGCGCGGCGATCACCGCCCCGGTGTAGGACTGCGCCCCGACGGACTGCCTGATCTGGTGTGGTGTCCCGTCGCGTCGGGTAAATTCATCTTCGGGGAAGGGCGTGAACTGGATATTCCTTACGAGTACGCGATTGCCAAGTATCCTGTAACCTACGCGCAGTATGCAGCATTTGTAGAAAGCGATGACGGCTACACCAACGATGCGTATTGGACGAAAGCGGGGCAAGACTGGCGGAAAGACCGCCGTGAACCGTCCCTATGGAACGATCCGCAGTGGCACATTGCCAATCATCCGGTCGTCGGGGTGACGTGGTGTGAGGCATATGCTTTTTGCAAGTGGTTGAGCGCGAAAACCGGGCAAGAAATCCACCTGCCGACTGAAGCGGAATGGGAGAAAGCGGCACGCGGCAAAGATGGCTTGATTTATCCCTACGGAAATACGGTTGATCCGTCTAAAGGGAACACATCAGAATCGCAAATCGGGCGTACCTCTGCGGTCGGAATGTTTCCCGGCGGCGCGAGTCCGTATGACGCGCTGGACATGAGCGGGAATGTATGGGAGTGGTGTTTGACAAAATGGGCGGACACCTATCAGCACCCCGGCGATAATACCCCAGAGGGTATCGAGTCGCGGTGTTTGCGCGGCGGTTCGTGGAGCCACTCTCAAGACTACTCGCACGCGGGTTTTCGCTACATGCACAAGCCGCACTTCAGGAGCAGTAGTTGGGGTTTTCGGGTTATGGTATCGTCCCCCATCTAAGGGCGGGCGGAGACTTTTTGTTTTTGTGAAAGATTTCGCAAGTCATCCTTAGGCGTTTGAGGTACACTGCTTGCTTTCTTAAATTGATGAAAGGCAGTGTGATGCAGTACGGCTACTTTGATGACTCGCGGAGAGAATATGTCTTCACCCGCCCGGATACGCCCAAGTCATGGATCAATTATCTAGGCTCACGTCTGTATGGCGGCATCATTACCCAGAACGCGGGCGGCTACAGTTTCTACCGCTCCGGTGGAACCGGACGCATCCTGAGGATGCGCTTCAACGGTGTGCCGCTCGACCAACCCGGTCGATATGTGTATCTGCGCGATGATGCCAACGGCGATTACTGGTCAGCCTCGTGGCAGCCGGTCGGCAAGCCGCTGGATCAGTACGCCAACACTGTCCGGCATGGCTTGGGCTACTCGATCTTTGAATCGACCTACGCCGGGATCAGCAGCAGCTACACCTGCTTCATCCCACGCGGGCAAGCATTTGAGTACTGGGCGCTCAAGCTCACCAATACCACCGACAGAGTGCGCCATATTTCAGTATTCAGCTATGCGGAACTTGCTAACGAATGGCACTTTCGCCAGGACTTGGAAAACCTGCAATACAGCCAGTACATTGTTCAGGTAACTTACCATGATGGCATGATTCACCGTCGCAATAACACCAATCCCGGTCACAACGAGTTGTACTTTGCGTTGGCAGGCGCAGAAGTCGCCTCGTATGATGCGGATCGTGATACATTTTTGGGCAACTACCGTACACAGGCGAATCCGCTGGCGGTTGAGCGCGGGCGCTGCTCAAACTCGACCACCATCGGCGACAATGCGTGCGCTTCGCTGCACACTACCCTGACGCTTGCGCCGGGCGAAGCGCGCGACATCATCTTCATCCTCGGCATCGGCTCACCGAATGAATCGTGGCATGGGCTGCCATCGGGCAAAGCGATCCTAGCGGAATACGCCAATGTGGATCGGTTGAACCACGAGCTGAGTGCGATCCAAACCGAATGGCGCGACCATCTGGATACGCTCCAAATCAACACGCCAGACGCGCAGATGAACAGCATGATCAATGTGTGGCACGCCTATCAAACGCACATGACCTTCAACTGGTCGCGCGGCGTCAGCTTGGTTGAAGCCGGAGATCGGGACGGACTCGGCTACCGGGACACGGTGCAGGATATGCTCGCCGTCACGCACAGTATCCCCGTACCCGTTGAAGAACGGCTGAACATGATCCTGACCGGGCAGACGGCGGCGGGCGGCGGGATGCCGCTGGTCAAGCCGCTGACCCATCGCCCCGGACACGAACAAGCGCCAGCGATCGACCAGTACCGCAGCGATGATACGCTCTGGCTGCCGATCACCGTCTCGAATTTCGTGTTTGAAACGGGTAAATTGGATTATCTGGATCAAGTGCTGCCCTATGCTGATCATGGTGAGGCGACCGTGTTTGGACACCTCAAACAGGCGCTGCAATTTAGCATCGATCACAAGGGTGCGAATGGGCTGATTCAGGGCTTGGCGGCTGACTGGAACGACTGTGTCAAGTTTGGCACGACTGGCGAGAGCCTGTTTACTACTTTCCTGTTTTATCGCGGGTTAGCCCTGGTGGAAGAGTTAGCGCGGCTGAAAGGTGATACCGCCAGCGCTGACTGGTGCGCCGCCGAAGCGGCGACGATCAAGGCGTGCATTGATAGCGCAGCGTGGGATGGCGATTGGTTCATCCGGGGGATTTCGGCGACCGGCGGCAAGCTCGGCAGCCAGACCAACCGCGAAGGCAAGATTTACCTCGAATCCAACGTATGGGCGGCGATCAGCGGTGCGGCGACGCCGGAACAGGCGCGGCGGGCAATGGACGCAGTACAGGAACATCTCGCCACCGAACACGGTGTCGCGCTGTGCGAACCACCGCACACCGAACCCGTCCCCGGCGTGGGGTTGTCGCTGCTGGTATATCCTCCCTCGCATAAAGAAAACGGCGGCATTTTCTGCCACAGCAATTCATGGGCAATCGTGGCGGAATGCGTCCTTGGTCGCGGGGGTCGGGCGTATGACTACTATCGGAGCTATCTACCTGCCCGCTACAATGATCAGGCGGAAGTTCACCAAGCCGAGCCGTATGTCTACAGTCAGTTCACCTATGGCAAGCATACGCCGCGCTTTGGTCAGTCGCGCAATCCTTGGCTGACGGGGACTGCGAGTTGGACATACACCGCCGTCACGCAGTATCTACTCGGCATTCAGCCGACACTGAACGGCTTGCGAGTCAATCCGTGCATCCCCGCTGCATGGGATGGGTTTGAGGTGCGCCGCCGCTTCCGCGATGCGTGGATCACCATCCGCGTACAGAATCCAGAGCATGTGGAGCAGGGTGTCAAGCAGTTAGTGCTGAACGGTGAACCGATTGAGGGGAATGTCATCCCGGCGGATCGGCTGCGTGACGAGAATCGAGTTGAGGTGGTGATGGGGTAAGGTTGCAGGTTTGAAACAACTTCGGGAAAACTATTGAGGAAGATTTGTGGGCGGAGACTCAGCTCCGCCCAGTTTGTTTACCGCCCTTCGCGGAGAGGGTTAAGGACAAAGGACATGGGGGAAGTCCCCCCCACACCCCCTCCAGCGAACAACAAAACCTTAGATGGGGAACGACACACCACACACAACCCGAAAACCAAAATCCCGTTCTCCGCTGACCGGATTTGTCGGCAGCGACCCGCAGGTGAAGACGGTCGGAGAGCAGAAAGTCGCCTCGTTCAGCATCGCCGTCAGCCGGAAAAATCGCGCGGGCGAGAAGCAGACCGTATGGGTGCGAATCAACGCTTGGAACCGCCTCGCCGAGGTCGCGGAGCAGTACATCAAGCGCGGATCGCTCGTGCAAATCTCCGCCGATTGGGTCCGCTTGAGCGCATGGGTGGATCAGTCCGGCACGCCGCAGTCGAGCTTGGACGTGGATGCCTCCCGCCTTGTGCTGCTCGACCGCGCCCCTGATGGTGACACGAAAGATCAGCCGGAGCAAATCCCATTCTAATCGTAGTTCGACAATCGAATAGCTGTCGCAGAGCCGCACCGCACGTGCGGCTTTTTCGCTGCCAGCGCTGGCAGCAACCGCGTGTAGGCGTCAGAAGTTGGAAGTAAAATGGGACCTGTGTAAGTTAACTTGCGGGTAAATCCACAGCGCAACCAATCGGCATTCTGTTCATGGGGAGCAACAACCATGATTGACGTATTGACCGCGAGGTTTCTGATGTTGGGATACGCGCGAATCGGGCAAGGACCGAAGCACCCTCTGGTTCCCAATTTACCGATGCAAGCGCGAATCGATGAGTTCTTCAGAAAATACCCGCGCCTCCGATTGGATGCGGGATATGTTGAATTTCTAGAGAAATACTCGGCTGCTGAGCTAACTTGGCCGGATAGAGAACTGGAGATCATGATTCATGGCTTCTCTCCTGAAGAATTGGAAGTAAATGACTTACTGACACCAGACGAGCCATTATACGATGAGTTCGGTTTCTTCCGTTTTTGTGAGGTGATTATCTCACCCAAATCAGCACCGGATCACTGGATGGGGGTGAGTTTTGCGTGGTATCTTCACGACGATCGCTTGCTGGGAGTCTACAGGAGTGTGACAGCGATTCTGCAGGCGATGAATCCTGTACCTTATGAATGGTACCGCGCAAGCTTCGTCGAGTGGTTCGAAGAACTCATCCAGAGACAAGGAAAACTGATTGACTGAACGAGATAACACTCCGCGAATCGACACCCTGTGAGCGTTCAAAGACACTGTGTTCAGGGCTGTGTCTGCGGTCGAGGGCGGTGAGCAATGTCATTATCATATTCAGGCACTTCGAAGGCATACGAAGCGAGGGTAGATAATGACTCTTGAAACCAAGCTCGCGCGGTTAGAAGCCATTGAAGGAATGACCGTAAGTATTGGGCGAGGTCCATTTCACCCAACCCAACCCAATCATGATGTCGAGGAAATAACCCGAGAGTATTTCGATGCTTTTCCGCAAGCAAAAGAAGATCACATGTATGTGGACTTCATGTACAAGTATTCTGGAATGTTCCTGCATGACACAGCATGCGGAATCGTAGTAGACGTTTTTGGATTTGGTGGCGAATCCTCAAGATTGGAAATACGTGATGCTGCGTTTCTCGCAGAAGGAGAAAGCAATATTCTAGCGAAGGGTTTCTTGTTCTACTGCGACGCAACATTTGTCAAGGAGCGTAAAGACGCTCAAGAATTTGGCACTCCACAAGCCTATATCAGTAATCTCTTTGGGGTAGGATTTGGGTTCGATGTGACTGGGCAACGCCAGCGAGGCATCTATCGCTGCATGCAACCAGCCGATCCTGAATTTGCGATGGTTTACTACTGCGCAGGACATCGTGCTTCGATAGGCAATTTGAATTCTCGATACAATGCTGTTACGAAAATGGATGAAGCTTGGTTCAATGTTTCGGTTGCGCCATTCATCGATATCTTCCGGGTCAAAAGTCATTCCGACAAACTCGATGAATTCAAAACTATCATCCGTCGTTGATACATGAACCCTAATTGCCGGTTCTTCAGGGAAATAGGTTTCGAGCGCAATGACCGTCTCTTCTATAGTGCTTAAACCCGGTGTGATATCAAACCAGCACGGTGCTGCACACGGATTCCTCTCAAATAGTTGGGGGGCGCTTTGGGGCGTTTGTATCGAGGGCGAGGCAATCGCGGAGTCATTTAACTCAAATATTAGACTGCACATGAACGCTAAGATATGGATTAGGGGAACCCACTCTCTAAAACGCACAGCCTTTCCAGTCTCCATGTCCACCTCACATCTCAATTGTAACGCGCCTAGGCGGTTTGAGGGCGGCTCGATGGGCTGGTGGCGGATGTCAACCTCGTGCGCAAGCGTCGCATCAGCATTGTGATTGGCGCGCAGACGAAGGGGCAGTTTCACCTGATTTATGGTCAGGAAGGGACGGCGGCGCTGTTCACGGGCTTGGCGACGCGGAGACGGCGGAGTTTTACAGCAAGGCGAGCGGCACCGCGACGGCGGACGATCCGAACAGCCACTTGCGCCAGCGCTCGCTGCTGACCGTCGATGAAGTCATCACGCCGCAGGTGGGCAACTGCACCATTTTCGCGCGTTATGTCGAGGCGGGACACGCAGCGCAGGTGATCCTGAATGCGCGCTTGACCCGGTTTTATGAGCGCGAGGACTGGCGGGCGCGGCTGAACGCGGAGTGCGACGATCCGCTGCTGTTGGAGCGCGGAGTCAGTATGAGTTTTCCGGAGGATGCGCCGCCCGACGAGGAGAAACACAAAGCAGTGTTGGAAGCCGCCGCCCGTGCCGCACTGGCGAGAGAGCGGGAACGGCACGACGAACAGGAGATCGTGCCGTGAGCCTGAACAAAAAGAAAATGGTGCGTGAGATCGGGCGGCGCACGCGGATACGCAACCGTGATGTGCAGGCGGTCGTCGAGGCGCTGATCGAGGTGTGGACGGAGGAGTTGGTCAGCGGCGGAAGCGGTGGTGCGGATGCGGGTATAGAGTTCGTCCATCTGCACAAGCGTGAGCACGAGGTTGCGAAAGAAGAAGTTGTGCCAGCCTCGGCTGTGTGTGCCCATCCGTTCCAGCCAACCGGCAATCGTCGCGTCCGCGTGCCCGGTGAAGCGCACCAGCACCGAGACATCCACGCCTTCAGCCAGAAACCACAGCACCATTTCAACCTCTTTGGGTGCCGTTTTGAGATAGTACAGCGGCGTATTAACCCGACTGGTAAAGACTTTGCCACAGGCTTGACACTTCAAGCGCTGGATCCCATGGTCCTGCCCATAGCCGACGAGGGTATGGAGCGCGTCCTCGATTACGCCGAAATAGCAGCAGGACGCGTTCGGGCAAGCGAACCCCT
>JBGSVJ010000011.1:0-39446 GCA_041753015.1 Anaerolineae bacterium
TGCCTGCGCGCGCGGCGAAAAACTCTTATGCCTCAATTTTGAGGAGTCGGAGGCAGCACTGGTGTCTGCGATGCTCAGCTCCGGCACGGATCTGAGACCGGCGATTGCCAATGGCACGCTACGCCTGCTGACGTCCATGCCTGAAGCGATGGGCGCTGAGCAGCACTTGGTACGCGTCTTCGGTGCTATCAAGCAGATGCAACCTAGTTGCGTGGTGCTTGAATCAGCCTCCGCCTGCAAGCGTATGGGTACCGATCAGGCCGCCTTTGAATACTTGATGCGCATAATCAATACCTGCAAGGAAATGGGCATCACCATTGTCATCAGCAACCAGACCGCTGGCCTCGCCAAACTGGATGAAATCAGCGGCATCGGTATCTCCTCTCTCATCGACACGGTCATTCAGCTCCGCCTCGTCGAAGACAACGGCGTCGTGCACCGCAGGTTGCAGGTGGTGAAGTCGCGTGGTACCGGGCATTCACATCGCACCCACGAGTTCCTTATTACCGATCGGGGAATCGAACTCCTCAAGGTGGATGCCTGACATGATCTCGGACGAATACCGTTTCCGTCTGTTTGTCGCCGGTGACGAACCGAATTCGCGCCTCGCCGAGAAGAACCTGCGCGCGCTATGCCTTGCGCACCTGGCAAACCGCCACTGCATTGAAGTGGTCGATGTGTTGCGTGATTTTGAGGCGGCGCTGCAAGCCCAGATCATGGTGGCGCCACCGGTGGTGATGTTGGCGCCGCGTCCGGTTACCCTGTTCGGCGCACTGACTGACGAGACGCTCGTTCTGGCGGCACTCGGCCTTGAAGGAGTGGATCATCAAGCCTGAATCGCAGCCAGCTGAGTTGAGAGTCCGCTTCGAAAGGGCGGAAGGCATTCTGCGTGCATTGGAACGTGGGGAGGCTGATGCCGTATTGAGCAAGGACGGCCCCAATCTGTTGCATCCGGCGGATTTGATTGAAAGGGAGCGACAAGTCAAGCTGGCCCTCGAAGAACTTGTGAACGCCCGCGCCCTTGAACTGATATCAGCCCGAGAATCCACGGCGGCCGCAGAAGCCGCCAATGTTGCGAAATCAGATTTTCTTGCCAGCATGAGCCACGAACTGCGCTCGCCGCTCAATGCGATCCTCGGTTTTACCCAGTTACTGGAAACAGGGAAGCCACCGCCAACGGATACCCAGTCTGAACGGATACACCAAATTCTCAAAGCGGGGTGGCATCTTCTGAATCTGATTAATGAAATTCTCGATTTAGCAGCGGTCGAGTCCAACAAACTGACGGTGTTACAAGAACCGGTGTTGCTCATCGATGTCATGCGTGAATGCCAATCCATGCTGGAATCTCAGGCGCGAGACTGCAGCATCCATCTACACTTTCACCCTTTCGACAGCACGTGGTTTGTCAATGCTGATCGAACCCGGGTCATACAGGTCTTGATCAACTTGCTGACCAACGCGATCAAGTACAACAGTGAGCAGGGAACGGTCAAAGTAGAGTGCGCGGAGCGTGTTCCGGGACGCATACGCATCAGTGTCAGAGACAGCGGCATGGGATTGCCCCATGAGAAGCTGTTGCAGCTATTTCAACCGTTCAATCGTCTCGGGCAAGAGATTGGCACCAAAGAAGGAACGGGCCTCGGCCTGGTGGTAGCCAAGCGATTGGTTGAACTGATGGGGGGCTGCATCGGCGTAGAAAGCACTGTCGGTGTGGGCAGCGAGTTCTGGTTCGAACTCCCCCGCGTTGTTGCCACGCAAGCTCCCACTGAAAAGACCATGCCTGATGTACCTAACCCACAAGCTCTGCCAGATGCTGCGCTACGCGTCCTGCTCTACGTGGAAGACGATCCGGCCAACCTGATGCTGGTTGAGCAAGTAATTGCGGATCACTCGCAAGGTGTGCGTATGCTGAGCGCGCGCGATGCCAATCTTGGCATCGCGCTTGCGCGCATCCATCTCCCGGATGTGATCCTGATGGACATCAACCTGCCCGGCATCAGCGGGATCAATGCCATGCACATCCTGCGCCTGGACCCGGCGACGGCGCATATCCCGATCATCGCCATCAGCGCCAATGCGATGCCCCGCGACATCGAGAGGGCGCTTGAAGCCGGATTCTTCAAGTACGTGACCAAACCCATCAAGGTGGGCGAATTTATGAATACACTGGACGCAGCACTGAAGGCCACGCAAGCAACAGTCTACGCAGATCACGAGGAGCCAGTACCATGATTACCGAATCCGAAATCCTCGGCGCCAGCATCCTGATCGTTGACGATCAGGAATCGGATGTCGCACTGCTCGAACAGATGCTGAGTGACGCCGGCTATACCCGAGTCACCTCAACCATGCACTCCGAGGAAGTCTGCGCGCTGCATCGAAAACACTGCTACGACCTGATCCTGCTCGACCTGCAGATGCCCGGCATGGATGGCTTTCAGGTGATGGCAGGCCTCAAGACCGAAGCTGCGGATGCTTACCTGCCCGTCCTCGTCATTACCGCTCAGCCCGGCCACAAATTGCGTGCCTTGCAGGCCGGCGCAAGGGATTTCATCAGCAAGCCGTTCGATCTTGTGGAAGTCAGGACGCGCATCCATAACATGTTGGAGGTGCGCTTGCTGTACAAGAAACTTGAGCGTTACAGCAAGGAACTGGAACAGATGGTGCAGGAGCGCACCGCTGAACTGCGCGAAAGCGAAGCGCGTTATCGCAGCCTAACCGAACTGGCCTCGGACTGGTACTGGGAGCAGGACGAGGACGGCAATTTCACAAAAATATCCGGCCCGGTACAGGAGGTACTCGGCATCCAGGCCGGCACCCTAACGGACGATGCCTGCACTGTTCCGCCGACAGGCTGGGATGAGACGGAGCGGGCATTCCTGCAGGCCACCATTGCCGCCCGGCAACCCTTTCTGGATTATGTCTTCAGCCGTGTCAAGGCAGATGGCTCGAAACAAACCTTCAGGGTCAGCGGAGAACCCATGTTCAATCGACAATGCCGTTATATTGGCTACCGTGGCATTGGCGTGGAGCAATTCGCAAACAAATAGTCCACACAACCTGGAGGCCCGGCAATGCCGTCGCTCCATAGCCCGCAGCAAAACCTTCTGCTTGCCGCACTGTCCGCGGAGGAATTCGACTCTTTGGCTGCGAATCTGGAACTGGTCCCGCTGTCGCTCGGCAAGATGCTTTACGAACCTGGCACACAGTTGCAGCATGCCTATTTCCCTACCACCGCCATCGTGTCGTTGCACTATGTCATGGCATCCGGCGCATCGACCGAATCGGCGGGAGTGGGTAATGAAGGCGTTGTCGGCATTTCGTTGTTCATGGGGGGCGACACGACTTCGAGTTCGGCCATGGTGTCGACTACCGGCCACGCCTACCGGCTGGAGCGCCACTTGTTAAAGCAGGTATTCGATCGCGCCGGTCTGCTGCAGCGTTTGTTGCTGCGCTACACGCAGGCGCTCATCACGCAAACTTCCCAGACCGCAGCCTGCAATCGGCACCATTCGATCGAACAGCAGTTGTGCCGCTGGCTGTTGCTGACCCAGGATCGTGTATGCACGAGGGAGCTGGTTGTTACACAGGAAATGATCGCCAGAATGCTCGGCGTGCGCCGGGAAGGCGTCACGGAGGCCGCCGGGAACTTGCAACGTGCGGGCTGTATCAGTTACCGCCGCGGACACATCGCCGTGCTTGATCGGTCTTCACTGGAAGCTCGCGCCTGCGAGTGCTACGCCGCAGTCAAGAAGGAACTGGGCCGCCTGTTTTCCGAGATGAAGTAGGGTGCCACAGTTTGAATGTCCGTGCACCAAAGAAAGATATCAGACCAAGTCAAGTTGTCAGCAATTCTGCCGATATAGAGTGTACCGAACCCAGCATTCGCCCGATGGCAAGGCAGGAGGGCAGCATGACCAACATCGACACTGTCATCCGTCATATCACGCAAGGCCAAACGTATTCCTGGGATTTGACCATGCTGATGGGTCTGGGCCTGCCCGTCTCACCTGACCTGCGCGCGAAGCTATTGAATAGCCGCACCACCCCTGATGAAGCAGCCCTGGTGACTTCGCTCTATCTTGGGCAGCAGTTCAGGCACACACAACCCTGAAAGTCACGCAAGGTTCAGGAAAACGCAACCAGTTCGTCCAGCTTGGCGCGAGCCCGGCCACTTTCGATGGCCTCGCGCGCTCGATTGATGCCCTCTTCCAGGCTCTGCGCAACATCAGCCGCGTAGATGGCCGCGCCGGCGTTAAGCATGACGATGTCGCGCTCCGGGCCGGGAACGTTGTCGAGCACCTTGATCAGGCGTTCGCGCGACTCTTCCACCGTGTTGACGCGCAGGGTCGAGATGTCGTGCGTGGGCAGGCCGAATTGCTCGGGACGCACGACATATTCCGTGACCTCGCCATTGCGCAGTTCACCCACCAGCGTTTCCCCGGAAATGGAGATTTCATCCAGCCCTTCGCGGCCATGCACTACCAGAGCATGACGCGCGCCGAGTCGGTGCAACACGCGGGCCTGGATGCCGACCAGATCCGGGTGGAACACCCCCATGACATGATTCAGCGCGCCGGCCGGATTGGTCAGCGGACCCAATATGTTGAACAGAGTGCGCACGCCCAACTCCTTGCGCACTGGAGCAGCGTGCTTCATGGCGCCGTGGTAGTTGGGCGCGAACATGAATCCCAGACCGACGCTGGCTATGCAACGGGCAGCCTGGTCGGGCGGCAGGCTGATGTTGACGCCCAATGCTTCGAGCACGTCGGCGCTGCCTGATTTTGAAGACACCGAGCGGCCACCATGCTTGGCCACCCGAGCACCCGCCGCCGAAGCCACGAAAGCCGCCGTGGTGGAAATATTGAAGGTGTGGGCGGAATCGCCACCGGTACCGCAGGTGTCGACCAGATTGTCGACATCGGAGACCGGCACCTTGGTGGAAAACTCGCGCATTACGGTGGCCGCAGCCGCGATTTCGCCGATGGTTTCCTTATTAACCCGGAGGCCGGTGATCAGCGCCGCCATCAACACCGGGCTCATCTCGCCCGACATGATCTGGCGCATCAGCGACAGCATCTCATCGTAGAATATTTCCCGATGTTCGATCACCCGGGTCAGGGCCTGCTGCGGGGTAATGGCTGCGGTCATGAGCGATTCTCCACCAGGAAATTCTTCAGCAGCGCATGGCCATGCTCGGACAGCACCGATTCTGGATGAAACTGGACACCTTCAACTGCCAGGGTCTTGTGGCGCACGCCCATGATTTCGCCATCCTCGGTCCAGGCGGTGATCTCCAGGCACTCGGGCAGGCTATCGCGCTCGATCACCAGGGAATGGTAGCGGGTAGCGGTAAATGGCGACGGCAAGCCGCGAAACACACCGATGTCGGCATGATGGATTTGTGAGGTCTTGCCATGCATCAACTGCTTGGCGTGCACGATGCGGCCACCAAAGGCCTGGCCAATGCTCTGGTGACCGAGACAGACGCCCAGTATAGGCACCTTGCCGGCCATTTCCAGGATCAGCGGCACGGAAATACCTGCCTCGGTTGGCGTGCACGGGCCCGGCGAAATGACGATGTGGTCGGGTTTCATGACGGCTACGGCAGCAACATCGATCTCGTCGTTGCGCACCACCCTGACCTCTTCACCCAACTCGCCAAAATACTGGACCAAGTTGTAGGTAAAGCTGTCGTAGTTGTCGATTACAAGGATCATCAGTTCTCTTCCAGTTCTCCTACTGCGCTGCTCGGCAAGCCTTCCAAATGCAGGATGTCATCAACTGCTACCAGTGCCCACTTGCCCTCATCATCACAGCGGATAGTTGTTACGGACGTGTTATCGAGATCAACGCCGGTTGGGTCATACGTCGGGATCAAATCCACAAGCATGGTCATAATCGCGGTCGTGTGCGAAACAATCGCAATCGTTTCGCCTCTGTCCTGCTTCATGATCTCGCGGAACGCTTCGATCACGCGGGCACGGACTTCCGCACGCGATTCACCGCCCGGTATCGTATAGTTTTCCCGTTCAGCGAGCAGCGCTTGATATTCCTCACCATACCAATCCCGAATCTCGGTCATCGTCAGCCCTTGCCACAAGCCGACAGAACGTTCGCGCAGCCGCGCATCGTAAACAGGTTCGAGTCCCGTCTCGCGGGCAATGGGTTCGGCAGTTTCGATGGCGCGGCGAAGGTCGCTTGAATAGAGTGCTTTGACGCCCATATGACGGATGAACCGCGCCAGCGCTGCGGCTTGTGCTTTCCCGTTCGCGTTGAGCGGTACGTTTACCCAACCCTGCCAGCGTTCACGCCTATTCCATTCGGTTTCACCAGTACGGATGAAGATCACGCGCTTAATCATGTTCGTTTATCCCTCGTCGTGTATTGTTGAAATCATCGTATTCAGGCGAGACCTCCTTCGGCACGGCTGATCGCCGCCGCCATCGCGCGCGCTTTATGGAGCGTCTCGTCATATTCAGTTGATGGCACGCTGTCCGCGACCAAACCCGCCCCGCTCTGGAAATATACGGTGTCACCCTGCATCAGCGCGGCGCGAATCGTGATACAAGTGTCCATCGATCCATCGTAGCTAAAGTATCCTACCGCGCCGCCGTAAACACCGCGCCGGACGCCCTCTAATTCTTCGATGATTGTCATAGCGCGCACCTTGGGAGCACCGCTGAGCGTCCCTGCAGGGAAACACGCGCGCAGCAGATCAAACGCGCCTAAGCCTCGCCGCAGCTTACCCTGCACATTGCTGACGATGTGCATGATATGTGAGTAGCGCTCGATGTACATCATATCGGTGACTTTGACCGTACCGTAATCGCACACGCGTCCCAAGTCGTTGCGCCCCAAGTCCACGAGCATGACATGTTCGGCGCGTTCTTTCGGATCAGCGAGGAGTTCTTCGGCATTGCGGGCGTCCTCCGCCGCATCGATCCCGCGCGGGCGTGATCCGGCGATTGGGCGATTCGTCGCAATTCCGTCTTCCAAGCGAACCATCATCTCCGGGGATGCGCCCACGAGCGTAAAATCGTCGCTGAAGCGCAGCAAAAACATATACGGCGAGGGATTGGTCGCCCGCAGTGAACGATACAGCGTAAGTGGTGAGGCGTTGGTTTTGCGGCTGAACCGCTGACTCAGCACGATCTGGAAGGCATCTCCGGCAGCAATATACTCTTTTGCTGCGCGAACTCCGGCTTCGTACTGTTCGCGGGTCATGTTGGATTCGACAGGCGCATTGAGTGGTTCGCCTTCGGCGGGGAGCGGCGGCATCGGTTGACGCAGCAGTGCGACAATCGCATCAATGCGGCGGAGCGCGTCATCATACGCGGAATCGGGATCGTCGTCATTTTGCGCATTCGCCAACACGATCAACTGATGGCGGGCATGATCGAAGATGACCAGCGTATCGACCATCATAAACGCCACATCGGGAACTTCCAACTCACGCCGTGCGGTGGTTGGCAGACGCTCGAAGTAGCGAACGACATCATATGCCAAAACACCGACCGCCCCGCCAACAAAGCGTGGCAGCCCCGGCACGCGCACCGCTTTGTGACGGCGAAACTCGCGCTCGATAACATGGAGTGGGTCTTGACCTTCCGGCAGAATTTGCTGCATCGTCTTGCCGCCGTAGGTCAGTTTGATCTGCTTATCGGTGACGGTGATCACCCCTTTCGGGTTCACCCCCATAAACGAGTAGCGACCGATATGTTCGCCGCCTTCAACGCTTTCGAGCAGAAAGCTCACGCTTCCGGCGCTCGCCAGCTTGTGATAAACCGATACCGGCGTTTCGAGGTCTGCGAGAAGTGTCCGATACACCGGCACCAGATCGCCGCCCGCGAACAACTTACGCACCTCGTCGCGGTTGGGCGATGCTTCAGTAGTTGATTTGACCATCATCCGCGCGAAAACCATTGTTTTCCCCTTTTGGCACCAAACAAAAAACCCCTACTCGTTCAAGGACGAGAGGGGTTTCCTCGTGGTGCCACCTTGATGCCCAAATCAACCCCGGCGGGGAGATTCGCGGCGCTCCTTACGGGTACGAAGCATGGAAACCATGTTGGATACCCGGCGCATTGGTAACGGGCGCGCAACCCCGGCGCAGACTACTTAAAGATGTTCGCCTGTGCAGCTCCCCAGTCCATTCGGCATCCGTCCTTGTACCACCTTCACAGCCCTCGGCGGCTCTCTGAACATGACCTTGATGCGTACTCGTCTGGATCAACGCTTTTACTTGGTTATGAGATTGCAAATGAGCGTAACGTGAATTGAATCGGCTGTCAAGCGCAAAAATGAAAAACAAAAAGCCGTTCTGTTCATACAAATTTCACGAATCGTTTTCATCGCGTTCAGAAATCGTCCGTATATTGCAGATGTTCATGCACAGTCGGTGTGCAGGGAACGAGGCTTACTGGAAACGTTCTAAGGAGAATAGGCGATGCGGAAGTTCTTGTTGGTTTTGGCGCTTGTCGCGCTCACGGTGCTAATGATTGCGCCGGTATCCGGTCAGGGAAATACGATTGTCGATATTGCCGTCAATGATGGGCGTTTTGATACGCTGGTCGCGGCGGTGACGGCGGCAGGCTTGGTGGATACGCTCTCCAGCCCCGGTCCGTTCACGGTGTTCGCGCCGACTGATGATGCGTTTGCCGCCCTTGGTGAAGCAACGATCAACAGCCTCCTTGCCGACCCGAGCGGCGCGCTCACACAGATCCTGCTCTATCATGTCGTCGCAGGTGAAGTTCCGGCTTCGACCGTTGTCGGGTTGGATGCGGCTGCCACCGTGCAGGGTTCGCGTGTTCGCATTGATGTGATCGACGGCGGCGTGGTGCTGGATCGCACCGTGAACGTGGTCATCACCGATATTCGCGCCTCGAATGGCATTATTCATGTGATCGATGCCGTGCTGCTCCCACCCGCATCGATCCCGACAGCGGCGCAATTAGTGCAAATCACCCGTGATACTGCTGTTCAGGCGGGCGCGTTGGGAGACAGCACCAGTTCGATCCTCAGCGCCGGTCAAACGTACATCGTCACCGAAAGCGCCAATGGTTCGCTGCGTCTGCGTGATATTCCCGGTTGGGTGATTGCTGCCGATACGGTGGCTGTGCCGCGCAACTTCGGGCAGCGCTAACCTTACATAAGGCAAAATAGGCGAAAAGGGCGTGGGCTTATCCACGCTCTTTTTATTCCTAATGCACCTGTCATCAGGTGGAGGGTGACAATTTCACAGCCAGTCCGCTAAAATTCATTGAGGACAAGAGTTCTAACGCAGAGGGGGACTGGGTGGCGCTCTCCAATCGTCAAGTCGCGGACATTTTCAGCATGATCGCGGATATGCTCCAAATCAAGGGCGAATCGATTCACCGAATTCTCGCATATCAGAACGCCGCCGACTCGATTCGAGAACTCCCGCGTGATCTGCGTGCTTATGCCGCCGAAGGCAGGCTCGAAGAAATTCCGTCGATCGGCAAAATCATCGCCGAAAAGATTCAAGAACTACTTGATACGGATTCGCTCGAATTCTACGAACGCCTGAAGGCAGAAGTCCCGCCCGGCGTGGTCGATATTCTGCATATCAACGGCGTGGGACCGAAAAAGGCAAAACAGTTTTGGGACGCGGGCTATACCAGCGTCGAAATGTTGGAATCCGCCGCGCGTGAAGGCAAGCTCCGCACGATGGGCGGCATGGGCGCGAAAACCGAAGTAAAAATCCTCGAAGGCATTGAAGCGCTCAAGCGGCGTCAGGCAAACACACGGATACCCCTTGGCATGGCACTCCCAGCCGCCGAAGCGATTCTAGCGCGATTGACGGCGCTCCCCGGCGTGATACGCGGCGAAGTCGCGGGGAGTATCCGCCGCGCGCGCCCAACCATTGGCGACGTTGATCTGCTGGTTTGCTCAAGCTATTCACAGCCGATCACGGATGCGTTCGTGACGATGCCGGAAGTCGCGCGCGTGCTCGGTCACGGCGAGAAGAAAAGCTCGGTTGAACTTCACAACGGCTTACAGGTCGATCTGCGCATGATTGCGCCGGAGCGTTGGGGAACAGCGCTCGCATACTTCACGGGCAGTCAAGCGCACAACATCCGTATGCGCTCGCTTGCATTGGCAAACGGCTTAAGCCTGAATGAACACGCCTTCACCCGCGAATCGGACGACACGGAAATCTTGTGCGCGACCGAAGAGGATGTGTACGCGCAGCTTGGAATGCCGTACATACCACCGGAGATCCGCGAGGACTGGGGCGAAATCGAAGTCGCGCAAAAACGTGGGCTGCCAACGTTGATCCAGTTGAGCGACATTCGCTCTGATTTGCATATGCACACGGTTTGGAGCGACGGCAAAGCGACGATCCGCGAAATGGCAGAGGCAGCACGCGAACGCGGACGGGAATTCATCGTGATCACCGACCATTCGCGAGGCGCAACCATCGCAAACGGCTTGTCTATCGAACGGCTGATGAACCAACGCGAAGAAGTCCGGGCGGTCGATCAAGCGATGCGTCCGTTCCGCGTCTTTCATGGAACGGAGATGGAGATCAAAGCGGATGGCGAACTCGATTTCCCCGACGACGTGCTGGCTGAACTCGATTTCGTCGTCGCATCGCTGCATGTAGGACTTCGCCAGCCCCGTGAGCAGGTTACAGCGCGACTGCTCAACGCGATCCGTAACCTACACGTCGATTTAATCGGTCATCCACGCGGGCAGTTGATCCCCGACCGCGAAGGCGCAGACCTCGATATGGATGCGGTGTTTGCGGCGGCGAAGGAGAGCGGAATCGCACTGGAGATCAACAGCTCACCGGAACGCCTAGACCTTGAAGCGCAGTACGCCCGCCGTGCCGCCGAGATGGGAATCCCGATTTGCATTGATACGGATGCACACGCGACGCATGAACTCGATCAGATGCGCTACGGCGTGATGACGGCGCGGCGCGGGTGGGTGGAAGCGCGCTCGGTCATCAACACATGGACGCTGGCACAATTTGAAGCGTGGATCGCGGGGCGCAAAGTATGATCGAACAAGACGACACACAGCCGATCCGTCCGGTCAAACCGAATACATTGCCCGAACCGCCTCCACCCTTGCGCGAAAAACCCAAGCGCGAAGAGAGATCAACCGGTGGGTTTGCGCCAATCGATGTTTCCGATAAACGCAAACGCGGCGACGAACGATCTCCGGCGGGGTGCTTGTTTCCGGCATGGACGATCCTGCTTACGCTGATCCTCGCGTTCGGGTGTGCGTTCGGGTTGCTAGCACTGGCGATCACGCTCGGCGGTGATGCCGATCCCTCCGGCAGCCCGCAAATCGTGTTGATAACGGCAGCCGTCACCCCGACTTCCCCAATGGAAGCGTTCTACACCACACCCACGCCGACTCTGATGGGAACAAGTGACGCCGCCGCGCGTGCGACGTTTGCGCTGGAAGGTCCAACGCTCCCGCCGGTGATCTTCACGCCGACGCCGATGCAGATCGCGGTCGGGGTTCAGGTTGTCGCTGATGTGGACGGCGGACTGAACGTGCGCGAAGCACCGGGCATTGGTGGGGAGATTCTTTTTCAAGCAGCCTATTTGGAGGCGTTTCGGGTGGTCGGTGGACCGGAAAACGTCAACGGCTTGACTTGGTGGCGTATTGAAGACCTATTCAACCCATCACGCGGTGGATGGGCGGCGGGTGAATTTCTCGCTGTTGATCCGAATCAGAGTCCGTAGAGGTCGCTATGGTTGATCCTGCTGCGCGGATGGCGGAACTCCGCGATCTGCTGCATTTTCACAGCTACCGCTATTACGTCCTGAGCAGCCCACTGATCACGGACGCGGAATACGACGCGCTCTACAACGAACTGCTTGAACTGGAAAAAGCACATCCTGATCTGATCACGCCGGATTCGCCTACGCAGCGATCCGGTAATGATCTTTCGGAAGAATTCGCCAAAGTGCGGCACATCGCGCCGATCCTTAGCCTTGCGAACGGCTACTCCATCGAAGATGTACGCGCATGGGAAGAACGGACGCTCAAGCTCCTGCCGAGCGGCACAAGCCTGAACTATACCCTTGAACCGAAGCTCGACGGGTTGACAGTGGTGCTGACGTATGAAAACGGCGTGCTCGTGCAAGCGGCAACACGCGGAAATGGTGAAATCGGGGACGATGTGACGCCAAATATCCGCACGATTCGCACCGTGCCGCTGCGGATTCCGGCGCACGCCAACGGGATGACCGCCCCGGAGCGTCTGGTTGTGCGCGGCGAAGTGATGTACCTGAAGCGCGATTTTGAAGCGCTGAATTCACGCCAAGTCGAAGCGGAACTCCCGCCGTTCATCAATGCACGCAACGCGGCGTCAGGAGCGCTTAAGCAGAAGGATTCGCGCATCACCGCAAGCCGACCCTTGACAGCGTATGTCTATCAGGTGGTCGCATCGAGTGGGATAATGTTGGATAAGCAGTGGGATATGTTGGAATATCTGCGAAATATGGGGTTCTTGATCGCCCCCGGCGCGGCATATTATCCCACATTGGAGCAGATCGAAGCCGAAATTCCCAAATGGGAGGCAAATCGGGACGCGCTCGATTACGAGATCGACGGTGTGGTGATCAAAGTCAATGATCTGCGCATCGCCGCCGAGCTTGGCGTGGTTGGCAAAGACCCACGCGGCGCACTGGCATATAAATTCCCGGCGCGTGAAGGCTCAACCAAGCTGATCCGCACCGTTTTTACGGTTGGGCGCACCGGGCGCGTGATCCCGAACGCGCAGCTTGAACCCGTGTTTATCGGCGGGATCACCGTGAGCAATGCCACGCTCCACAACTTTGACTATGTGAAAGCGCTCGATGTGCGCGTCGGTGATACGGTCGTCGTCAAACGCATGGGCGATGTGATCCCGAATGTGGTCGGCGTGATCGCCGGAGCGCGCACGGGAAGCGAAACGCCGATCACCCCACCGGAACGCTGCCCCTACTGTGATACACCGATCATTCACCCGGAAGGTGCGGTCGATCATTACTGCCCGAATGTCCGCTGCCCGGAGCGCGTGTATCGTCAAGTGGATTTCTTCGTCTCGCGCGGTGCGCTCGATATTGACGGTTTGGGCGCACAGACGGTCAAGACGTTGATCGAAAAAGGACTGATCAGCGATGAAGCCGATTTATTCGACCTTGCCGAAAAGCGCGATCAACTGCTGGAGTTAGAAGGCTTTGCGGAAAAGAAAGTCGATAAGCTCCTGACGGGCATTCAAGCCGCCAAAGAACGCCCGCTGGCACGGGTGATCACAGCCTTGGGAATTGAAGGTGTGGGCAGCACCATCGCCGCCGATCTCGCCGTGCATTTTGGTTCTCTAGATGCGCTCCAAAGTGCAAGCGTCGAGGAACTCAATGAGGTTGATGGAATCGGTGAAGTTCTCGCGGAAGGAATCCGTGCATGGTTTGACGATCCGTTTCACAGCGGCATTGTCGAAAAACTGCGCGAACGCGGCGTGAATATGCAAGGCGCTCCGCGTGAGCGCGCCGGAGATTCCCTTGAAGGCAAGACGTTTGTGCTGACGGGCACGCTCCCTAACCTGACCCGCGAACAGGCAACCGAATTGATCGAATCACATGGAGGCAAAGTCGTGAGCAGCGTCAGCAAGAAGACCAGTTATGTATTGATGGGCGACTCACCGGGCAGCAAGGCGGAAAAAGCCGCCAAGCTCGGCGTTCCCATTCTCTCCGAAGCGGATTTCCGCGCCCTGTTAGGAATCGAGTAAAACGTTATGGAAAGCAAGATCGTCGTCAGTCCTGACCGCGAAAAACCGATCCGCAACCAGCATCCTTGGGTATTTTCGCGCGCGATCACCAGTGTGAAGGGCGAACCCAAACCGGGCGAGATCGTCACAGTAGAAAACGAAAAAGGCAAGTTTTTGGCACGGGGATACTGGAATCCGAAATCCCAGATTCAGGTGCGCATCCTGACATGGCACGATGAGCCGATCAATGAGGATTGGTGGGCGAGTCAGCTTGAACGCGCTTTCTCTGCGCGTCACCTCAGCGAGATGGACACTGCTGCGCGTTTGGTCAACGCCGAAAGCGATTACTTGCCGGGATTGATCATTGACCGCTATGGGTATGACGAATTCGGAAAAGATTGGCTGGTTTTGCAAGCGCTCACGCTTGGCATCGACGAGCGCAAGCAGATGATCGCGGAAGTGGCGAGTGATTTGCTCGGCGCGGATGGCGTGTATGAACGCAGTGATGTCGATGTGCGGCGCAAAGAAGGCTTGAAGACCGTCACCGGAGTGCTGGTCGGTGAAGCACCCCCTAACCCGATCGTGATCCTTGAGGGCGAAGTCCCGATCCATGTCGATGTGTTTCAGGGGCACAAAACGGGATTCTACCTTGATCAGCGTGTGAACCGCTCCCGTGTCGTCGATCTGCTGATGGACGAATACGAGGGCGAATGCCGCATGCTCAATTTGTTCAGCTATACCGGAGCATTCGGGCTTCGTGCCGCATCCGCGCACCCGGATGTACGTGTGGTTAATATTGATTCATCACTGGAAGTGCTGGAATTGGGCGAGAAGAACGCCGCCGATGTCGAAGTCAGCGACCGGACTGAGTTCTTTCAAGCGGATGTGATGGAGTTCGTGCGTGATCAGGTGAGCGATAACGAGTTGTATGACGTAATCGTCTGCGATCCGCCGAAGTTCGCGCACAACGCACAGCAGGTTGACCGGGCGGCGCGCGGTTACAAAGACTTGAACATGCACAGTTTCCGCTTGGTCAAACCCGGCGGCTATTTGTTTACGTTCTCATGCTCCGGCGCGATCACACCTGATCTGTTTCAGAAGATCGTGTTTGGCGCGCTGGCGGACACCGGGCGGCAGGCACAGATCGTCGCGCATCTAGGCGCAAGCGATGACCATCCCATCGCCTTAACCTTCCCGGAAGGCGAGTACCTAAAAGGACTGCTGCTGCGCGTTTACTAAACGCCCGCTTCAGCATCCATCTGCTGGGCGGTCAAACGTTTGATTTTGTCGAACGTTTCCGCCCAACTCACACGGCTTAACCCCAACTTCTCGCGGATCGCGTCGGGATCGTGTCCGGCGCGATAGTCGCGCACAGCGCTTGTCCAGCGCAGCATCTCAAAAGAGAGCTTCGGCTCGATTCCCGCACCTTTGCCAACATCTTCCAGCACATATTCGAGATTGCGCGCCGTACAGGTGAACACCGTGTCCGTGATCTGGTAGTGCGTCCGGTATTCGTCGTAAACGGCGAACCAATCCGGCTCAAGGGCGATCCAGCGTTCTTTGTAGGTGTCCTTCGGGCTGGCATGATTGATCACCAACACAGGTGGATCACGCTGAATGCTGCCGAGCGTGAGATTCATCGTCTCGCCCTTTTTGATCCCGGTCGAGACCAAGAGATGAAAGAGCATTTGCGGACGTGGATCAGGTTTTTGCGCGCGGCGGAGTGTAAACGCAAAGCGCATCGCGCGTTCAACTTCATCCGGCGCTAAGATTTCGCTCAAAGGGGCTTGACCGGAACGCTGCAAAATCGCATTGGCAGGATCAAGTGGAATCGCGCCGATTTGGTGCAGCCACTTGAAATACACCTTGAGCGTGGTCACGCGGCGCGCATACGTCTTGCGACTGCATGCGACCCCGCGCCCGTTTTCCATCCACTGCAAAAAGTCATTGAGCATGGTTGTGGTATACACGCCAACCCGCACATCATCCCCGCCCCATTCACCGAGGAGATGCAGATCAGCCGTGAAGGCTGTGAGCGTGTGGTCTGTTTTTCCCTGACGGAGAAGATGCCGCTGGAAGAGCGTCACCGTCTCTCTCAGGGTCGTTTGTGGGTTCAAATCCGCCTCGGCTGCGGGCAGATTTGCGAACAGGGGAAGCTGACGAACATCGGACATCGGATCGTCCTCATATACGTGTTCCTATTTAGGAGAATATTACGAGAACGATCTTGTGTCAAGGTTAACGTCTTAATGTCCACTCGGCTGTTGCGTAAACCTGTTGTTCCAGCTCGTTCGCCGCTAGCCGTTCCTGTTCCGAAAGCTCACCCAAAATCAGGCTGATCTCAAAGGTTTCCGCCGCCGCGCCGATCAGGGCTTTGGCAGCCTGCTCCCATGTGAGTTCTCGCCCAAGCGCATCAGCTAGTGTGATCGCGCGTTCGCGCACCTGTTGACGCGCCGATTCACGCGCCGCCTCGTCCGGGTACACGAGTCCGTCACAAATGCGGGCAATATTACCCACAAGCGGAAGCGACCCATGCTGAAGGACTCCCCCCGCTCGCCGCACCTGAGCGCTGCCAATCAGCTTTTTGCCGTTCACCGTGATTTCGTAATGCGAAGGTGTATCAAAACAGACGGGTGTTAGCGATTTCGGTGTATCCTGCTCCATGCGGTCGGCGCGGGCACTGCCGCCCAAGTTTTCGAGCATGTGCAGCAGCGCGCGGCTGATCGCTTGATAACTTTCGATCACGCCGCCCCGCGCGAGGGGATGATCCGCCGGAAGCGCGATGCTGTAGGTGAGTTCATCAATATGGAGAATGGCGCGCCCTCCTGTTGGGCGGCGCACGATGTCCCATCCATGTGCGCGGATCAGGTCTTGATCGACTTCACGCGCATGTTGACCGTATCCAATCGAGAGCGCAGGCGGCATCCACCCATAAACGCGCAGCGTCGGTGGTTGCTGCCCTGCTCCAACGGCATGTAGAATCGCTTCGTCAACCGCCATATTGCGAGCGCCCGCCGTATGGGGATCGTTGATCAAGCGCCATTGACGCACTTTTCGCCCCCTCCTATACTGATCGACATGACTAACCAACCCTTCCATTCTTCAGAAACCCCGGAACAAACGTCCGAAACTCCCATTCCAGCGCCGTACATCCCGCCCCCGCCGCTAGACCGCGAGTCACCCCTGCGTGAACGAGTGCGGACTCGTGAGCGTCAGCGCAGGGCTGGTGCAGATTGGGCATGGGTGATCGCCGCCGTTGTCCTGCTCGGCGCGGCGATTCTGATTGGTATTGTGATCTTGTTTGCCTTCCGCGTGAATGCCAACTTGGACTCAACGGCGATTGATTATGCCGTGCTGCCCACTCCGGTTGATGCGCGCGTTGATTATTCCGAGCGACTCCCGCTTGCAAGCGGGCGGGAAGTAACGCTGAGTGACGGCTCAACGATTGGTCTCGCCCCTTGGGACGGTGAAACACGCCTGACCTTACTCCTGATGGGAATCGACCGCCGCCCCGGTGAAACCGGACTAGCATACCGCACCGATACCATGATGCTGATCAGCCTTGATCCGCAGCGTGATACGCTCGGCATTCTCAGTATTCCGCGTGATTTGTGGGTCGATGTGCCGGGATACAGTGCGCTCCAACGGGTGAACGTGCCGATGGTATTGGGCGAACTCCAGTGCGCCGGGTGCGGTCCTGATCTGGCGATGGAGACGATTCAGTACAATTTAGGAATGCGCGTACACGGGTATGCAGTCGTCGATTTTGAGGCATTCACAACGCTTGTTGATGCGCTCGGCGGAATCGATCTCGATGTGCCTTACGCGATCTACGACTATGAGTTTCCGAGCATGAACTACGGCTATGATCCGTTTTTCATCGAAGCCGGAATGCAGCATCTTGACGGGCAGACCGCGCTCAAGTATGCCCGCACACGCCACACCGACAGCGACTTTGACCGCGCACGGCGGCAGCAGGCGGTCATGATGGCGATCCGTGAGCGCGTGCTGCAAGATGATACACTCCTCTGGTTGATCGCCCAGTCTCCCACCCTGCTTGCACAGCTCACGCAAGACATCCACACGAGCGTATCCATTGAGGACGTGATCGCGCTGGCGCTGTATCTGCGTGATCTACCGCCGGAGAATATTCACACAGGCGTGATCGACGCGAATTACATCAGCGACTACACGACTGAAGACGGTTCAGCGGTGCTTGTGCCGCTGCGTGACCGCTTAACCCAATTGATGATTGAGGTGTTTGGCGCAGATTACGCAGGATGAGTTGATTCGACACACCGATCAAAAAAACAGCGCCTTCTCATACTGATGAGAGGACGCTGTTTTCATGTCTCAAAAACCCGCCATGCCGTGCGAACGTTGTTTTGAGAACCTGCTTTCGCAGGGGGGACTCACATAAACGTTGGGGTCTTGGCTTAAGCCTATCACCTTACCGCCAGATGGGTGATTCCCGGTTCAAAACTGTTGGCTCAAAACGGGGTCGTCCATCACGTACACAGCAGGATGGATACTGTTATAACACCGCGCCCTTCTAGAAGGAAGGGGTAAAACGTCCCCAAATATGCTAGGATGGTCGGCTGGTCTTATGGATGACTTTTCGGAGGATATCTTCATGATAAAGTCGGCAATCGCGGAATTTCTGGGGACATTCACGCTTGTTTTCGTCGGCGCGATGGTGGTCACGGTCGCACCTCAGTTCGGTGTCGTGGCGGCGGCGCTTGGTCACGGCTTGATCCTCGTCGGGATCATCTATGCCTATGGACATGTTTCCGGCGCGCACTTTAATCCGGCGGTCACGGCGGGGCTTCTCGTCGGCGGCAAAATCAGCTTGATGAAATCGGTGGTGTACTGGGTTGCTCAGTTCATTGGAGCGATTGCGGCGGCGCTGGTGGTGCGCTTTGTCGTGCCAGAAGGGACAAACCTCGGCGTGACGACCGGATCGCTGACCGTGAGTAATCCTCTCTCAGCGGCGATCCTCGAAGGCATTCTTGCATTCTTGTTGGTAAGCACGATCTACCAAGCGGCGGTGTTCGGCAAAGCGGGCAATCTCGCGCCGGTAGCAATTGGCTTCACGCTGGCGGGCTTGATCCTCGCGGCTGGGGTATATACGGGCGGGTCTGCAAATCCGGCACGCACGCTGGGACCGGCGCTGATCGCGGGCGATCTGAGCTATGTTCCGACGTATCTTGTCGGTCTGTTCACAGGCGGCATCCTCGCGGGTCTGCTGCATACGTATGTGATCGGCAGTGTGCAGGAAGAACCGCCGAAAGTTGAATCCGGCGAACGCAAGATCAACCGCTAAGGACAGATTCACCGCAGAGGACGCAACGAACACAGACGAAACCAACCTATGCTCTGTGTTCTCTGCGGTTTAAACCCTTACGATTTTGCTTCATCTTTGGGCGGCGGCACAACCTTGATCGACAGCTCATCAAGCTGCTTAGGTTCGGCTTCGCTCGGCGCACCCGCCATGATATCCGCACCCTGTTGAGTCTTGGGGAACGCAATCACCTCACGGATATTCGGCTCACCCGCCAAAATCATCACGAGTCGATCAATACCGGAGGCAATGCCCCCGTGCGGCGGCACGCCATACTCAAACGCTTCGAGCATGTGCCCGAACTGCTCACGCGCGCGTTCCATCGTCTGACCGATCAACGGGAACATCTTTTCTTGAATGGCGCGGTCATGAATGCGGATACTACCGCCCGCGACTTCGTAGCCATTGCACGCAAGGTCATACTGCGATCCGCGCGCTTTACCGGGATCGGTATCAAGCAGCGGCAGGTCTTCAGGCAGTGTCGCCGTAAACATGTGCTGCGACGGATCCCAGCGCTGTTCCTCTTCGTTCCAGTAGAACATCGGGAAGTCGATCACCCACGCGAACGCAATCTTGCTCGGATCGGTGTAACCCAGTTGATTCGCCAAATGGCGGCGGAGTGTATCGACCACGTTGTAAACGACCTCGCGCTGATCCGAGATGAACAGCAGAATATCCCCCGGCTTCGCTTCAGTGCGCTCGAATAACGTGACTTTCTGTTCGACGGTGAAGAATTTGCCGATGGGACCCTTGACTTCGTCTTCTTCTTTTTCGCCAAGCGCCATCCACGCCAAGCCCTTCGCACCTGCTGACCGCGCCAGCGTTTCAAGTTCTTCAGCCGTCTTGCGGAGCTGTGTCCCGCTGAGAGAAGCCGCCAAACCGGGAGCGCGCAAAACCTTGATCGGCTTGCCTTCGCCCGCGTTGCTCACGAACACCGGGAAAGCGCTTTTGCCCGCGATATCGGTGACATCGACTGCGGCAAGGTCGTAGCGCATATCCGGCTTGTCTGAGCCGTACTTCTCCAGCGCTTCTTGATAAGTGATGCGTGGGAACGGCTTGTGCATCGGAGTCATGCCAGCCACCTGTTCGGTGACCGCGATCATCATTTCTTCGATGAGCGCCATCACGTCTTCGCGGCGGACAAAGCTCATTTCAAGGTCAAGCTGGGTGAATTCAAGCTGACGGTCGCCGCGCAAGTCTTCGTCGCGGAAGCAGCGCGCCATTTGGAAATAACGCTCGTACCCGGCAACCATCAAAAGCTGTTTCAACTGCTGCGGGCTTTGCGGAAGCGCGTAGAACGTGCCGGGATTCATGCGGCTGGGCACGAGAAAGTCACGCGCGCCTTCCGGCGTCGTCTTGAATAGGATCGGCGTTTCGATTTCGATAAATCCGCGCGCATCCAAGAAGTCACGAATGAACTTGATCACCTTGTGACGCAAGACAAGGTTATCCTGCATACGCGGGCGGCGCAGATCGAGATAGCGGTACTTCATACGCACCGTCTCGTCAATCTTGGTTTCCTGATTGATATAGAACGGCGGCGTCTTCGACGCATTCAGCAGCTCCACTTCGTCGGCAACAATTTCGACATCACCTGTCGCCAGTTCCGAGTTCGCCGTCCCTTCCGGGCGCGCGCGCACCGTGCCTTTGATGTGGATAACATACTCGTTACGAAACTGTCCGGCAGCATCATGCGCTTCGGGGCTTGCGGATTCGTCGATGACGACCTGCGTGATTCCCCAGCGGTCGCGTACATCGAGGAAGATGATTCCGCCCTGATCACGGCGGCGGTACACCCATCCGGCGAGTTCGACGCGAAGACCCGCGTGCTGTAAGCGCAGCTCGCCGCACGTATGCGTTTTTAACATTGCTGCTGCTCCTGCGATGGTTAATGAATTGGAGGCAAAACGATCTAAAATCGGGGAAAAGCATAGCACGTTCGCCCATAAAGAAATAGGGACAAGAGCAGGTCTTGTCCCTGAGCGAACACGCCTCGGTTTTCGGCGCTTAGGTGCTAGATGGTGTTGAGAAACCCACCCGCAAGCTGGCGATCAACCCACCGCGCGATATACGGATAGTGATAATCCGCCCCGTTGTAGGTGGCAACTGCTGCAATCGTGCCGAAGATGACCATCGCCAATGGCATCACCAACGCGACGAGCAAAAGCACGAGACCGACCAACGCCCACACTGGAACGAGGACAAAACCGACGAGTACGACCATCAAGAAAAGTGCGATGACCATACCCACGCTCCACACCAACCCGCCCGCCAAAAGCAGGATCGCCGCGCCCACCGTGCCGATCAACTGGATCACGAATGCCTGAAGCGCATGGAAGGCGACAAAATCCGACTTGCGGCGGAACAAGAAGTACACGATCAGTGGGATGAAGATGCTGACCGGAATGATCGTGCCAACGGTCGCAATTCCGCCGAGGAATGTCACCCATGCGCTGATATGCGCGACCGCCGCCCACATCCGCTCATCATCGGTCACGCGGAGCGTGCTGTAGCTGCGCGGACGGCTGCGCTGCGGCGCGGGAACAGTCGCACTCGAAGGCACGCGGCGCTTCGGAACAAAATCATCCTCCGCTTCGACGTCACTTTCCAGATCATGACGGCGCTTCGGGCTGTAGCGTTCTTCGTACTCGCGGATTGTATCGTCCGCGTCAGTTTCCGTCGGTTCAGGCGGTACGCTGCTCAAGCGTGAGACGCGTACACTGTCCTCTGGCTGCTGAATGGGTTCGTCGCTCATCGACGGACTCCTTCTACGTATCCATGCAAAGTCATTGTTACCATACCCCCTATACGCATGTCCATAACCAATAGTTGCGCACCTGCCATTGAGCGATTGAACTCTGGAGGCTATACTCGCACCATTATGTTTTCACTCTCCTACACCCTCACCAAACGCACGCTAGGACTGCTGCTGTTTTTGGGCGGTCTGCTTGGATTTCTCGGCATTCTTGCGATTGATCTGCTCGATGTTGGGCGCGAAGGCGGCATCGGTCCGGCGCAGCAGGTCGCGCTCGGTCTATGCGTCGTGGCAGCACTCCTCGGTATGACCTTGATTCCATTGGGCAAAGCGGAGGCATAACGTTGAACAATCGCCCGTCTTTGCTTACGCTGACAAATCGTATCCTGATCGCGGCGGCGCTGATCGTCATGGTCGGCTATCTGCTCGTCTACGTCGGCTACGCGATCAACCTGATGCAGTTTCCGTTTGACTACGATCAAGGCGAAGGTTTTGAACTGGTCGATACGATTCTGTTCAGTCAGGGCGAATTTCCGTACCGGAATACGGATACCTACCCGTTTTATTCGAGCAATTATCCGCCGCTCTTTCACGTGATCGCCGCGCCGTTCGTGTGGGTCTTCGGTCCCGCGTATTGGTATGGGCGCTTGCTCGGCTTTCTCGGTACGCTGGTCACGGCGGCGGCGATTGGGTTAGCAGTCTACCGCGAAGGACACCGCCGCGATTTGGCGATCCTATCCGCGCTGGCGTTCCTCGCATCAAACACGGTGTATCACATCGGTCCGCTGTTCCGTCAGCACATGACAATGGTGATGTTTGAAACTTTAGCGGTCGTGATCCTCGCTAACGCGAACGAAATTCCCGATCAAGCGAGACGGCGGCGCGTGATCGCCGTTGGGCTGCTGCTGATCATCGCCGCCGGATACACCAAACAGCTAGCGATCTTCACCGCCGCCGCCGCGTTGGTCTTCTTGTTCATTCGTCAGCCGCGCCGTGCTGTCGTCGCAGGGGTGCTGTTCGCGCTGACGGGCGGTGCGATCTTTCTTTGGATGAATTGGGCAACGGACGGAGAATGGTTTCGTCAAGCGATACAGGCGAATGTCAACCGGATCAACTTTGACCAGACGATCGGATTGTTCCGGCTGTGGTGGTATCTGCACGGCTTCTTGATTGTCCCGGCAGTGCTGCTGGTGATCTATCAGGTGTATTTCAGCCGCATCTCGATTTACGCGCTCTGGTTCGCAGCGAGTGTGGTACAGGGGGCGCTCTCCGGCACATGGGGCGGCGGTGACAGCTACTTCGCCACCTCTATCGCCGCTGTGATGATCTTGAGCGGGATTTTCGCGTCCAAGATGCTCAACGGCGATTGGCATTTCCCAGTCAACTACTTGAGCCGCTTCATCATCTTTCCGTTCAAGCGGCTGGCGAAACCGCTCACCGCTTCGGTGCTGATCGTGATCCCCCTGCTCTATTTGGGATATGGTCGGACGGTGATCCATCTGCCGACGGATGCCCCGGTCTACAGCACAATCGCGGACGTGTTGGGGATCGAAGCGAATGCGCTCAACGGCTTTCACGATTCAGCAACGCGAATTGTCGGCGGGTACGCAGACATCGGGCATTGGACGACACAGGCAGACATTGATGCGGGTTGGCGGATTGTTGAGATGATCCGCGCCAGCGACCGCCCCGCCCTGAGCGAAGAGGCTGGGTTTCAACTACTGGCGGGTCAAGATGTGATCACGAACCCCACGCAGCTTCTCAACCTGTGGCTGAACGGGGTGTTCGACGGCACAGAGTTGATCGGCATGATTGATGATCAAGCCTTCGGGTTGGTGATCATGCGCGCCCAGTTCTACCCAACCGAAGTTTTACAGGCGATTCAGCGGCAGTACGAACAAACCGAAACCGTCGCCATGAACGGATTTGACTATTTGATCCTTCGTCCGCGCGCCGTACCGCTCACAGAGTAATACAGGAGCACTTGTGATGACTACCGCGTATGTCACGCATCCCCGTTATGTTGAACATGACCTGCCGGAACATGTCGAGCACGCGGAACGCATTCGCGCGGTGTGGGCGCAGTTTGAAGCGGACGGACTTCTCTCACGCTTGCGAACCGTCGAAGCGCAGTCCGCCGATATTGAATCGCTGCTTGCAGTTCACACGCCAGATTATCTCGATCTGCTCGACCGGATCAGCCAACAGGAGCGCATGGTCGGGTTGGGTCCCGATACGTATGTCGCGCCTGTGAGCTATGAAATCGCGCGCTTGGCGGCAGGAGGTGTGATCGGCGCGGTGGAAGAAGTCGCGGCAGGTCGCGCCGATAATGCATTGGCAATTGTGCGTCCGCCGGGACATCATGCACTCGCGCACCGGGGGATGGGATTCTGCTTGCTGGGAAACATCGCCATCGCCGCGCGATACGCACAGCGCAAACTCGGCTTGAATCGCATTCTGATTCTTGATGACGATGTGCATCACGGAAATGGAACGGAAGCGATCTTCTACGATGATCCGTCGGTGATGTTCCTCTCGACGCATCTTTCGCCGCATTACCCGTACACAGGCGCATTTGAAGACACCGGGCGCGGCGCGGGAAGAGGCTACACGATCAATATTCCGCTGCCCTCTGGGCATGGTGACGCGAGTTTCGCCGCCCTTACCGAGCAGATCATCTGGAAAGCGGCAGAACGCTTCAAGCCCGATCTGATTCTCGTCTCAACCGGATACGATGCACATTGGGCAGACCCACTTGGCGGACTCAAACTATCCTTGACGGGGTTTGTCCAGATCAGCCGTGAGTTCGTCAAGATGGCGGATGCGCTGTGCGGCGGCAAAATCGTGTTTGTGATGGAAGGCGGCTACGATCTGGACGTGCTTGGGCATGGATGGGCGAATATCGCGCGCGTTTTGTTAGGGGACGATGTGATCCACGATCCATTCGGTGCAGCCGATCTTCGGCGCGGTGCGCCAGATATCGCGCCTATCATCGCACGTGTTCGAGAGATTCATGGGTTTTGATCGCGTTGGACGGTCTTTTTCGATTCCTCTTTGTCGATCTCGTCCTCTATACGGATCATGACTGCCAGCACAAACCAGATCAACAAGGTGGCGATCACGGCGAGCAGCCACGCGCCCACGCCGATTGCCATTCCAACCGCTGCAGTCGCCCAGATCGCGGCAGCAGTCGTCAAACCCTTTACGCGGTTCTGCTCTTTTATAATCGCCCCCGCACCCAAGAAACCAATGCCAGTGACGATCTGAGCGGCAACGCGGCTGGTTTCTGAATTCGGGAAGGCAAGCAGGGATAGGGCGGTAAACAAACACGCCCCCACCCCAACGAGAATGTGAGTTCTCAAGCCTGCGTGCTTATTTAGCCGCTCCCGATCAAGCCCAATGATTGCGCTCAGAAACGCGGCAAGTCCGACCTCCAGCGCAACAACAAGCTGATCTTCAAGCGATATGGTCATTTCGCCTCCTCAATCCCTTTCCGAATAATCCCAAGTTGATCTTGAAGCGTTCGCAGCGCGATGAGCTGTGCGTTATAGCGACCACTCAAGACATTCAAACGGCTGAAAATTGGTGTTAGAACTTGATTGCCATAATGCGCAAGACGGGCGCGCTCTTTCTGGGTGAGCGTGTCCACTGCATCGTGATAGGTTTTTTGCAGCGTGTCGATGCGTTCGCTGAAGTCCTTTTTCGCATCTGCCGTCACACGGCGATAGTAGCGGTAGGTTGCCGCGCCGCCGAGCAGCGCCAGCGGAGCCGCGACGATCAACGCCGCCGCCGCTAACCCAACGACGGGACCTTGCGCCAGAATTGCCGCCGCCGATACGATGATCCCCAATACCGACGTGATTGAACTGACGAGGAAGCCGTTCATGTTGGTGCGGAAAGAGTCTTCCATTTCGCCGATCACGCGCCCGGTCGAATATGTCTTGAGTTCTGTTTCGGCGATGCGGATCGCTTCTTCAAGCGCTTCGCGTTGTTCAGCGTATACCCCGGCGTCTAGTCCGCCGATTTCGCCTTCAAGCTGGGCGCGAAGGGTGTTCAAGCGTTCGATTACACTGCGCCAATACGCACGGCTGTTATCGATCAAGGCGTTGATATATCCGCTACTGGCATCATTGATTTCGCGCAGCGCCCGTCCGATGACGACATCCTGAAAATCCTGCTGAAGTTTTTCGCGGCTGAGGGCTCGCCCAATCTGGCGGATAGACAGCCGAGAATTGATGAACTCCAGCCCACGCTGGCGCATTCCCTCAAATACGCGGTCGATCTCGGCACGGGCAGTCTTAAGCTGTGCGCTCAATCCTTGCGATTGGTTCTCCAGTTCGCTTTGAATATCCCGCGCCTTAGATGTATCGGTGCTAACTGCGTCTGCTTGATGTTTGACCGACTCTTTGTAACGCTCAGCGATGTGCTCTGCCAGATCAAGCGGGGTGAGGAGTTTCTGCTTGGCGGGAGGCATCTCGCTGAACACGCCGCGCAGATGCGCTTTCACCGCGTCAATGCCGCTGGTGTTGACAGCACTCGCGCCAGCCTTGCCGCTCAGTGATTCTTTCGCAGAAACCATAAACAACAGCGGACGCAGGTCGAGAAGTTCCTGCACCTGTTGTTCGACAAAGCGGCGGACTTCCATTTGCTGACCCGCGTCGAGCAGATCGACTTGATTCACGACAAGAATGATCTTCTTGCCGTAATTCTTCGCCAATTCCAGGTACAAGCGCTCGGTTTCGGCAAAGGCACGCTTGGCGGAAATCACAAAAATCACCAGATCGCTGCGGTGCAGGAACGATTTTGCGGTCTTTTCGTGCTTGGCGAAAATCGAACCGGTGCCGGGGGTGTCGACTAACGCGACACCGGGCGCGCCAGTGTTCGGATGCGCCCATACGCGGATGCCGTCCGAGCGCATTTCTGGCACACGCGATGCCTGATCGCCATATTTGATCAATTCGATCACTTCGGTCGTAGGGGTAATCCCCATCGGCAGCAGATCATCGCCCAGAAGTGCGTTGATAAATGTGGATTTGCCCGCGTTGAACTCCCCGATGATCACCACCAGAAAGAACAATTCGCGGAGGTCTTGCGCCACGTCCATCAAGCGCTGGCGATCTTCTGCCGATCCTTCGCCCGCGTCCGTGAGCGCGTTCGCAAGGTCGGTCAACAGCCGAACTTCCGATTCGCGCAGTGCCGCCAGCGGACCTTCTAGGGTCAACACCGTAGTAGGGGTGGGGTGTGTGGTCACATCAGCCTCTCAATCCTGCAAGTACACCGCTCTTGCCCATCGCCGTCAGTTCTGCCTCGACTTTTGCGATCTCTTCCCCTGCCGCTTGCAGCGCAGTCAACTGACCCGATTGGATCGTCGTTTGTGCATCGATCAAGCGAGTGAGCGGCGCAATCGCTTCGCGGCGAAGTTGCATTCCATACGCAATCTGCTTATCCGCCGCCCGGTTGAATGTATCAAGATAACGTACTTGTAAGCTGAGCAGCCGATTCGCGTGCTGAGTCTCCAACATGCGCCCTCGTAGTGGTAGAAGCAGCACACCCAGCACGCCAATACCCAGCAAGAACACGATCAAACCAATCGTCAAGAATGGCTGATCTGGGCTGGTCGCAGAGGGATTCAAGAGCAGCGCAATCACGGCGAACATCACAAAGAGGAGTTCATACCCTCCCAGATAGATCAGGGAATTGCGCACCGCCGTCTCCAACTTTCCGGTTTCGACCGTCTTGGCTTCCTGTTCAAGCGCTTCAAGATCGCCGCGCACCTGCTGAAGCGCCGAGCGATCATAGCCGAGCGGTTGCCGCACTTCACCGATCACTTTGGTCTGAATCGGCGCGGGCAGTGCCGTAATCTCGCGCTTGGCGTATTTGACCAGATCATCAATATCCTGAAGGTCTTTCCCTTCGAGACGTGGCGCGAGTTTATCCACCACATCGCTGAGTTCGTTGATCGGCTCAAATACTTTGGATGCTTCAAACTGCGCGCGTGTATACGAACCTTCCCGCTGAAACCGGGACAAACCGATCAATTCAAGGACGCCGCGCCCTACTGAACCAAGCGCTCGATTAAGCTGGAACATCTGACGAATCGCTGTGCTGCTGCGGCGCGTCGCTTCGGTAAATTTCGCCGTGATTTCGTCATCAAGATCGCGTACTGTGTGGTCTTGTTCGCGTTTGTGAACCGCAAGCTGCTGCTCAACATTCTGCGCTATCGACTGATACTGGTCGAGTGCGGCTTGACTTTCGCGTACAGCAGTCAGCGCGGTTTGATAGACATTCTGTGTGATCGAAAGCGGCGTTTGCAGTTTTTGCTTCAGCCGCGCCAGATCGCCAAGCTGGTTATCCACATAATGCTCAAGCTGATCCATGCCGCTCGCCTGCCATTTGTCAGCATCGACCGTCCCATCAGGATTACGCGCTTCGAGTCCTAACCGAGCGGACATCATCCAGATTTCGGGCTTGAACCCGAGCTGAAGTGAACTCTGATCGATCACATATTGGCGAACCGTTTCGCGTTCGTCCGGTGACAATAGATCGACTTGATTCAAGATTAGGATGACCGTCTTACCGTAAGAGCGCAGCATCCGCATATTTTCAAGGTTGCGGGCGGTCATCGCCTGTGTTGCCATCATCACGAGCAGCACCGTATCGGCACGATGGAGAAAACGCCTTGTGATTTCCTCATGTTTCTGGAAAATCGATTCCAGTCCCGGCGTATCAACAAAGCTGACTTTTTGCAGCAATGGTGACGGGTAGAACACTGTATCGAGTTCGCTGGCGCGCATCACTTGAGGTTCTTCGCCATAGCGCAAAATGCTGATACGATCTGTTGTAGGTACAGGACCTACAGGCAGAAGATCAGCTTTACCAAGCAAGGCGTTGATCAGGCTTGTTTTGCCAGAACTAAACGGTCCGACAAACACGATCAAGTAGGGGTGATCCGCGTGAAAGAGCGCGTCACGCACCTGTGCAACACGTTCTTCACCGATGCCATCAACGCTTGGCAGCACATCGAGGAGTTTCGTAATCAGTTCATATTCGCGGCGGCGAATCGCTTCATATTGTCGGGTTAATCTGGTTTCCGGCTTATCCACGCTGTTGATCCTACCTTACCATCTGTTTCAGGATACAATCCTCGCTCCCGTGATACAAGGTTCGGGTGCGTCTGAAAAGGTCTGCCGATGCTCAACACCAGCTTTTATTATCGCACCAATTCCCTGATTGCTGACACCTTTCCCGTGACGCAAATCGCGCGCTCGGCAGGTACACCGCTTTATGTTTACAGCCTCAAACGTGCGCTGCATAACTACTATACGATCAAGGATGCCTTTGAAGGTGCAAATATCCGCACGCACATTCATTACAGCATCAAGGCGAACGGTAATCTTGCGCTCTTGCGTGGATTGATAGCGGCGGGTGCGGGCATGGATGCCGTCAGCGGCGGCGAGATTTTCCGAGCGATCACAGCCGGTGCTCCGCCCGAAACAATCGTTTATGCGGGAGTCGGCAAAACGATGGCGGAACTCCGCTATGCAGTCGAACAACGCATCGGGTGGATCAATGTCGAAAACCGCGATGAATGCGATTTGATCAATGCGATCGCCGGAAAAGTAGGCATACGTCAGCGCGTCGCCCTACGCTTGAACCCTCACATTGTTGCCAACACAATTCCCAATATTGCTACCGGGCATGGCGGCGCGAAATTCGGACTGCCCATGAATGTTGTCGAGGACATTCTGCGCAATAAACACCTTTACCCACACCTCGATTTTGCGGGCATTCACATTCACATTGGCAGTCAACTGCATGATGTCGCTGAAACTGCTGAAGCCATCAAAATCGCACGCGACCTTGCGTTTCGCTTCGGAATCAAGACGCTGGATATTGGCGGCGGGTTTCCGGTGGCATATCAAGACGGTGACGAGCTTCCGCACCCCAGCGCCTTTGCACAAGCAATCGCGCCGTTAGTAAACGGGTTTGAGATCATGATCGAACCGGGGCGCGGGATCATCGCCGACGCTGGTATTTTGGTCACTGAGGTGCAGTATGTGAAATCGCAAGATCAAGACACATTTGTAATCGTCGACGCGGGCATGACCGAGCTAATCCGCCCGATGCTGTATGAGGCACATCACCCCATCATTCCGGTTGACCAGTGCCCCGGCGATACACACCATGTTCAGGTAGTCGGTCCAGTGTGCGAAAGTACGGATGTGTTTGCGCGGCAGGTGTCGCTCGTCAACCCGCAGCGCGGCGATCTATTGGCGATCATGACGGCGGGTGCGTATGGGATGGCGATGGCGAGCAACTATAATGCCCGCGTGCGTCCCGCCGAAGTCGTGATCAGCGCGGATGGGTTAGCATGGGAAGTCGCACGGCGGCGCGAAACATGGGAAGATTTGATCCGGGGAGAAGTCTAGAAGAACTATTTGTTCGCTCCCTCCAGCCAAAGATCGTTTTCAAAACCGCCGTATTCCTGTATAGCACCATAAATGTGCTGCACAAGCTGAGAGCGATTTACGCGAACGCCGCAGACACCGTTGACAAGCGTGTTTTTACGGGTCTCGCTTCCCTTTTTATACTGCGTTTTTCTCAGGCAAGACGCTGGAAGTTGCAGAACTTCCAACCAATACTCCTCAATCTTTTTTTGTGATTCTCTATCGGAAAAGTGACAATGAATATAAAGGGTGATTTCGGAATCATGAATATGCAGTTCGTCCCGTAAAAAGCGCATCATTAATCGATGCATATTCGGATCAGTATTGACAAAGATATACGAATTACGCAGTTTGCCTCCTTCAGCCCAATACAGCATACAACCCGCTAGATGGAGAGGTCTTCCGAGCCGCGCAGTTGCCCGACCTTGCTCTTGGTACTCTTTCCGAACAGCACGGTACTTCGTTTTGTTTGTTTGGCTGCCCTTATTTTGGGCTGCAAAACGTGCTTTCTTCAAGCGGATCGCTTCAATTTGTGCTTCTGTAAGAGGTATATCCCGTACCCACATACTTACGCTGCCCTTTGAAACATTTAGCGTGCTTGCAATAGCTGTTATGGTTTCACCGCGCCGACGCATTTCACACGCCTGTTCCCGGATAGCACGTTTCATGGGTGTGCCTTAGAGAGTATCCAGATAACAGGAATGTAACACAGGTTCAAAAACACGGCAAAAAGAAAGGCTTCCACAATGGAAGCCCTGATGATTGCTATTAATATGTTTGGTGATGGAAGAACTCGAATCTTCGACCTAGCGATTATGAGTCGCTCGCTCTAACCAACTGAGCTACATCACCATAATCTCAATGGTTGCTCAACCTTTGTATCGAAAAGGCGCATCTAAGCGCCTTTTCGTAGTAGCGGGGGCGTGACTCGAACACGCGACCTTCAGGTTATGAGCCTGACGAGCTACCTCTGCTCTACCCCGCATCATATTGTGATGGAAGGATACCATCCCCCCCCACCCTTGTCAACGGTCGATTGTGGCGATTCACGCGTCATCTTGGTCGATTGCCGTCTGCGTGACCCGATTGATCTCATCAAGGCTGCTGCCGCGTGCTGCCGCAAGCCGTCCGTAACGCTTTTGGAACTGGATCGTCGCATACGCAGCGAACTCATCCACGCTCAACCCAAACGGAACCGGATCGTACAGTGCGAAAATCTCAGTAACGACACCCAACGCGGGAATCAACAGCGTGTTCATAGTGGTTTCTGCCACGCTCCACAAATCAGGGTGCGCCGCCATCAGCCGGGAGATCAAATAGAGTCCATAGGCGATATGGCGAGATTCATCTTGTTTCAGCAGCGTGATCCCCTGAACCGTGCCGGGCATGATCCTGTTACGCGCAAGCATGGAGTAATATGCGTGGTATCCCGTCTCCGCCAACACGCCCTCTACGATCATGTTATAGGTCACGGCGGCGATCACCTGCGCTTCGGGTGATGGGTCTCCGATCAGACGGTTAAGCGCAGTTGGGAGCGCGGTATCGAAAACCTGCCCGTAATTCGGTGTCCGGTAGCGCGACAAATCACCGGGGTTGACAACGACCTCATCAAGGAAGCGGCGAAAGAAATCGGTATGCTTCGCCTCTTCCCACAAGAAAGTGGTTAGGTACATCTCCTCTTCGAGACGCCCTTCGCGCGCGACCGTCATGATCAAAGGCAGCAAATCGAGCGTAACCGCTTCTTCGCCACCTTGGAACAGCGAAGTCAGCCGCAGCACGACATCGCGCTCGGTATCGCTCAAGCGCAGCCAATCCACCCGATCCTGCGACAGATCAATATCAGATGGATTCCAAATGCCATACTTCTTCGCCTTTTCAAACAGGCGCATCGGCGGGCTTTCACGATCAAGTCCCCGGGCGACGGTCGCGAACACACGACCAGAATCTAATGTCATAATCTGTTGTCCTCATCAATCACAATTTATCACTGAATCATCATTGATCTCTACGCAGCATAATACGCGAATCAGCCATGCAGTGCCACTTACGGCACGGGCAATATCCGCTCGTTTGAGCTATAATTCTCCTCTTTGAAATGGATGAAAGCGTGCGACTCCTATGCCGAAATTTGAACTGGTATCGGATTTCAAGCCTACGGGCGATCAGCCTCACGCAATTGAGGAATTGCTAGAAGGACTCGAACAAGGGCTGAAGCATCAGACACTACTCGGCGCGACAGGAACGGGGAAAACGTTCACGGTCGCTCACCTGATTCAGCATACCCAGCGCCCGACGCTGATTCTGGCGCACAATAAAACACTGGCGGCGCAGCTCTACTCCGAGTTTAAGGAGTTCTTCCCACGCAACGCGGTTGAGTACTACGTCAGCTACTATGACTACTACCAACCGGAAAGTTACGTTCCTCGTTATGACCTGTTCATTGAAAAGCAGACCGAGATCAACGAACAGATTGAGCGTTTGCGAATTGCGGCAAAAGCCGCCCTGCTTTCACGACGCGATACGATCATCGTCGCGTCGGTATCGTGCATCTACGGCACAGGCGATCCGCAAACATGGGGGGCATCCATCCTTGAAGTTCGTGTCGGAAGCGAAACCCGCCGCGAGGCAATGCTGCGCAAACTGGTTAGCATTCAGTACAGCCGAAGCGAAGCCGACCTCGCACCGGGGACATTCCGGGCACGTGGTGATGTGCTGGAAGTACGCCCGCCCTACGAGGAATTCGCCTACCGGATTATCCTGTTTGGCGATGAAGTTGAGCGCATTTTGCAGATGGACCCGGTTACGGGCGAGTTGATCAGTCAGCAGGATGTGATCGTGTTCTTTCCGGCGGCGCAGTTTATGGCGGATCAAGACAAGCTCCAGAAAGCGCTGCACGACATCGAGCAAGAGCTTGAGCAGCAAATTCAATACTTTAAGCGCGAAGGCAAACTGGTCGAAGCGCAACGCATCGAACAGCGCGCCCGCTATGACCTTGAAATGCTCCGCGAAATGGGATTCACCAGCGGCATCGAGAACTACTCACGCCATCTGGATCAACGTCCACCGGGCAGCCCGCCTTGGACACTGATCGACTACTTCCCGAAAGACTATCTGATGGTGATCGACGAAAGTCACATGACGATCCCACAGCTCAACGGGATGTACAACGGCGACCGTTCACGCAAAACAACACTGGTCGAATACGGATTCCGCCTGCCGAGCGCAATGGACAACCGCCCGCTTAAGTTTGAAGAGTTCGAAACGCGTGAAAATCAAGTGGTGTACACGTCCGCGACACCGGGACCCTATGAACGCAAAATCAGCCAGCGCACCGTACAGCAGATCATCCGCCCGACGGGAATTCTTGACCCGGAGGTGATCATCCGCCCAACCGCTGGTCAGATCGATGATCTATTACAGGAGATCGCGCTGCGCGTAAAAAACGGTCAGCGTGCCCTTGTGACCACATTCACGCAGCGCATGGCAGAAGAACTCGCGGGATACATTCAAGAGAACGGTATCCGCGCGCACTACTTACACGCCGAAGTGCAAACGCTGGAGCGCGTGGAAATCCTCCGCGATCTGCGGCTTGGGGTCTACGATGCGGTCGTGGGGATCAACCTACTGCGTGAAGGAATTGACCTACCTGAAGTCTCGCTCGTGTTGATTCTCGACGCCGACAAAGAAGGCTTCTTGCGGTCGGAACAAGCACTGATCCAGATCATCGGGCGCGCGGCGCGGCACGTGGAAGGCAAAGTCATCCTGTACGCCGACAAAATGACTGACTCGATGAAGCGGGCGATTGACGAAACCAACCGCCGCCGCGCGATTCAGCATGCGCACAATGAGTCTCACGGGATCACGCCGACACAGATCGTGAAGCAGGTACGCGACCTCACCGACCGCGTGAGGGGTCAGGTGACGGAGGAAGCCCGCGCCGCTGTGAATGAGGGACAAGGAATGTTGGCGGCGTTAGGCAAGGATGATCTGCATAAGATGGTGAAGGATTTGGAAACCGAGATGAAGGGCGCGGCAAAAGCGCTCGAATTCGAGAAAGCGGCGCTGCTGCGTGATCAGATCATCGAACTGCGCAAGGTGATCGCTGACCGTGAGCCGGAAGACTTGCTGATAAAGTAGCAAAGCTTCAACCACCGAGGACGCAGAGAACGCAGAACAAAGGGAGCAAACACTCTGCGTTCTCTGCGGTTAGCTGCTCTTAGACGACGAACTGCCCGTTTTGATAGAGCAAATCACCATCCACGTGAATCGTGCTTTCGACGCGCATATCGCAGATCATATCCCAGTGGATACTGCTCTTGTTGACGCTGCCCGTATCCGGATAGCCTGCGCCCACCGCCATATGAATCGTGCCGCCGATCTTCTCGTCGTACAGGATCGTACCGGTGAAGCGGTTGATCCCAAAGTTCGTGCCAATCGCAAATTCACCCAGATAGCGTGAACCCGCATCGGTGTTCAACTGCGAAAGCAGAAGCGTTTCGTTCTTCTTGGCGCTCGCGTCGGTGACTTTGCCATCGACAAAGCGGAGTTCAATACCTTCGACCGCCTGCCCCTGTACAATCGACGGATACGAGAAGCGCACCCACCCATTGACAGAGTTTTCGACGGGACCCGTGAAAATCTCACCGTCAGGCATGTTGCGCTCACCGCATGCGTTCAAAAAGACGCGCCCATCAATCGAGAGTTCGAGATCGATATTCGGACCTTGGCACTTAACAACGCGCTTGCCCTTCAACCAGTCGATCTTCTTCTGCTGCATTTCACCGAGACTGCGCCATTCCGCAATCGGATCGGCTTTGTCAGCAAACGTCGCGCCGTAGACGAAATCCTCGTATTCTTCGAGACTCATCCCCGCTTCCTGAGCGTAACCCTCGGTCGGGTACTGCGTCCCCACCCACTTAAATGTGCCTTCAGCGGCGCGGCGCATACGAGTCGCCAACCAACCGCTTAACTGCTGCTGACGCTTGCGAATGCGCGTCGGGTCGATCATTGACGACGCGCGCGTATTGCTCAAGGCATTGCAGCGGATATATACATCCGCTTGTTCATAATATGCCGTTTGACTCGGATCGAGCCATGCAAATTGGTCATCATTCGCCAAGCGCACAAACTCACGACTCATGAATTCATCACTAAGCATCACGGTGGGATTACCGCCCGCCTCTACGACTTTGGTGTACACGGCGCGGAGGAGCGGCAGCGCCGCCACATCACCGAGGATGCCCACCCATTCACCCGGCTGAACACGTGTTGAATAATTGACGAGAATATCCGCAAGTTTTTCAGTACGAGGGTCTGTCATCGTGCCCTACTCTCCAACCAGTTCGCGCGCTTTCTTGAGCGCGGCTTCAAAATTCACTTCATCGCCCATCACATATACATATTCTGCGTGACGCACGATATTGTGTTGATCCACAACAAAACAAGCGCGCTGTGTGATTCGCAAGTCGGTCACATGCACGCCGTAACCATCACTAAAATTCATGTCTTTGTGATCGCTCAACGTATGCACGCGCTCAATGCCTTCGGCAGCGCACCAGCGGCGCTGTGCATACGGCAGATCGGCGCTGACCGTCAGAATCACAACATTTTCACCGAGTCCGGCGGCTTCTTCGTTGAAGCGCCGTGTCTGCGCAGCGCATACCCGCGTATCAAGCGACGGAACAATGCTCAGGATTTTCACCATGCCGGGATAATCTGCGAGGGTTTTGGTTGACCAGTTGTTCGCCGTCAGCCGAAAATCCGGTGCAGGATCGCCTTCCTTCAGCATGTCATTTCGAACTGCAAATTCGTGATCGCCGAGCTTCATGCCGGATCGATTCGCCATCGTGTTCGCTCCTATGTTTATGCTGTTTTGCATATGCTTATATCCCGCCGAAAGCCCATTGTCCATTGACCATCGTCGCTTGAGGACGAATACTCAGGATTTCATAATCTGGGACGGCGAACGGATCATGATCAAGCACCACGAGATCAGCGTAATAGCCGGGAGCAAGCCGCCCTAAGCGGTCTTCAAGACCCGCAGCATACGGAGGTGCGGCAGTATAGCCATACAACGCTTCTCCGCGTGTCAGCCGCGCTTCGGGATACCATCCTGCATCTCCCGGTGAGCCATCGGCGCGGCGGCGCGTAACTGCCGCGTAGAGACCCTGCCAAGGATCGAGAATATCATACGGAGAATCCGACCCGAAAATCACCCGTGCCCCGTGATCGATCTGCAAACGCGGGTTGTACGCGAACGCCGCGCGCTCCCCCCAATAGCGATCCGCCGTTTGGTAGTCACTGGTCGCGTGTACAGGCTGCATCGACGCGATCACGTCCAATGCGGTGAGTCGCCCCACATCTGAGGGGTGAATAATCTGCACATGTTCGATCCGGTGAAGCCGCGCCGCACGGGGTATCCCCCGTTCGCCTTCATCAAGCCTCGCCGCTTCAAACGCATCGAGAACATCATGTACTGCGCGATCACCAATCGCGTGAACGCTGGTCGGCAGTCCCGCGCGGCTGGCAGTGATCACGAGCGACGTAATTTCCTCTTTGTCGAGCACGACGATTCCGCGATTATCCGGTTCACCTTCATATGGCTCGAACATCGCCGCCGTGCGCGGACCTAATGCGCCATCCGCGAACAGCTTAAGCGCACCGATCCGTATTTGATCATCCCCAAAACCGAAGCGAATCCCGCTTTCAACTGCCGCCGGAAGATACTTCTGGTTGATCTGTTTGAGCACACGCAAATGAAGCTCTCCGCGTTCGCGCATCACCTGAAGCGCCGCTAAACACGGTGGATCGTCCATATCATGAAACCCAGTGATCCCCATCGAAAGCATCAGCGCTTGCGTGTTGCGCATTTGATCCGCGATTTGATCGGTGGTGCGCGACGGGATACGCCCGCTCACCATGCCCATCGCTGACCATTCATAGAGGATTCCATCGGGGTCACCGCTGCTGTCGCGCCCAATCGCGCCGCCTTCGGGATCAGGCGTGTCACGGTCAATGCCGCACAACCGCAGTGCCAGCGAATTCACCCATGCCGCGTGACCACTGCGACCGCGCAAGAACACCGGATGATCTAGCGTGATGCGATCCAAATCCTGCCGTGTCGGGAACTGGAATTGGCGTTCTGCCCAGCGCTCTTGCCACCAACCATAACCCTCGATCCACTCACCTTTTGACGTTTTTGCCACACGCGCCGCCACCCGATCCAGCGCTTCAGCAAGGTTGGGTACATCGAAAAGATCAACGGTGTGCAGGAGTCCGGTTGTTCCCAAGAAGTGAATATGTGCATCGGTGATGCCGGGGATCACGGTGCGTCCGTTCAGGTTATGACGGACAGTGTTCGCCCCCGCAAGCGCAGTGATTTCGCTGTCCGACCCCGCCGCGACAATGCGCCCGAACCGAATCGCAATCGCAGACACACGAGGCTGCGCCGTGTCCATCGTGATAATACTGCCGTTGAACAGGATCATGTCCGCACTGATCACGTTACGTATTCCCCTTTCGGGCTGCTTCTCCTGTTGTATTCAGGACTTCTTCGCGGGTGGGCGCGCTGTCCAATCCGGCGCGTGTCACACTGATCGCCGCCAATGCCGCTGCTGCATGTGCCGCCGCCAACATATCGAATTTCAACGTAGGCAAGCTCGCCAATAGTGACGCGGCGAAGACATCACCCGCCCCGGTTGGATGAACCAGCTCAACTTGTGGCGTGCTGTAGGGGAGCGGCTGACCGCGATGATAATACGTGCCACCTTTTTCAGCGCGGGTAACAAATAAATGCTCAACGACGCCCGCGAATGCCGCTTCGATGTCCGGCGATTCGACGATGTCTTCCTCGCTGAACACGACGATGTTGATGTGCTGCAAAATGTCCGAGTCAAACCAGCGCTTGAAATGCACACGCCCATCCGAATCCCAACGTCGCAGCCAGCCTTGCAGCGTGAGCAGAGTCACTGCGTTGGGGAACAGCGCCGCGACATCCCAATCAATTTCATCAGCAATCGGCGCAAGATGCACCAGCGGCGCACTCAGAAAGCGATCCGGTACATCGGCGGCGCGAATACGTGCCGCCACACCACGCACATATTGAACACGCCCGCTCGGAAGATAGATATTCTCGTAAGTCGTCGTTTCGGCGGCGGGGAGCACGCTTAGTTCAGGCGTGTAGGGGCTAATGGATGAAAGCAGCGGCTCATCGGCTGCCATGCTGGTCAACAACCCGACCTTCAGATCAAATGCTGCCGCCGTGCGCGCCGCATACGAAACCGTGCCCCCGGCGATACGTCCGCCGGGGGTCAGGTCTGCTGTCATATGACCGATCAAGAGATAGTCGGGCACTGTCATGTCGATTGCGGAACGATGGTGACTTTGCGGGTTGTGCCTTCGCCAACACTGCGTGTAACGACATCCTGCCGCCCTCGCAGCGCCAAATGAATGATCCGTCGCTCGTGCGGCGGCATCGGTTCAAGCGTGATTGTCTTTTCTGAACGGAGCGCTTCATCCGCCATGCGGAGCGCGAGGCTGTGGAGCGTTGCCGCGCGTTCGACTTTGTAGCTTTCGACATCGACGACGACATCAACGCGGCGCTGAAGCTCACGACTGGCGACCAACCGTGTGATATATTGGAGCGCAGCCAGTGTATCACCGCGCTTTCCGACCAAGCGCCGGCGCAAATCACGCCCACCGTTAACATCCAGCACCCAAGGCGAACGTCCGCCCTGCTCACCGGGCGTTGCGCGCCGCACCGCAATGCGCGCGTTGACGGACATCCGCTCAAGCAGTTCATTCAGCACGACTTTGCTCACCTGCGCTTCGTCATCCTGTTCGCTTTCCGGTACTTCGTCCGGCGTGTACAGCAGTGGCAGATTTTCGTCGTGATCATCAACGTCAATGTCGATGTACGGCTTACTCTCCAACGCTTGCACGGGAGCGAATGAGTCGAGTGCGTCCACAGGTTCGATTTGCTGATCTTCAACGCGTTCAAGGCGCTCACGATGTTCGCCGCGCTCCCGTTTTTCGCCCCGGTCGGGACGAGCGCTCTTTTCGCCCTTCGCTTTTTCCGGGCGCGCCGCCCGTTCTTGACGCGGCGGACGTTCGGTGCGTTCACGCGGTTGCGCGTTTTCCGGGCGCGCCGCACGTTCAGGGCGTGCG
>JBGSVJ010000012.1:0-244393 GCA_041753015.1 Anaerolineae bacterium
CTCTCCGCGCAGCACCTCCATCACCGTTTCAAATTTGAATTGCGCCGTAAACTTGCGGCGTTTCTGTGCCATCGTTTCTGGACTCCTTGACCCCATGATACTCTCTTATTGGGTCTTCCAGTTTTTCCGCCGCACTACAACTTGCTATATAGATCAGCTTTCCTTGACAGGTTGGGTAAGTAGAACATGCCCAAAATTTCCGCCCTTCATACTTACCACTCTCCACGGTTTTTAGAACCATCGTGCCTCCGCATGTTGGGCAGGGCGGCGATTGAACGGCTGCAGACTGCGGAGGAACATTCGCCGTCCCATTGAGATAGGGATCAAGAGTCTCCTCAAACTGTGTGCGCGTATACTGGCGCTTTACCGGAACATGCACCAACGGCAGTCCCGCCGCTGAGAACACACCATCCACAAATTCATCACGTGCTTGACGATCTTCGCGCTGGTGACTGCTGTCGTCCAACTCAATTGCAACAATCGGGGACATGGTTATGGGATCGCACAGCACATAGTCGACATGCTTGCGATTGATCTTGTTTGCGTAACCGATTGTTTTCCGGCTGTCGCTTGCGGTCACAATAAAGAGATCGCCCAACCTCACTTTAACAACGATTGCGGCTCGATCTCCAGTAAATACGCGCAAGCTTTGATAGAAGTGCAGCTCTGCGGGGGTAAGGAAATTGGGCGCGCGGCTGTACGGAAAATCGGAGTAACGTCCGAAACCGACATCTGCAATGTAGCTGGGGCGATAGGGTGTGCTGGAATATCGCCTGCGGTTGGGATTACGATATTTGTCACGCTTTTTTGAGGGGTACACTGCTTGAAATATGGCAGCGACAAACGCTAAAGATACAAAGATAATGAGTGCAGGATCGTCTAACACCGTTCAAACCTTTGGAATGAGACCGTTTGCGCTAAGTATAGAACGGTATGCTTGGCATTAGCCATGAGGTTCAATCACGAAGCGCTCGATCACCTGAACGGCGTTTGCGATGCCGTCTTCAGCGCGGATTTTTTCGCCCAAAGCGGCGGCACGCTGACGCATCGCTTGATCCGTCACTGTGCGCGTGATCGCCGCCGCTAGATTTTGCGCGGTCAGCCGCTTACGCGGAATCGGCGCCGTGCCGACACCCAAGTGCGCCACGCGCCGCCCCCAAAACGCTTGATCGCCCATGAACGGGATGATCACCGTCGGCACACCTGCCCGCAGTCCGGCGGCAGTCGTCCCTGCCCCGCCGTGATGCACAACGGCTGACATACGCGGAAACAGCCAACTGTGGGGCGCAGCGCGCAGCATGAACACCGTATCCGGCAGGTCTTCAGCATGCAACCCGCCCCACCCGGACGCGATCACCCCACGCTGACCGGACAACGCCAGCGCTTCGAGCGCGAGCTTGGCGGATTCTTCGGGATTGCGTGTGCTCATGCTGCCGAATCCGATGTAAACGGGTGCTGATCCCCGCCCCAAAAACGCGGTCAGGTCTTCGTGCGGCGTCCATGTGCCGATTTGATCCAAAAACCAGTATCCGCTGGTATGGATGTTTGCGTTCCAATCAGCAGACGGCGGCAGCACATGACGGCTGAATCCGTACAGCAGCGGAGTGCCGCGCTTGATCAGTTGGGGAACTGATCCACGCAGGCGCGGCGGCGGAGCAATCCCCAATTCACGCCGCACGGTGAGATCGCCAACGCGCCCGGTTTGCCACAGCGCCGCCTGCATCACCTGAAACGATGCGCGGTTGATCGCGCCGCCAAGCGAATCGAACGGCATGAGCGGGCTGGCGTAATCGCGCGTGGGGGTGATCGGGAACACGAATGCCAAGACGAGCGGCGTTCCGAGTTTTTCCGCGACCGCGAGTGTTCCGGGGACACCGCCTGTTCCCGCGATGATCAGATCGGTATCGGCAAGCAGGGGCGGCAGCTTGACGGCGAGATCATGCGCGCGGCGGGTCATTTCCTCGTTCATCTTGCGCATGATCTTGAGGAAATTCCCGCCTTCAACCGTATGCCGCCATTCCTCACTCTGCAATGTTTGTTCGATGCTGCCGCCAATTGATCGGAACCTGAGTCCCGCGCTGGTGACGAGCGATTCAAAATCGTCACTGGTCAACACCTGCACATCAAATCCGGCGGCGGCTAAGCCTGTACCGAGGGCGACAAACGGCTGGACATCGCCGCGTGTTCCTGCCGCTGTGATCGTGAGCTTCATTGCGCGTCTGCTCCGATCCCGTCAAGCAGCAGATTGGCGATGGCATCCGGCAGGGTTTCCCATGCGGTCGTGATCAGCGCGTCACCGGCGATGCGCTGAAAGAGCGCTCCCCATACCATGCCGGAAATGATGCGAACCGTGAGGGGAATATTGATCGGGCGAATCAGTCCTTGCGCGACCAACGCTCCGAGCATGGACTCGGCTGTTTCAAAGGTGGGCTGAAGGATTTTCTGCTCGTAGAGCGCGCGCAGTTCCGGGTTCACCGCCGCTTCGGACATGATCACGCGTGCCAATGCGAAATCGTCCGCTTGCAGCGCCATCAGCGGGTGAGCGAGAAAGGCGCGAAGGATCGCGCGCACATCTTGAGAGGTGAGCACGTCAAGATCGATGTTCTGCATCATCTGATCGCGCATGCGGTCGAGGATGGCGATCAAGAGGGCGGTCTTGTTGGCGAAGTAGTTGTAGATCGTTCCGTCGGCAATGTCCGCTGCGCGGGCGATATCTTTGATCGTCGTGACGTGAAAGCCTTTTTCGGCAAAGACACGCGCGGCAGCGTCAAGAATTTGATTTTGACGCGCGGCGATCAACTGTTGTTGAATCGAATCAGTCATGGAGTCCTCAGAGTGAATGGTGGTTCATTCCGGTGAATGAACACTCATTCAGACTATATGTAAAAGGAACAGATTTGTCAAGCCGCACCCATCAGCGGAGTAGGGCAAACGCATCAACATCTCCTCACCCCCTGCCCCTCTCTAACCGAAGGTTGGAGAGGGGAGAAAGAAAGTGGCATTGCTCCCCCTCTCTATCGCTTGCGATGGAGAGGGGGTCGGGGGGTGAGGAGCATTTCGTCATACACTGCATCTCTTATTTACTTCAGAATGGGTTTTTGATGCGTTTGCCCTAATCAGCGGAGTCGCATGCGCTGTCGCGCAATTTGCGCCCTGTCCGAATTCCTTCTATGCTGAGATCAACTTGCGCGTGTGCCGAACCATCCGCGCACAAGGCTAAATCAGGAGGCTGTTGGTGAAGGTCATGATGCGGTTCAGTGCGGTACTGGGATTATTGGGGGTGCTGCTTCTGTTTCCAATGAGCACCCACGCGGCAAGTTTTGCTACAGGGGTCGCTTTGAGCGCCTATTCGGGCTGCACATCTCCCGCGGGACTTGATATCTCTATGAACACCGATGCCACGATCACCCATGAGGGCGGCATTGCCACCACGAGCGCCGGAACCGTTTTGATGTCATTTGATCAATCATCGGGATTTGCAAGCTACAGCGGCACTTTTACCGGCTACAATTTTGCTTCTCCGGCATGGTCTGTCCCAAATGGAACGATTGTCGGGCTGTATGCCTATATCGGCTCGCTGCCTTACAACGCTACAACCACCGTCGAATGGTTTGTCGCCTATCGCTGCGATACTCAGGAAATCGTTCTGAGCTGCTTCGGCGTTTATGGCTCTTGTCCTCAATCGGCGGCAGATCTTGGCGTTGGCGCAAGTGGTTTAAGCTGCGAGAATGTGAACGACGGGAGGTTGAACAACAGTTCCGCGCGCGACTGTGCCGCGCCCGTGGTACTGTACCTGCAAGCTCCCGGCGCGGATGGGATTGCGCGACTCGATATATATGGAGTTGGCAGCGGCAGCAGTTCGCTGGCGGTGAGTGTCCCCTCGACGATATGGGAGATAGGAGCGCCCGCCAACGACAAAACCTTGATCGACTTCGTGGGCAACCCGAACAACGGTCAGCCGATCGGTGTGTATTTGATGTTGGACGGCACCGTCTTGATCGAAACTGCCTACGCCGATGGAAAACCCTATGTGATCCGTTACGACCCAGACGGCGCGCCGCAGATTCTTTATGCAGCGTGGTGAAATTAACCGATTCAGCGCCGCCCAGTCTTGGGCGGCGCTGCCGTGCGCGTGGACTAGCTGACGTTGAACACCCCACCCGGATCAAGCACAATCGGTTGTGATTCGGTTTCACTGCTCACGCGATTTGCCCATTCGCCGCCGTTCTGCTGGATCGGCGGGAAGGTGTTGTAGTGCATCGGCACGACGTAGCGCGGCTGAATCAAGCGGATCGCTTCGAGCGAGTCTTCAATCCCCATCGTGAAATGATCGCCGATTGGCAAGAAAGCCACGTCGATTCCCATCCGTCCGATCAAGCTCATGTCGCTGTACAGCGCGGTATCGCCCGCGTAATACAACCTCAAGCCGCTGTCGCGCAGTGTGACGACGAAGCCGTTCGGACTGCCGCCGCTGCTGCCATCAGGGAAGGTGGACGAATGAAAGGCGATGGTGAACTTGACCCGCATAAAGCCGAAGTCGATGCTGCCCCCTGTGTTCCCCCCTGTGACGTGCTGATACCCTTTGCCGTTGAACCAATAGCTCATTTCGGCATTGCATACGATATGCGCGTTCGTCCGCCGGGCAATCGGCAGCGCGTCCGCGACATGATCGCCGTGTGCGTGGGAAAGGAGAATGAATTCCGGCGAAAGCATGTCCGGCTCGGCGGCAGCGAGCGGATTCCCGGTCAAGAAGGGGTCAAACAGCACCGGATGACCGTCGAGTTCCATCATAAACGTTGAATGCGCCAACCACTTGAATTGAATACCCATAAGTTCGCTCCGAATCGTGTGCGCTAACAGGCTGCACAAACATTATCCGATCATTGTACTCAATTGGCGCGATACCGAGGATTTGGTTTTGGTTAGCGTCTACTGTTTGGTTGCGCGCTTATTCGTGATCGGCATCGTAATTGTGAATGAGGCACCTTGCCCAACGCCAGGACTGCTTGCCCAGATGCGGCACCCATGCGCTTCAACCAGTGCCTTGGCGATGCTCAAGCCAATCCCTAAGCCCCCGTTTGTCCGCGTCATGTGATCTTCAATCTGGTAGAACTTCTCGAAAATCCGCTCCAACTGATCTCGCGGTATTCCAATTCCGTTATCGGCAACGATCACCCATGCTTCACGTGGAGAATGGACTTCAACACGAACGTCGATGCGCCCGCCATTGCGCGTGAACCGGACAGCATTGTTGAGAATATTCGTCAGCGCCATTCCCATCCGCACGCGATCAATCTTGACGTGCAGCCCTTCTGGGACGGTGAGGGTGAATTGATGGCGCGAGGCTTCACCCAGCGCGACAGTTTCACGCATGGTTTCGCGCAAGAAATCATCGAGACGGACGTGATCATACTGCAAGTCCATCTGCGCTTGTTCCAAATAGCGGAGGTTGGTCAAATCCTCGATGATGCGGCGCAGTTGGAGCGCGCTTTCGACAACTTTCGCGGCATTTTGGCTGACCGTTGCATCTGGTGTTTCTTGTAAAAAGCTGGCATAGCCGAGGATCACGCTCAAAGGCGTGCGGAGTTCATGGCTGGCAATGGCGATGAAGTCGTTCTTCATCTCATCCAAGTGGCTGAGTTCTTCATTCGCCCGCTGAAGCGCTGCGACGAGCTGCGCGGTTTCGATGGCAACCGCCGCTTGTGCTGCCAAAATTTCTAAATATGTCACATCATCTTCTGTCCAAGGCGGGCTGCGGCGGTTGATCGCCTCCAAAACGCCGATCACGCGGTCTTTTGAGATCAAAGGAACACCGAGCAAACTCCGTGTTTGAAAATCGAAACGCGAATCCACGCCTTTGAAGTGACGGGGATCATCCTGCGTGTCTTCGACCATCAAATAGCGGCGTTCGCGGAGGATCGTCCCGGCGAAGCTGCCTTCGAGCGGAACGGATGCACCGATGATATTCTGCGGTCCGGCGGTGGTCGCCGCAAAGCGCAGATCCCCTGTTTTTTGATCCCATAACAAAACAGACGCTGCTTCCGCATCGGTGATGTCGGCGGCAACTTCCATCAATGTATTCAACAATGGCTTGAGTTTGAGCGCCGAATTCAGGACAGTGTTCATGCGGGCGAGCTTGTCCAGAATTGTCACTCGACGTTCAAGTTCTTGTGTGCGGTTTGGACGCGGCGCGTTCGGCATAGAGTCTAACATCCTTGGTTACTGATGAGTCTACAGCCCTTCCGGTTATCCGCAAGAGAACTTTTTATGGATTCCCTAAATGTTGAATAAAAGGTCGTATTTGGGACTGCGGTTTTTTGAGACTCTTTTTGTCTAAATGATTGATTCTCTTTTTCTAGTAGTAGGGGTGTTCAAACTGTTCAAAAGTCGACACGCAACATTATCCGCTACGTAGAACATAGAGTCAGGTCGGATATAACCCAAGGATTCCGAGCGAAGGCAGAATCCGTTTATCCCAAGTTTGGGATAAGTTTTGTTTCGATCTGATCATTAAATATCCCAAAAGTTTTGAACAAGAACGGGTGTTCTGTTCATAAGTTTTGAACAGGTAAGTCGATGACTAAGTGTTTCGACTCTTACAGATGAGAAACTCATGAGTTAGTGCGTCTGATCTGCATCGAGTTTTGAACATTTTGCAGGAGTTTTGAACAGAGTTTTGAACAGGTTTTGAGCAAGAGTCACGAGTTATGAACAGAGTTTTGAACATTTTATCATACGTTATGTCGAATGGTCTACAACGATTGGGAAAATTTGTGTTATATTCGCCTATACTTGGATAATGGTTTGAGAATATCCATTGTTGCAAGTTATTTTGGCGTGCATATGGTAAGCGGCACATTTGACAACCGTTTGATCACATGGTAACGCCCGGTATCCCACATAACCCACCCCGACATATGCAAGGAATCAAAAGGGCGCAGTCATGATTGACCGCGCCCTCATTATTTCTCAAACAGATGATCGTCGTTAGCGCTGGACGCTCATCGGCATGATCACACTGATAAAATCATCGCGGTTTTCCGGGCGGATCACGCCCGCATGCGCCGAGCCGTTGCTCTCGATAATCACCCGCTCCTCGCCGATTGCGTTGAGCACGTCGATCATGTAGCGGATATTGAACGCGACTTCGAGATCGTTTCCCTCTACGCCTGCATCAACAAAGCCTTCGTATTCGCCGCGCTCGGCGCTTTTGGCGACCAGCGCCACCTGCCCCGGCTCACCTTGGGCATGAGGGGCGCGCACGATGAATCGTCCGCTGTAGGCGTTATCGCGGGCGAAAATTTCTGCACGTTTGCATTCACGGAGCAGGTCGCTCGTGTAGACGGTCGCAGCGGTGTTGTAACTTTTGGGGATGATCGCGCCGAAATCGGGGAACTTACCTTGTAGGAGTGACGACGACACGGTGGTATTGTCCACGAGGAACGTCACCTGTTCGCGCTCACCGGGGAGGGCGATGCCGATTTCTTTATCTTCATCCACGATGATACGCGCGACTTCGGACAATGCGCGCGCCGGAACGACAATCGAGCGCGGTTTTTTGAACTTCTCATGCAGCCGTGCCTTACGCACCGCCAAACGGTAGCCGTCAGCCGCCGCCATCGTCAGCACATCATCTTCAAACTGCATCAGAATACCCGTCAAAATCGGGCGGCTTTCTTCGCGCGCGGCGGCGAAAACCGTCTGGTTGATCATTTCTTTAAGCTGCCGACCCTGCATCACGACTTCGGCTTCGGCGCTTTCCGGCACGGGCGGGAATTCGCTCCCGGCGATACCCTTGATCACCGAACGCGTCATGCCACAGCGGATTTCCGCCGAATGGGTGGCTTCATCGACGACGATTTCGACTTTTTCCGGCGAGAGGGTGTTCACCAAATCAGGGAATGTTTTGGGGAGCGTGATCGCGCCGGCGCGGTCAACCTTCGCGCCGATATAGGTGACGATGCTCAATTCAAGATTGGTCGCGGCGATCTTCAGGCGTGAATCCTCGGTCGCCAAAAGCACGTTCGCCAAGACGGGCAGCGGATTGCGCGTATCCACGACTCGGCTCACAATCCCTAAGCCTTTTGCCAGTTGATCCTGTAAAATCGAGACACGCATAGAAGAAAGCCGCTCCTAAGCAATGAAGGTTCGCTTAACCTGTGCAGCTTGCATTGTAACCTAGAACGTTAATTTTTTGTACTGTCTGCCGACTGGAGAGAGCCAAGATGCGTGATGCGCAGATACACATTCGCCCGGATCGGGTGATGGAGCACATCAACACGCTCGCGGAAACGATCGGGGCGCGTCCGCCGGGGAGCGAGAACGAACGCCGCGCCACCGACTATGTGATCGAACAGCTCCGCGCCGCCGGACTCAGCGACGTGCGCGAACAGGTCTTCAAAACGCCGCGATCCGCCGGAGCGGTGTTTCTGCCGTTTATCGCGGCGGGCGTTGTGGCAAGTCTGATCGGTGGGATGGGGCGGCTCGGTCGTGTGATCGGCGGCGCGGGGTTGATCGGGTTGGCATTCGCCGCGCGGCGAGCGTTGATGATGGAATCGCCGCCGTTTTTCCCGTTGATCGCCGATGGCGAAAGTCGCACCGTGATCGCGCGTATTGCACCGAGTGGGAGCGTCAAGCGCTTCATCTTTTTAACGGCGCATCTCGATACGATGAAGGTTCGGCGCTCTGTGCCGTTTGCGCCGTTCCGCGCTGTGCCGCCGTTCGCCAAGTTCACGATCACCGCGCCGTTGATCAGCGCCACATTCACGGGGGCGGTGTTAATCGCCTCAGGGGTGCTCGGCGTGCCGCGCAAGCGTGACGGCAAGCGCCCGCTCCCGTTCGGTGTGAATGGTCATCCGGCGTTCTCGAATTTGTTCGGGATGATGATCGGGATGGCGGCGGACGAAGCCGCACCGGTCAGCCCCGGCGCGAATGGCAACGCCAGCGGAATCGCCGCGCTGCTCGAATTGGCGGCGCATTTGAAAGATCACCCGTTGGAGAATACGGAAGTCGTATTCGTGTTCACGGGGGCGGCGTCCGCCGGGGGTGCGGGCATGACGGCGTATCTCGATCAATACGCGCCGCCGAAGGATTTTTCGACCTTCATCAATGTGCAAAACATCGGTGACGCGGAAAGCGCGCTGTCGTTCATTAGCACGGCGGGAATCAGCTACGCAAGTGAGTATCACCCTGCCCCGCGTGTGACGGCGCTCGTGAATGCGCTGGCGGAGCGTCATCCGGAATACGGCGTGTACAGCCGCTCGGCATTCCTGCTTGATGAGACGGGAACATTACGCGCACGCGGCTACGAGGCGATCACGCTGGCGGGGGTGACGCGCGGCGGGCAGGTCGCCGGATGGAACAGCCTCAAGGATACGCCGGACAAGATCGCGCCGGAGCGGATCACGCGGGCGGTCGAGTTCATCGAGAAGATTTTAGAGGAAATGGACTAAAATAAAACGAGAAATGGGGCGCTCGCTCATGCCAGCGCCCATAGTTTTAAGGAGGGCGGACGATGGCTGTTCAACCGCCGCAAGTACGCTCCTACACGGTGAGCGATTATCAAGCGTGGATCAGCCGCGCCGAAAATGCAGACCGCCTCTTTGAACTCATCGATGGAGCGATTGTCGAAAAAGTGCCGACTGAAGAACACAGCATTATTGCGGGCAATCTGTATTTCGCGCTCCGCTTATTTGCCGAATCGCGGAGTTTGGGACGCGTGTTGTTTGAGGCGCGTCATCAACTGCCGGGGGATGATCGAAATGCCCGCCTGCCAGATGTTGAATTCACTCGTCAGGAGCGCGTGCAGCCGGTGATCACGGATGGCGGAATTCCGCAGACGCCGGATTTGGCAGTCGAGATCAAGTCTCCGACCGACCGCTACAGCGATCTGCGCAAGAAAGCGCTGTATTATCTCGAAAATGGGACGCTGATCGTGTGGCTGGTGTATCCGGCAAAGCAGCAGGTCGAGGTATGGACTGCGGACTATTCTCAGACGGTCGGTGAAGAGGACACGCTCGACGGCGGGGATGTGCTGCCGGGGTTTTCGGTGGCGGTCAAGGCGATTTTCAAGGTGGGGTGATCCAGTTGCCCCACCGTTTCGAGTTCGTTATACTTCTGTTTAATACCCGTTTCGCAAAGAATCTGATCAAACGCCGATGACACAGCTCCAGCGCACGATCTTCATCTCGTACCGCACCGCCGATAACCGCGATTTCGCCGCCCGCATCCACGACAAATTCACCAATCGATATGGGCACGAGCACGTATTCATGGATGTCGAGAGCATTCCGCCGTTCGTCACCTTCGAGGATTTCATCAAGGAGCGAATCGCCAAGTTCGATGTGGTACTAGCGATCATCGGACCCGATTGGTTGCGCTTACTTAAAGAAAAAGCCACCAATGGCGATAAAGATCATGTGAAAATGGAACTTGAAGAAGCGCTGCGTTTAGGGATTATAATCGCACCGATTCTGATTAAAGGCGCGAATATGCCGCCGCCTTTGGCTCTACCAGACAGCCTGAAGCCGATTGGCAACATTAATGCAGAACGCATTGACGATGGCAAGAATTTCCAATCTGATATTCAGAGATTGTTTGAAGGGCTAGAAAGGAGGCTTGGCAAGGAGGTATCCGTGCGAGGCACCCCGCGTACACTGGCTACTACTCACGCGTGGCGCTCCGCGACAGACGAGGAACTAGCCCGCGACCGTGTGTACGAACAGGTATTTCCGCGTCTGGACGAGGGAGATTACAAGATGGCTGTAGCGATTATCAATATGCATCGCTCAGAAGCACAAAAGCTATATAACGATATGGTAAAAGAATATAAAAGAACGACCCGATTTCCTCCGACTATACAGTATATTGAACAGCGGCAGCACTGGGTTCGGACAGCAGACCGCAGTTTGTGTGCAACGATTTTTTACCAAGCGCAAGTATATGAAGCCGCGTCCCAATATGCAAAGGCTATAGGGTTCTACAGAGAATTTCTTAACATGTACATTCCAGATGACGCAAGCGAAGACCGCAAATTCGCCGTCGAACGCATTCGCATCCTTGATGAAGTGCTGAAGAATCAGAAGGCGTAAAAAGCTCCTCACCCCCAACCCCCTCTCCATCGCACGCGATAGAGAGGGGGCGCATAACCCTTGTTTTCTCCCCTCTCAACCCTACGGTTGGAGAGGGGTCGGGGGTGAGGAGCAGTTAAATGGTGCGCGGATTTTTTACGGCTTAAACCCATTCACTTCGCGGTCACGATCTCGATCGCGGTCACGATCCGGGCGCTCGATCCCTGACCCTGAACCGAAGCCCATCCGCTTCGCCGCCCGCTTGGTGAAGAATTCCTCTTTCGCGTCGATCTGCTCTTTCAACCCGGCAAACGAGCGTTCGAGCATCTCCAGCGGCAGCGCTGGCAAATCTTCATACGCCACCTGAGTCAGCGCGTACAGCGCCACCTCGCGGATAAACGCGCCGGGGTAGCCGACCAACCGTGCCGCCACCTCGCGGTGCGAATCCTGCCACATTTCGCCCAAGTAGCGCCGCAGCATCTTTTCAGCATCTTCTTTATCGCGGGTTTCCGGGATGATGAAGATACGGTCGAGCCGACCGGGGCGCTTGAGCACGCGCTCATCAATCGCTTCGGGGTAGTTCGTCGTGGCGATCAAGAGCGTGCCGCGTTCGTTGACGAACGACTCCGAACCGTCGAGGACGTTCAAAACGAGCGCTTTTTCTTTGGCGTGCAAGTAAGCATCGATTTCTTCCAACAAGATCAGCGTCGGATTATCACTGTCCGCCGCCACGTTGAGCGCCTGCTGAATCTTGCCAAACGTCGCCCCAGAGCGATCCGCGCTGGAGATGTAGATCACGACGTATTCACGCTCCAGCGCCCAGCGCGCCATCGCGTTGCACAGCATGGTTTTGCCCGTACCCGGCACGCCCGCCAGCAGCAGCTTACGGAACGGCTTCAGGTTCAAGCGCTTGTAGACTTCGACGCCTTTCTTGAAGAAGGACTCGACGTCCTCAAGGATGTCGCTCTTGAGTTTTTCCGGTAGGATGATTTCTTCCCATCCGGTTTGAGGCACAAACGACGCTTGACTTCCACCGATGATTACGACTTTGGAATCGGGGGATAGACCGCGCACGAGGCGGCTGCATTCGTCCTCAAATTTGACCCAAATATCTAAGAAGCCGCTCGGCATACACGCCAGCGTGACCAGATGCCCGTCATCGTTATAATGCGAACACATGACCAACACTTCGTTTTGTGTCACAGTTCCGTCAGCGCCGGTGGTGTCAAAGCGGTAGCGGAACGCGCCCGTGCGGTACGACGGATCGCCGTCATACGTCAGCATCGTGATTCGAGGAATCAACGGGCACGTCACATACTCCCACCCTGTAAACCGCGTATCGCGGGGGAGCGCAAACCCCTTATTAAATGAATCGATCACGCGTGAGTGGGTGCAGGAATTGCTCCCCCACACGGTCAGCCAATCGACTCCCTGATGGTCAGGCGTCCAGACTTCGTCGATCCAGCGCCCCATCATATCGAGTTTGAGACGTTCGTTGATGTTTTCCATATCATCGCCGTAATATCTAGGCGGAAAAGTCGTGCTGCTGCGTACAGTATCGCTTTGGCGGTTCGGGTGAATTCTCACTGAGATCCTTGTACGTATCCTCTATGTTTCATTGTACGCGAGTCCTCACGTTTTCCGCAATTAAGCTCGCGCGTCCATTATCGGGTCGGCGTCGCAGTCTGTCTACCCAATAATTTGAGAGGATTTCACGAATTTTCATGGGGCTAAAACGCGGGTGATCGCCGTACACACATCGCGGAGCAGAGCCGTCATGAATCCTTCGGCAGGACACGCCAACACCGGATCGATCACATAATAGGTGATTTCAGGCGCGGCGATGATTAAGCCGATTCGCCCGTAGGCGTGCGCGACAATTTGAATCCCCCACACTTGATCGCCGTAGGTGTATTCGATCACGTGTGATGCGATCCGCGCTGTCCCGTTCAACCAATTCGTGTAAATCGCCTCAAAATCTGGTGCGCCGCTTCTTGAAAGCAAAGCGCGCATGATGGCGAACGCATGCGCGTGCAGCACGTCCGAGAAGCCTGCCACCGCGAACCCGATTTCTGATTCGCGCAGCCCGATCACCGCGTTGATGCGCTCCATTTCGCGCTCAAACACGTCCGACAATTCAGACGCTGCGCTGAACAGATGACTTACCGGAATACTCAATGGGACTGCTGCAAGGATGTTCCGCCGCAGATTGTTCAGGTCTGCGCCCGCGCGCTCAATACTGCCGAGTCCCGCATAGGATTTGGGTTGGAAACCGCTTACGCCGAATGTCTCTTGTAACCCAAACCGCTCCCGAAAGTTCCGTATTGGCTCAAACATGTGGGGTTGTTCGTCGATGACCAACAGCATAAGCATATCCTCGACTGTGGGAGCTGATCCGGGTCTGCACGTCGCCCACAGTCGAGGGCACTATATCATGGGATCAAGCGCAGTCGTCAAGTGTTGGGCTGCTGGTTCTGGATCACTGCGTTGAGCAGTCGCATGCGCTCGACGGCAAAACGACGATCTTCGCTGCTCTCATCGGTGCGGAACTTGTCGAGAAATGCGCGGTAGCTCTTGATCGCCGCCGCGTAATTCCCGGTCAATTCCAGCGCTTGTGCGCGGTAGAACTGCGTACTGAGGTAAAGCGGATCGGAGGGAGACATCCCCTTGATCTTTGCGCTTGCGTCTTCCGCTGCGCCTTGAAAATCCCCATCTTCCATCAGCGTGATCAAGACCGGATCGGTCTGCGCGATCAGTGGATGCTGCGCGCGCCGCCATTCCAGCGTTTTATCGAGTGTGCGCGCTTCTGGACGTTTGTTGTGATTAATGTCGCGTTTGCTCAGAAGTTCTTCGAGAACGTCGGTAATCCATTCGATTTGCGCGTCAAACTGCCCATCGCTGTACATCGGGGCAGAATTGATGTTCGCTATCGGCTTCAGGCTTTCTGGGAGCGCGGCTGCCGTAGGCATCGGCGCGTTTTCGATGCGAATCGGGGCGATCACCTTGCCCAACCGGAGCGCGGTTTCAAGCTCGGTGCGAACAAGATCGATATTCCCGTTCACCAATTTTGTATGGAGGTGTGCAAGCCAATCGGGACCGATGAGCGCAATAACCGCATCCGACTGTTCAATCCGTTCGCGGACATAATCCTCAAAGGTGACAAACGGCGGAATGTTGTCAAAGTCCATGATGACGTGATCACGCCCGTAGCGGCGCATCATCCAATCACGGATGCGCTCAGCAAAATCCGGGCGGTCGCTTTGACGGTAGGAGATGAAAATTGTACGCTGTGTGTGTGTCATTGTCTTTGGCTATGTGTTGAATATCCTACTTTGCAGTATACGAATGTTCGATATTGGGGCAATACGGCTTGCGAGAGGCAGGCGATCACTTCCCCCAAATGATGGGGTAATGGGCATTGCGCGGCAGAACCGGGCGATATCAACCAAGTCGTGACAAGTTGCACAATCATTCAGCAGGAATCTTTGGCAGGGAAAAAATGTTAAGGGATTGTTTCCTCTCATCGATGTGTGGTAGAGTTAAAAAAATGCAGTATTCTTGTAATATTTGAGAATTTTGTCACAAACGGTCACAGCACCCGAATGGAGTCGCATGACGGCATACGTCTATAAGCAGTTGATCAACGGGCAGTGGACGGACGCGATCAACGGCGGCACGTGGGATTTGATCAACCCGGCAACAGAGCAGGTGATCGGGGTGATGCCGTTTGGTGATGGCGCAGACGCGCAAGCGGCGATTGACGCGGCGGCGGCAGCATTTCCGGTGTGGTCGCACAAAACCGCCTATGAGCGCGCCGCTGTACTGATGAAGGCGGCGGGCTGGATTCGGGAACGCGCCGATGAACTTGGGCGCATCACCACCGAAGAATGCGGTAAGCCGCTGCGCGAATCCACCGCAGAATGGCAAACAGGCGCGAACCTGTACGAATGGTTTGCGGAAGATGTTAAGCGCCATTACGGGCGCGTGATCCCCTCACGCCGCGCCGACCGCCGGATCATGGTCGTGCATCAGCCGCTCGGCGTGGTCGCATCGATCAGCGCATGGAATTTCCCTGTTTACAACATCGCGCGCTCATGGGCGGCGGCACTCGCGGCGGGCTGTACTGTCGTCGGTCGCCCAAGCGAATATACGCCGCGTTCGGCAATGCTGCTGGCGCAGGCGCTGGTCGAAGCTGGTATCCCGGACGGCGTGATCAATGTGATTAATGGCGACCCGGATGCACACGGTCAAGCGTTCTTGAATGATTCCCGCGTGCGCCACATCAGCTTTACGGGCAGCACACGAGTCGGCAAGCTGTTGATGGACGGCGCATCGAAAACCGTCACCCGGCTGTCGCTTGAGCTAGGCGGCAACGCTCCCGTGCTGATCTTCCCGGATGTCGATGTTGAGCAGGTCGCGCGCGAATCGGTCACGGCGAAGGTGCGGAACAACGGGCAGGTGTGCATCGCGCCGCAGCGTTATTATGTTCACAGCCGCATCGCGGAAGAATTTCTCGATCGTGTGGCACAAATCGCCAGCGGCTTGAAGCTCGGCAGCGGCTTGGAGACCTCCACCGATGTCGGTCCGCTGATCAATGCTCGTCAGCGTGAGCGCGTCGAAGCGCTCGTGACCGCCAGTTTGACACAGGGCGCGCAGGTTTTGACCGGAGGCAGCCGCCCCGATCATCTGGCGCAAGGTTATTTTTATCAGCCAACGGTGATCGCCAACGTCAACCCGACGATGCCGATCTATCGCGAAGAGATTTTCGGACCTGTGCTGCCGGTTGTGCCGTTCAGCGATGTGGACGAAGTGATCCACATGGCGAACGATACCGAGTATGGGTTAGTCGCGTATGCTCAAACGAATAACCTCAAGTTAAGTACAAAATTGTACGAGGAATTGGAGTACGGAATGGTTGCGATCAACGAGTGGCTGCCCTCAACGCCGGAAGCGCCCTTCGGCGGGGTGAAGGTAAGTGGGATCGGGCGCGTTTGCGGAGACGAAGGTCTGAACGAGTTCCTTGAGCCGAAAACCGTATACTTTGGGGGAATATCTCCATGATTACAATCGCTCAATCGAGCGCGGGCGACGTTCGCCCACAACCTGAATCGCACAAACGCACCAAACACGACCACATCCACGTCACGATCACGCATACAAAACCGGAGCATGTCCGGTCGCTTGAAAAGCTGCAACAGATCGTTTTCCCCACCCTTGCGCCAGAAGAATTGTTCAGCGCGCAGAAATACCTGATGCACCTTGAGCTTTTCCCGGAAGGTCAATTCGTCGCTATCGCGCATCTCGAAGGGCGCGATATGGTGGTTGGTTCGACGAGCACCTTCCTCACCCACTTTGACTTTGACGACATCGAACACACGTATGTTGACGCAATCGCCGGGGGGTGGCTGACCAACCACGATCCGCAGGGCGAATGGTTGTACGGCGTTGATATGAGTGTTCACCCGCAGTTCCGGGGGCTGAAGATCGCGCGCAAGCTGTATGAAGCGCGGCGCGAGACGGCACGGCGCTTGAATCTGCGTGGTGAGATTGCCGGGGCGCTGCTGCCGGGCTATGAACTGCACAGCGAACACTTAAGCGTTGCCCAGTACATGCTGCGCGTGCATCAAGGGCGGCTGATGGATCCGACACTTTCGGCACAGTTGAAAATGGGATTTGAGGTGCGCGGCATTCTCTACGATCACATCAGCGACCCGCGCAGCGAGAACGCCGCCGCGCTGATTGTGCGCGAGAATCCGCAGTATTCACCGCGCTAGACAGACATCATCGATCATGGCACAAGGGCAGCGAATCGGCTGCCCTTTTTTGTTGAACCATACCCGTTATACTGAAAACAGACTGGCGCTTGTTGGTTTCTCGAAAGGGGAATGCTTGATGCGTCCACATGTGTACCTCATGACAGCCGCTCTGCTCCTATTGTTCGTCCTACCTGCCGCCGCTCAAGACGGCGATCCACCCGTCCCATTTGATGATCAAACCACGCCGCTAACCGTACTCGGCTCGTATGCCAACGCGATCAACTTGGGCGATGATGACCGCGCCAATGGCTACTGGCGCAATCTGCCAGAGGATCGTTCCTTTGAAAATGGCACGGGCGAATTCGATCAGATCGCGGAAATGCGAATCGCGGCAAGTCTGCCGGTCATCACCGAAGGCGCGGCGGGGAGTATATTCGCGTCGGTGAGCGCGTATGTGGTGATCGAGCGTATACCGGAAAATCAAAGCCTTGCGCCGACGAATATCGCCTGCTTCGTCGTGCGCCGCTCGAATGTGCCGGAAGGGGATAACCCCGAGCCTGATCCGAATTGGTATATGTACAGCGCGGAAATCGTCCCCATTTCGATTGACAACATCGAGTTAAGCGACCGCATGTGCGGCTTCGACGACGGAATCGCCGGAAAAGGGCTGTACGAAAACCTGCTGACACCCGAAGACCTGCTCACCTCGTATTACAACGCGATCGCGCTGCGCGATTATGCCCGTGCTTATGGGTACTGGTCAGCGCCGCCCGATCAAACGCTGGAGGCGTATGCCGCCGGATTCATGAATGTAGACGGCGTGAGCGTGTACGTGGACGTGACCGGGATCAGGGTCGAAGGTGCGGCGGGATCGATTTTTACGTCCATGCCCGTCTTGATCACCACAACTCAATTGGTGGGCGATCCACAGGGATTCGTCGGGTGCTTCGTGATGCGCCGCTCGAATGTGCCGGAAGGCGATGCCGTCGAGCCTGATCCGAATTGGGCGATTCACAGCGCCAGCCTCGCGCCGACGATGATGCCGCCTTACATGGCATCGCGTGAACTTTTCGAGGTTGGGTGCGCGGGGTGATAGCTTCTCTCCCCCAGAGGTTTGCCCTCACCCCGGACGCATCGCGTCCCGCCTCTCTCCGTCAACAGAGAGGGGCAAAAACCCGTGACCCGCACCTCACGTCTATAAGCGAGCGGATCACCCCCTCTCTGCCAGCGGAGAGGGGGTTGGGGGGTGAGGAGTTTTTCAGCGCTCTATCCGACCGCTTCTACCTTCTTCACGCCAAGCTGATCGAGCGTGTCGCGGATTTGCCCGATGTGTTCGCGGGTGTGATCGACGTAATTGGTGACCGTCTCGGCAATCCGCATATAGATCACCTTGCGGTCGGCAGTTTCCGGCGGCATCGCTTTGATCGCCGCCACCGTCCCGCTAAACGCGCGCTTGAGTTCCGCCATTAGATCGCCGCTCGTCGGGTGATTCGTCAGAATGCCCGCCAGTTGAAGCACGCTGTTATCGGGCCAATCGATCCCAAAGCCGCCGCCGTAGACATTCCACATATCCATTTGCAAGAAACGCTCTGACCAGATCAGGTGTGCGAGGTTCTGGTTTACGCTCCATTCGCCGGGCTGCGGCGCTGCGGCGAGCGTGCTTTCCGGCACGTCCTTGATCAGTTTATCGAGTTCAGCGGCGATCCCGTCGTAGGTTTCAAGCATGCGCGCCGCCAGTTCCGCGACGGTGTGCGGCAGCTCCGGCACGGAGCGTTTACCCAATTCCATTTCGACCTGATGCTTTTCCACACCGCGACGAACCACGATTTGCACAGGATCGCCGCCGTTCTTGTCTTTGTATGCTTTGGAGATGTCGTCAAAATGGTGGATCGGCACTCCGTTGAGTTCGAGAATCACATCCCCTTTTTGCAGTCCGGCGCGCTGCGCGCCCATGCCCTCCATGACGCCACTAATCATGATGAGCGGTACATCCATCGCTGTTTTGTGCTCATACGGGAACTCTTCGACAAACACGCCGAGCATCGGGCGGCGGTACAGCCGTGCATCGAAGCCGGTTTCGATCAGCGCTTTGAGATCGTTCAGCAAGCCTTCCCATCCCCGGCGGTGATTTTCGCGGAGCTGCGCGTTGTTTTCACCGTAACCGCTGTGCGTCATCTTGACCCGCGTGCCGCCGTCCGCTGGTTCGAGCGTGTATTCAACTTCGGTGACGGGTTCGCCGCCACCCTGCCATGTGATCACCACCCGGCGCGGCGGATCGATGACTTTGAATTTACCGACCACCTGATAATTGTCGTTCCAACCGAAATAAAAATAGCCATTTTCGCGGGCGCGGTAATGCAAATCCGAATGATTGCATAACCAGCGGTTCAAATGCTGCATCTCAAGAAATGCCGGGAAAATCACATCCGGCTTGGCGGCGATCAACACTTCACCGGTAATCGGCGCGGTCGTCATTAGGCATTCTCCTCAGTCTAGGGGATAGCGAATATGCGTCACCTTCTTTATATGCCGATCATACTATCAAATGTGCTGACTCGTTCACCCCGGGCGAACTGCGGTATCATCGTCGGCTTGTAGTTTAGGCATTAGACAGAGAGAGGTGCAGCACATGGCGAATTTTGACTTGATGCGCCGCTTGACCGTCAACGAAGGGGGAAAGATCGTCCTCCTCGTCATGGACGGCTTGGGCGGCTTGCCGATGACACCGGGCGGTTTTACCGAATTGGAAACCGCATACAAGCCGAATATGGATAAACTCGCGCGCGAAGGTAGCGTCGGGTTGAGCATTCCGGTGGCGCGGGGGATTGCTCCCGGTTCCGGTCCGGCGCACTTGGCGCTGTTCGGGTATGACCCGCTGGTGTACGACATCGGGCGCGGCGTGCTTGAGGGTATCGGCATCGGCTTGGAAGTGAGCGAAGGCGATGTCGCGGTGCGTGGAAACTTCTGCACGGTGGACTCAGACGGCAAGATCACCGACCGCCGCGCCGGACGCATCGACACCGATGAAGGCGCGAAGCGCGTCGCACTGCTCCAAGATATTCCGCTGCCAGACGGTGTGAAGGCGGAAGTGAAAATCGCGGAAGGCTATCGTTTCGCGGTCGTGCTGCGCGGCGCGGGCTTGAACCCGGAAATCGAAGATACCGATCCGCAGATCACAGGTGTGCCGCCGCTTCCGGCGAAGGCATCGATCCCCGAAGCGGAATACACCGCCAAGCTGGTCAACCAGTGGATCGCCGAAGCGGGCAAGCGTCTGAAAGGTCAAGAACCCGCGAATATGGTCACACTGCGCGGCTTTGCGACCGATCCACGCCTGCCGAAATACAGCGATGTGTACAAACTCAAGGCGGCGTGCGTGGCGGTTTACCCGATGTATCGCGGCGTTGCGCGCTTGGTCGGGATGGACGTGCTGCACACCGAACACGAGGACACCCCCGCCGACGAATTCCGCCGTGTTGCCGAAGCGCTCAAGACCTATGATTTTGTGTTCGTCCACATCAAGCCGACGGACAGCCGGGGCGAAGATGGCAACTTTGATGGCAAAGTCAAGGTGATCGAACAGGTGGACGCGGCACTGCCGATCCTGCTCGAAGCGAACCCCGATGTGCTGATCATCACGGGCGATCACAGCACCCCCGCGAAGTATCGCGCGCACTCATGGCATCCCGTCCCGACGCTGTTGTATGCGCCGGAAACGCACATGCCGGATCGTGTCGAGGCATACGGTGAACGCGAGTGCATGCACGGCGCGCTCGGACAGTTCCCGGCGGCGGACTTGATGCAGTTGGCGCTGGGGCACGCGAAACGGTTGGTCAAGTACGGCGCGTAATCATTAAGATAAACAGCGACAATCCACAGGAATCTTAATGTCAGGAGGCACGGGTCACCCGTGCCTTTTGTTTTGTAGAATAAAGATTGGCAGGTTAATGCATTCAACCTTAACATCGGAGCACAGCCATGAAGATGCCCGACGAAGTCCCCGAAACACTGCTTGCGCCATGCGGCGTCACCTGTTTAGCATGTTATGTTCATCTGCGCGAAAAAAAGTCTTGTTCGGGGTGCTGCTCACTGCTGGACGATAAGCCGAGTCACTGCGCCGTTTGTACGATTCGGGCGTGCGTGACCGCGCATCGGGTCACGTTTTGCGCGGAATGTGAGGAGTTCCCGTGCGTGACCGTCAAACAGATGGATCGGCGCTACCGCGACCGTTATCACGTCAGCTTGATCGAAAATGGGCGGAGGCGGAGAATGATCGGCACGGAGGCATTTTTGAAAGAAGAAAAAGCACACTGGACGTGTGCATGCGGCGGGGCGATCTCGCAGCATGATCAGGTGTGTACCGAGTGTGGCAAGACGATTTGATCACGAAAATATGTGCTTATTGGGCGCGGGCAAACCGCGCCTTTTTTATTGTATGATGGAGGGGAAAAGCCTCAAACCCCTGACGGATTTTGTGCCATAGGAAACACACCTATATGAAAATCGCAGTGATCGGAGCCGGAGCAGTCGGCAGTGTGATCGGTGGGCTGCTTGCCCGCGCCGGTGAAAGTGTTGTGCTGATCGGGCGGGCGGCGCATGTCGAGTCGATCAACGCGCACGGGCTGACGATCTCCGGCGCGCACGGGACTATCCATGTGATTCTGCCCGCCGCTGAAACGCTCGATTTTGTGCCGGATTTGGCGCTGTTGTGCGTCAAGACTCAAGACCTTGCCGATGTGCTGAAACAGCATGAGCACTGGTTAACGGGCGTTCCCGTCATCACGACACAAAACGGCATGCAGGCGGACGCGATTGCGGCGGCGGCGCTCGGCGCGGAACATGTGATCGGCGGTGTGGTGCTGTTCGGCGCGACTTATCTTGAACCCGGAAAGGTCGATTATGCGCCCGCCGGAATGCTCGTGATCGGGGAATTGACCCGCGCCTCACAGGAGCGCACCCGCATGATCGCCAGTGTGCTGAACAAAGCGATCCCGACCGCCGTCAGCGAGAATATCCGGGGCGCGCATTGGACAAAACTGATCGTGAATCAAGCGAACGCGCTTCCGACGATCACCGGAAAACCGTTTCATGACACTTACGCTGAACCGTATCTGCGCCAGCTTTCGGTCTGGTTGATGCGCGAAGCCGTCCGCATGATCCGCAAATCGGGCGGCACGCTCGGCGCGATGCCAACTACCCCCTTGACGCTGATCAAGCTGCTGATGGGGATGCCGATGCCTGTTGCCGAAATGCTGCCGCGTATGTATCTGCGGCGGCTGGGCGAGTCACCTGCGTATGGTTCGACGCTCCAAAGCGTCAAGCGCGGCAGAGCCACCGAGATCGATTATTTGAACGGTGAGATCGTCGCTTTAGGCGCGAAACTCAACCTGCCAACGCCGTATAACAGCAGCGTCGTCGCGATGGTTCACGAGGTTGAGCAGCGCGGCGAATTCTTCTCGACTGGCGAGATCAAAGCGCGCGTGCAGGCGGCGCTTAAGGATGCTGATCGATGACCCCAATCATCATTATTGGCGGCGGCTTGACCGGACTCTCCGCCGCATGGGAACTCGAAACGCTCGGCATCCCGTACACACTGATCGAAGTGAAACCCCGGCTTGGCGGCGCGATCAAGACCGAACGCCGCGAAGGTTTCACGCTCGATGGCACGCAGTTCGTCATGGAAAAATACGGCGCGTGGGATTTTCTTGAACCGCTTGGACTTGCGGACGCGATCCGTTCTGTCGGGCGCTACCGTGATGGGCGGTTGGCGATCTTTAAGGACGGGACGCAAACGCTGACGGATGCGTTGGCGGCGCGGATCACGCACCCGGTCATGACGCGCATGGCGGTGAGCAGCATTGGCGCGCTCGACAGCGGCGGCTTCGGCGTGTGTCTCGAAAATGGACTGCTGATGCAAGCGCAAGGCGTGATCGTGACCGTTCCAGCGCGTCATATCAGCCACTTGATCTACACCTTGAGCGCAGAAGCCGCGCTTTTGCTCGACGAGTACACGTATGATCATGTCGTGCGTGTGCATCTCGGCTACCGCGCCGACGTTTTTGATCCGGCGATCCCCGTGCGGGATGCGCCGCCGTTCAAATTCCTTGAAACGTATGATTTCCCGGATCGTGTTCCAGCGGATCACCGCTTGGTGCGCGTTGGGATTCGGCTCGATTCGCCCGCTATGCCTGACCCCGCCGCGCTGATCGCGGAGGCGCGGGCACTGATCCCGACGACCGCCGATCCGGTCATGTCATGGGTGTATTACTGGGCGGAATCTGATCCGCTCACGCGCCATTTGCCGGAACATGCGGCGGTGATGAACCGAGTCGATGATCTGCTGCCGCCTCAGGTGCGGATCGCGGGGAGTGATTACCGCGCAAAACGCTTGGAAATGCAGGTACGGGATGGACGGTTGGCGGCGCAGCAGGTCGCGGCGGCGATCCGCTAACAGGGTGGGGAATCAAAATGCGCGGATAAGGTTGTGCGAATGGGGTTACAGCATCCCCGTGAAGAGATGGGAATGCCGACAGGATTTGAACCTATTTAACCAGATAACCCACTCACATCGACCCGCGCCTATTCAGCGTAAGCTCAGTGCGTGGGAATGTCAACAGCGCAGTCTTGCGGATCGTGCCGCAACCCGTCATGATGATGTGCGTATAAGGCGTGATGCACAGAAGAAGGTGATTTCAATGCGCAATCTGCTCTTCACAGCATTTCTGCTGCTGGTCTTTCCAGCATTGGTTCTCGCGCAAGACGGCACCCCCGGCGACCCCGGGCTTGGTGATTCGTACTATCCCGAATTTGGCAACGGCGGCTACGATGTGACGCACTACACGCTTGACCTCACCGCCGATGTCGAGTCAAACACCATTCAAAGCGTCGTCATCATCGACGCGACCGCCACACAAGATTTGAGCAGTTTTAACCTTGATCTGGTCGGGCTGGAGATCGAGTCGATCACCGTCAACAATCAAGACGCGGATTACAAACGCAGTAGGCAGGAACTCACGATTACGCCCGCTGAAGCGCTGCCTGAAGGCGAATCGTTCACCGTTGTGATCGCTTACGGCGGTGAACCGGAGTCGATGACCAGTGTCGCGCTCCCGGTGCTGACCGGATGGATTTGGTACGGCGACGGTATTATGGTGATCAGCGAACCGGACGGCACAGCAAGTTTTGTGCCCGTCAACGATCACCCACTCGATAAAGCGACGTGGACGCTGCGCGTCACCGTGCCGGATCCGTATGAAGTCGCCATGAACGGCGTCGTCACCGACATTGTGGATAACGGCAGCACAACGACGACGATCAGCGAAATCACGTCACCGATGGCGAGTTATCTGCTCACGATCAATATTGGCGATTTTGATTTGGTCGAAGAAGCCGGAACGAACGGCGTGCCGATCCGCAATTACTTCGATGCGACACTGCCCGACGAACTCCGCGAACCGTTTGAACTCCAAGACGAGATGATCGGCTGTTATGAAGGCTTGTTCGGCGAATACCCGTTTGATGTCTACGGCGCGGTCGTGCTCAACACGGAAACCGGCACAGCGCTGGAAAATCAAACGCTGTCGGTTTTCGGCGCGGATATGCTCGACCCGTCCTACGGCGACTTTGCCGAGATGGTGATCGCGCATGAGCTTTTGCATCAATGGTTTGGGGACAGTGTCGCCGTCGCGGATTGGAGCGATATCTGGCTCAACGAAGGTTGGGCGACCTACGGCGAAGGGCTGTGGGTAGAATGCTCACGCGGCAGAAATGCGCTTGAGGATTGGGTGGCGGAGAATTACGACTACGCCGACTATGCTGAGATGATCCCGCCGGGGAATGTCCCCGCCGATGATCTGTTTAACGAAAGCGTGTATGTGCGCGGCGGGTTGACGCTGCACGCGCTCCGGCTCACGATTGGCGACGATGATTTCTTCGCGCTGGCGCGTGAATGGTATGAACGCTTCCGTGATAGCAACGCCTCCACCGCTGATTTTATCGCGCTGGCAGAAGAGATCAGCGGGCAGGATTTGGCGGATTTCTTCGACGCTTGGCTGTACGAAGATCCGCTCCCAGAGCTGCCGTAAGCTCAGGAGACGACCATCATGAAAATCTTGCGCGTCGGTATTTTGTTTTTGCTGCTGCTGACTGCCGCGTGTGGTCGCGTCAGCGTCAACCGCGATGAGAACTACACCTATGTAACCGTCACGCTCACCGAGCAAGAAATTGCCGCCGTGATCGTCCAATTGATCACGCAGACCGAAGGCGGACTGCTGCAAACCGCATCAGCCGACTTCCGCGCTGGCGAAATTGTCGTGACGGGCACAGCCGTGCAGAACGGGCAGACGGTTGACGGATCGCTCATCATCACGATGTCGAGCGACGGGAACGGGCTGCAAGTCCGCGTGACTTCATTCAACTTTGCGGGATTCACGGCTGATCAAGCGCGGTTGGATGTGTTTAATGCTAATCTCGCGGCGAGCATCGCAACCCGCGCCGACTCAAACAGCATTGAGGCGGTTGTTTCCGAAGTGAGCATCACCGATACGTCGTTATCCCTGACTTTTCGCACGCCGCGTCGGAATTAAGTTTATCCTCATCCCTACCCCTCTCTAACCGAATGTTGGAGAGGGGCGGGGGTGAGGATAATGATCGTTTAATTCGCGCGCAGCCACGCCAGCGGATAAGCGGACTGGCGATCTGCGGCTTCCGATGTCGTATCTTCAAACAGCGTCATCTCGGTGCTGGATTCGAAGCTGACCACGCGAACCGCGCGATACGGGAACGAACGCCCATTCGCGTCGGTCGCGGTCGCCCATTCCTCAAGCGCGATCTGTGAACCATCCGGGCTGAGGGCGATCCGCCGCCCGAAGTTGCCGCGCCGGACGCGGTTTTCCGTTCCTGTTGACAAATTGAGCGTAAACAGGCTGTTATCGCCGCCTTCGGCTGCGCCAGAGACATACGCGATCCGCGTGCTGTCCGGCAGGAATGTTAGCGCCGAAATAATATCCCCACGTGCTCCGGCGCTGATCGTGATCGGCGGGTTGGCGCGATCTCCGAGATCAAGCGCGTACAGCGTGTTTTCGTTGTTCGGCGTGGTCAGGGTGAAGCCTAACCAGCGCCCATCCGCCGACAAGCGCGGTTCGGCGTTGGCTGCGCCCCGGAATGTGGCGAAAATTGCCTGACGCGGGACGACTACTTCTACATCCAACCCAACCCGATCCACCGCCGCAATCGCAACCGTGTTCGCGGTCAAGCCGTCCGGCACGGTGAAGTACAGCGATGCACCATCCGGCGACGTGAGGAGGGTGTTATTGCGCGCAAACGCGACGAAATCACCCGGTTGTGTATCTGAGGAAGCGAGCGTCGTGCTGGCATCATCACCGACGATGTAGAACTGCCAGCGTGTTTGCGCTTCACCATCGCAGCGCTGCCCCATGACGACGGCAGTTTGACTGGCGGACGACACGCGCGCAATCGACGCGCTGGTGAAGCGGCAGTCCTCCGAGTTCGGGATCAGCGTGGCGACTTCACGTTCGCTGGAATTGTCGTACCAGTTGATCGCGGCTTCGTCGGCTTCTTCTTGGCTGTTGGTGTAAAACGAGACGTAGGCGATCCCGTCTGCTGCCATATCGAACGCGACGACATTATCCGCCGACCAAACCGACTCAAGCGACGTTGTGTCGATCAAGCGGAGTGTGCCGCGCGCGAATTCCTGCCGCGATGCGGCGGGCGGATAATCGACATATGCCAAACGGGCGCTGTCGGACGTGTAGGCGATATTGCCGAGCGCACAGGCAAGATACTCGATCTGGGCGACGGTTTGGGGCATGGATGTGCCGCGCATCAGGTGGAGTGTGCCGCGCTCCGCGCCCCCTGTGTAAATCGCTGCTAGTTCCCCATTGGGCGACATCGCATTTTCGCTGCACATGGCGGCGATATCGTTCGCGCCGAGGGACTGCACGGGGACAATCGTGCGATCCAGCCCGATTAGGACAAGATCGCGGGCGGTATCCGTCTCGATCAGCGTGAGGACGCCTTCAGCCATCAATTGGGTCTCAGCCGATCCAGCATCCTGATTGACGCCGGTTACGGCGGTGGTATTGATTTCCAACGGCACGGCGGTGTCGGCGGCGATGAGTTCCGTTGTAACGGCTGCGGGAAGCAGCGTCGGCTGGTCTACCGGGGCGAGGGTCGGCGTCTCTGTTGGTGCGGCAGTTGCTCCGCCACACCCCATCAAGGCGATCACGATCAAGAACAGGGTCATCGAACGCAGCATGACGAGTTTCTCCCTGAAAATAATTGAATCTCGTTCCCACTTTAGCCGATTTTTGTTTTGCGCGCACGTGACTGAGGTCAGGGGGTGGTGGCGCACGCCTCGCCCGCCAGCGGCGCACCGTTGATCAAGAGGGCGCTCAAGAAGCCCGCACTGACCACAAGCTGATCGTTGGGGAATACCTGCATCACGCGTGACAGCGGCTGCGCGGTACCACTCCCGCCCGCGTAAAGCTGAACTTGTCCGCGCAGTGTGCCGTCTTGTGTATCAAAAGCGTTGAGCATCCCGTCCGAATCGAGTGTGTAGAGCGCGCATCCACTCCCCACACCCATGATCGGCGGATACGCGCCGGACGCGACCGGATAACGCACGCGCCAGCGCACCGAGCCATCGGCGGCGATGGCTAAGAGCGTCCGATCATTGTCGCCCGCGTAGACATACAGATCGCCGGATGGACTACCCGTGATCGCCGCGCTGATGCCCGGATTGATCGGCAGATGCGCGCCGTTCACGAGCGACCCGCCGCTCAAGCGGAGCGTATTCGCGCCGTCGAGGACTGCCCATCCGCTGGTGGGGATGATGCTGGTGACAGGGGTACTGTCGTCAAGGCGGTGTTCTACGATGATCGTGCCGTCGGGGGCGATCACGCGCCAGATCACACGCCCATCGAGATCGCGCGATGCCCATACGAACGCCGAAGAATCGGCGGCAAGGGAGACGCTGCGCCCCACACTGGGGATCGTCCACACTGCCGCGCCGAGGCTGGTGTAGCCGGTCAAGCCGTCGGATGTGAGAACGGCAAGCGTCTCACCAACAGTCAAGACTGGCGCATCAATTGGATCAACTGACCAGCGGGCAAGATACCGCCCGCCCTGCGCAACCACAATCGTACCGGTTGCCGTTCGCACCGCCAGCCGATCCCCCGGCAGACGCGCCAGCCCGACGATCTCGCCTTCGCCGCCAATGCGCCAAACCTCCGCGCCATCCGGCGACAAAGCGAAGACTTGATCACCGCGCGCATATGCCAGTCCGCCCGTTTCTAAGAGGACGATAGGCAGTGTGGGCGCTTGCGGCAGATGGATCGCCGCGCTGACCAGTCCACGCAGACGCGCCTGCCAGTAAAATATGAACTCAAGCGGGTGCTCCCAACCGAGATCAATCGGATTGACATCAACGTAACCGGGTCCGCCCTCAAACGCGAGGATATTGCGAATCTCGAAGTGAAGATGCGGGCGGCTTTGCAGCGGATCGCCTATCGTGCCGATGATATCCCCGCGTGCGACGCATGCCCCAACAGGCGGAAAACTCCACAGGTCGCTTTCGACCATATGCCCATACACCGAATATACGGTCGAGCCGTCCGGCATCATGTGGCGCAGCACGACGACGCCGAGTTCGGTATCCCATTCTTCAGGATTGCTCAGGGTGACGCGCCCACGCATCGCTGCGCGCACGAGATCGCCTGTTCTGTTAAACGCGAGGTCTGCGCCGGTGTGATTGCCGCCCCACCGCCCCCGAAAACGCGCGAAGTCGTCAAAGCGGCGGCTGAATGTGCTGTCCATATCGACCGGAAAATCAATCGACTCGACCACGCCGCAGTCTTCGAGGTCTTGCGCGGCGGCGGGGTACGTGTAGAGGAACATAAAGAGTAGAGAGAGGGAAAGCAGAAGCGCCTTCACACAAAAAAGCTCCTCACCCCCTGCCCCTCTCCACCCGTAAGGTGGAGAGGGGAGAAAGACAAACGCTTTGCTCCCTCTCTCTATCGCTTGCGATGGAGAGGGGGTTGGGGGGTGAGGAGCAGTCCATTCGGTCGATGTCATACGTCGGTTACGGTTGCCAACTATGGAGGATACGTGAACGTCCGCGCACACGGTACGCGCCGACCGCCGCCGGAATCAGGATCGTCTCACCGAGGCGGAGATCAGCCGACTCGCCGGACGCGACGGCGACCGCATTACCGACGGTGGATGATCCGCCGCCCCACTCGACGACGGCTTCCCCTTCAATGCAGGTGAGGATGTGAAAGCGCACCTTGCCCGTATCGAGCCGCAGATAATCCCCGACGCGAAGCTGATGCAGCACGGTTTCAAAGTACGGGCTGCTGACGATGGGGATGAGTTCGCCCGTCTCCGAGCCTGTGTGCTTGATCGTCGGGAGCGTGTCCGTCCGCGAGACGGTGAGCGATTTTTCGACATGGATTTCACGCGGGCGACCGTAATCATACAGGCGGTAGGTGATGTCGCTCGACTGCTGGATTTCGTAGATCAGCACGCCCGGTCCGAGCGCGTGGATCGTGCCGGGGGAGATAAACAGCACATCGCCCGGCTGAACATCGACATACACGAGCAGACTTTCAAGGCGGGTTTCGCTGATTGCGGCGCGCACATCGTCCAAGCTGACGCTCGGCTGCACTCCGATCACCAATTTCGATCCCGGTTCAGCGGCGACGACGTACCATGCTTCGGTTTTGCCGCGCGGTTCGTTTTCGAGCGCGCGCGCCTGCTCGTCGTTAGGATGCACCTGAATCGACAGCCAATCGCGCGCGTCGAGAAATTTTGCCAAAAGCGGCATTCCGATCGCGGGATCGTTGCCCGCGCCGACGACATCCTGCCCGTATTGAGCGATCAAATCGCGGACGGATTGACCGGCAAGCGCGCCGTTAGCGACGACTGCCGTATCGTGCATGATCCACGCCTCACCGTAAGCCTCATCGGTGGGCAGTGGGATCGTCAAGACGGTTTCGAGCCGCCGTCCGCCCCAGATTTTGGTATGGAGGGCGGGGGTGAGCTTGAGCGGGTACAAGGGAGGGATTGGCATAGGTCAGCCTTTCGCGTGTCTGTGTGACAGCCTGATCATACACGCGGAAGCGCGGCTTGTCTTGCATAGGTTTGGCGGGTGAAGGCTTATCCGATATTCAGCACGCGCTGTTTTGCCCTCACCCCGGACGCTTCGCGTCCCGCCCCTCAGCCGTCAACAGCGAGGGGCAAAAACACGTGACCCGCGCCGCAGACCTACGCGCGAGCGGATCACCCCCTCTCTATCGCTTGCGATGGAGAGGGGGCTGGGGGGTGAGGAGCTTTAGGATTCGGCGGCTAGCGCTCTTACTCCCCCAGCCACGCGGGAGCGAATGCGCCTTCGCTCGATACCTGCTCCGGCACGGCGTCTTGATCGCTCAATGCGGACGTGGGCAGCGCGTAGACTTCATCGCGCCCGCTGTGATCGCTCGTGAAGATCAAGAGTGTCCCATCCGGCGAATAAAACGCATTCGATTCGTAGCCAATGCCGTCGTAAATCAGCCGCGCATCTGTGCCGTCAAGCGTCATCGCGGCGATTCCCGAATACCCGTCGAGGGTTTCACCGTTCACGGATTCGGTCAGGTACAGAATGCCGCTATCAGGCGCGGGGACGGGCTGCCAATCTTTGTAGTCATTTTCGGTCAAGGCGATCACGTCGCCCGTGCCGGGATCAAGCCGCATGATCTCCCATGTGCGCGCGTCGCCCGCCTCGCCCAACGTGAACAGCAGATAGCGCCCATCACGGGTATACATGGGATCACTCGCGCGCTGACCGAACGGCGCATCATACACAAGTTCGACCTCGCCGCCGTCGCGTGGGATGCTGTACAGATCATAACTGCCTGTGCCGTTCGTATCCGACGAAAAAATGATCTCGCCGCCGTCAGGACTCCACGTTGGGGCGCGGTCGGCGGCAAGCGTGAACGTCAAGCGGCGCACTGCCCGCGTTGCCACGCTCATGATCCACAGGTCATACTGTGAACCGCGATCCACCACAAACGCGATCTCGGTGCGATCCGGCGAGATTGACGGGTAAATTTCGATGTATGCCGTGCCGCTCAAGCGTGACTCGGCGCGGGTGGCTAGATCGAGCAGATACAGGTTGTAATCGCCGCTTTCATCGGGGGCGATGGCGCGTCCGTTCGGGGCGCGTTCGGCGCTGTATACGATTTGCCCGGTGAGCGCGATTCCGGTTTCGCGCGCGCCGATGGACAGCGTCGGCGTGACCAGCGCTGGCAGAATCGGCAGGGGACTTGGTGTGATGATCGAGGCTGACTCGGTTGCGCGGGTGGAACTCGAACGCGCGGGCGTGGGGAGTTCTTCGTCTGGCGCTGCCAATGCTTCGAACGCGCTGGCGGTTTCGGTGACGGCGCGCACGGACTCTTCGTCGCGGCGCGTTTGCAGCACGATCACGGCAGCGATCAACAAGATGATCGTGAGTAAGCCGCACCCGATCAAAATGCCGACGATTCCACCAATCCACCAACCGCGTGATGAACGGCGGCGTGGGGGCGGAACGACTCGAAGTGATGCGGAGGATGCGGGTAGAGATGCTGGAGGCGGCGGCGTGTTGATCGCGGGCTGCACCTGTGGAATATAGCTCACGGGGGCGGCAGGGCGGAACGCAGCGGGCGGCGGTGGAGTCGGCATGGTCGGTTCGTCGTCAAGCGGCGCATCCAGCACAGACGGGCGCGGAATCGCGGGGTCGGTATCGCGGATTCTCAGATTGCCATCGACGGCGCGGCGGAAGGCACTCGCCAGCGCTTCGGCAGTCAAGAAGCGATCTTCGCGGCGCTTGTGCATCGCGGCGAGGATCACGCTTTCGACGGCGGGCGGGAGCGCGGGATTAAACCCACGCGGCGCGGGCGGGTGGGCAGTGACCTGCATCACGGCGACGCCATAGGGTGTATCGCTCTCAAATGGGCGGCGACCGGTCGCCATTTCATAGAGCATCACGCCGAGCGAATAAATATCGCTCCGGTTATCCAACGTCTGCCCTTGTGCCTGTTCGGGACTCATGTAGCTCGGCGTGCCGATCACGCCCTGCGTATCGGTGCTGATCGTCGGATCGCCCATAATGCGCGCGATCCCGAAGTCGGTCAGGAAAGCGCCGCCGCTCCCATCCAAGAGCACGTTGGACGGCTTAATATCGCGGTGTAAAACGTGCTGGCTGTGCGCGTAATCGAGCGCGGGCGCGATTTGATCGAGGATTTGCACGATGCGCGGGAGCGGGATCACGCCGCCGTTGAGCAGGTCATCGACCGAGCCGCCCGTCAGGTAGCGCATCACGATATACGGCTGCGATTCGTGTTCGCCGTAATCATGTACAGGAACGATGCCGCGATGCTCCAACTGCGCGATGATCGTCACCTCGCGGTTGAAGCGCATCATGTAGTTTTCGTCGTTGAGGAACTGGCGCGGCAAAATCTTGAGCGCGACGGTGCGGTTCATCGAGACCTGCTGCGCCCGGTAGACGGTCGCCATGCCGCCTTTGCCGATCAAGCTCAGGATTTCGTATCCACCAAACCGCTTGCCGATTAACTCGTCGGTCATCTGCCGCGTGTCCATTCGTGTGATGATTCGCCGGAATTATAGGCGATTCCACGAGGCTTTGCATGCGCCGCCGCCTATCAACGCAAAGGACGCAGAGGGCTGCCTCCTCTGCGCTCTTTGCGTTCTCTGCGGTTCCATCATGATCGGGGTGGTCACGATGTCAGGTGGACGGGCGTTCCATTCTTCGGGTGATGGGTTGTGTGATGTTCGGTTCGATGCACCCTTTGAACCAACAGATACTTGCAGCGCGTCTTGCGTCGATGTTGTGGGTCAGTGTGACGCGCTGATTGACCTCATATTCGCAGACGAGCGTGGAAAAACTGCGGAATTGTCGTTAAAGCGCGGGGTGGTGTCGGGCATTTTTTCAGCGACCCTGTCGCTTAGGCAGCGTGGAATCTACGCGAGGCGAGGGGAATCATCAAAAAGCTGCAAAAAATGCCCCAATTCGGCGGAGGTAAGCGGGGCAAATATGCAACCTTACGGGGAGATGTCCGTATATAGTGAATGTAGATATGGAACAATGGAGTAGGCTGCAATGGGCATTCTCGTGTTAATTCTCCTGATTATCGGCGCGTTCGTCGTGCTGTCGATTCTCGGTTCACTCACGTTTGCGATCATCATCCCGGTGCTGCTCTGGATGTTCACGGGATGGTTGGCGAATCGACTGGTGAACGGGGATCGCCCGCAGACCGCGATCAATGACATGGTGCTCGGCTTGATCGGCGGCATCGTTGGCAGCATCATCTTCGGCAGCAGCGGCTTGATCGGCAGTCTCATTTTCGGCACAATCGGCGCGATCATCGTGATCGTCGGCTACCGGCTGCTTTCGGGAAACCGCGCGACCGCGTAATACACGGTTCACAACCAGACGCACGACAGGCGATTCCATGAATGTGACTGCTGTTCCGCACCGCCGCCGCGCCTTTACCGCCGCTGTGATCGGGTTCGGGATTGTTCTACTCTTGTGGAACATTCCCGCGCTCGATTTTTTGTTGTATCCCGTGCGCCTGTTCGTCACGTTCGTGCATGAAAGCGGTCACGGGCTGGCGGCGCTGATCAGCGGCGGGCATTTTGAGCGCTTCGAGGTGTACAGCAGCGGCGCGGGAATCGCACTCACCGCCGGAGGCTCGCGGGCGCTGATCCTTCCGGCGGGGTATCTAGGTGCGGCGTTCGTGGGCGCGGCGCTGTTTTATCTGGCGAACACCATCCCCTACCCGCGTGTGATCGCGGGGGTGCTCGGCGTATGGTTGATCGCCTTCTCCGTGTTGTTCACCGACTTGCTCACAACGGCATTTTTCGTCGGTATCGGGATGGGGATTGTGTTGATCATCCTGAGCGCGAAAGCGCCGCCCGATGTGACGCTCGTCCTCCTCAATGTGCTGGCGATCCTGACCGGACTCAACGCCGTGCTTGACCTCGTGTATCTGGTCAACAGTAGCGGCGCAACGCTTGGGAACATCCGCAACGACGCGGCAGCGTTCAGTGCCGAAGTTGCGCCGCTGATTCCGGCGGGGGTGTGGGCGGCGCTGTGGGCGCTTACGGCGGTGCTGATGCTCGGTGCGGCGATCTGGTACAGCTTGATACGAGCGCGCAAAATCCACTAAACGGGCTTATGCTTGATTCAAACGGCGCGTTGCTCCAAAGGAGATGACGATGCGCTCCGGTCGCCTTTCACTTCTGTTCCTCGTTCTACTTCTGTTCGTCTTGCTTATCCCGGCTTCTGCTCAAGAAGACACCCCCATTCGCGTCCTGTTCATGCACCATTCCACCGGGCTTGGCTTGATCGAGCAGGGAGAACTGCGTGACGGGTTAGCGGAATATGCGCTCGAACTATGGGATCACGGTTATAACGAAGAAGGTCTTGCGGACGGCTCAGGCGAACGTCTTGGCGTTAACTGGGAAGTCCCCGACGACAACACCGATCCCATCGGTTGGTACACCATTTTTAATCAAGACGTGACCGATCCGCCGGAGAATACGTTGAGCCACATGCTCGACTTCCCGGTGATCCTGTTCAAAAGCTGTTTCCCTTCTTCCAACATCGAAAGTGATGCGCAGTTCGAGGAGTACCACGATTATTACCTCTCGATTCGGGACGTGATCGACCAGTACCCGGATCACCTGTTCATCCCGTTTACGACTCCGCCGCTTGTGCCGAATGAAACATCATCTGAAGCCGCAGCGCGGGCGCGGGAATGGGCGGCGTATCTCACGTCGGAGGAATACAGTGAGGAACGGCTGAATATCGTGGTGTTCGATTTCTTCTCGGCGCTGGCGGACGACGACGGCTATCTGCGCGCGGAATACCGCGCGGACGAATGGGACAGCCACCCCAACGAGATCGCCAATCAAGAAGTCGCGGCACTGCTGGTCGAATTCGTCGCAAACGCGGTCGAGAAATTCGATTTTGAAGGACGCGAAGGCTGATTTAACATTCACGCAAAACGTGAGCTTTCGTGATTCTAAAGGATTTTTCTCATGACCTCCCTACCCACCCGCACAAACGCAATCGTTCTGCATGCGTATAACCTCGATGGCTGGCGTGTGGAGGAGTATGATCTGCCGCCGCTCAAGCCGGAAGATGTGCTGCTGCGCGTGACTGCCGCGCCGCTTAACCCGTCGGATGTGGCATTTTTGCAGGGAATGTACGGAATCCGTAAGCCGCTGCCGACGATCCCCGGCTTTGAGGGCGGCGGGCAGGTGATCGCCGTTGGCGAGAAGCTGAACGCGGCGGACTGGATCGGTAGGCGCGCGGCGTGTCTTGCGACGGGTACAATCGGCACGTACACGGAATATTTGGTGACGCACAGCTCGGTCGTGCTGCCCGTCACCGATGACATTTCGGATGATGCTGCGTCGATGATGCTGGTAAATCCGCTCACGGCGTGGGCGCTGATCGACATGGCAGCGGCGGCGGGCGTGAAGGCGGTGATCCAGACGGCGGCGGCGAGTGCGCTCGGCAAGATGCTGCGCCGCTTTGGTGAATCGCGCGGGATCGCCGTGATCAACATTGTGCGGCGCGCCGCTCAAGTGGAGAGCTTGACGGCGGAAGGTGCGGCGCACGTCCTCGATTCTTCGAGCGAAACGTTTGACGGCGATCTGCGCGGGATGGCATCTGGCTTAGGGGCGCGCATGGCATTCGACGCGGTGGGCGGATCGCTAACCGATCGGATTTTGCGCGCCATGCCGAACGGGTCGCGGATTGTCGTGTACGGCGGCTTAGAAGGATCGCCTGTTTCGGTGGGAGTGGATCAATTCATCTTCCGCGATAAACAGGTGCAGGGCTTCTGGTTATCTAGCTGGATGCCGCAGAATCCGGTCAAGGTGGCGGCGGCGTGGGCGGCGATTCAAGCGCAGAGCGATGCGTTCCGCTCGGAGGTGCGCGCCCGTTTCTCGCTGGATCGGTTTGATGATGCGCTGCGGCTGTACACGGCTCAGATGAGCGGCGGCAAGGTGTTGATCGCGCCGTAGAACTGTTCCTCACCCCCCGACCCCCTCTCCATCGCAAACGATAGAGAGGGGGAGCAGAACCCTGCGTTTCTCCCCTCTCCAACCTTCGGTTAGAGAGGGGTAGGGGGTGAGGAGCGTTTATTTGTGGTTCAAAAATCCCCGCTCCCCCATTAGAATCACCCCACAAGCGATAAACAAGGAGTTCCCCGGTTATGTGCGGCATTGCAGGCATTCTTGATCAACGCGGCGGGCGGGTCGAAATCGCGCGCGTGCGCGCCATGTGTGACGCGATCCGCCACCGGGGACCGGATGGCGACGGCTTTTATGATCATCCCGATGGCTCGGCGTCGCTGGGCATGCGCCGCTTAAGCATCATCGACATCGACGGCAGCGATCAACCGCTGTATAACGAAGATCGCTCGATTGCGATGGTCTTCAACGGCGAGATTTACAACTATCGAGAACTGCGCGCCGAACTGGTCAAGCACGGGCATCACCTGACGACCGACGGTGACGGCGAAACCCTGATCCACCTGTACGAGCAGTACGGCACTGACGGCATGTTCCGCCATTTACGCGGTATGTACGCCTTCGCGCTGATCGATACGGCGCGGCGGCGGCTGGTTTTGGCGGTCGATCACATCGGCATCAAGCCGTTGTACTACGCCGAGCAAGCCGGATTCTTGTATTTTTCCAGCGAAGTCAAAGCGCTGATCGCCGGGGGAATCCTGCCGCGCTTGAATCCCGCCGTGCTTGATACGTATTTCTCGTTCGGCTTCATGATCGGACAAGAAACGCTGTTCGGCGGCGTGAAGCGCTTGATGCCCGGTCATGTGTTGATCGCGGAAGGCGGCACGATCCGAATCGAACGCTATTGGGACTTCCCCGATTTTGTCGGCGCTCCGCCTGCCCCGGTCGATACTCGCTCCGATGCGGTGATTATTCAAGAGACGCGCGAACGCCTCACCGAGTCGGTGCGGCTGCATTTGCGCGCCGATGTCCCGCTCGGCTTGTTCTTGAGCGGCGGCGTGGACTCGGCGGCGGTGTTGGCGCTGATGTCTGCTGAGGCAGGCGGGCGCGTGAATACGTACACCGTCGGCTATGCGGCGGATACCCCCGACAACGAACTCGACGCGGCGCGGCGGATCGCGGCGCACTACGGCGCGGATCATCACGAACGGGTGATCACGGCGGCGGATTGGTGGGCGGGGTTCGAGCGCTACGTGTATCACCACGACGAACCGAACGCGAATTCGAGCGCGGTGTCGCTGCTGCTGCTGGCGGAACTGACCGGATCACAGCTTAAAGTCGTCTTGACGGGCTTGGGCGGCGATGAATTGTTCAGCGGCTACGCGAATCACCGCGCGATTCCGGCGCTGATCGAGTGGCAGAAGCGTTACGGCATGTTCGCCCGCGCCGCCGCGCCGATCATCGACCTCATCGAACCGCTGTATCCGGCGTTCAAGCGCTATCGCGGACTCGGCGCGCTGCCGACCTATCTCCCGCGTGTGCGTGCCGCCGCCGCACCGATAGACGAAGCGATCCGGCGCATTCAAAGCTTCGATGGGCTGGTGTTCAGTGATACGCTCCGTCGCCGCTTATACGCACCCGCTTTGCTCGAAGCATGGCGCGCAGCTTATCACAAAGAAAACACGTTCGCGGAGATCGTCACCCGCTCTCAGCGTGACGACGCGGATCAATTCGCGCAAGCGGTGGTGATCAACACATGGCTGCACGGCAACGCGCTCTTGAACGGCGATAAAGTCACGATGGCGCATTCGCTGGAGGCGCGGATTCCGTTCTTCGATCCCGATCTGCTGCGGTTCGCGGCGCGCATCCCCGGTCGGCTGCGGATGCAGGAAAACAAATACGTGCTGCGCGAAGCCATGCGCCCGATTTTGCCTGCCTTCGCATTAGAGCGGCGCAAACAGCCGTTCAGCACGCCGATCTTGCAGTGGTTCGCCGGGGAACTCAGCGGACGAATCGAATCGACACTGCGCGATCCGTCGGCGTGGGTGCGCGGTTGGCTGAATCCGGTGGCGCTCGATGCGCTGTTAGACGGGCATTTCAGCGGGCGCGCGCCTCAAGTCGAAGTCGTGTTCCGCATGCTCAACTTAGAACTGTGGGCGCGGCGTTTTGGCATTACAATGGGGTGACAGAGTGATAGGTGAAACAGGTATGACGACATTCTCAAAAGTGATGACGCTGGAAGAGTTTCGGGCGTTCGCAGAAGCGCCGGAAAACAGCGGCTTGGAGTTTGAGTTTATCAACGGGGAGATCATTCCAATGTCGCCGACACGAACGACACATTCCGAGCTGCACCAGTTGATCTCGTTTGCCGTTCGCCTGTACTGCCGCGAACACAATCTACCTGTGCACACAAGCGGCGGCGATGGCACATACCAGATCGGTGAGCACGCCATCGCGCCGGATTTTGCCTACAAAACCACGCCGATGTCCAATGACTATCCTGATCCGGTGCAGCCTCTGCTTGCCGTCGAGATCATTTCTCCAACGGATAAACCGAAGGATATTCGAAGCAAGCGCGCGATCTACCAAGAAGCGGGTATTCTTTACTGGGAAGTGTACCCGACGGAGAAGTTGATCGACGTATACGAACCCGGCAAGCCGCCGCGCGCGCTCGGCATCGACGCCGCGCTCGACGGCGGCACGGTGATCCCCGGTTTCACGCTGCCGTTGAAAGCGCTATTTTCTGAATAGGCGTTTGCCGACCTAAATCCACACTTGATCGTCTACCGCGACGGTGCGATCCGTCTGGACATCGCCGGTGTGCGTCGTCTGCTTCGGCTCGATCAACATGATGTGCGTTTCAACAGGTGCAAACGGGTTATGCTCAACGCCTTTGAGGACGACGAACATCTCACCGGGATTGAGTTCGACCGAGTGATCCCGCATGCGGATGATCAACCTGCCGCTGATCACATAAAAAATTTCATCCTCATGTTCGTGCGCATGCCACACGAACTCACCTTCGATCTTCGCCAACTTGACATACTGCCCGTTCGCTTCAGCGATCACACGCGGCGACCACTGCTCGGTAAACAGCGTCAGTTTTTGTGCGAGATTGACCTTATCCATGCGGCGGCACTCCCTCATCTTCACTCAAAAAAAGTCTCATAGTAGTTTACCTTGTATTTCGCGCGCCGCCTTAGCTCCCCGCCGCCATCTTGACACTGGCAAGGACGCCGCTGAAAGAGTTATTCCACAATTAGACCCTCCTGTATGAGAACCTCATGACTTTACGTTGACACTGTCAACGTAAACCTATATCCTGAGGTTGACACTGTCAACTTTGGGAGATAGAGGAACTTGATATGAGTGCGGCTGATTTCAAACGCAAGTATGGACAATGGGTGCTGATCACCGGCGCATCGGATGGGATCGGGCGGGCATTCGCGGAACGTCTCGCCGCCAAAGGGCTTGATCTCGTCTTAGTTGCGCGACGTGAAAGCGTGCTTGAGGCGCTTGCCGACACGCTGAAGGCGCAGTACCGCATTCAGACGCACGTGATCGCCGCCGATCTGTCGCAGTCACGCGCGGTTGAACAGGTATTCGCGGAAACGGCTGATCTTCCGGTTGGGCTGCTGGTCGCTAGCGCCGGATTCGGCGTGACGGGACGGCTGACGGACTCGACGTTGGAAGCCGAACTCGCTATGCTGGATGTGAATGTGCGCGCCGTGCTGACTATGACCTACCACTATGGGCGGATGTTCGCAGCACAACAGCACGGCGGAATCATCCTATTTAGCTCAGTCATGGCGTTCCAAGGCGCGCCTATGTCCGCTAACTACGCCGGGACGAAAGCGTATATTCAAACGCTGGCGGAAGGGCTGCATGTTGAGCTTTCGCCGCTAGGTGTCGATGTGATCGCGTCCGCGCCGGGTCCCGTGAATTCCGGTTTCGCCGCCCGTGCCGATATGCGTATGGGTGTCGCGCTGACCGCCGATATTGTTGCAAAAGAGACCCTCGACGCACTCGGCAAACGCGCTGTTGTGATGCCGGGGATGCTCTCAAAGGTGATGATTTACTCGCTAACATCCCTGCCGCGTGCGCTGCGGGTGCGTATGATGGGGATGCTGGTAAAAGGGATGACACGTCATCAGCAGCACGCACCCTAAACAGCGCGTGCTCACTGAGGCAGCATGCGCCACGAGGAAACATGGTCAAGCGGAGTCAGCCGGATTTCGATGTGCGCGAATTGTGTCTCGTCGAAGCGATGCGCATCATCGAACAAGATGGGGTAGAAGCACTCAATCTGCGCGAAATCGCGCGGCGGATCGGGGTTTCGCATCAAGCGCCGTACAAGCATTTTCCAAGCCGCGAACATGTGCTGGCGGAAATTGTGCGGCGCACGTTTGAAACCTTCTCGCTTTACCTGAGCGCACAGCAGCCGAGCGGAAACGCGCATGATGACCTACACACGATGGGGCACGCGTATGTAATGTATGGGCTTCAGCATCCCCTACAATACCGCTTGATGTTCGGAACGCCGCTCCCAAATCCCCATAATCACCCGGCGATGATGGAGAGCAGTTTGCACGCGTTCACCCTGCTCAAAGACCGCCTTGAGGCATACTATAAACAGCGCGGACATCATCTCCCGCCGGAAAACATTACTTTAGATGCGCTGTATGTTTGGTCAACCCTGCACGGCTTGGTCAGTCTGCTGTCGGCGCACGTGATGGAAAAACTGATGACACCGGAACAAGTGGTGAGCGAAGTCATCACACATACGCTGAATCGCATCGGGGACGCGCTGTCGCGTTAGCCCCCCGCAGCCATCGTGTACAGAAGCGCCAGCGTCATCTTGACATCTGCCAGCGCACGGTGCGCATTTTCGACGACGATCCCCTCTTCGCTGCACGCGGTTGAAAGCGACTTGAAATAGCGCAGCCCTTTATAGACGGTATACGCGCGCATCGCGCAACTCCACTCCACCGTCGGCACGATTAGGTCACAGCGCTGGCACACGGCGGCGATCATGGCTTTTTCAAAGCTGTAGTTGTAGGCGACCGCCCGTGTACTGCTCAAGATACGCGCTAGATCGGGGAAAATCTCGGCAAACGTCGGCGCGTTGACGACATCCTGATCGCGGATTCCATGGACTTTTGTCGCGCTGGACGGGATTTGGCGCTGCGGGTTGACGAGCGTATTCATCAGGATTCCGCCGCGTGAGTCGATCACCGCGACTTCGACAATCCCCACGCCGGGATCAGTCGGGAAGCCCGTCGTTTCAAAGTCGATCACCACACAGCCGCTGTCGAGCAGTTCGGCGGAACGTTTGATAATCGAAAGCTGGCGCGGCGTCACGCTCATCAACTTAACCTTCGGGCAGACTCAGATGCTCACGCATGAACGCCAGCGACTCGCGTAACTTGGCGCGCACCTCTTTCGCGTCCTTGTACTGCAAGTGCTGCGGATCAACTTCAAGGCTGATCGTCCCGCTGTAGCCGTCCTCCGCCATTTTGCGTAACAGCTTGCCAAGCTTGAGCACGCCTTTTTGCGGAAGGTGATGCTCCTCTTGATTATAAAAATTGCTCAGGTGAACATGCGCGATCCGGTCTTTCGCCGCTTCGTATGCCAGCACCGGATCGATCTGCTTGGTCGCCCAATGCGTGGTATCAAGCGTCAGGTGCGCGTGAACGGTGCTCCATGTGCTGATCTCGTTCCACCACACCGGATCAAAGTCGAAGCCGGAGACGCGCTTAAGCGGCATATTTTCGATGGCGATCTTGACGGGGGTTTTCCGCTGCACATCCGGCAGTTTCGTCTCAATCCATGCCTTGAGTTTGCCTTCTTCATCCAGCGCGGGGATGCGGACTTCATGTCCTTCAAACTGTGCCGATTTCATCTTGATGCGTGACGGGAGATGCACCACAATCGACTCCGCGCCGAGCCGCTCCGCGAGTTCAAGCGTGCGCTCGATACGGTTGATGTCGTCGGAGGCGTATCCCCAACCGGGGATTCTCGCACTGAACGGCGTATGTACCACCATCACGGATAGATCATGCGCGGCGGTGAGGGTTTTCAGGTAATGGGGGTCGCGGGTTGACCAGCGCTCGTCGCACATGATCTCGATGCCGTCATAGCCCGCTTCTTTCGCCAGCGCGAAGCTGTACGAGACATCGTACAGGTAAAGCGATCCGGTTGAAAATAAAACCCGCGCGCGGGGGGATTCCGTCATGTGCTGCCTCTTAAGTGCTCCTCACCCCCTGCCCCTCTCTAACCGAAGGTTGGAGAGGGGAGCAAAGCGGCGTTTCTTCTCCCCCTCTCTATCGCTTGCGATGGAGAGGGGGCGGGGGTGAGGAGCTTTTAGGGAAATGTGTCCCTACGTATTCGCCACCATGTAAATGACCGTCACGCCGTCGCCGCCTTCTTTTGCTTCACCGGGCACAGCGCGGCTGATCAGCGAGTGTTCGCGCACGCGCTCTTGAATCGCCTTGCGGAGCGCGCCTGTTCCTTTACCGTGAATGATACGCGCGAACGGCAGCCCGCTCAAGTACGCGGCATCGACATAATCATCCAGCCGCCGCAGTGCTTCTTCCACCCGTTCGCCGCGCAGATCGAGTTCCAGTCCGGGGGATGCGGGTTTCGGTCCGGTGATCGTCGGGGCGGGTTCATAGGCGCTGTTCCGCCGCCGCTTGGCGACCTGAAGATCTTCTTTGCGCGGCTGTTTGAGTTCGTTCAGTTTGGCGCGCACCTTGAGCGACCCGATCTGCACGAGCGCTTCATCTTTGTTCAGTTCTTCGACCCTGCCTTCGGTCTTGAGCGTCTCCAGCCACACGCGGTCGCCCAAACGCGGCATCCAATCGATTTCGGCGGGCATCTCGACCGCCGACTCAACCGGCGTGTTGATCGCGTTCTCAAGCGCGGACGATGCGTCTTGCACCTGCTTGAGCGCTTCGAGCGGCAAAGAAGCATCGCGCATTTGACCGCGCAAAGCGCGCATCTCACGGCGGAAGGTGTCGAGTTCCTGCTGCATTTCGCGCCGCGCCGCCGCGATGATGTTGCGGCGTTCGTCCTCGGCGGTGCTCAAGCGCGCCGCGAGTTCGCCGCGTTCTTCTTCGATCTCCGCCTTCAGATTGCCGATCACTGCCTGCTGACGGCGAATATCCTCGCGGGTGCGGTGGATTTCGTCGAGCAGGTCATCAGCGATCAAGTCCTCGGTGGCGACCATCGTCCGCGCTTCTTCGATGATCTCAAGGTTCAAGCCAAGTCGGGTGGCAATCGCCAGCGCATTCGAGCGCCCCGGCAGCCCGATGATCAAGCGGTAGGTCGGTGCGAGCGTATTCAGGTCAAATTCAACGCTGGCATTGCGCACGCCGGGAGTCTCGACGCTGTAGACTTTTAATTCCGGGTGATGCGTCGTGACCATCACGGTCACGCGGCGGTTGAGCAGGTACGTCAAGATCGCACGCGCCAGCGCCGAACCTTCCGCCGGGTCTGTCCCCGCGCCGAGTTCATCCAGCAGTACCAGCGAGCGATCGTTGCATTCGTGCAGAATGTGGATCGTGTTGGTCATGTGTGACGAGAACGTGCTGAGCGACTGCTCGATGCTCTGCTCGTCGCCAATATCCGCGTAAACGCCTTCAAATACGCTGAAAGTCGCATCTTCGGCGGGGACATGCAGCCCGCACTGCGCCATCAAACAGAACAACCCGACCGTCTTAAGCGAGACAGTTTTGCCGCCCGTGTTCGGTCCGGTCACGACCAGCACCCACGTATTGTCGTCAAAATCGACATCAATCGGGACGACGTTCCCTTTCAACAGCGGGTGACGACCCGCCGTGAAGCGGATCACGCTGCCGGGGTGGGCGGGATTCGCTTTCTTCTCGAACGGCTTCAATCGCGGCTGTGTCGCCCTGATCGCATCAGCATAACGCGCTTTGGCGAGGATCAGGTCAAGCCCTGCCATGACTTCGACCGTACGCACGATGAATTCACTTTCGCGCCCGATCATGTCGGTCACGGCGAGCAAAATCCGCCGGATTTCTTTCTCTTCCGCGATTTGCAGTTCGCGCCAGCGGTTGTTGAGTTCAACCGTTTCGAGCGGCTGAATAAACAAAGTCGCGCCAGAAGCCGACGCATCATGCACCACGCCGGGAATACGCCCTTTGTGATCCGCCTTGAGCGGGACGACATAAATCCCGTTGCGCATTGTGATCAGCGATTCTTGCAGGACGGGTTGGTTGGCGGGGGATTGAATGATCTTCTGGAGTTTTTGCTGGAGGCGTTCAAAGGCGATTTTCAGGTCACGGCGGATGATCGCTAACTGTGGGCTGGCGCTGTCCTTGATCTGCCCATTTTCATCCAAGATGCGGGCGATCTCATCCTGAATGTCTTGGCATTCTTCGGCTTCTTCAGCCAGATCAGCCAGCAGGGGATACTGCCCTTTGAGCCGCCCCAACTGCCGCTTGATCGTCGTGGCGCGCCGCAGTGTTTGGCGTATATCCAACAGCACCGGCGGATCGATGACGATGCCGCGCTGCGCGCCAATTGCGGGTTCACGAATATCGCGCACGCCGCCAAGCGAAATATTGACTTGATTATCAAACAGCGCGCGCGCTTCGGCGGTTTCGCGCTGCCATGTCTGCGCTTCTACCAGATCAGTCGTCGGCGCGAGTTCTTGTGCAAGCTCCGCGCCGCCGCTGAATGTGGTGTAAGCCGCTAACTGCTCCAAAATCTTGTGCAGTTCTAGGGTATGAAGGGTTTTCTCGTTCATCCGAGGGGTTTTCTCGATTGATTGTCAGGTAGAACTTTGGGTGAAAACCCCTTGATTATATCATCTCATGCACATCACGTTCAATAGGCGGTTCATGAGAGATTGCGAAAGGTTCACAATGGTTCAATATTTGTGCAGTTCGCCATCGTCCGACAAGCTGTATTCATCCGGCGCGCTCAAGCGGCGCATGAGCGCAGCGCGTTCGTCGTCGTCCATCGATTCAACCAAGCGGTCGATCAAGTGGCTGTCTTCACGCTTGAGCTTGATTGACTCGCGGAAGGACTGCTCTCTCGGTTGCACAGATTCCGCCGCTGTCGGGGATGTGCTGATCGCAATCGTGCCGCCGATCAAACCCGCAAACAACAAGAAACCAAGCACCGCTTCGCCCAAGTTAATCATGTCTTTACCGACAAATAGGGTCAAAGAGATAAAGAACGCCACTATCCACATGAGCACCATTGCCCGCAGTTTATCTCTCGATGTCATGAGTTACACCTCCACGCGCTGTCAAGAACTGCAACTTTATACGTTTTCAGGCGAAACAGAGTTGCACACGGTATTATCCCCCCGAAATGATGACAACGTGAGGGAAAGACATGCGGATCGTGCGGCTGTGGTGGATTTTTTTGATGATGGCATTGGGAACACGGGCGGCAGCACAAGCGGAGTATCCGCCGACGATTATCGAATTCGCCAGCACCGTGACCAGCGTCCGCTTGACCGCGCTCGAAGCGGGCGGGGTGAATACCGTCCTTTCGTGGCACGCCGTCAACATGACCGCAAGCGCCCGCCTCCAGATTGATGTTTATCTTGAGAATATTTGGACTCCCATCATCCTGCCGTTTGATCCCCTGCCCGCCAGCGGCAGCACGCCGTACACGATCCAGCATCCGCGCGGGTTTGCGCCGCCAACGTACCGTTTGCGTCTGTATGACGCCGATCAACTGGTCGATGAACGGATGCTGGTCATCCCGTATGACAGCCCGGCGAATATGGCACGCTTCACCGCAAGTTCAACGCCGGAGCAGTTCACGCGCGAAGGTCTGCCGAGCATCACCCGCTTTGAGCTTCTTCCCGGTGGTTCGCCAGACGCACCGATTGTCGGATGGTCGATTGCTGACCGTGCCCCAAACAGCAACCCGGTGATCGAGCAGGTGATGGGCGATCAAGCTGCATCGGTTGAGCCGCCGCGCCCGCTCGTGTGGATGCCCTCAGAAGGGACGCTCACGCTGCAAAATATCACGATTCTACCGGAGGGTGTCACGCTGCGGCTGTGGATCGTCGATCTGCTCACGGGGGTGATTTACGATGAAGCGGTGATCACCGCTGCACCCTCTGGGACAGTTCTCGCGCCGACTCCAACCTCGTCCGCGAGTCTGCTCCCGGTCACGCCGACTCATGTGATCCCCGGCGGCGTGCTGGATGTTATCACGCTCACGCCGGATGCCGCCGCGCCGACGCTTCCCGCGCCGCCCACGCTGCCTGTGACGCCGACCGCGACGATCCCGCTTGCGCCGCCGCGCATCGTCGAATTCCGCGCCGCGCCCGCCGAACTCACGCCGGGAGGGACGACGCGCCTGATCTGGATCGTCGAAGATGCGCTGGTGGTCGAAATACAGGAGATCACCGAAAGCGGCGCGCCGGGGCTGCTGTATATTCAACTGCCGCACAGCGGCACGCTGCAAATCACGCTGGCGGCGGGCGTGAATCAGGTGAGTTTTAACTTGATCGCGCGCAGTGCGAGCGGGGAGACGGTCGAACGGATGATCACGGTGGCGGCGGGGTAAGGGGCGCTCACCCCCTTCACCGTATTGTACGGTCTTGTCAAGATACAAGGGGGGGAGGACGCTTTTGCTCACTCCCCCTCCTCGCTCATGGGATCGTTGTGAGTGCCGTACTGAAAAGCGGGCGTGTCAAAGAACGACGGCGCTTGAATGAACAGCCCTTCGCCCATCACCGCGACTGTATCATCCGGTAAAATGATTTCGGATGCGCCGTACACCTTGCGATTTTCCACGCGATCCACCCATGCGCGCACGCGCACAGGTACGCCGAGCGGTACTGCCCGCTTATAATTGAACGTCAGCCGCGCCGCGACGACGAGATAGCCGCCCAAATGCGCCGCCGCCCCCATCGCCTCATCAAGGATGGTTGCAATCGCGCCGCCGTGCATATGCGCGGGTGGTCCTTCGACATACATTTCAAGCGACATCTGAGCGCTCACCGTGCCGTCATCCATGTAGTACAGCGTAAACCCTAATGTTTTCAGAAATGTCGAACCGTTGATCACACCCTTGATCGCCGCCATTCATGCCTCCAAGACAGCCGTTCAACCGTACCCATATGTTATAATGCTCCTGTTTGGTTGAGGACGAAAACCGCCTATGTCCATCCTTGTTGGCAGCAATTTAACGCGCGAATTCGGCGCGGACGAAATCTTTAGCGATGTCAATGTCGAGATTCCTCACGGGGCGCGGATCGCACTGGTGGGACCCAACGGCGCGGGCAAGACCACGCTCTTGAATCTTTTGATCGGCTTAGATTTGCCGAGCGGCGGCACGATTCACCGCGTCAAAGGACTACGGATCGGGTTTCTGCCGCAGCGCCCGGAACTGCGCGGATCGCACACGCTTGGCGAAGAACTCAACGCCGCGTTTGAGCCGCTGCACGCGATGGAAACGCGCCTCCATGACTTGGAGCATCAGATCGCAGCGGAAACCGATGCTGACCGCCATAACATTCTGCTCCACACCTACGGCGAGCTTCAAGAGCAGTTCGAGCGCATTGGCGGCTATACCTACGAAGCGCGCATCAAAGCAGTCGTACAAGGGTTGGGTTTTAAACCGGAGGATGTCGAACGCCCACTGAGCATGTTGAGCGGCGGTCAAAAGACGCGCGCGGTGCTCGGTCGCCTGCTGCTCGAACAGCCCGATCTGCTGGCGCTGGACGAGCCGACAAATCACTTGGATATTGATGCGGTCGAATGGCTGGAAGGCTTCTTAAAAGAATTCCCCGGCGCGGTCTTGGTCGTCAGCCATGACCGCTACTTTATGGATGCGGTGGCGACAACGATCTGGGAACTCGATTTCGGCACGCTCGAAACCTATCGCGGCACGTACAGCCATTACGTCCGCCAGCGCGAAGACCGTCATGCGCGCCTGCTCAAGGAGTTCGAAACGCAGCAGGAGATGATCGCCAAAGAAGAAGAATACATCCGCCGGAATCTTGCCGGACAAAACACCAAACAGGCGAAAGGTCGCCGCACCCGCCTTGAACGGCTCAAGCGCGACGAATTGATCCGCCGCCCGCATTCGCGCGACACAATGTATTTACGCATGGGTCACACCATGCGCAGTGGTGATCAAGTGTTGATGACGCGCGGCTTGGCGGTCGGCTATGCGGACGCGGACGCGCCGCTGTTTTACGCGCCGGATATTACCCTGCGGCGCGGTGAAGTCGCGGCATTGATCGGCGCGAACGGCACCGGCAAGAGCACGTTCGTTAAAACGGTGATCGGGCAGATTCCCCCGCTGGCGGGTGAGGTGCGGATCGGCGCGGCGGTCAAGATCGGCTACTTTGAGCAAGCGCACGAGTCGCTGACTCCGTCGTATACGCTGATGGATGAAATCTTCAGCGCCAAAGAAATGCCGATCAGCGCGGCGCGTGACCTGTTGGCGCAGTTCTTGTTCACAGGCGACGACGTATTCCGCACGATTGACACCCTCAGCGGCGGTGAGCGTGGGCGCGTGGCGCTGGCGAAATTGGCGCTGACGGGCGCGAATCTGCTCCTGCTTGACGAGCCGACGAATCACTTGGATATTCCCAGTCAAGAAATCTTGCAAAACGTACTGGCGAACTTCCCCGGTACGATCCTGCTCGTCAGCCATGACCGTTATTTGATCGACGCGCTGGCAACACAAATCTGGTCGGTCACACCCGGTCAGCTTGAGGTGTTCAAGGGAAATTACCACGAGTTCAGCGCCGCGCGTGAAGCCCGCCGAGCGGCGGAGATCGCGGCGCGTGAAGCGGAAAAGACCAAAGCGGCGAACGGCGCTAAACCGGGCGGCAAGAGCGAAAAGAAGCACGGGATGAGCCAGCATCAACTCCAGAAGCGGATCGAACAACTGGAGGCGGCGATTCCAATGCTGGAGGCACGGCTTGAAGACACGCTGAACGAACTCAACCGGGCGAGTGCTGCCGCGAACGGCGCGCGCGTGCGCGAACTGACCGCGCAGTACCAGCAGATCGAATTGGAATTGCATGAGACCATGAGCGAATGGGAGCGTCTGCTCAGTTAGTCTGCACGAATTTGGGCTATACTTGCTCTTTACCGGATAATATGTACATGAGTGATCTGCCAAGCACTAGGATTGTGCATGACCCGCACAACGTCGTTGATCCGCGTAACACAGCCGCTTCGACGGCTCAAACGCCGTATTGTTAGAATGCCGCTGTATCAGCGCCTTGATCATCTCATTGAAACTTTGATTGAACCGAGTGCAGCCGTCACCGATGCGGCAGCGCGGCAGCAAGCGCGCCTCGTGTCGAGCGCGATTGTGGCGATTGTGCTGCTGGTCGCAGGCACGGTCACATGGCGCGTTATCGTGTATCCCGAAGCGGTCAACGTTGACCGCAGCGCGCTCATCGTCGGCGCGACAGTCATTCCAATTTATCCATTCCTGCACATCTTGACGCGGCGCGGTCATTACCGGTTGGCGGGGCATTTCATCGGCATTCATGCCACGCTGGCGATCCTGCTGATGACATTGATCAGTCCGGGTGATGTTGGCTGGACATATCTGTATTTCTTCGTGGTCGTGGTTGTGGGAATATCGCAGTTTGTTTCTACGCCAGCAGGGGTGATCTACGCGATCACCCATCAGGGGATCATGCTGGTGTTGGGAGTGCTCCGCATTTTTGACAATGATCTGGAAGCGTTTGCCGATCCTTCTACGTTTAATCTGTTCGTCGCTGCACTGATCATTCTTTCCAGCCTCTACCGTGATCAAATCGAAACCGCTCACCGGCGCGAACTCAAGCGCAACGAAACCCGCTACCGCGTGATCTCCGAATCGGTCGCGGATTTTGTGTACGCCTGTCACCTAGACGATGACCGCAAGCTCGTGTATGACTGGGTGACGCAAGCGGCGGCGGCGGTGACCGGATACTCGTGGGAAGAACTGCAAGCGAATCCCGCCCTGCTCGATACCATGATCCACCCCGATGATCGTAAGTGGGCAGCAGAGGACACCGAGCGCGTGATCCGTTCAGGACACATCGGCACAGGGCAGTACCGGTTGATCCGCCGGGATAGGGAAACGCGCTGGGTGTTGATCAAGCGCCGCCCGATCTGGGATGAGGGTGAAAGAACGGTTGTCGGGGTGTATTGCATCGCGCAAGACATCACCGAACACCGCGCCGCCGAAGCCGAACGGATGCGCGTGGCGCTGGAGCGTGATCGCATGACGTTCGTCAGCCAGTTTGTGCAAGCCGTCTCGCACGAATTCCGCACGAATTTAGCGAACATCGAAACCAACCGCTATTTGATCCAGCGTGTACTGCAAGAAGAGAGTGATCGCCCACTTGAGGAACGCAGCACCGAAGCCACCGCCAAAGCCGAAGGTATGCGGATGCACATCCAGCGCATGACGGAACAGCTTCGCAATCTGGGAACGATCACCAACTTGTCGGGCTTCACCCGCCAGCCCACCTCGATTGCTGCGCTGATCGAAGGCGCGGCGCGCGATATTACGCCAGCCGCCGCCAAAAACGGCATCACCGTGATCATCCGCACTGATCCGACGCTGCCGCCTGTCACGATCCACAAAGAAGAAATGCGCCGCGCGCTGCGGCATCTGCTCGATAATGCGCTCCGTTTCACCCCGTCGGGGGGATCGATCACGCTGACCAACCGCCGCGAAGGGGAATATCTGCTGATCGACGTGATCGACACCGGAACCGGGATCGCGCTCGATCAACAGGAGCGGATTTTCGACCTGTTTTACAAAGTCGATGCGGCGCGCAGCATGAGCGATGGTGGAATGGGCTTGGGGTTAAGCATTGTGCGCCTCGTTATGGAAGCGCACGGCGGAATCGTGAGCTTGGAAAGTCAGATCGGCAGTGGGAGTATGTTCACGCTCTGGCTGCCGCTCAATCCGCCCGATACTGGCGGAACACATTCGCCAAAACCATCCGTTTAGAGTCACCGAAAGGACTCCTATGCTGATGCAACTGCGCGCGGCATCCGCCGCGTTCTTGCTGTTGATTGTCTTGTTTCAGACCCCGATCACACCGCAGCCGATCATCCCCACCCCCACCGCAACCACGCAGCCCGCATTACCCGCCATCGTCCCCGCCGACGACGCACGCGCGGCGGTCTGTTCCGCGTATGTGCTGCTCGGTTTTGAGCCTATAGTCGTCGCCCCCGGGGATACGATTCGCGGACTGCTTAACGGCTCAGAAGTGATCACGATCACCCAAGCGGCGGCGCTCAACTGCATGGATGACCCCGATGCGCTTCCGGTTGGCGCGGTGATCTGGCTGCCTACCGCCGCGCTTCAAAGCGATGATGCCGCATGCTTGTATACGTGGATCGAAGGGGTGGACAATGCCGGATGCCCGTCCGCACCGATCACGCAAACGCCCGCCGCGCTTCAGATGTTCGAGCGTGGTCAAATGCTCTGGGTGGGTACGACCGGCGAGATTTTCGTCTTGATCGAGGATGGTTCGGTGCACGTGTATCAAGATACGTTTGTCGAAGGTAACCCCGACCCAACCGCCGAAGCGCCGGACGGCTTGTTGACGCCCGTGCGCGGTTTCGCCATCGTGTGGGAGGCACTCGGCGGCGCAACTGCTGACGGTTTGCTTGGATGGGCGGCGGCGCAAGAATCCAGCGCGCAAGTCACCTATCAACCCGCCGGACGCACCTCGTACACCACTTATTTCCGCGTCGACGCGACCGTGTACGCGGTCACGCTTTACCCCGGCATGGAATCAGGGTATTGGGTCGAAGTGGGATAGGACTGCTCGCACGCGATAGAGAGCGGGGAACAGCGAAGCACTTCACGCGGTAAAATCATGGTGAGAGACGGAACAACTGCGCCGAAGGGAAACGATCCGCATGGAAACAATCGCCGTCGTTGATGACGATACCGAAGTCGTTCAGCTTCTCCGCTCATTTTTGGAGGCGGTCGGGTACACCGTTGTGACCGCGCATGACGGCGAAACCGCCCTGCATGTGATCCGCCGCGAACGCCCCGCGCTCGTCATCCTCGACTTGATGCTGCCGGAGCGTGACGGGTGGGAAGTGACCAAGATCATCCGCGCGAATCCATCGCTCAAGCACACGGGAATTATTATGCTCACGGCGCGGGTGGAAGATGTGGATCGCATCGTCGGGCTTGAACTCGGCGCGGATGATTATGTCGTCAAGCCGTTCAACCCGCGTGAAGTGGTCGCCCGCGTGCGCACCGTTTTGCGCCGCTTGAACCAAGACGGCGACGCGGCGGATCAATTCTTGACGAGCGGGCAAATCCGCCTAAATCCGGTCACGCATACCGTCGTATCCTCCGGCGAATCGGTGATGCTCACGCCGACCGAGTTCAAACTGCTGTACACGCTGATCAGCAGCCCGAACCGCGTCTTCACCCGTTCGGAACTGGTCGAAAAAATCTTCGGCTACGATTACGAATCGGCGGATCGCGTCTTGGACAGTCATATCCGCAACTTACGCAAAAAGCTCAACGTGAGCGGCGAGAGCAAAGAAGCGATCCAGACGGTGTACGGAGTCGGCTACCGCTTGGCGGACGGTTCTTGATGAACAAGTTATGGGTGCGTTTGAGCGCGGCGTTCAGCGTGATCTTGATCGTGGGGATGCTGTCTACGCTGTGGGTGCTGTTCGCCAGCAACCGCGAGTCGATGGTGCAGTCGATGTTGATCTCCAGCTTTCAAACGTCCGGCGGTCCGGTGGATCGGCTGCGGACGTATTACGTAATACGCGGCAGTTGGCGCAATGTCGATCGCTTTATCCAAGAAGCGATTCGGCTGATTGGGCTAGACGTATTCGATGCGCTCGAAGTCACATTTGCGGACGAAAACGGGATCATCCTGTTTGACAACGTTGAGGAACGTGAAGGCATGCCGCTGGAGGATGTCCGCGCTGTGAATGTGCTGCCGATCATGGTCGATGACGTGGTGCGCGGCTATCTGCGACTGCGCATCGACGGCGATTCGGTGGTGCGCGCGACATTTCAAAATCACGCGGTTGAGTATTTCCTGCAAACGTTGGCGATTGTGGTGACGATTGGCGGCGTGTTCGGGATTACGGCAGGAGTCATCGCCAGCCGTTGGCTAACCGCGCCGCTCACCCGGCTTTCGCAGACAGCGACGGCGATCCGCAAAGGCGAACGCGAACGCCGCGCCGCCGAACGAGGAACGGATGAAGTCCGCGTACTCGCGCAGGCATTCAACACGATGATCGATTCACAGCAGGCGGGCGAAAAACAGCGTCAGCAGCTTGTCGGGGATATTGCGCACGAACTCCGCACACCCTTGAGCGTCTTACAAGGCAACTTGTACGCCATGCTCGAAGGGGTGTATCCGTCGGACGGCGCGCATGTCGCCGGGTTGTACGATCAAACGCGCTTATTGAGCCGCCTCGTCAATGATTTGCATGAGCTTTCACAGGCGGAGGCGCATAAGCTCCCGCTCGATAAACAGCGGCTCGATCCGGCAGCATCGCTTGAAGAAATCTTGGAGACGTTTCGCCCGCTGGCAGAAAGCAAAGGAGTTGTGCTTGCGCTCGATATCGCGCCGGATACCCCGCGCTTGTACGCCGATCCGGGGCGTTTCCAGCAGGTGATCCACAACTTGTTAGCGAACGCGCTCCGCTACACGCCGGAAGGCGGACGCATCACGCTTGAGGCGCGCCCACACGGGGCAGATCATGTCGAAATCCGCGTGATCGATACAGGCAGGGGAATCGCGCCGGAGCACTTGACGCATATTTTCGAGCGCTTCTACCGCGCCGATCCGAGCCGGGATCGCGCCAGCGGTGGGGCGGGCTTGGGGCTGGCAATCGCCCGCGCTATCGTCGAAGCGCACGACGGGACGATCAGCGCGGCAAGTGAGGGAATCGGCAAAGGGACGGAAATCGTGGTGCGGTTGCCCGCGTTCGCCGCGTAAGGGATCAGTGCGTTGGTGGATCAGGCGTAGGATCACCGTTTCCTACGCCTTCTGCCCACCACGCGATTTCACGGATCGCCAAATCGCTTTCCAAGAGGGTATGAATCGCTTGCGCGATGCGCGGTACATGATCCGGCTTCGGGCGGCGTCGCAGCCGCAGCAAGAATAGACAGCCCGGATCATAGTCAACGCCGACGTGCCATTTGGGATGCGGTTGATCGTTGAATCCGGTTGGCTCTAGCTGCGTGCTCGTAATCCAATAATGTGATCCATCCAGTATCAGCCAAAATCCGTATCCGTAATCCTCGGTGATTACCTCACCCACCTCAAACGAAGTATGGCGCAGTTCATCACGCAGCCATGCCGCTAGATCATGCCCCAACATGTCGTTGATCGCGTCGGACGCGGGGATTTGACTAAAACGGCTTGAAACGAAGGTGACGTCGGGCATGGCTTACTGCCTCGCGCACGTTCCTGCCTTCCGCGCTCATCTGAAACGATGAAGCGCGGAAGGTGGAAAAAACGCTTACGGCTGCGGATCGCCGCTTGTGGCGAAGTGGGTTGCCAGCAGCGAGAAGTCGATCAGGCTGACATTGGTATCGCCGTTGAAGTCGGCATTGGGGTTCCAGTTCGGGCTGGCAGGCGTGCTCAGGTATGCCGCCGCGAACGACGAAAAGTCGGTCAAGCTGACGATATTATCCCCATTTGTGTCGCCTTCGCGCAGCAGACCCACGTACACGTTGTTCGAACCCGTGACAACGGTTGCGGTCACGCTCTCCGCGAGCGTGTGCGCATTCTTGACCCAGAAGATATACGAACCGGGGGTGAGATTGGTAATCGTGAAGAACCCGCTGGTATCAAGTGTGTACGTCACGTTGTCGATCACCCGCGTGCCGCCCGTCGTTTCGACGATTACGCTGACCGGAACCGCCCATGAGCTGTGCGGCGCGGGGTTGGCACGCTGCAAATCAACCTCAAGCGTGACATTCGCGCCCGGCGGTGTCGAAGTCGAGACGTTGAATGAGAGCGAATGCGTATTCGGCACGCCATCGTTTGCCGCAGCGTTGTAGGCGACAAGGAAGTAATACGTCACGCCTGCCGTCGCGCTAAAGCTCACGGCAGAGGTCGCTACGCCCGCATTATCATCATTGCAGTTCACCGATGATAGCACGCCGCCGCTGCTGGTATATACACCCAACACCGTATCAAGCTGATATACCGAACCATCGGTGTAAGTGCTGCCTGTCGTATTTGCGTCGACTGTCTGGTTATACGACGGCGTATAAGCGTACCAGAGTGAGTTGGCGATCTGCTGGCTGCACACCGACGATGGATCGGCGGTGCTGGTGAAACTGCCGAACATGCTGCGCGTCACACTGAATGGCAGCGAAAGCACATTCGAACCCGGATAGAGATCACTTGTAACAGCCGAATTCGTGACGACGTTTGTCAGCGCGTAATTTGCATTCACACGACCGAAACCGCTGGCAGTATCGTAGCCCACGCCAGTCACGGTGATATCTTGAGCCGTCCGCATCAAGCGGTCGCGGACTTGCTCGGCAGTAAGCCCTGAAGTCGGCGCATACGACAGAATCAACCCGACGATACCCGCCGTGACCGGACTCGCCGCGCTTGTGCCGTTGAAGTAGTCGTAGTCGGTGGTTACGTAGCCGTCGGTGCCTGTTAAGTCGGTCGAGACGATGCGAACCCCCGGCGCGGTGATGTTGACCTCCGACCCCCAGTTGTTGCCCCACCAATATTCAAAGTTGTTGCAAGCATTATTGGTCGGCGTTTTGTTTTGGTCGCACATATTGCTTGCACCGACCGTGATCATGCCGGGGATACTGGCAGAATGTGCGCCGGGATACGGCACATCCGCCTGATATTCGTTGCCCGCCGAAAACAATACCACAGTTCCCAAACCGCCGCGCCCGGTCGTCGTCGCAGTCACAATAGCGGTGCGGATCGCGTCGACGCTAGGTCCGCCACCCCAACTGTTGTTGATCGCGTGCGCGCCGTGATCAATTGCCCAGTAGTAAGCGTCGGTTATATCCGAAATCAAGCCGTACAGCCCGATATTACCGCCGCCGAAATCAAATGAATAGAAGATACGCACCGGAATGATCGAGCACTGCGGACAAACCCCCGCGCTTCCCAAGCCGTTGTTGTGGCGTGCGCCGATCGTGCCGGAGACGTTCGTCCCATGTGCGTCTTCAGCGCGGATCAAGGCGTTATCGTTGGGCGTGGGGTCGTAGTCATTGCCGACGGAGTCATACGGATCGACAAACGCGCCTGCCAAGTCAGGGTGGTTGAGCTGCATCCCGTCGTCCAGCACGGCGATACGGATCGATGAACTGCCGAGCGTCAAATTCCATGCATCGGTCGTGTCAATGTCGGCGTCAGCCACCGTTCCGGCAAGCTGCGCCCCGGTGTTATTGTGATGCCATGAGAGAGAAAAGAACGGGTCAGTCGGCGTAAACTGAAGCTCCGGTGAACCAGCAGCAGGCAAAGCCACTGGCACGGTATCGATTGGCGTTCCGCGATCATTTTGACGATCATACAAGTAGGCGAAGTCCGGGTGCGAGTAGACGACGTTTCCGCTTTCATAGTAGCGGTTCGCCATCGTCAGGGCATTGACCCCGGTGCCGAGCGGTACGCGGAGGATATAAATCCCCGGTCGGACTTCTTCGACAATTTCGACGCCGTTCTGCGCGTTGTAAGCGCTGATCGCGGCGGCATCCATCCCCGGTTGAAACTGAACCATGAATTCATCGGTGAGGATGTAGGTGTAAAGTCCTTGCTCAAAGACGGGGTTCACCCAACCATCGGCGGGCATTTGGGCGTCAAGCGCTTGAATATCGCCCGGTCGCAGCGCGGCAGGATTTTCGAGCGGAAGCAGATAAAAGTCTTTGCCCCCGATCAAGCCCGGTTGAAGCGAAGGCACGGCATCTGCGAGCGCGGGTTGGCTGGCAGCCCAAGCCGCCGCTCCCACTTGCCCGCTCTCAAAATCCGCCGCGACCCATTGCGTTGATGGAATTAGCGAAATTTGCTCCCCATGAGAATAGTAGAAGTAGCCGGTATCAAACTGCGCGGTGATTGGCAGTGGAACAATCATGATCCACGCCAGAAGGATGACAGCGATCACGGTGATCGGGTGAGATTTGTGCATCAATGCGCGTCTTTCTCAACTACTTGCGGTACATTGGATATAATAAACTAGGATAGGTGCGGTCGCAATTTCATCGTAACCCACAATACAGGATATCTGTCATTGAGGGTTCGTCATGAGGGATTAAGGAGTATCTACGTGAATCATTCTTTCTACCGCCGTGCAGTTACCATCCTGATCGCCTTGATCCTGTGCGTTTCTAGCGTGCTGGCTCAGGACAATCCCACGACGCTGACGCTCATTCTCCCCAGCGCGCCGATTAGTGTAGGCAGTGCCTTCGATATCACCGTCTTGGTGCGGTCGAACGAGCCAATCGATGCAGTGGGTGTCTACCTGACCTTTGATCCCGCCGCTATTCAGGTCAATAATATCGTCACCGGGGCAGAATTCCCGGTTGTGCTGCAAAACGTGGTGAATAACGCCATCGGTACGATTGACTTTGCGGCAGGGCGACTCGGTTCTACGACATCGGGCGAACTGACCGCCGCGATTATCAGCGCGACAGCGATTGCACCCGTTGAGAATTCGATGCTGCGTTGGGGCACAAGCGGTCTGCGCCGCACTGATGTTGCCTCGCAGGGGTACTCGATCCTCGATGCCGCGCCGGATATGCCGATCACGATTTTGAGCGCGGACGGCGGCGATATCCCGATGGTGATCCCGACGTTCCTGCCCCCCAATCCTCAACCGATCACGCTGCTATACCCATTTGTTGATACGTTCGATAACGGCGGCGGCTTGTGGACGGCGGATCTCGGTTGGGCGCTTGAGCCTGTCGAAGCCGAAAGCCTGAATCTTGCGTGGCGCGGCGTTTCGTCCGGTGCGCCGATTCTGCTCACACTCCACACACCGATTCAACTGCCTGCTGAACTCGCTCAGGTATCGCTGCTGTCGCGCGTCGTTGGCACAGGCTATGCTGAAGTCCAAGCGAGCGTGAACGGCGTGAGCTGGTTGAGCGTAGGTGTTCTGCCCGTCACGCCTGACTGGACGTTGAGCGCATTTGATCTGTCCGCCTTTGCGGGTTCGATGCTGTACGTGCGCGTGCAGTGGCTCGGCGGCGAAGGCGAAAGCGCGCTGCTGATCGATGATGTGCGTGTTGAGCCGCTCGTGGTGGCGCTGCCGCCGCCCGCCGAACCGCCGCCCGCCGAAATCCCACCGATTGAGCCAACCGCCGAGCCGACCGAACCTCCGCCCGCCGAAATTCCGACGGTTGAGCCAACACCGGAAGTCACGCCGGGGGTGTAGCCGGACTGGGCATGCTCCCCGAATTCGGTTCAGAGGACGACACTTTATCCTCACCCCCCTCTCTCCATCGCAAGCGATAGAGAGGGGGGCAAAAAAAGTGAACCGCGCCGCAGATCTACACGCGAGCGGTCATCAAGCAAATGTTCAAAGGGCTTCTAAGGACACCCGAATCAAAAAGGCGAGGGAGCATTCCTTCGCCTTTTGCTTCAATGATGACGGCACGCCGCCCTTACGCTACTGATCCGCTCGTCGGGTTGCGCCAGCTTGCGAGTAAACCGTTACGCGGGGCAGTTCCCGCCGCGCGCGGCGCGAGGAATTCATTCGTGCCGTATGCCGATGACCAGATAACGAACGTGTTGACGATCACCAGCAGAATCGAAAGGAACACATCCGACTCCTTGACGACGGCGAGCTGATGCCCGATGGACAGCAGCAGCGCCACCGCCAGCGCGATAATCGACGTGATCGTTGCGCTAAGGCTTGCCAAACGTCCAATGCCGTTGGCGATCAGCAGGGTGACGACCGCCATCACTGGCACGGTGAATAAGCTCTCACGGCTGTAAAGCACCGATGAGCCGGTTCCATCCTGCGCGAAGGCAGGCACGACAGAAATGATCAGGGCGGCAATGAAGAGTGCGATGACGATCAGCAACCGACGGAAGAAGGATGACTTGAACATAATCCTGTCCTTTCAGGTGTGCGTGATTGTGAAATCGCCGCATTGCGTACACGACTCATTGTAAGACAAATCGCAACATGCGCAGCATCGCACTCGCAAAAAAGCCGTCAAATTTGTGAAAAGAGTAAACAAATTTCGCCAGCTGACGGGGTTTTAATGAGTCGGATCGCAATATCGTCAGCAAACGATCAATCCCAAACTCGGTTGGGATATCGTGATCGCAGCATTTGAGTCCGATAGGGCAGGGGGATCAGCGCGAGGGTTTAGGGGGGTCAGAAACGATCACAAGATCTCAATGGATCGTTGATCCTTCGCATCCGATCCGGTGGGGAAGGGGGCATATATCCCAACTTATCCCAACCGGATTCGGCGTTTTTCGGTGCGGCGATTTTGAGCCATCTTAAGTTAATGATCGAGATCGTAATGATCCACTAGACCGTGATATCCCATGCGGCTAAGTCCGCGAGTAAGCGGTGCGCCGTCAAATCAAGGTGAATCGGCGTCAAGCTGGCGTAGCCGTTATGCACCGCCCATAAGTCCGTGCCTTCTTCGTCGGTGTAGCCGCTCGGCTCAGGTCCCACGATCCGGTACAGATTGCCATCCCGCGCCAACTCGTCTTGATAGATGCGTATCCCCTGCCGCGTCAGCCGAATGCCTTTCACACGTTCGACATTCGGGACATTGAGATTGAGGATCGTCAGCGGTGGGAGCTTGCGCTCAAGCACGCGGGCGACGACGCTTGCCGCGACCCGCGCCGCTTCGGCATAGTCGTCCGGTTGGTTGGCATCACGGCGGTTGAACGAAACCGCGACCGCCTGTGTCCCGTTGATCGCCGCTTCAAGCGCGGCGGTGACAGTGCCGCTGTAGGTGATGTCCTGTCCCATATTTGGACCGCGATTGATGCCGCTCACGACGACATTCGGGGGCCACGTCAGCACGCCGAGCGCGGCGAGTGCGATACAGTCAGCGGGTGATCCGCCGACGGATAAGGCGCGGGTGCCGTCAGCAAGCGAAACTTCACCGACAGGAATATCCGTAAACAGCGACTTTTTATGACCGGTCGCGCTTTGGTTGAGCATCGGCGCGATCACATCGACCGCACCGAGTTCACGCATAGCCGTCACAAGCGCCAAAATTCCCGGCGCTTGAATACCGTCATCGTTGGTGACAATGATTCTGACCACAGAGAGTCCTCATCCCTAAGCCAATCCACAAAGAATTTAACAAGGATCGGGTACAATCAAATTGTACCAAGTTGACATGGCGCGGGTATAGAGAACACCTTAACCTGTCAGCAGGATATGGGGAGGCATGGATATGCCCGATGACATCGATCAGATGAGTTACTTGGAAGGCATGTCCCGGTATCAGAATGCGCGAATGCGCGCCTTCTGGACCGAGATGTTCAACCTTGTGCGCGGCAAACCTGCCGAACTGCTGTCGTTCGAGGAGGTACGCGCGCGCCTGCGCTTACGTCAAGAATACTACAAGGGCTTGCAAGATATCGACCTGAACAAGATCGTCGGCAGCGTGGGGCGCTACCGTGAGTTTACGCGCAATTTTCTACCCAAGAAGCGCGTGCAGCAGGAGCGCTGGAGCCGCGTGTTTGCAGTCGCAACGGGCATGACGGGACTTCCTCCGATTGAAGTGTATCAAGTGGGGGATGTGTATTTCGTCCGCGATGGCAATCACCGCGTGAGCGTCGCTAAACAGTTAGGCAACAAGACGATTCAAGCGCATGTGTGGGAACTGCCGACCAGTCTCGCTTTGCGCCCGGATATGGACGAGGAGGACATCGACGCGCTTGAGGCATACGCGCTGTTCCTTGATGCCACCAACCTGCCGATCACGCGCCCGCACCATCAGGCGATTAATCTGAGCGAACCCTCACGCTATGAGGACTTGTTGGGGCATATCGCGCTGCATCAAGCAGTGTTGGAGAAGCACAACAGCGAATCGATTGATTTTGAGGACGCAGCGGCGGACTGGTACGACAGCGTGTATCGCCCAGCCGTCACGCTGATCCGCAAATACGATGCGCTGGCGCATGCGCCGCGCCGCACCGAAGGCGATCTTTACTTGTGGATGATCGATCATATCCGCGAAGTGCGCGATGAAATGGGTGACGACGCCGAAACGCGGACGTTCAGCGATGCGCTGCAAGACTACCTTGAGGAACGCCGCATCCCGATCCCCGGCGAACTAGAGGCGGAAAAAGATCAGACGGTGACGCTGGCACGCGTCAACGTGGATGAAGAACTTGAGGCGTATCGTCAGCGACACATCCGCGAGACAGGCGAAATCGATCCACTGCATTATTACGCCAACGGCGACACGCCCCCAACAGATCCCCCTTCAGCTTGAAGCGGTAACGGTAGGGTCACGGTGAACATCGCGCCTTGACCCACTTCACTTTTCACAGCGACCGTTCCGCCGTGCAGATCAACCGCCATTTTAACGATTGCTAATCCCATCCCCGTGCCGGGAATATCCCCGACGTTTCCGGCGCGGTAGAACGACTCAAAAATGCGCGCGTGCTCCTCTTGCGGGATGCCGATGCCTTGATCGCGCACGCTCAGGATCACATGCGTTGGTGAGCATGTCAGCGTGACGGTGATCGGGCTGTGCGGCGGCGAATACTTGGCGGCATTCGAGATCAAGCTGCTCATGATCGAACGGATCAACTGGGGATCAACCTCAACATCTGCGCAGCCCGATTCAGGCGGAGTGTAGTCGATCCGATGCGGCGGAATCTGTTCCGCACCTGCTTCTAATGCCGCGTGCTGCGCCGCTAATTCCTCCGCAGTCAACGCCGCCAAATCCACCCGTTCACGATAAAGCGTCACGTTGTGATCGGCATAACGCCCAACCGTGAGAATATCCCGCAGCAGCCGCGTGATCACGGCGATTTGCTGCTGGATCGTGTTCAGGCGTTCATGCCGCTGTGATTCGGTCAGCCTATCAAAATACTGCTTGAGCAGATCGCTTGCGGTCTGCGCAATCGCCAGCGGCGTTCTCAGTTCGTGCGACAGCCGTATGATTACCCGTGTGCGGAACTCCGCCAGCGCTTGTTCACGCGCCATCGAGTCGCGCAGTTCGTGTTCGACTCCCCGGCGCGTCTCGATCTCGGCGGCAAGCTGTTCATTGGTGGCGACCAGTTGGCGGCGGCGCGCATCCGACGCGCGCGCATCTTCGATCATCCGTAAGACGCGCGGCATCAGCGGCGGCAGCGCCAGCGCGGTCGTCACGCTTGAGACGGCGGTCAAAGCGCGGATACCAACCGATGACCAGTAGACCGGCGTCCACAGCGTGATCACGTCAAAGAAATGGGTCAAACCGCAGAAGAAGATGAAACCGCCGAACGCCAAGAATATCCAGTTGAACGGTATATCACGGCGGGCGCGGTGCACAAACACGAGCAGGAACAGCGAGATCACCATGTAGCTGAGTCCGGTCATCAAGTCAGACACGGTGTACGCGCCGATCAGCGCGGGGGTGTACAACAAACATTGAGCATGCGGCTGAAGCGGAGTATCGGTATTGGTGGCGCTGACGAACATGGGCAGCAGGGTGGAAAGCGCCAGAATCGAAACGATACCCACCACGCTTACGATCAGCGGTGTGCGGAGTTCTCTCGGCATAGTCGAGCAGTCCTTATCACCAACAGGCGGGTGTACTGCGCGGCATCGAAAGCCTGATTACGGAAGAAGATGGTATCCTAAAGGATACCTTTATCCTAACAAGGGAAGCGTAAACGATTTTTATGAATCGCCACTGGCGACGGCGACAGCGCTGGCGAGATCACGGGTATGCGTCAAGCTGATGTCCCACTGCGTCAAGCCGAGTTCGGCGGCGAGTACTGCGCCCGCGCCGTGCAAGATCAGGGTCGGTCGCCCGCGATCATCACGCCCGATCTCGATGTCGATCCAGCGTACATCCCCGATACCCGTCCCAAGCACTTTGGCGACGGCTTCTTTAGCGGCTAAACGTGCCGCTAACCGGATCGGCTGATCTAGGCAGATCGCGCGCTCTTGTGCGGTGAAGAAGCGGTTGAGAAAGCGTTCGCCAAACCGCTCGACGCCATCACGGACGCGCGCCGTTTCGATCATGTCAATGCCGCAGCGCAGCCCCATCCCCTTGATCCCTTTTCCTGTGTTATGTGTTAAAATTAGAACATCTGTACCATTACACTTGGAGCGTTCGCATGGCAACCGATGTCTACAAGCCGACCCTTCACCAGCTTACCCACCTTATGCAGCAGGCAGACTCCGCCGCCGATTTTTCGCACCGTTTCATGTTTGGCGGAGTCGGATTATACAGCAGCGGCGCATTCTTCGGGATTCTGATGGCGGAAAACGAGCACGTGTGGATTCTGCTCAAACTGCCGTTAGAAGGACGTGAAGCGCTCAACACCGGCGAGGCGCTCCCCGACTCGCCCGTGGGGAAGAACTACGCCCCGATCCCGCCGTCAATTGCATCCGATGACGATCAGATGATCGCGTGGCTGCAAAAGAGTCTCGCGTATTCGCTTGAACTTGCAGCGGGCAAGAAAAAGAAAAAATAGTCGCAAAAACGCGGTAGAATGGACTCACCATTCGATTGGTTGAGCAGGTATCCCCCGATGGTGACGATTGACTTGGAAAAACACGATCCGAAAGCAAGTGAACTGGTCGCACTGCTGAACAGCTCGGACGAAGTGCTGCTGACGATGGGCGATGTGCCTTGGGCAGTCATTCGGCAGGCACCATCAAAGGCAGAAGAAACACCGCCGCCTATCGTCAGTGTTTTGGGAATGCATCCCGACAATATCCTCTATATGAGCGAAGACTTTAACGCACCGCTGCCTGATGAGTCATGCTCAAAAGATACAGGGTTCTTTGCTTGATACCGATGCTTTTTTGCCCTCACCCCGGACGCTACGCGTCCCGCCCCTCTCCGTCAACAGAGAGGGGCAACAACACGTGACCCGCGCCGCAGACCCACAAGCGTGCGGATCACCCTCTCTCTGCCAGCGGAGAGGGGGTTGGGGGGTGAGGTCACTCTTTTTAATGCTTTGGTAAATCGATTTGAAAAAGTGAGCACACAATATGGTTACGCTCGAAAAAAATCCGCCTTCATCGTCTGATAACCCCGCCAGTGCGCCGAACTCGATCATCGTCCAAAACCCGATCACAGGTGAGACTGTCGGCACGATCCCGATTCAAACGCCGGAAGAAGTCCGCGCTGCTGTTGAGCGCGCCCGCGCCGCGCAGCCCGCATGGAACACGCTCGGCGTCCGCGAACGCGCCCGCTTAATCGACCGCTGGCGGCGGGCAATGTGGGATGATCAAGCCGCGATGATCGACTTGATCCGCGCCGAAACAGGCAAGGCAGAAGGCGGCGCATTCACGGAGATCGTCGTCACCGACTTGATCGCCCAATTTAATCTTCGCGAAGCACCGCGCCGCTTGCGCCCGCAGTCGCGCAAGCCCGCATTCCCCATCGTTCATCGCTCGAAAGTCTATTTCAAGCCCTACGGCGTGGTCGGGTTCATCACCCCTTGGAATTACCCGCTCCTCAACGGCGTGGGCGATATTGTCGCGGCGCTGATCACGGGCAACACGGCGGTGATCAAACCGAGCGAAATCACCCCGTTCACGGCGATCCGCGCTATCGAGTTAATGCACAAGAGCGGCATCCCCGCCGATGTCGTCCAGATCGTAACGGGCGGCGGATCGACCGGGGCGGCGCTGCTGGATTATGTCGATTACGTTTCGTTCACGGGCAGTACGGCAACCGGGCGAAAGATCGCGGTGCGCTGCGCCGAGCGCTTGATCCCGTGCAGCCTTGAGCTTGGCGGCAAAGACCCGGCGATCATCATGCCGGATGCTGATCTTGACGCCGCCGCGAAAGGTGTACTCACAGGTGCGCTCGAAAATGCGGGTCAGGTGTGTGTGAGCATCGAACGCGTCTACGTCCAAGAGTCGATTTACGAGCCGTTCATGCAAAAACTGCTCGAAAACGCGAATCAGTTGTACTTCTGCGGTGGCAAAGGCTTAGACGTGCATTTCGGCAGTTTGACGAATGAGCGCGAACTGATCCGCACCGAACAGCAGATCGCGGATGCGGTCGCAAAGGGCGCGAAAGTGGTATTCGGAGGTAAGCGCCGCCCCGATCTCGGTCCGCTGTTCTTTGAGCCGACGATCCTCACCGGCGTCGATCACACAATGGACGCGATGCGCGAAGAAACGTTCGGTCCACTCGTGCCTGTGATGAAAGTCGCCAGCGAAGCCGAGGCGATCCGCTTGGCGAACGACAACCGCTACGGCTTATCCGCATCGGTATTCGGGAAGAATCGCGCTCACGCCGAAAAAATTGCGCGGCAGATCATCGCGGGCGACGTGGCGATCAACCACCCGATGCTGACCTTCGGCACGCCGGGCGCTCCGATGGGCGGCGCGCCGGGGCGCGAGAGTGGGTTGGGTCGGCGCAACGGCATTGAAGGCTTGATGCGTTTCGTCAGCCCACAGTCGATCACTTATGACACAGGATGGGCAACACCGCCCGGTTTATCGCACACGCCGCCGCGTGCGGTCTTTCTGGCGCGGGTGATGCACTACCTCCGCCGCGTACTGCCGATTTAGGAATGAAAGTGTTGTCTGTTTTAACTGCTCCTCACCCCTGCCCCTTTCTATCACTTGCGATAGAGAGGGGGCAAATAGACTCCCATTTTGCGGCGAATCTGCGGTGGCGATCCCCCTCTCCCACGCAGGTGGGGCTGCGGCGCGGATCACGTGTTTTTGCCCGTCCGCTGCGACTTGTCACCCGTATAACTCCTTGAGGGGGTGTTTGAACAAGAGAACATGCATAACGCGCTCTAGCCGTGCGACTGGGATGCCGTGGCTGCGCGGAATACGGTTTCGACAAACTCATTAACGCCCTCATCGGGGCGGCTGCGGTGAAAGGCTTTTTGTGCCGCGATCACCGCGCCACGACCGGCGAGCATATCGCTCAACGTTTTCAAACTGCTGCGTGGGTTGAAAGCATACGTGCAGAACACGCCGACGGGTTTCCCGTTCAAAGGCGGGAGCGCGGGCACCCACAGCGCCGCCTCAGCAGGTTTGACCCCAAACACGATCATCCCGTGCACCCATGTCCCGATAAACAGCACGTCCGCCTGTGCGATATCGTTCGGCTGCACTTCGATAACCGCTTTCACCTTGGCTGTACTGTGTTGGTCATAGACAGCACGCTCGATTGCCTGTGCTGCGCTGCGCGTATGTCCATTCCGGCTTTGGTACAAGATAAGCGTCTGCATGAGGGAATCTCCTTACGCTGGTTTCAGGAATGATCATGTGCATACTCACCTATGATGAATAGTGAAGAAAAGCACAATGAAATGCGTGACAATCGACCCACTCCCGCCGCGCTTTCGTGCGCTCATCGTGCGTATAGAGATTATCGAATGCAGGCGAATCACGAAGGAGCCATAAACATGGCAGCAGCGACAGCTCCCTATCAAGAACGGGTGAAAGATTTTCTGGCGCAGAAGCGCATCGCGATTTCCGGCTTATCGCGTTCCAAGGACAGCGGCGCAGGCGCGATCTACCTCAAACTGCGTCAACAGGGCTATCAAGTGTTCGCACTTCACCCGGAAGCGGAAGGGCTGCACGGGGATCCCTGTTACAAAACTTTGAGCGCAATCCCCGGCGGCGTCGATGCAGTATTCATCATGAACAGCCCCGACATCAGTGAAGCGATCGTCGATGAAGCGATTCAACTGGGAATTAAGCGGGTATGGATGCATAACAACACCCTGATGGGATCAAGCGCGTCGGAAGCAGCGGTCGAGCGCTGCAATCAGGCGGGTGTGAGCGTGATCGCGGTCGGCTGCCCAATGATGTTCGTCCAGCCGGATTTCTTTCACGGGTGTATGCGCAGTTATATCCGGTTGACCGGAAAGATGAAATGAGCCAAGAAACCCCTCACTCCGTCTCCGGCGGCATTCACTGGACAATACTGTTTGCTCATCCCCCCGCCGCTCTTCGCTAGCAGGTGCGGGGGGATCCGCTCGCGTGTAGGTCTGCGACGCGGGTCACATGTTTTTGCCCGCTGTTGACGGAGAGGGGCAGGACGCGCAGCGTACGGGGTGAGGAGCTGTAAGAAGTGGTGAATCCCGCCTTTCCTACTTGACATATTGACGGATATCGATATGATTGGCGTTATGGACACACAATCACTCGTATTTGCCAAAGCAATCGCGGACGAAACCCGCCAGCAGATCATGTCACATCTGTGCTGCATGTGGCTCAGTGTGAATGATGTTGTGGACAAGCTCGAAGGCAAAGTCAATCAGCCGACGGTCAGCCATCACCTGAAGGTGCTGCACGATGCCGGACTGGTTTTCATGCGCCAAGAGGGTCGCATCCGCTGGTACACGCTGAATCAAGAGCGCGTGACGCTGTGCTGCGGGCAGTTAGTCGCGCAGTTCGCGCCGGATTACGCATCGTCGATCATCCCGATAAACGCAATCGAGGAGCGCTAGATCGGTGAGTCAGCGGGTGATTTTCGCTGCCTAAATCTATCGATACACATCAATATAATGGGAGTAAGCAAGATGACGGATAATCAAACCTCGATCCATGATGCGGTACAGGAGCGCTACGGAACGATTGCGACTGTTGGCGGATCATGCTGCGGTGATGACTGCGACTGCGGATCGCCCGTTCAGCTTTACGACTTGGATATGACCAACGCTTTACCCGCGTCAGTGACGAACCTCAGCTTAGGGTGCGGCGATCCGGTCACAATCGCGGCGATCCTGCCGGATGAATGGGTGCTTGATCTGGGCAGCGGCGGCGGGATCGACTGCTTTTTGGCGGGGCAGCGCGTCGGCGAAACCGGCTATGTGATCGGACTCGATATGACGCCTGCCATGCTCAACAAGGCGACGGAGAACTGTGTCAAGATGGGCGTGACGAATGTCGAGTTCCGGCGCGGACAGATCGAACGGATGCCTGTCGTCTCGGACAGCATCGACGTGATCATGTCCAACTGCGTGATCAACCTGTCACCGGACAAAAGCGCGGTCTTTGCGGAAGCATTCCGCGTTCTGAAACCGGGTGGGCGGATCAGCATCAGTGATATTGTGACTGAAGGCGAGTTCAGCGCCGAGATGCGCGCCGACGCATCGAAATGGGCATCGTGCGTCACCGGCGCGATTCCGGTCGATCAATACACCGGGCTGATGCGCGCCGCCGGATTCACCGATATTCAAGTGATCGATAAGGCGGATGCGGAAAACATTGTCGAACGTCAAACGGGAATGCCGCGTCTGTACAGCGCGCGGATCACGGCGCGCAAGCCGTAGCACACGGCAGAGTCAATGTTTTACCGTCCCCGGACGATAAAGATCAGCGTGCCGACGGTACAAACGAGCGTGACGAACGGCATGATCCGGTGTAACAGCAGCACAACGGGCGGCATTTGTGTCTCAAGACTGACCAAGCCGCCCGTGATAATTGTGGCGACAAACACTATCACGGTCACGATGCAGGCGGTGAGTTCACCTGACGTAAGCCGCATGGTCTGATTCATCTGGTAAGCGGTGACGGCAAAGAAGATCAGCACGCCGACCGCGACCAGCTTATGCAGATTAAAGACGATGAAGTTGTACGGTTTTTCGGCGTTGATCAGCCCAAATCCGGCGACAAACACGATGAGTAGAGCAAGTCCTGTACCGATCAAGCGCGGACTGGTGATGTCCATTTGAGAGACTCCTTGAACAGCGAATGTTTCCCCGTTCTAGGAGTCATTTACGCGAATCTGAAACGACGGTTGCGGAATATTTCACAAAGAGCGGTCACACCTCGATCTGCTCCGAAGGCGGCGCTCGCTCAACAGCGGGTGCGGAATCTGGGCGCGGTGAGCGTGGACGAATATTCGCGCCGCGCCGTTTCGCAAATACCCGGGTGAACTCCGCGCCGAGCAGCAAAATCTGCGCGGAGTAATACACCCAGACCAACAGCACCACAAGCGCGCTCGCTGCCCCAAATACCGACGCGACCGCGCCGCTGCCCAAGTACAAACTCAACGCCGTTTCGCCGATCACGAACAGGAGCGCTGTCACCAGCGAACCAAAAAACACGTCTTCCCATGCGATGTACGCATCCGGCAGAAACTTGAAGATGATCGCAAACAGGAGCGTGAGCACCGCTGTTGAGAGGAACAAATCGAGGATTCGCAGCAGCGTAGGCAAAAACCCTGTCAGTACATTCATGCTGCTGCCGAGCGTGATCACGGCTGTGATGAGCGAACTAAACGCGATGAACGACAGCACCAACAGCCCAATGATGCCTACCATTAAAAACGAAACGAGACGGCTCTTGATGAAAAAAACGATTCCTGCTTTCGCATCGCGCAGATGCGGCGAGACGCCCCAGATCGTGTTGAGCGCATCCTGAAGCGCGGCGAAAAAGTTCAACGCGCCGAATGCGATCACAAGGATGCTGACGATGGTCGCAAAGCGCCCGGAGGGGGCGGTTTGAATGCTGATGACGATCTCTTGCACAAAACCTGCCGCTTCTTCTCCAACGACGTTCTGCAATGCCAAGCTGAGTTCACCGCGCACCGCATTTTCGCCGTATACCGCGCCCGCGATGGCAACAACGATCACCAGCAGCGGCGCAATCGAAAAAATCGCGTAATAGGCTAATGCCGCCGCCAAGCGGGGCGCGCGATCCGCATTCCACGATTCAAACGTTTCACGCAATGTCGAAAAGATGGTACTCAGGATTCGCAAAAGCACGGCTACTCTCCCCACAAGTTCTCAGATCAAGCCCTGAAGTGAAGAATGCTTGAATTAAAAAGAACACGACGACAAAACCTGTGTTCAGCACAAGGTTTATTTTTACCTTACGTCGGTTTGTACCATGCAGTATCCCCCACTCGGCACAGCTTTTCCACTGTCTTTGGCGTGTTTTTGGCGGGATTGCTTTACAATAGGAACAAAGAAGCGGTTATCAAACGATTTTCTGGGGGAAACACATGTCCTATTTGCAGCGCAAACTGAACGAGAGCGGTTCAAAAGACCCCAACCCCAAACCCGGCGGCGATCCGATGGATCAAATGTATGGCAGCAATACGGACTCGGCAGCGCCCGCCGCCAGCGCTCCCAGTACGCCCGCCGCCAGCAAGTCGATCGCAGATAAACACCGCACACCCGCGAATCTAGCCCAACTCCGCCGCACGCTTCGTCCGAAGCTCCTGAAAAGTCCAGATGAAGCCGATTTATGGCACCGTGATGACCCTGAAAAAGTTGCGCTCATGACCGAACGCATCCGCCAGTTGGTCGGGGCGCTGCAAAAAACCCCGGAATTCCGGCTGACGGCAAATGAATTCGCGCAGTTGACCGAAATGCTGTTGGATGACATTCTCGGCTTCGGCGCGATTGACCCGCTGATCCGCAACCGGGAATGCAACGAAGTCATGGTCAACGGACCGGACACGATCTTTGCCGAATTTAAAGGCAAGATGGTCGAAACCAACATCGTCTGGGACGACGAGGAGCATATCCAATGGACGGCGCAGCGCATTGTGCGCCCACTGTCGCGCCAGCTCAACCGCCAAAATCCGATGGTAGACGCCCGCCTCTTCGACGGATCGCGCGTGCATATCGTCACCCTGCCGTCTGCACTTCAAGGGACGACGATCACCATCCGTAAATTCCCGGAAAAACGCCTGACGATTGAAGACCTGATCAAGTTTGGATCGCTCACCCGCGAGGTGGCGGAATTTCTCGAAGCGTGCGTCAATTCGCGCTTGAACATCATCGTCAGCGGCGGCACGGGTTCAGGGAAAACAACGACGCTCAACGTGTTGAGCGCTTTTATTCCTGATGGCGAACGCATCGTCACGATTGAGGACAGCGCCGAACTCCAACTGCATCAGCGTCATGTCGTCCGGCTGGAAACCGCCCCGGCGCTCCCCGGCGCACAGGGAAACAGTGGACAGCTCACCATCCGCGACTTGGTGCGCGGTTCGCTGCGTATGCGCCCGGATCGAATCGTGGTCGGTGAGTGCCGCGCAGGTGAAGCGCTTGACATGTTACAGGCGATGAACACTGGTCACGACGGATCGCTCACCACGATCCACGCCAACACCCCGCGCGATACGCTTGCCCGTCTGGAAACGCTCGTGTTGATGAGCGGGATGGATCTGCCACTGTTCACAATTCGCCGCCAGATTGTGAGCGCGGTTGACCTGATCATCCAGCAGACGCGCTTGCGGGACGGCGCGCGCAAGATCACGCAGATCACTGAAATTCAGGGGATGGAAGGCGAAAGCATCACTTTCCAAGATGTGTTCGTCTACAAACTGCCGGGGCAGCGCGGCAGCGACCCGGCGACGGTCAGCGGCGGCAAGCTCGAACCCACCGGTTTCCGTCCGAAGTTCGCGGAACGCCTGGAGGACAACGGCTTCCGCCTGAGCGGTCGCATCTTCGGCGTGGGTGCTGGCACTCAGCAGCCGGGTAAACCCTAAAACAGTACTGAGCGCGTTTTCTCGAATTCTCCCCCGCAGGGGTTAACGGGACGATACACTTGCCTCAAGGTAATGCTCCTCACCCCCTACCCCTCTCTAACCGAAGGTTGGAGAGGGGAGAAAAACAGGGCTTTGCTCCCCCTCTCTATCGCTTGCGATGGAGAGGGGGTCGGGGGTGAGGATAAAATATCCCGCTCTGAACCCTGAATAGAGAAGGGGCAGAGGAGTCAATACCGCGCTATAAGAACAGTACTCATCGTTTGTTGCGACACTGGGCAGGTAGGTTTATACTAACCGCATACACGAGGGAAAACGCGCCCAGTCCCGCGTAAGCGGCTTTCATCGGCAGGAGAAACGGCGTTGGCGAAGTCACGCACCGAACAGTTAGTTCAACGTCTGCGCGATTTGCAGGCGAACATCGAGAATGTCGAAGCGGCGGCGATCGTGAGTGTGGACGGTCTACCGTTGGCATCGTCGCTCCCGGCGGGCTACGAAGAAGATCGCGTCAGCGCGATGAGCGCGGCAATGCTCTCGCTGGGCGAACGCATTTCCTCGGAGCTGGGTCGCGGGGAGCTAAAACAGGTGTACGTCAAAGGCGAAAACGGCTATGTTATCCTCAACGCGATTGGGGAAGAAGCCGTGCTCACCGTCTTGGCGCGCAAAGAAGCCAAGTTGGGGATCATCTTCCTCGAACTCGGTCGCAATGTCCAAGCGTTGGAAGGGTTGATCTAGCGTAAATGGCGGACGACAAAGCGCGAATCCTGATTGTGGAGGACGATCTCGATCTGTCCGAAATGCTGAACGCGTATTTTTCCGTCCAGAATTACGATGTGCGGACGGCGGCATGGGGCGAAGAAGCGCTCCGCATCAGTGCAGAAGAAAATTTCAATCTGGTGGTGTTGGATATTCGTCTGCCGGACATCAACGGCTACGAAGTATGCCGTCAACTGCGCGCCCAACGGCGCACACAAGATGTACCGATCATCTTCTTGACCGAAAAACGCGACCGCGTCGATAAACTGCAAGGTCTGGAACTCGGCGTCGTCGATTACATCACTAAACCGTTTGATATTCAAGAACTGCGGCTGCGCGTGCGTAATGCGATCCAGCGTGCCAGCCAAACGAACTTGATCAATCCGGTCACCGAACTGCCCGAACCGCCGATTCTGGATGAGAAGCTCAACCAGATCGTCTTGGCGGAGCATCCTTGGGCGCTGTTGGTGCTTCACATTGACGGTTTAGAATCACTGCGCGAAATGTCCGGCTTCGTCGCGTCGGACGAGCTTTTGCGCGCTGCAACGCTGATGATCCGCAACGCCGTGCGCGAGTTCGGCAACGAGGATGACTTCATCGGGCATTACAGCCCGGAGACGTTCGCGCTGATCACCACCGTTGACCGGGTGACAAATATCCGCCAGCGCATCGAAACGCGCATTCGCCAATCCATCGAGCATTTTTACCGCCCGCCGGAACAAGACGGCAAAAAGACCGACTTCTTAAAGGTGGAAACCTGCACGGTTGAACACAACAACGCCGCCGCGCCGTTCAAAGATGCCGAGGCGATCAAGACGGTTGTGATCACGCAGATGCCGATTTTGAAGCCAAAAGACCCCAGCCTGACCTGATTGCCAACGTTGGAGCCAAGCAGGTTTTATGAACCGTCCGCAGAATTTCGGTGAACTTCATCTGTTGATCGCCTACAAGTGGGTGCTGCTGACGGACAGAAAAGGATTCTTGCGCAAGATTGCGGATGAAATCGGTGTGCAGGAATTCACACAGGGCTTGGCGTTTGTGTATATCGATCATGAAGCGGGCATTACCGCTGATCTGCACGGTTTTTGCGAAGAATCACAGCCCATCGATTCGGATCGCAAAGTCTACACTGTTCTCGATACGCTGTTGGCGCATCGCAAACGGGTGATTTTTCGCTTTGATATGTTTACGCCGATGCTTCCCGCCATCCTCGGCGATAGGGATGTCGAAGCGATGAAGTTGCCTAAAGACCCGGATTGGCTGCAACTCTACAAACGCCCTGATCTGGAAGAAATACGGCAGTGCGCTGAACTGTATCCGCTGGTTGCCCCCGGTTTCCCCGATGACATCAAGTTTGAACTGCCCGCGCAGAAAAAAGGGCAGGGCAGCGAATTGATCTGGGGGCGCATTGAAATGCAAACCCCTGAAGGATTGTACGTGTGTACGCTGCTCAACCAACCGCACCAGCCGGGCATGGGCTTCAACAAAGGCGATCGTCTCCTTGTTGAAGTCATCGTCAACGATCCAAAACCCGATGCTGTACGTGCGATCTGTAGAGGGCATTACCCCCCTAAACCTCCCGCGCGATTCGATTTCTTCAGCTTTTTGAAAAAGAAGACATAATGACCGCATTTCCGAACTTACGCGGGCACAATTTCATGAGCCTGACGACGTTCCGCAAGTCGGGTGCAGCGGTCGTAACCCCCGTCTGGTTTGCCCAAGAATCTGACCGCTTATACGTGTTCACGGATATCAACGCGGGCAAGGCGAAGCGTATTCGCCATACTTCAAACGTCACAGTTGCGCCGTGCAAGTATAACGGCGAAGTGGTTGGGGATACGCTTCCGGCGACGGCGCGTCTGTTAGATGTTGGGAGTGATGAAGCCAAGCACGCCAGCGCGCTGATGAACAAGAAATACGGGCTGCAAAAACGCATGATCGACTTTTGGGATCGACTGCGCGGACAGCAGGATCAGACGCTTTACATCGAAATCCGCCCGTCGTAAGCCCTGCGACTCACGTTTGACTGTTCGTCCATGCGATCCACGCCGCCTCATCGACGAGCTTGCCGCCCTTCACGTCTTTTTCGATCACCTGTTTATTCGCGTTAAACGCGAATTCTAACTCCACGCCCTTAAAACACTTCACACCGCGCGCCAGTTTGCGGACGAGGTATGTCTTGCCGTCGTCGCTTTCGCTGAGGTCGTTCATCGGGTCAATGCGCACGCGGATCACCTCGTCACAGCCATCTGGCTGCACATAAAAGTAAATCCCCCGGTCGCCGGGAGCGCCCTTGGTGCCGCTTGATGTGCTGCTGCCCGCGCCGCCGAAAAGCCGCTTGAAGATATTCATAGGGTGGTGATGCCTCCGGTACTTAAAGAATCAAGGCTTTTATTCTACTACGACACGCAGCCAGATCATCCCCAACCCACTTCAAACCTTACCAGCACGATACTCGTACAACTGTTCTACGAACTATTGTGCTACCATGAGAAGCACTTTGTTGGATTTCTGTAATGCCCTGTACGGCAGAAAGGAGCGGCATCCAATGTCGCGCCGTTATCGTTCCAAAAATGACCCGTCCTTGAAAGCGGCTTATGCTTTTATCAAGAGCTATCGCCAAGAGCATGGGGGGATTTCGCCCTCCGTTCGTGAGATCGGCAGCGCGTGCCATCTCTCCGCAAGCACCGTGATGAACGTGTTGGAGGCGCTGGAGGCGTGGGGGAAAATCTACCGCGAACCCGGCATCGCGCGCGGAATCCGCGTATTGGACGAAGAATGAGTTTTAAGCGGCTTCAGGTTCAGGCAGGTGATCGCGGGAGAGGCGCGGGAGCGTGCGGCGGCTTGCGCGCCACAGCGGCAGCGCGAACAGCGTTGTGAACGCGATCATGTAGATCAAAAACGACTCGCCGCTCCGTTCAAGGAAGGGCGCGGTTGCAAACAGGGTAGTCGGCGCGTTGCCGAGCGCATGCACGCCGACGACGAGAAACAGATTGCCCGTCCGCAGATAGATCAGCGTGTACAAAATGCCCCACCCAAACAGCATGAGCATGTCGATGCCGATTTCGAGATTGCTCATGCCCAAATAAATCCGGTTGGGGATGTGCGAAAGCGCGAACAAGAACTGCGAGATCACCACCGAAGCCGCCAACCGCAGCGCCGGACGTTCCGCGAACACGGCGAAGCGCAGATACAACTGGGGGAACAAAAAACCCCGATAGGCGATCTCCTCAAACAAAGCACTGCCGAGGATTTGCGCCAACAGCCAACCAATCGCCTCTGTGCCGTTGGTGATCAACAGGGGATGAAACGCGACCTCACCATGATGCACCCAGCCGGTTGCCATATGAATACATTGGGCGATCATCCAAATTTGCAGCGTGTAGCCGAGCGCCGCCGGAACATGCCGGACGATCAAGCCGATGTCATACGGACGCAGCCCACCGTACCGCCCGATCAGCAGCCCGATCAGCGCGCCGACGAGCAGCACATTGACGATCAGTGACCCCGTAAATAATCCGCCCGTCGCGCTGGCAAGCGGCGTGAAGGCATTTCCAGCAAAGAAGATCAGGTTGATCAGCGCTGCTAAGGCAAAATGCGCCATGATAAACGCGGGCAGGCTGATGCGGTGGCTGGCGCGGATGGGTTCGACCACAGGCACTCGATCGAGACTAGGACACAATGACTACGCCTTTATTATAGCGAAAACGGCGCGGCATTCAGCCTGCGTTTCGATACGACGCTCACGACACGAGAAAGAGCAGGCGAAAAATGCGATTTTCAAAAAGCGCATATCCGATTCTAAGCACTGAGCGAAGCATGTTAAAACATGATGACTTGTTTTTCTTCCGAATTTGTGTATAGTGGTAGTTGTTATGCGGCTTCTTTGGGGCGATGTGCCCCACCGTATGGATGCTGCGGTTGGGCATCCACAAGCCAGCGCAGTTGGGTAACCCTTACCCCTCGTGACCTCCTCGCGTTGATCGGGTTATCTCCAGTGTGTTAAACGTACTACATGACATGCCTTTGAACCGTTGGGCGGGAAATGTGGTCGCTAGGCTGTAACAGACCGGCATTCCTCAGGAGGGAATACAAGATGGCGCAGCGCGTTCAGGGCAAAGTGAAGTGGTTTAACGGCGAAAAGGGCTATGGCTTCATCACCCGTGAAGGTGGTCCCGATTTGTTCGTTCACTACTCGGAAATTCAGGCGAGCGGCTACCGCACCCTTAACGAAGGTGATGTCGTTGAATTCGAAATCACCGACGGCAAGAAGGGCAAGCAGGCAAGCGCGGTCATCGTCCTGAAGAAGTAAAGACGCCCACGCAATTATGCAAAAACCCGTGTCAGGTGACTGGCACGGGTTTTTTTATTGATCCTTATCCCGTTGTTAGCGTCCGCTTGACCGCCGCTTTCCACGCGGCATAAAGCGTCTCGCGCTGATCCACGCTCATGGCGGGTTCAAAGTGCCGCTCAACACCCCACTGCGCGGCGATTTCGGCTTGGGATGACCAGAACCCGCACGCCAACCCCGCCAGATACGCCGCGCCGAGCGCAGTCGTCTCCGTGACGGCGGGACGTTCGACCGGTACGCCGAGAATATCCGCTTGAAACTGCATCAAGAAGTTGTTCGCCACCATGCCGCCGTCAACGCGAAGGGTTTGCAGCGCGATCCCCGAATCCGCGCCCATCGCTTCGACCACATCCCGCGTTTGATAAGCGACGCTCTCCAGTGTGGCGCGGACGATCTGCGCCCGCCCTGATCCGCGTGTCAGCCCGTTGATCGACCCGCGCGCGAAACCATCCCAATAAGGTGCGCCTAACCCGACGAACGCCGGAACGACAACCACGCCGCCCGTGTCCGGGATTGACTGCGCCAGCGCTTCGGTTTCCGACGCATGTTTGACCAGCCCTAATTCATCCCGAAGCCACTGCACCGCCGCCCCCGCGATAAACACGCTCCCTTCGAGCGCATAGCGGGTGTCCTCCGTGCCGATCTTCCAGCCAACGGTGGTGAGCAGACGATTTTTTGAAGGCACAGCTTCGACGCCGGTATTCATCAGCATAAAACAGCCTGTGCCGTAGGTATTTTTCGCCATCCCCGTCTGCAAGCACGCTTGACCAAACGTCGCCGCCTGTTGATCGCCTGCCATGCCGCCAATCGGGATCGCACGCCCGAAGATCGCCGGATCAGTTTCGCCGTAGATCGTGCTGCTCGGCATCACCTGAGGCAGGATCGCACGCGGGATATGCAGCCGCGCCAAAATCTGATCCTCCCACTCCCCGGTGCGAATGTTGTATAACATGGTGCGGCTGGCATTGCTCACGTCGGTGATGTGCAGTCGTCCGCCCGTCAGTTTCCAGATCAAATAGGTATCGACCGTGCCAAACGCGAGTTCGCCGCGCTCCGCCCGTTCGCGTGCGCCGGGGACATTCTCCAGCAGCCATGCGACTTTTGTGCCGCTGAAGTACGCATCCGTGACCAACCCGGTTTTCGCGGCGATCACCTGATCAAAGCCTTCTGCTTTCAATTGTTCGCACATGGGAGCGGTACGGCGGCACTGCCACACGATCGCGTTGTAGATAGGCTCGCCCGTCGCACGATCCCACAGCAGCGTCGTTTCGCGCTGGTTGGTGATCCCAATCGCGGCGATCTGGTCAATCGGTGCATGGGCGGCGGCACGCTGTGCGACCGCAAGCTGCGATTCCCAGATTTGTCGCGGGTTGTGTTCAACCCAGCCGGGTTTGGGGTAAACTTGCGGAAATTCCGCCTGCGCACTGGCGACACTCCGCCCGTCGTGATCGAATAAAATCGCCCGCGAGGAGGTTGTCCCTTGATCAAGCGCAAGAATATACTGCGTCATCGAAAAATCGCCTTTTTTAAGTCATAGACAAGTTTCTGACCGGATTTTACCGCGTGCCTGTGCTTGATGACACCACGCCGCGCATGCGAGACGTCACATTTATACACAATGAACGAATCCTTAATTCTTGGGCAAAGCGCAACGACATGATAATGATTAAGAGCTTTGCAATGCGTGTATTTCGGAAAGACGGTCTCTCAGAATGCATTCCGCCCAGTCGAACTTGAAACGTCTACAGTTGTCCTTCATCCTTCTATGTCTCGCTGCTGTGTTCACATTCGGACCCACCAGCGTGTTCGCGATGCAAGAAATAAGCGTGAATCAATCCGAGGATGGCGCGCAGCCCCCTGTACCCAGCGGCATGACTCGCTTAGTTGACAGCATCACCGGTATTTCCCTGCTCTATCCGCAGACGTGGATCGAACCCGAAACTGTCATGGGAAGTATCTTCTTCAAATCTTCCAGCGGCGTACGGGCTGGCGCGGCGGTATCGGTCGGCGAAGCTTTTGTCTCGCTGACGATTGTCTCTGAAGCGGGCTTGATGGAAATTCTTCATTCCAACAATATCGCGGAAGGTCTGCCCCATTTTCTCGCCTTTGTGAGGGCACAAGCGCCCTTCAGCGAAATCACCTGCGGCGAGGCGGTCGTAGTTGGCGCAATCACATCGATGTCGTGCATCAATGACAACCACTCAGGAAACGTCATTGCGACTGCCTACTCGATGATGCTCGTCGAACCGGGTTACGCGGTGATTGCACAAACCAACGCCGCCCCCGGCGACTTGGAAACGCAGATTCTCAATACCTACTCCATCCTCAACAGTATGGATGCGTCGACTGGTTCTTCCCTGTAGCTTGCTGCAAAGCCGTCCATGTGATTTGTACCCCTTCCCGGTTCCGGGAAGGGGTTTATTTTGCATTGTCAAAAGCCGCCTTTTTATCAGTCATCAACAAGTTTCTACTCAGATTTTATCGCCTGCCCACGCTGATCTACCCCATAATACACATCGTAATGTATTCCAAATCAAAGGAGCTAACATCGTGAAAACACTGGGCGGAATGCTATTTCTTCTTCTTGCGGTCGGGTTCGGCGTGGGATTGTTCGTCGCGTGGGATTTACTCGGTGACTACTACATGGTGATCAGCGGCTTACACTTGGAATGGTTCTCTATGCGCGCGTTTGTGGCGCTCGGCGCAATTGCGTTTGCGATTCGTGGGGTGCAGCTCCTCCGCGCACCAAAAGCGGTAAAAGTAGAGGCGAAGTAGGGACGACATTTTTATTTCAACTGCTCCTCTCCAACCTTCGGTTAGAGAGGGAAAACAAACGCGCCGCTTTTCTCCCCCTCTCTATCGCTTGCGATGGAGAGGGGGTCGGGGGGTGAGGACGTATTTCTAAAAACTGTCGTCCCCTTCTCCGCTGGCAGAGCGGGGGTGATCCGTTCGCGTGTAGATCTGCGGCACGGATCACATGTTTTTGCCCCTCTCTGTTGACGGAGAGGGGCGGGACGCGAAGCGTCCGGGGTGAGGGCAAAACAGCGATTGCCGGTACCGGACAAGCCTGAGGGGCGAAAACCGTAGCGGAAGCACGTTACCCTTCCAAAATACGGGTGACTTGCCCGACAAACTGTGTCGGCTTGATCGGCTTCGGAATATACCCGTTGAACCCGGCTTCGAGCGCATCTTGCGCCACTCGATCTGACCCATACGCCGTGATCGCAATCACGGGGATGTGCGCCGTATCCGGGTTCGCGCGGATTTCAACGAGCGTTTCCCATCCGTTTAATTCCGGCATCGCCAAGTCCATAATGATCGCGGTCGGCTCAAATCGTGCCAACGCATCAAGACATTCATGCCCGTTTCGGGTAATCGTCACTTGAATATTGTGATGCGTCAGCACTTTGGACACCATCTGTACATCGTCGTCGGTGTCCTCCACGACGAGAATATGCCATGCCATGAAGTCATCTCCCGTGTTAGGTCAGGCTCGCGCGCGTCCCAGCCTTTTCGAGACACGCTTTGATCTCGTCCATGAATGATTTGATGTGGAACGGTTTACTGATGTATGCGTTAAAACCGGCTGCAAGCGCGCGTTCACGATCCCCGTGCATGGCATGTGCCGTCAGCGCGATCACTACCAAATCATGCAAATCCGGGTTATCCCGGATGCGCGCCAGCATCGTCCATCCATCCATAACTGGCATTGACAGGTCGAGCAGGACGAACGTCGGGAGAACGCTCTCCAGCACGCGCAGTCCTTCTTTACCATCCTTCGCCGTATATATGACCGCCCCTGCGAAGTTCAGCACTTTTTCCGCCACGCCAACATTATCTGGTTCGTCATCGACGATCAACACGACCCAATTGGAAGCATTTTGTTCGGACGGCATGATTTTCAGGTTCCTCCTTTGAGTTCGTGTGTTTATTCGGCAACTGCTTCGGACAGCGACTCGGTGACCAACGGCAGCGTGATCGTGAACTCGCTGCCTTCACCGACTTTGCTTTTAAGTGCGATCTTTCCGCTCATCAGTAAGACCAACTTACGCACAATTGCCAATCCTAAGCCTGTGCCTTGATGGCGGCGCTGCATACTGCCGTCCGCCTGCCGGAACTCCTCAAAAATGTACTCCTGTGCGTGCGATGGGATGCCTACTCCCGTATCCCGGACGGTGATGCGCCACCATTGATCATCTTGACGGGCAAACGTCAGGGTGACTTCGCCCGACTCGGTGAACTTAGCGGCATTGCTGACCAAATTGATGATAATCTGTTTTAGCCGCCCATAATCGCCCAGAATCGTCTGGGGCAGCGTGGGATCGAGCGATGCGCTGTACGTTATCGGCTTCCCTGTGAACAAACTCCCCGTCTGATACCCGATCTCGTTGAGCAGATCACCGGGGCGGAACGGCTGCGACACCACTTCAATACGTCCGGCTTCGACCTTCGACAAGTCAAGAATATCGTTGATCAATTCCAGCAGGTGATTGGCGTTGCGCAGCACACGGTTTTGATAATCCGTCTGTTCTTCTGTCAAGTTGCCCGTCATGCCCGCAAGCTGAATTTCGGTATACCCGATGATCGCGTTCAACGGTGTGCGGAGTTCATGCGACATCGTGGCGAGAAATTCACTTTTGACGCGGGTTGATTCTTCTGCCTGCCGCCGTGCGACCGCAAGCTGATTATTCGCTTTCACCAGCGCTTGATTTTGCGACCGCGAGAGCGCTTCCGCCTCGGTAAGCTGTTTCGTCGTCACCTGCACACGCTCCGCCATCGTGTTGAACGATGCCGCGAGGCGGGTGAGTTCCGGCGGGTTATGATGATGAAGACTCATGCGGGTATCGTATTGACCTTCGGAAAACTGGATCGCCCCAGTCCCCATCTTGACGAGTTCACGGGTCAAGGCGCGGGTGACGAAGAAGAACGCGGTCAGCACCAACACCACAGGCAGCACGAGGATAAACCCGATGATGACGCGCACATCGTTCACCAGTGCGTAGGCAACTGAAAGCCTCTGCTCAAGCGTTGCCACCCATCCCAAGCCATCAATTTCGGGGATTTGCCCGCCCGTGCTCACCGGTGCATACGCCAGCGCGATTTTTTCACCGCTGCGGCTGACGGCGTCCAGCGTACTACCTTCTTCCGCGGTGACACTTTCACTTGATGCGTAGGGCTGCGCGATCTGATCGGTTGATGGTACGAGCACGCCCAATCCGATCGAGGAGATTACATAGGAAGTCACGTCTGAAGACGCGAGTCCGCTCGCAAGATGCGCTTGCAAGGCAGCATAGTCGAGCACCATCGACACTACACCGATAATCGAATTATCGGCGCGGCTGCGGAGCGGGACGGCGATTTCCATGCCCCACGTGCCGGTTTCGTCGTCCAACGCGGGCTGCAAGATTTGAATCTCCCCCGTCGTGATCAGCAGTTGATACCATGGCTCACCGCCTTCGCTGTACTCAACATCGCGGCTTGAGGCGGCAATCGTCGCGCCATAGAAATTCAACACATGAAGTTCTCGAATCTGCGGAAGCTGTGCGCGATAACGCATGAGTTCCTGAGAAATCGGGGATGCGAGGATGCCATCAGCGAAAGCATCATCCTCCACCCAACGGATTTCGCGCCCCGCAATCACATCTTCGACCGGCTCATTGAAGTCGTCAAATGCCGTATTGCTGATTTGTACCGTAGCGATCACGTTTTGAGAGACAGCGATCACGCGCAGGGTAGCAATTTGCTGAGAGAGATAATCCGCGACACCGCGTGCCGACAACCGGACACTGTCCTCCAACTGCGCGCTGATTCGGTTCGCGGCAGCGGTATTAATTCCTTGCGAGGCGAAAATGAGCGCCAAAGCAGGAGCGATAATATTTAAGAGAATGAAAATGAAGATCAGGCGAGCGCCTAGACTCCAAGACCAGAAGAAGCGTTTCTTCACGAGTCTTTTTGCTCCTATGAATACTACGACATGAGCATAATCGCTCAGTTCATCGTAATGGATAAATCGTTTCACACCTATGAGACCATTGGCGGATTCACAAAAAATTCATAACGCTCAGATTCACGCTTGATCGCGTGCGTAGAGAACCCGTACTTGTCCATTCACGGCGGATCGGGTAACGTTCTGGCACTTGAAATGCTGACGAGGATGTTATGGCGGATTTGAAAGAGCAAATCGAGGATTTGCGACGGCGGATCAACAGCGTCGGCGATGATCCCGCGCCCAACTCGCTCAGTTTCCATCCGGGGTTTCCCACCTACCCCCTATGAATTGAGGAAGCCTTGATCAGTATTGGCGAGTTGATGAGCAAGTTTGGCGAACTGTATGCTGCTGGCAGCTACCACGAAGCATTAGCATTGATCCAGCGCGAAACCCCCAATCTCCCAGAAAATCACGCGATGCTGCTGTGTTTTGAGGCGGCGATGTTCGCCCGCACAGGCGATACCGCACGCGCATTATCAACTTTCAGGACGGCACTCAACAGCGGGTACTGGTATCATGAAGGCGGGCTGCGCGGTGATCCTGATTTTGTTTCTTTGCAAAACGAACCTGAGTTCGAAACCATCGTCGCGGAGAATGCACATCGGCGGCACGATGCGCTGTCCGCCATAAAACCCTTTTTCCAAATCCTTGAAAAACCGGATACGCCCCCCTCCGCGCCGCTCTTGATCACGCTGCATGGCAATTTTGGTAGCGCCGGCGGATACGCAGCCCACTGGCAATCCGCCGTCGAAAAAGGCTGGCGCGTTGCCCTGCCGCAGTCCACCCAAGCAGCATGGTTCAGCAATGCCTATGACTGGGCAGATATTGACCTAGGTCTGCAAGAGCTTGATGACCACTATCACAGCCTCATCACCAGTCCCGCCGCGCCTGCCTGTATCGTCATCGCTGGATTTTCTAGGGGCGCGCTCGTCGCACAGCGCGCGATCCTCACCAAACGCATCCATGTGAACGGCTTTTTGTGGTTGGAAGGTGTACCCGATCCAGACTTCACACAGCTTGTTCTAACGCACAAACCCTACGATTTCCGGGCGTTTTTCGCATTCGGTCGCAGTCAGGATTTTGCCAAGTCCGCCGGGTCATTCGCGCAAACCTTACGTGAAGCCGGCGTCGTCTGTGAGCTAGAAATCCTCAACAGCGATCACCACGAAATCCCCGCATCATTCCCGCACACCCTTGAGCGTGCCCTTGCCTTCTTATGCCCCTAATCTGAGTCTCGTCACTTGTCCATTCACGGCGGATCGGGTAACGTTCTGGCACTTGAAATGCTGACGAGGATGTTATGGCGGATTTGAAAGAGCAAATCGAGGATTTGCGACGGCGGATCAACAGCGTCGGCGATGATCCCGCACCCAACACGCTCACCGAATTAGAACGCGCCGCCCGCTCCCTGTTGGCGGAAGCGAAAAACACCCCTCATGAAGCCGCCGCGCAAGCGTTATTTGCTGAACTCGCCCGCGTGAGCAATCCGACTTCTCCCATCGCCGCGACGATACGCGGGCTGGTGCGTCGTGCCCGTATTCGCATTGACACCGCCGGAGATGAGGACGACATCGATGAGGCGATTGATATTCTCAGCGAGGCGCTCGCGCTCGATAATCGTCATGTCGATGTGCTGGCGCTGCTTGAGCAAGCCGCGCTCAAAGGTGGGCAGTCTGCGCAGCGTGTGAACGACTTGTTCAACCGCTACGGCGTGGATCGGCGGGTATCCGCCGCGCCGCCTGAGCCGCCGCCTACGCGCTCGACTTCGACCTCGACAGGCGAATATCGCACCAGCAGCACGCGTGAAGTCCCGCGCACCGATCCACCGCGCGCCACCGGAACAACGCCACCCGCCTATCCGACTTCGGCGGGGTATCCGCCGCCGGAACGCGATCTGATGAGCGAAACACCGCGCGATACAGGCGTCTCGCGCCGCGTGCCGGGTCAAGGCGCGATCTATTCCGGCGACGACATTGACGATTTGATGAGCGAACTCACGCAGCGTTACTACGCAGGCGATTATCAAGATGTGGTCGATATTGCCAACCGCATTTTGAACGCGAACCCCGGCAACGCGGCGGCGCTCGAATACCGCCAAAAGGCTGAAGACAACCTGATTCGCGGCGTCGTGCCGGATCACCGCATCCCGTTCGAGGCGCGTGTGAGCTACAACCGCGCCAACTCGCTCGTGCGCGCCGGAAATTACGACGAAGCCGAGCGCCTGTACCGCGAAGCCCGCGATCTTGCCGAACGCGCCGGAATCCTGAGTTGGAAAGACGCCGAACAAGCCCTCTTGGAAATCCAAGACCTTGCCCTCGCGCGTGAGTTGATCAACGAAGGCGACCGCTTGATGGTCGGGGATAGCTGGGCGGAAGCACTCCGCAAATACGAGGGCGCGCTCCGCGTGGTGGCGAACGATCCCGGCGCGGAAGAACGCATCGACAAAGTGCGCCGCATCATGCAGGACGCGGAAAGCGTCAATGTGCAGTTGAGTTTGCTCGGCGGCACACTCAGCGATCAAGCGGCACAGCTTCAAAACGTGTTGAATATACTGGCGCGTCTGCGCCAACTTTTGCCGAACAGTTCGCGCTTGAACCAATTGAGCGAGACGGCGAACAACCGCCTGAACGGGATCAAGACGCAGATCCGCGATCAAGCGCAGTCCGCGATTGCCCGCGTGCAAAACGCGACTTCGCTTGACGAACGGCTGGCGATGAGTTCCGAAGCGCTCAACATGCTCGATCTGGGCGTTAAGCTTGATCCGGGTGACGCGGGCATGGCGCAAATGCTGGTCGAACTGCGCGCCGGAGTCAGCGATATGCAGCGCGCGCGCCAAGCCATCGAACGGGCGGCGGCGCTGATCGCGCAGAACTTCGATAACGAACTTGGTCAAGCGCGCTCGATGCTGGCAGGTTTGCGTGAATATGCGTCTGACAGCCGTTACCGCACCGTCGTGAGCGATCTATTGGCACGTTACATCGAACGCGCGCAAAACGCGGTCGATGACGGCGACCGTACCGAAGCCGAATCGCTGCTGACGATGATGCGCGAAGAACCGTTCAATGTGTTGGGGCGGCGCAGCGAGATCAACAAGATCGATCAGCAGGTGCGGGCGATGCGCCAGCGCTCAACCATGCGCTGGTTGGCGCTTGCGGGCGGCGCGATCATCATCCTCGGCGCGATTGGTGTTGGAACGCGCTCATTGTGGGAACCGATTGTGTTCCCGCCCCCGACGGCGACTCCGACGGCGACGTTTACGCCATCGAATACGCCGACGGACACGTATACGCCGACGATCACATGGACGCCGACGGACACGTACACGCCGACGATGACGTTCACGCCCACGCATACGCCGACCGAAACGTACACGCCGACGATGACCTACACGCCGACCGATACGCCGCCGCCTTCAGAGACACCGACGTACACGCCGACGCCGCAGTTCCTCTGCCAGATCATCACGACGGAAGAATTGAATCTGCGCTCCGAGCCGAACACGCAGAGTCCGCGCATCGGCTTCTTCCCGCCGCGCACCGTCGCCGGGGTGATCGGTCAGGAGATTGGCTCGGATGGGTTGATCTGGTATTTGGTGACGTTCGAATTCAACGCGGCGCGCATTCAGGGTTACGTGCGCCAGAATACGACGATTTTGCCGGTTGGCGCACCGTGCGAGGATATTCCGTAATTTACCCCCCTCCAGCCCCTCCCTGAAGAATTCGGGGAGGGGTGGCTTATCCGATACTCAAAGCCGACCTCTCTCCCACGCGGACGCGCTGTAGCGCGCCCCTACAGCGCTCGCCTCCCCGAATTCGGAGAGGCGAGCAAACGACGTTACCCGAATTGCATCGGGTCTAGGGTAGCGATTCCCCCTCAGCCTCGCTTGCGTGGGAGAGGGGGGGAAACGGCGATTGCCAATATCGGATAAGCCTGCGGGGGGTGAGGAGCTATTACGTACAGCAGGCGATTCAAAAATGTTGATCGATAGCTTGAGTCATGAGGAGAATCCCCACCATGCGCGGAAAAACGGTCATGATCACCGGCGGATCGGGTAATGTTGGGCGGGCAGTAGCGCATCGCTTCGCCCGTGAAGGCGCAAACCTTGTCCTCGTGGATCGCAGCGCTGAACGGTTGAACGCGCTGTGTGAAGAACTCACCAGTCAGTACGCGGTGGGCACGCTGGCGGCAGTCGCGGATGCCCTCGATACAACCGCAGTCGATCAAGCGATTACGGCGGCGGTCGAAAAATTCGGCGGCATCGACATCCTCGCACACACCATCGGCGGCTTCGCCTACGGTGATCCGGTTTACGCGATGAACATGGAAACCTTCGAGCAGCAGTTGAATTTGAATGTCCGCCCGATCTATACGCTCGTCGGGCGCGTCGTCCAGCACATGTTGGATCGCCAAAAACCGGGCAAAGTCGTGATCATCTTGTCGCGGGCAGCCGTTAAGGGGAGCGCCAATTCATCAGCATACACCGCAACCAAAGCCGCCGCGCAGTCGATCATGGAAAGCCTCGCGCTCGAAGTGCGCGACAAGGGAATCAACGTCAACGGGATCATGCCGAGCATCATTGATACGCCGCCCAACCGGAAAGACATGCCCAACGCGGATTTTTCCAAGTGGGTGACGGTGGACGACATCGCCAACGCGATCTATTTCCTGTCGTCAGATGCGGCGAATGCGCTGCACGGTATCAGTCTTGAAGTGTACAATCGCGCATAATCCTTAACAGAACGCCCGTTCCATTATGCGAATGTTTGTGCTATTCTTGTCATGCAGTTTGAGCCTGTAATCAGACCAGATCAAAGGACTACGCATGAACGAGAAAGTTGCGGAGAAGTGGGGCTGGGCAGCGGCAACTCACGGGCTGCGTGATGAAATCGTCAACGGACTGACGGATGCCGACCTCCTATTCACACCCGGCGGCGATGCGATGACGCTCGGCGCGCTTTGCCGCGAGATGGGCGAAGTCGAAAAAGCATACGCCGATTCGTTCAAGAACTTCACGCAGACGTTCAGCTACCGCCATCCCGATCGCACCGTTGAAACCAGCGTCGATGCGCTCAAGACGTGGCTCAAGCAGTTGGACGGCGAAACCGAAGCCGCGATCGGTGCGGTGCAGGATGAAAATCGGATCATCACGCGCGACAGCGGCTATGAGACGCCGGTTTTGCAGCAGCTTGACTTCTACCTGCAAGCGCTCCTGATCTTCCTCGGCAAGGCGACGATTTATCTGCGCGCGATGAAGAAGCCGCTCTCCGCCGACATGATCGCGTGGGTGGGGTAGACTGCTCACTTCAAGCGCAGCGTGTACCACTTAAGAACTCCTCACCCCTGCCCCCTCTCCATCGCAAGCGATAGAGAGGGGAAAAAACTCGGCTTTCTCCCCTCTCTAACCGAAGGTTGGAGAGGGGCAGGGGGTGAGGAGCTTTGTCGAGAGAGTAAAAGGGAAGATTTACCGCTCCGTATTCCCGTCGTTAAAAATGCCCGTCGGGTGGCAGCCGAGTCCCGCGCTGGCTGCCGACCGCTCCAGCGAGACGAAAGTGTCAAATTGAGCATCGTCCGGGCGATACAGCACCGACTCGGCATAGCCGTTCCGCACCAACTCAGCATTCACGAACGTATTTCCGACGTAGACATAGCGCAGCAGTCGATCATACCGATCCGTATTGCTTTGATCGCGCACAAGTGAGACGGTTTGCCCCTGTACCAACCGAACATTCGCGTCGCGCGCCTCGCTGTAGCACGCTTCATCGCGCTCCGGTGTGTTCACACCAACATAGCGGATGCGGTACGGAATCCCGTTGATTTCCACGTCAATCGTGTCACCGTCGATCACATTCACCACAACGCCTGTTTCGTCTGCCGCTGGTGCGGGCGCATCACTGCCGCCGGAACTCCCGCCGCCGCTGTCGATGGGCGTGTATTCGAGTTCGCACCCAGAAGCTGCCAGCGCCAACACGAACATCAGCGCGAATATTCCAAAACGCTGTAGTCGAACGATCATAGAAATCATCCTTATGCTAAAATTCAGCAGTGTCGAATAAACGGAGCATTATACGCAGTTTTGCGATGAACGATCTGCCGATGTTGAACCAATCACGCGCCAATCGATCCGATGCTGCGCGCAACCGAGAACTCCTGCTGCAAACCGCGCGCCGCTTGTTCGATGAGCAGGGCGTTGATGCTGTGCCGATGAGCGCCGTCGCGGAAGCAGCGGGCGTTGGCAAGGGCACGCTTTACCGCCACTTCCCAAATAAGGCGTTGTTGTGCGAGACGCTGATCGACGAGGCGCAGCGCGACCTACAAGAGCGCACCTTCGTCAAACTCCGCCAACAGCCCGATCCGGCGGTGATGCTCCATTGGTTCTTGCGCGAAGTCTCGGTATTCGTGTACGCAAACGCGGCATTTTTGCGCGCGGGCGGCATGGAAATCATGATTCATCCCGCACATGGCTGGTGGCGGCAAACGATCCGAGCACTCTTGGGACGGATCGACTTCAGTCACAAGCCCATCCTGCCCGATCTCGATGTGCTCACCGATGTGTTGTACTTGATGCTCGATGTCCGCGCGCAAGCCTTTCAAGAGAGCGTGCGCGGTTGGGATTTGGCGCGCATTCAAGACGGTTTAGACTCCCTGCTCGATGCCTTGATCCACTAAACGGACTGTAGTCCATTTCTAATCCGCTTCTTATCGAATACGCACGCGTCTTGTGCTATCCTGTCTTTATCAAACGGACTAGCGTCCGTTTTCATTCCGAGACGATAAACGAGACAGGGAGTACAGCACGCATGACGACATGGACACTCGATCCAGCACACAGCAGCGCGAATTTTTCTTCCCGTCACATGATGGTGACGACCGTTCGCGGTCAGTTCAAGGGCGGCGTGACCGGTACGATCAACTTTGATCCGGCAAATCCGGCGGCTGCGTCGGTTGAGGCGACCATTCAAGCGGCAAGCATTGAAACGGGTGTCGCTGACCGTGACAATCACCTCCGCTCCGCTGACTTCCTTGATGCGGCGAGTCACCCGGCGATCAGCTTCAAGAGCACGAAGGTTGAGCCGACTGGTGAGACCAGCGCCAAGATCACAGGTAATCTGACCATTCGCGGCGTCACCCGTGAAGTGGTTGTCAATGCGGACTTCATCGGCGTGGCAAAGAGCGCGTTCGACGGCAAGGATCGCGCGGGCTTTGAAGGCACGGCGACGATCAACCGCGAAGACTTCGGGCTGACGTGGAATGTTGCGCTCGAAGCGGGCGGCGTGCTCGTCGGCAAAGAAATCAAGATCACGCTCGATGTGGAAGCAATGCCCGTCGAAGTCGCCGCCGCCGTCTAACCGCAGTCAACCCTAAAGAACAGAGTTAACGCAAAGACGCAAAGACGCTTAAAATGTCTTTGCGTCTTTGCGTTGATGCCATATCTTTCTCCTTTGTGTTCTTCGTGTTCTTTGTGGTTCAAATCCTTTCTTTCCTCCTCTCCGTATTGCGAATCGACCTTTCCGCCGTCATAATTGTGAACAAATGGACAAGCATCACGAGGCTTAAGGCGGCTGTATGGGCAAGGTTGGACTCTTCTACGGCAGCAGCACAGGCAAGACGGAATTCGTCGCCTACCAGATGAAAGATCAATTCGATAAACGCGCTCCCGGTTTGGTGGATGTGTTCAACATCGGCAGCACCACCGTTGAGCAGTTCACTGGGTACGAATACATCATCTGCGGCATCCCCACATGGAATACTGGACAGCTTCAAGACGACTGGGCGTTCTTCCTTCCCAAACTCAAGGGCGTCAGCCTGAAGGGGAAGAAAATCGCTGTGTTCGGCTTGGGTGATCAAAACGGCTACGGCTTCAACTTCTTGGATGCAGTCGGCACGCTGACCGATGAACTGCTCAAGTGCGGCGCGCAGTTGTGGGGCTTATGGCGCACAGCAGGCTACCAGTTTGAAGAAAGCAAGGCACAGGTAGAGGATCACTTCCTCGGCTTAGGCATCGACGAGGACGGGCAGAACGAAATGACTACCGCGCGCCTTGAACGGTGGGTGAATCAAGTGCTGGGTGAATTCGAACTCGGCTAAAAGATGAAGATGGGCATTCACGCAAAGCTGCAAAGACAATTTGAGAGTCTTTGCGGCTTCGCGCCTTTGCGTTGATTCATTTCTTCGTGTTCTTTGTGGTTCAGTTTCTTTTTCTGTAAGCTCTTCCCTTCAAAAGCGCGGCAGCCACCTATGAAGATTCTCGTAACCGGAGCTACAGGGCATGTCGGCTTGACGCTCGTCAAGCGGCTGATCAGCGAAGGGCATGCCGTTCGCACACTCGCCAACGACAGCGGCAGATCGCTGGACGAACTCACCCAATTGGGTGCGCAGCATACCCATGCGGACATCACCCGCTGTAACGAGATCAAGCCTGCATTTGAAGGCGTCGAAGTCGTGTATCATCTTGCGGCGCGCGTCTCGTACCGGGATCGCGGCTGGGAAGATGTAAAAGCCGTCAATGTGGATGGCGTGCGCAGCGTGATCGAGGCTTGTATGTCGGCGGGCGTGCGGCGGCTGGTGCACTTCAGTTCTATTGAGGCGATTTCGCCGTACCCAGTCGATCAACCGATCACGGAAGCGCGCTCGCTCGTTGATGAACACTTTCGCTACCCCTATCCGCGCTCGAAAGCGATGGGTCAGCGGCTCGTGCTGGAGGCGATTGAACGTGGTTTAGACGCGGTGATCGTGTACCCGACCGCCGTGATCGGACCAAACGATTATGCCTTCCGTGGGGCAAACAAGATGCTGCTCATGTATGCGCGCGGTGATATGAATCTCACCACCGAAGGCGGGTTCAATTTCGTCGATGTGCGCGATGTTGTCGAAGTCGCCGTGAACGCCGCGCAGGCGCCGAAGGGCGCGAGTTATCTCGCGGCAGGGCACTGGCGCACCTTCTTGGATATGGCGGTGTTGATCGCACAAAACAAAGGCATGCCGCCTCCAAAACCGCGCATCACGCTTAAACAAATGCAGCAGATCGCGCCGGTAATGTCGTGGTGGAGCGAACTGCGCAAACAGCCGCCCACCTTGACCGCCGCCGCTGTCCACGCGGTCAGCCATTGGGGGAATGTCAGTTACGAACGCGCCGCGCGCGATTTCGGCTACCAACCGCGCCCGTTTGAGCAAACCGTCCTCGAAACAACAGCATGGCTCGATGAAAACGGGTATTTGAATTAGGGGCGAAATACCCTCTTAATGTACTTCCGAAATCCGCTGCAATCCGAGCAGCCAACAGGGGAAGGCTGGCAAAAGACGCAGCACTTCAGCGGCGGTGCTTATCAGAGTGTGGTAGGGCTACCTCACCCCCAGCCCGCTTGCGATAGGTAGCGGGGCTGGGGATAAAGTGTCGTCCGCTGAAGCTGGTGTCTTATTCCGGCAGCGACACGAACTGCAAAGCGTCCGCCGAGGCGAGTTCGACAATCGTGTAATCGAACAGCGCATCCGGCACGATCATTTCCGCCAAATTTGTCGAACGCGGCATCATCCCGCCCATCATCGGATCAACCGTCGCCATCATATCGGCGGCATCTTCAGTCGCCATCGCGCCATCAAGCTCACCGGCTTCAGCCATCCGCGCGATGATCTGCGTCAAGCCGCCGTCCGCGAACGATGGGTAAACCGTTCCCGTCACCACGAAGCGCGAACCATCGGTCACGCGGATATCGAATTCTTCACCGCTGGTATTCACCACCAACACTTGATCGTTGTCAATCGCTACGCCTTCGCCAAACACGAACGCGCGCACGTTCACCAGATTTTCGACCACACCTTCGAGACTCACTGTCTGCCCGACGTACAGCGACGGATCGCCCGTCAGCCCTTCAAGATCGACACCGCCTTCGCCTTGCGGCATGGGGGTGACTTCCTGAGCCGTCACCACCGACGAGAAAAACACGACCAACACCATCGCAAGCACCGCCATCAGCGAGGATTTTTTCATGAAACGACTCCTTTAGAACTTGAGTAGACCTTTGAACCTTACGCGATTGGCGGCTGGGCTTGACCAACCGGAAAGCCCATTTTGGGACGGGCGATTTGGAGGGATTGAACTTGTGCCGGGTCGATTGGCATGGGAGAATAGGACTACCTTTGTTTCATCAACAGTTCGGAGTTTATTCATTTCACACTCACCCACTCACCGCAGTATTAGGCGTGTGAGGCATCCCCTCCCAAATTCCGAGACTGTATTGCTAGAGGATGGAGACGTAACATATGAAGAAGAGTTTGTTGGTTCTCGTTGCTGTTGTACTTGCGCTCGTGGCGGCGCTCGGTGTGAGCGCGCAAGAAGATGCGCCCACGATTGCGGAACTTGTTGTCGCGTCAGCGGGTGGTGATCCGGCGGAATTTAGCATTCTGCTGGCAGCAGTTCAAGCGGCTGATCCTGCTGTTCTCGAAACACTGAGCAATGCCGGCGCGGCGCTGACCGTGTTCGCCCCGACCGATGCAGCATTCGCCGCCGCGTTTGAAGCGATGGGTGTCACGCCGGAACAGGTGCTCGCTGATCAGGCAGCGCTGACCGATATTCTGCTGTATCACGTCGTCCCCGGTGTGTTTATGGCGGCGGATGTTGTCGCGCTCGATGGCTCACTCCTCGGTACTGCCCTGTATGAAACCGCCTTGCTCGTGACGCTCGACGGCGAAACCGTGCGCATCAACAATGCGGCGGTCGTCATGGCGGACGTGGAAGCCTCCAACGGCGTCGTTCATGCGATTGACGGCGTGCTCCTTCCCCCGGTCGCTGAAGACATGGGCGAAGACATGGGCGGCGACATGATGATGGAAACCGTCAGCATTGCCGAAACCGTGATCGCGGCGGCTGGCGCTGATCCGGCGGAATTCACCATTCTCTTGGCGGCTGTTTCGGCGGCTGATCCCGCGATTGTCGAACTGCTGACCAGCGGTGGACCGTACACCGTGTTCGCCCCGACCGACGCAGCATTCGCGGCGGCAATCGAAGCACTCGGCACGACGGCGGAAGAACTGCTGGCGAATACCGACCTGCTCAACATGGTGCTGGCGTATCATGTCGTCCCCGGTCACTTCGCAGCGGAAACCGTTGTGGCAGTGGCGAGCGTTGAAGGCGGCGTCCGCGTGGCGACCCTTCTCCCCGGCTATTCTGTCACCGTGACCGCGACCGATATGGGCGTCACAGTGGACGGCGCGAACGTGATCACAACCGATGTCCATGCCTCCAACGGCATCATCCATGTGATCGACGCGGTGCTCCTGCCCCCGATGGACATGTAGTTCGCGGGTATTGCGCAACTTGATAATGTGAGTAAGATTGGGGTGCGGCGGACTGCCGTACCCCTTTTATTGTCTCGTGCGCTGTGGTCTAATCAAGACATCATGAACACGGAAACAACATCGAACCCGACCCCCCTCCCTATTACGTTTATCGGAACGCTGCAAGAAGCGCTTCAGTTTTCCGATGCTGATGCAGCCCTAAACCGGACAGGTGCTGTCAGCCTTGCGCAGAAAAAACGCTTAACACGCACATGGTCGCGGCTCTTAATCGGCGGCGGGATTGCCATTGCTGCCGTCACCATCGCGGCGACGTTCGCTTTGTTCATCGCACAGCGCGAAAACTCGCTTATTTTGCGGTTGATTGGGATCGCTCTCACATTCTTTAACGCTTTTATCGTGATCCGTTTGGCGCAAAGCCGCCTCCGCGTGAACAGCGATCTGCGCGACCCGGTTACACGCACCGAAGGCGTGATTCGCCACACCGTGCGCGTGAGCGGACGCACCGCGCGGTATCTGTTAGAAGTGAATGGAGAACGGCTGATGGTCGAAAAGCCGGTTTTCTTCGCCTTCGAAGACAGCCGCCGCTATGCCCTGTATCGCACAGCGGCGAGCAAAACGCTGATTTCTGCCGAAAAATTGGAGCTATAGTACTTTATCCTGTTTCCCCGCGATAGGCAGGTGAGTAAGTTGTGTCCGAGCGCCAAAATTGTGCATGGGTCGCATCCGTGAAGCGGGTCAGATCGGTTTCAGGTGTCCAGTGCGAACCATCGGGCAGCACCGTCTTTTCATCAAAAAACCCTGAATAATCCAATTCCCAACCAAAAACACGCGGTATGCTAAATTGAGCACCCTCCAAATTTGCATCTTTCAGGTTTGCGCCATGTAGTGATGTTGCATTGAATGTTGTGCCTTTCAAATTCGCACAAACCAGCGCAGCATTTTGCAGGATAGCGTTTTTGAAGACCGCGCCCTGTAATTGTGCCCCATCCAGATGTGCGCCCTGCAAATTTGTTTCGCTCACCTGAGTGCGTTGGAGATTCGCCCACTGTAGATTGACATTCTCAAGGTTTGCGCCGGTGATGTACTCCTCTTCAAGCGAGTCTGCTTGCATCCATCCACGTATACGCAGTTGATCCACTGCCGCCGCTGCGATCGAGTTGTCTTTGCTCTGCATTTGCAGGATCAAATCAGACTGCTTTTCGCGCTTGGCTTCGCGCTTGTTTAAGCCGTCGATCACCAGCACTGTGATCGCGATGCTTAGAAATTCGACCCCTAAGTTAGAACTCGTTCCCGTCCAGAACTCCGGTAGAAAATTGATCGATCCGCCAATGAGCACCCCCACGCCAAGCAGTACAAAGCCGATTGCGGCTTGCGTTGGTGAAACAGCATCTATCCAACGAGAAAGTCGTTTGTTCAAGGTGAGGGGTTGAGGGGCGTAGGACGACATCGGACGATCTCCTTATGCGGTTTTAATACCGCTCAATTGTAGCGAGATCATCCGGTTGATTTCCATCAGTATGTCATTCAATCACAATCAACACCTGCCCCATTTCGACCACAACGCCGGTTTTCACGCGGACGGATTGAATCTCGCCATCGGCGGGGGCAGCGATGCGAATTTCCATCTTCATCGCTTCGAGCAGCAGGAGCGTCTGTCCTCTTTTGACTGAATCACCCGCTTTGACCAGCACATCACGCACCTGACCCGGCATCGGCGCGGTGAGATCACCCGCGTGCGCTTTATGTTTGCTCCGCTTGACTGCCTCCGGCAGCGTAAACGTCACCGGATCGCCGTTCACAGCGGTGTAGCGCGTACCGCTCACCGATGAGGCGTAGACGGTGGCGCGGTCGCCGTCGTCAAACGCCAGCGTCAGCCCGCCGTTTTCGTTCGGGATCGCCCTCAGCGTATACGCACGATCCCCAATGACGGCGCGGTATGTGCCATCGGCAAGCGCTTCGAGCGCAACGGCGTAGGTTTCACCGTTGTAAACATAGCTGTAGGTCGGCATTTATTCGCCCCCCATCCTGAAATGATCCGCCCGCGCCCAAGGATCAGGCGTGATTGATTTGCCGTTCGTCACGCTTGACGGCGCGATCGTCCGCTCATGCAGCGCGGCGGCGATCAGCGCGTGATCGAGCGTGGTCGCGTCGGGATGCTCCGGCGGGATCAACTCTGCGAGATGCGCGTCAATAAACGTGGTATCGACTTCACCCGCCAGAAATGCCGGATGATGGATCAACCCGCGCAAGAATTCGCGGTTCGTCGTCGTGCCGAGGATCACCGTATCGCACAACGCCCGATCCAAACGGCGGATCGCGTCGGCGCGCGTCCAATCGCTGACGATAATTTTGGCGATCATCGGGTCATAGTGCAGTGTGATCGTATCGCCGCTGACCACGCCCGAATCAACACGGACGCCGGGGGCGTGCGGCGCGATGAAGCGGATCAGCGTGCCGGGGGCGGGCATGAAGTTCAGGCGCGGGTTTTCAGCGTACAAGCGCGCTTCGATGGTGTGCCCGCGCTGCCAGATCGCGTCCTGTTTGAACGCCAGTCGCTGCCCCTGTGCCGTCGTAATTTGCAGTTTGACCAGATCAAGCCCGGTCACGCCTTCGGTGACGGGATGCTCCACCTGTAGGCGCGTGTTCATCTCCAAAAAGTAGAACTCACCCGCCTGTGTGACGATGAACTCGACCGTTCCGGCATTCACATAGCCGACCGCCCGCGCCGCTTCGACCGCCGCCGCGCCCATCCGCTCACGGATTTCAGGAGTCAGCATCGGGGACGGCGATTCTTCGATCACTTTTTGATGGCGGCGCTGGGCGCTGCATTCGCGCTCGAACAGATGCACCGTGTTCCCGTGCGCATCCGCGAATACCTGAATTTCGATATGCCGCCCGCGTTCGATATAGCGCTCCAAAAATAAACGCGGATCACCGAAGGCGTGTGCGGCTTCGCGGCGTGCGCCTGCCAGCGCCTCCGGCAGTTCCGCCGGGTCGCGCACGATGCGAATGCCTTTCCCGCCGCCGCCGCCCGCCGCTTTGACCATGACGGGATAGCCGATCCGATCCGCCGCTGCGATGAATTCCGCGTCGGTCGCCGTGTCGCTTTGAAAACCGGGGACAAGCGGCACTCCGGCGCGTTCCATCAACGAGCGCGCCTCGGTTTTTACGCCCATCGCGCGGATCGCATCCGGCGGCGGACCGATCCAGATTAATCCGGCGTCGATCACAGCGGCAGCGAATGCTTCGCTTTCGGATAAAAAGCCGTAGCCGGGATGCACCGCATCACAGCCGGACGAGCGCGCAGCGTCGATCAAGCGGGCGATATGTAGGTAACTGTCAGCGGGGGCAGCGCCGCCGAGATGCACCGCGTGATCGGCTAAACGGACATGCCGCGCGGCGGAATCCGCCTCGGAATACACCGCCGTCGCGCGGATTCCCATCTCATGGGCGGCGCGCAGCACGCGGACGGCGATTTCGCCCCGGTTCGCGATCAGGATATTGGTGATGCGTGCGGTCATGATATTCTGCTTCAGGCAACCGTGCTTAGATCATAAACGGGCGTTTCAATCGTGCGTGCCGGTTCACCGCCTGACCACAACACGCGGTGAATGCGATCCACAACATCCGGGTCGAGATAGGTTTCGCCGCAGTTTTCACACACCCACGCAGGTACATTTTCAATGACGACAAAATGCCCTTCCAAAAACTGTGTGTAGGTGATCAACTGCTGCTTTAGCTCTCCATGACACACCGAGCAAGTCTTGGTCATGTCGTTTTCCTCGTCTTGTAATCTATCCATTCCGCCGCATCTGGCTCGTACAGAGTGATTAGTTTCACATTCGGCGCAAGACTAAGCTGCAAATGAAGCGGACGTTTAGCGGTTGTCCATCCAAGGATTAGACAACTTGGACTGTACTTATCATCCGGGTAACGCTCGATGATCTCGCCATTCATAATCGCTTCTTCAATCTCTGAACGGCTGATGTGGCGTTCGGCGGATCGTTTGACAGCGTGAAGCGAAAACTGGTAATCACCGTCCTTGATCGCCTGTTGGATCGATGCGATATCGGGATCACGGTTTGTCATGATGATATTATCGGCATCTGACTTTCGATCAGCGCCTTGAGCAGCACCAGCGCTTGATTCAGATCGCGCTCGTTCTTCTGTTCCATCGTCAGCCGGTTGAGCAGCTTACCCAACATCGCGCCGGGGAGCGCATAATCCACCATGATCGTCACCCGCGTGCTTTCCGGGTCATCCGGCACCCCTTCAAACCAGAACTCAAACGTCGCTTCGATGCCGCTGATCGTCCGCACGATCAAATGCCGATTTTCCTCGTATGCCTCAACCAGATGCTCGCCTTTGATCTTCACGCCCATCATGTTGTACACGTAGCGCGAACGTGACCCGATTTCGGTGGGCGGCGGTGTCACCCGCTGCTGAAGCTCGAACGATTCCCACCAATCGGGCATACGCTCCGGGCTGTGCGCCACCATCGCAAACACCCGCGCAGGCGGCGCGTGAATCTCGATTGCTTGTTCAACACGCGGCATGAAAAGCCCCACTTATGGCATTCAAACACAAGACCGACGCTGATTATACCGTCTGGTCAGCAAAGCGTTAAAAGACGTTTTAGAACCGCTTTTCGCCGTCTTTATCGCTTTCGACGGCGAGCATCGCGCTCGTTTTTCACCCCCTCTCCAAACAGAGTTTGGAGAGGGGGACGGGGGGGTGAGGAGCAGGAGGCAGAAAATCGACTGTCGCCGCTTCAGCAGCCTTCGGTTAGAGCGGGATTGTTTCACCCCTGCTTTGTTTCCGTTTCCTCTGGCGTCACGATCAACCGCCACAGTTCAAACTGCTTTTCGCCAAACCCTTTGAGCGTCGTACCGAACGGCGTGATCGTCAGCGGTTCATCGTGTTTCAAGTAATCCAGCACTTCGGGATCAAGATACATCCCGCCGGATAAGACAATATCTTTTCCGGTCGATAAGCTCTCCAGCCGCGATGCGATATTCACCACCGTGCCGAAGTAATCCAGCCGCTCATTCAAGTTGACCGCGATGCAGCTTCCGGTATGAATCCCGATCTTGATCGCCAGCGGGCGCGCTTCTTCGGCAAGTTGGCGCTGTGCCGCGACTGCCGCGCGGATCGCCTCGACCGGGCGGCGAAAGGTCGCCATGACCGCATCCCCATTCGTCTTGATGATCGACCCGCCCGCCGCGCGCACAGCAGCGGTCAAAATATCGAAATGGCGCATCACCAACCCGAAGGCGGGCGCATCCCCAACTTCACGGTAAAGCGTCGTCGAATCGCGCAAGTCGGTGAACATGATCGTCAAGCTGCCGATCCCGATTTGCACATCTGGGCGCAAAACTTCCCGCCCAAACAGATCGCGGAAGGTCTGGAGCGTGGTCACATCGGCGGCGGTCGCCGCTTGATCCGTCCATCCTGTCTTTTCGACGATGATCAACTGCTCGGTTGGGTTGATATTCTCGATGGTCAGCGTGCCATCTGGTCGTATGATCGCTTCGCCGCTCGTCCACCCGCTGGAGCGCAGCGGCAGAATCGCATTCGCCGCGCCGTTAATGTCGATCATCAGCCGCGCCGCGCCGGGGACTTCCAAAGCGCGCACGCGGTAGCGACCGACGGCAGCAGGCGCGGACAGCGTTTTACTTTCGCCCGGTTTGACGATCTGCTGCATGACGATGTGCGGCGTGATCTGCGGACCGCCGACGCAGTACGCGGCGGGCGTGACTTCGCGGATCGCCGCGTTCGGCGCGAACACCAATTCCATCGACTGGTCAAAGTTGACGCGGTAATCAATATGGCACACTTCGCAGTGAACATGATCCGGCACATCGCGCAGGGTTTTCGCGGTCGCTTTAGCACCCCGGCACAGCGGACACAGCAGTTCCCAGCGCGAGTCGAGCACGCCCATCTCCGCCGCGTGCAGGAACATCTCCAACACAGGGCGGCGGGGCACACGCCACGCATCCGCCAGCGCATACGGGCGCATCCGCGCCAGCGTGAACTCGTCTCCGTAGTCCAACAGCGATGTGAGCAGCACGCTCAACACCGGATCGACCCCGCGCCGGTCAAATTCTTTTCCCGCGTTTGCTAGCCGCCGTCGCGCACCGGTCGGTAACTGCGTCGTCTTGTGGGGGAGCGTCGTTTCAAACGGCTGCTGCTGCTGCGCCAGCTTATCGTATGCCATGAATGCGCGCCGGAAATCGCGCGCGCTCCACCACCCGATTTGCAGCGGAATCGCCGCCATACCGAGCAGATTACGCGGCGCGACCCAGACTTCATACACGACTTCCGTCCCGCCGTTGGGCAGGGGGATCAATTCGGTCAGCGTGCGCATATACAGCACAGGACCTTGCGAATAACTGCGGAACACGCCGAATTTCTGCGGCTTGATCCACTCAAACGGGCTTTCCGTCCACGCAATCGGCACGAGCTTGAGCCTGCCAAGCTTGATGCGGTGCATCTTCAGCCGTCGTGTCGCGTTCGGCAGGTCTTGGCTCGTGCGCTCCATCGTGATCGGCGGGAGGTGCGTATCCCGGTTGAAGCGGTCAGTGTTGGCGGCATACGTCCATAACGCATCCGGCGGTGATTTGAGCCGCCACACCCACCGGTAATAGACTTCACGCATCAAGCGCGGTCGCTTGACTGTGACTGTTTGTGCCGAACGGGGAGACGCCGTCATCATGACTCCTTGACTTAGAAAGGCGCGACCGGTACGTCGCGCCCGCCGCTGATTTGCCCCTCCCCGAATTCGGTTTTTTGGGGGCATAGACAGACTCCCCATATGCGGCGAGTCTGCGGCTGCGATCCCCCTCTCCCCGCCTGCGTGGGAGAGGGGGCAGGGGGTGAGGGGTCAAAAAACGTCGTGCGCCAATACCGGACGCGCCTACAGGGTGAGGCTGTATTTTCTATTCAGTATACGGGCTTTTTCTAAACGGGCGGCGCGCCGGACGACGACTCAAGTGTGTCTGATATAATAATCCCGCTTCTGGAATGGATGAATGCGCTTGAAAACTTCGACACGCTCTTTGCTGCTGATCGTGCTGGCTGCGTTGGTGCTGCGGCTGGCGCTGCTGATCGGCGTGGTGCACTTTCCGGGCATCGCCGATCCCAACCATTATTACAACCTCGGCGTCCGCTTGATCGAAGGGCACGGGCTGACGCTCGATTACATATGGCAGTATAACGACCTGTATCCGACCGTTGTACACCCGGACGATCATTGGATGCCGCTCACCGGGATCATCGCGGCGGCGGGGATGACCGTATTCGGCGAAGGGACATTCGGCGCGGTGCTGCCGTTCGCCCTATTGGGTTCCCTGCTGCCGTTGATCACCTACGCGGCGGCGCGCCAATTGGGGGTATCGAACGCGGGAGCATTGTGGTCAGCCGCCGCTGCTGCCCTACTGCCGGAGTTCGTTCTGAATTCGGTGCGAACGGACACGACGATCCCGAATGCGCTCATGATCGGGCTAGCGGTGATCGCATTCACCGAAGGGATGCGGCGCGCTAAAGTCCGTTATTTTGTCGTGAGCGGTGTCGCCACCGGAATCGCGTACGCGATTCGCAGTGAGTCGGCGGTTGTGATCCCGGCGATCGCCGCGTCCGTGATCGGGTATGCCGTGCTTGACCGCCGCGCCGTGCCGCTGCGTCAGGCGGTGATCGGCGTGATCACCGCGGGGGTGTGCGCGCTGATGCTGGCGCTGCCGTGGGTGCTGCGAAACTTATCGATCAATGGCACGCTTTCCACCCCGACGATGAATAATATGTTTTTCCTGACCAGCCACAACGATCATTACCTGTTTAATACGCGCCTTTCGCTCGAAACCATGCTCGCCGCGATGACCCCCGCGCAGTTGATCGGGCGGCGCTTGTTTGAACTCGCGGCGACGGCGAAATTGGTGATTACCACGTTGGATGTGCTGATCGTACCGGTGCTGGGCGGCGCATTTCTGCTCCTCGTAACGCGTGATCGTGCCCGCATGCGGGTGATGCTTCCGGCGGTCATCCTATTGATTGGCTTTGTGATCTTTTACCCGCTCCTCGTGCCGTTCAAGAGTCAAGGCGGCAGCATGAAAAAAGCGCTGCTTTCGCTGCTGCCGCTTTATCTGCCGTTCGCCGCGTTTGCCTTTGAGCGGGCTATCACGGATGCGCGGATACGCGCCGGAGCATGGCTAATCGCGCTGGCGATAATCGGCGTGAACGGCGTCGAATTGGTGCGGCAGGATGATCTTCGCAATACGACGTATTTGAACTTGGTCGAGACCCTGCACGCCGCTGCCATCGAACTCCCCGATCAGACCGGAGAAGGGTAGCTTACCTTTATGAGCGAAGACCCGTTCGTGATGGCGTATTTCGGATTATCGTCGATTGTCTACCCGATGCCGGATCGAGATACGGTGGTCGAAGTCGCGCAGCGCTACACCGTCGATTACCTGATCATGCCGTCGGGTCGTCCGGCGCTGGATGCGCTGATCAGCGGTGAGGCTGAGGATGGGCGTTTCGCGTTCGTCGCGGACATTCCCGGCACGCATCTTCAGTTCTGGCGCGTCGTTTCGGTTGAACAGGTGGAGGATGGGTCATGACCGCGCGCCGCATCTTAAAGGTGGTGCTGGTGATCAGCTTGATCGCCCGTCTGCTGTTTGCAATTAATCTCCCGGTCACGATCACTGAGAGTAGGGGCAGCGATTCGTTTTGGTACTGGGTGAATGCGCGCATCCTCTTGAGCGGTGCAACCGCTGCGGAAGTGGACGGCGCGATTTATGACGTGTCTCAGCTTCAGCCGCCGCCCATGTACTTGATCTTCATCGGCGCGCCGCAGTTCGTCATGAGCGAATCCGCAGCTTTTTATGCCGTCTTGTTCGCGCAAGCGGTCTTCAGCACCTTGACCGTTTACATGGCAGCGCATCTGGCGAAACGGCTCACCGGGCGCGATTCTGCGGCAGCCCTCACCGCCGCGTTGATCGGCTTTTCGCCCGCGTTCATCATCGAAAGCGGACAGATCACCACCGAAACGCTGTTTATGACCCTGCTCACCGCCGGGCTGCTCGCCTTCGTGATCGCCCTCGATTCGCCGGAGCAAACACGGCGGCGCACGGGGATATTTCTGCTCGGCGCGGCGCTGCTTGGTTTAGCCACGCTCACGCGCGCGGTGCTGCTGCTCTTTCCGCTGGCGCTGGCGGGCTGGTGGGTGATCGCCAACTGGCGGCGGGATCGCTGGCGTGCGGTCGGTCGGGCGCTCGTTTACGCCGCGCTCTATACGTCGATTGTGCTCACATGGACGGTCTACAACCTCGCCCGCTGGAATCGCTTCGTGATCGCCGGGGAAGGCTTGGCGGCATTCTTGTACATCGGCGCGACCGGATGGGACGACCCGCACGATGTCGATCAACGCCTCCTCGACTCTGGCGCGGAGCGGGGCGAAGACCGTGTTTTTGGTCAGGATGCTTACACAGGCGCAGCCGCCAACGCGATCAGCGCCGATCCGATAAGTTATGTTGCGCGCCGCGTCGGTGAGCTTGCGGGCGCAGTCTTGCAGCCGCATGGAACCGCTTATTTTCCCGGCGAAAGTCTGCGCGATCTCGCGCTCAATTGGGCGCGTGATGATCGTTCACTCGAAGGCTTGCTCAATGTGCTGCGCGGCGATCAATTTGCGATCAAAGCGCTCGTATACGTATTCCATTACGGGACGATCTTGTTGGGCGTGATCGGCATCTGGCGCACGCGCTCCGGCTGGCGGCTGACCCTGCCGCTGATCGGCTACATCGCGTATACACTTCTCGTTCATCTCGCCTTGTTGGCGATCCCGCGCTACCTGTTCCCCACGTTGATCGTGTGGGCAGTCTTCGCAGGCGCGATCACGAAGAAAGCGGAGCGGATTTTGGTTTAGTAACTTAGAAGCCGTTTGAAAAATCCCCGCGCCGACTTCTTCACGGGACGACACTTTTGCCTCGATGTATTGCCCCTCTCCCACGCAAGCGGAGAGAAGGGGATCGCTAGGGCACTTTACCCGACAAGCGCAACTGCTAAGGAACGGGTAACGCGGTTTGCTCCCCTCTCCGAATTCGGGGAGGGGACGGGGGAGGGGTTGCTTTTGGGTGAGGCTGCCCTTTACGTCCCCGGCATCCCCCAGACGATCAGCGTATTGTCAAGCGACGCGGAGACGATGTGCCGCCCATCGGGGCTGAACGCGCAACTAGCTACAGGGTCGAAGTGACCGGTTAGGGTGTGGAGTTCGCGCCCGCTATCTGCATCCCACAGCTTTAACGTCTTATCTGCTGACACAGAGACCATAGTCTGCGCATCTGGGCTGAACGCGCAGCCGTACACTGGTTCGGTGTGTCCGCTCAGGGTGCGAAGCTCGCGCCCGCTATCTGCATCCCACAGCTTGAGCGTTTTATCTGCTGACGCAGAGACGATAGTTTGCCCATCCGGGCTGAACGCACAGCCGTTCACGTAGTCGGTATGCCCACTAAACGTGCGGAGTTCGCGCCCACTCCCCGTCTCCCACAGCTTGAGGGTATCATCCACCGATGCGGAGACAATCGTCCGACCATCCGGGTTGAACGCACAACCGTTCACATCGTCAGTATGTCCGCTGAAGGTGCGGAGTTCGCGCTCACTCCCCACCATCCAAAGTTTGAGCGTCTTATCACTGGATGCCGAAATGAGGGTCTGCCCATCCGGGCTGAACGCGCAGCCGGATACTGCTTCGGTGTGTCCGCGCATGGTGCGGAGTTCGCGCCCGCTCCTCACCTCCCACAGCTTGAGTGTTCCGTCGACCGACGCGGAGACTATCATCCGCCCATCCGGGCTGAATGCGCAACCGATCACTGCGCTAGTGTGTCCGCTCAAGGTGCGGAGTTCGTGTCCGCTCCCCGCATCCCACAGCTTGAGTGTTCCGTCGACCGACGCGGAGACTATCATCTGCCCATTCGGGTTGAACGCGCAGCCGTTCACCCAGTCTGTATGTCCGCTTAGCGTGCGCAGCGCGGTGAATTGGGTTAAGTCAATCGACGCGGCATCGTTGACAATCCGCTTGAGCGCGTCGATTAAGCGTGCCATGTCAGGCTTAAAATCCTGCGCGCGGCGGACGGATAACCCGTTGTAATCAATCACTTCGCGGATCGACTCCGGCAGCAGCGCCGCTTTCGGCATACGCGCCTCGCGCACCAGCACCGGAATCACCGGAATTCCCCGCTTGAGCGCGGTTTCGACTTCGATCCGCACCTGATCGCGCGGGTTATGCAGGCGCGGCTGCCCGTCGTCATCGGGGATCGCCGCCCAATCGGGACCGATCACGACAAGCACGACGACGCACTGTGCGATGCGTTCATCAATATACGTGCGAAAGTTGACCCCCACCGGGATCGAATCGACATCGAAGAAGATATCCTCCGGCTTAAATGTGCCGGAAATTTCGGTCAAGTGTTCGACGATGCGCTCGGCATTGTCGGCGCTGTCATCGCGGCGGTAGCAGACGAAGATTTTGGTCATGGCGTTCGGCGGTGTGCGTGAACCCGATTAACATGCCGATTAGAACACAGATTGAGTTATTTCACACGAAAATCAGTGTGGGTAGGGTGCGTTAACCGTTTCATCATGACTTTTTGCAGTTTAAGGGAAAATGAACCAAAATTAACCGCCAGCAGTAAGCTGTGCAGACTAACACGCTTTGCCACCGGAGGAACATTGTTATGAAAACTGTTCGTTTCGCCCTGCTGATTCTGGCGCTGACGCTCACGCTGTCAGTCGTCGGGGGCATTTTTGCTCAGGAACCGGTCATTCTGACCACGGGTCGCCAGATGGGTTCGAGTGACATCCCCACCGTTGACCCCGCATTGGCGGAAGACGTCCCATCCGTGCAGGTGATCGCCGAACTGTTCCCGGAATTGGTTCGCATTAACGAAGAAACCGCACTGCCGGAAGACGGTATGGCATCCCACACCGTTTCGGAAGATGGTTTGGTCTACACCTTCAGCATCACCCCGAATGTGCCTTGGGTGCGCTACAACGCCGATTCTGGCGCGGTCGAAGTTGTCACCGATGAGAGCGGCAATCCCCGCTACGTCACCGCCGCCGACTTCGCCTATGGCATGCTCCGCACGCTTGACCCGAACACGGCTGGACCGTATCAGTACGTCCTCCTCCCGTGGATCGCGGGCGGTCCCGAATTCGGTTCGGCTGACCCCGCGACCGCCGATATGGAAGCGCTGCGCGCTGGTGTCGCGCTCAATGTCGTCGATGAATACACGCTCGAAATCACCGTCGTCCAGCCGTCCGCTGTGACCTCGATGATCTTCGGTCTGTGGATCACCGCCGCCCAGCCCCAGTTTGCGATTGAAGAATTCAGCGATTTCTGGATTGACCCGGAAAATATCGCCACCTACGGTCCTTGGGCGCTCAAGGAATGGCAGCGCGGTGACGGCGGCAGCCTGACCATGATCCGCAACCCGCACTTCCCCGGCAGCAATGCTATTCCCGCCGCGCAGATCGATGAAGTCGTTTTCCGTTTCCTCGATGAAGAAGCCCAGCTCACGGAATTTGAAGCCGGTACGCTCATGATCGCGGAAGCACCGGATGGTTCGACCGAACGCATCCTGTCTGATGCCGAACTCAGCGCCGCCTACTTCAGCGGACCCGGCACCTGCACGTATTACTACGGCTTCAATGTCGAAATGCCGCCGTTCGATGATGCCCGCGCCCGCCGCGCCTTCTCGATGGCGATTGACCGCGAAGCGATCACCACCAACGTCGTCACCGCTGGTCAGCAGCCCGCTGATTTCTTCGCGCTCCCCAGCCTCGCTGCCGCGCCGACGGGTGAAGCCTTCCCCGAACTTGGTATTCACTCGGATGCTGAAGCCGCACAGGCGCTCTGGCAGGAATACCTGACCGACACCGGTGTTGATCCCGCCAGCCTCCAGATCACCCTGCTCCACAACGAAAGCAGCCTCCACAGCAGCCTTGCGCAGGCAGTCCAGCAGATGTGGGCGGATACGCTCGGCGTGACGATTCAGATTGCCACCGCCGACTTCGCCACCTACCTCGATACACGCGGCGATTACAACTTGTACCGCGCGGGCTGGTGCTTCGACTACCCGGATTCGCACAACTTCTATTACGATGCCAGCTTCCACAGTGACCTGCTGGAAGAAAATGACACCCATTGGAGCAATGCGGAATTCGATGCGCTGGTCGATCAGGCGTTTGTCGCTGAAACCGTTGAGGAACGTACCGCCCTTTACGCTCAGGCGGATAACATCCTCGTCAACATCGACGCCGCGATTGCGCCCGTGTACTTCTATGTGACCAACGACCTGACCGCGCCGGGCATCACCCGCACGTACTCGCTGATCACCCGCGAATACTACGAAAAATGGTCGGTTGACGGCATGTAAGCCGACCCAGCGATAAAGGTGTTTCTGAGGGGCGGGTCTGATTGATCCGCCCCTCTCCTATTCGGGGATCAGGCTATGGCAGTATTCATCATCCGGCGATTCATTTGGATGATCGTCGTTCTCTTTTTCGTCTCGGTCATTACCTTTACGCTGCTCCGGCTTGTACCGGGCGGACCGTTCAACAATACCGAGCGCGGCGTACCGGAAGCAGTCCGCCGCAACATGGAAATTAAATACGGGCTGGATAAGCCGTTTATCGAGCAGTATCTCCGCTACGTAGGCGATATCGTTATCCCACGCCTCACCGATGACACATGGCGGCGGACGATCACCGATGATTATCTGATCAATATCGAACTCCCTATTTTGGGCGAAGACGCCGCTCTCCGCTGGATGAACTTCGGTCCGTCGCTGCGCACGCGCAGTCGCACCGTCAATATGATCTTTGAAGAAAATTTACCAGTCTCGTTTCAACTCGGCTTGGCGGCGATGGCGGTCGCCATGTCCATCGGCATCCCTTCCGGCATTATCGCCGCCCTGCGCCGCAATACGTGGGTCGATTATGCCAGCATGGGCGTCGCCATCATCGGCGTGAGCATCTCCGTGATCATCATGGGTCCTATCTTGCAGTACGCTTTCGCCGTCAACTGGCGCGTCTTCCAGCCGACGGGGTGGGGGACGCTGCAAACGATGGTCTTGCCCTCGTTCGCGCTCGGTTTCGCGCAGTCCGCGCTGTTAGCGCGCTTGACGCGAGCGAGCCTGCTCCAAGTTATGAACGAGGATTACATACGCACTGCCCGCGCCAAAGGCTTGACCGAACGCATGGTCGTGATTGCCCACGCGCTCAAGAACTCGATGATTCCGGTTGTCACCGTGTTAGGTCCGCTGTTCGCCGCGCTCCTGACCGGCACATTTGTCACCGAGACGATCTTTGGTATTCCGGGCATGGGACGTTACTTCGTCACCAGTGTGCTGAACCGCGATTATCCCGTCGTCATGGGGACGATTCTGCTGTACGCGTTCTTCCTCGTGCTGGCGAATACGGTCGTTGACTTGTTGTATGCGTGGCTCGATCCGCGCATCCGGTTTAATTAAGGGGTGCGGAACGATGGCTGTAGCAGAAACAGCGGGCGGGAATATCGCCAAAATCAAAGCGCCTGTCAAAGGCACAAGCCTTTGGGCGGACGCATGGAAGCGTCTGCGCCGCAACAAATTCGCCCTCATGGGCGGTGTGATCATCCTGTTTGCGATCTTCGTGGCGACCTTCGCCGATGTCCTCGCGCCGCGCTCGTTTTCGCAGCAGGTACTCGCGGATCATGATACCGTGCCGGAATGGGTGACGGTCATTTTTCCAAGCATGGTTCCCGTCGAAGACGGTGGATTCATCGTCATCAACAACAATTACATCCTCGGCGCGGATAATCTTGGGCGCGATCTCCTCAGCCGCATCATCTACGGTACGCGTGTATCGCTGGCGGTCGCCTTCGTCGGTCCGTTGATGGCGCTCATTGTCGGAGTCAGCGTCGGCTTGATCAGCGGCTACATGGGCGGCATGATCGATAATTTGCTCATGCGCATCGTGGACATCATGTATGCCTTCCCGACGCTTTTGTTCGTTATTCTGCTGCTTGCGTTCTTTCGATCCAGCATCGCCCAACCGGAGGCAGGCAGTTTCGCAGCTTCTATCGCCGATTTTGACCGCGCATCGGGCGGGATGCTGTTCGTCTTCGCGGGGATCGGTTTGACCTCATGGATGAACCTTGCGCGTTTGGTGCGGGGGCAAATCTTGAGCGTGCGCGAAAAAGAATACATCGAAGCGGCGCGGTCGATGGGCGTGGGCGTGCGCGGAATTATGTTCCGCCACATGCTCCCGAATATTCTGGGTCCGATCATCGTTGCCGAAACGCTCACCATTCCGACGTACATCAGCTTCGAAGCCTTCTTGAGCTTCATCGGCTTGGGCGTTCAGCAGCCAACGCCGAGTTGGGGCAGCATGATCGCGGAAGGGGCACGCGCGATCAGCTCGTATCCGAATCAAGCGATCTTCCCGGCGGTCGCGCTGTTCTTGGTCATGTTCGCTTTCAACTTCTTAGGCGACGGCTTGCGCGATGCGCTTGATCCGCGTATGCGCGGCGTCGATTAAGCATTACGAATCAAAAAGGGACATGGCGGTGTCATGTCCCTTTTGATTTGCAGACTTGGGTTGTTTACACCAATGGTTTAGTACGGCGGAACAGCAGCACAGGCATGGCGATTCCTACGGAAATCGTCCCCAAGATGATCCCCGTCTTGGTCAGGTTGATCGCCGCCTCGGTCAGATACATCAACCCAGTGTCGCCCGTCGCATTGCTCAAGCGTATCAAGCCGAGCATCCCCCGGTAGGCGAATACTCCCGGCACCATCGGAATCGACGCGCTCACGGTGAAGATCAGCGCCAGCGTTTTGTAACGGTGTGCGAAGTATTCCCCCATGATCCCGATCACCAGCGATCCGATCAGTGTGGCGGGTTCGATATTCATCCCCCCGCCCATCAGCAGATCGCGCACGACGCGCCCCGCCGCCCCGCCAAGCGCGCACGCGAACAACAGACGGGGCGGCACGTTGAACAGGATCGCAAAGCCCGCAGCCACCACGCCCGACAAAATCACATCCTGAAGGAACACCCCCAGCGTTTCAGGGGACATCATCATAAACCCTCCACCCCAACCAGCAGCATTGCCAGCAGAAGACCGAGCGCAATCGACATGGCGATCAGCATCCCGTTAAACCCACGCGCAAATCCTGTCACCAAATGCCCCCGAATCGTATCCTGCATCGAATTGATCAGCGGCACGCCGGGGACGAGCATCAGCACGCTTGCTGACAGCAGTTGCAGCGGCGTCGTCGTGATCTGCAAGCGGATCAGCAGGCTGGAGATCACCCCCGCCACAAATGCCGTCGCCGTCACGTTGATCAGCGGGTTAAAATACTGGTGCTGAAGTTCCTGCCGCACCCACATCGCCGCTGATGACGCGATGAATGTTGCCCCCGCCGCTGCCAAGTCTCCGCCGAGCAGACGGCACAATCCCGCGCACGCCACCCCTACCCATGCGATCACGTACCAGCGGTTATACACACGCCGAATCTGCGAAATCCGCTTGAGTTCGGTGCGCACCTCAAATCGATCCACTTCACCGCGCTCCACCCGCTCGATCAGCGCCTCGGCTTCTGCCAAGATCGCCATATTCACGCCAATGCTGACGACGCGCCGAATCTTGGTGCGGAATTCTTCGCCGCTGATCGTCGTCGCCACAATCGCATTCGGAGAGATCAGAATATCCAACCAATCCGCGCCGAGCGCCGTCCCCAAACGATGAACCGTCCGTTCGATTCGATCCGTGTGCGAGCCGTATTGCAGCATAAGCTGTCCCATCCACAAGCTCAGGTCGATCACGTCGCGCAGTTCCTCACGGTCGAGCGGCGGCTTTGATCCCAATGGATGTAATGGGTTTTCCGAAACGCCATCTACAGTGGCGATATCTTCTGTTGTCACATACACCTCACTTGATGTCTACACCTGCTAGTATAGTCCAGCGGCGTGACTGCGTCTTTGTATCGTCTATCAGGTAGAATCTAGATGCTCATCAGCACTTTACCTCTTTTCCTAGGGAGAAATCCATGAATGCACCTCTGGCGCAGATTCCCGACTCACATCGGGATTTGCTTGAAAAAGCGGTTGTCGTCACGCTCGTGACTGTGATGCCTGACGGGCAGCCTCAGGCGACCCCCGTCTGGTGTGATTTTGAGGATGGCTATATTCGCATCAACACCGCGCGCGGGCGGCAAAAGGACAAGAATATGCTGGCGCGCCCCAAAGTGACCGTGCTTGCGGTTGATCCTGCGAACCCGTACCGCTGGATCGAAGTGCGCGGGCTGGTGTCCGATATGAACCCCGATCAGACCGTCGCTATCGGTCATATTAACAAACTGAGCTTGTTGTATCGCGGCTACGAGGACTACTATAAGAATATGCCGGAACGGCGCGGCAGAGAAGAGCGCGTCATGATCCGCATCAAGCCGACTCGCGTGGTCGTCGGCGGGTAATCGGTCATAGGTCGCCGTGACTCTTGTCCTGTTTCTTTCGCGTTTCCAATCGGTTAGTATTCTGTCGCGCTGCCCTAAGTAGTCAAGGGCGGCGCGAAAATTGTCTCACACGATCTGCATTAATATTCTTCATCGTCTCAATACTTCGTGAATGTCCGCACAATCCTTAACTGAAGTTTGTAAACGATTGCGGTATGATAGCAGTAGGGTTGAGTGGTCGAAGGGTGGAAACACAGGAATGCGCGCGATGGCTTTCTCCGCAGTACAAATTCATGGTGACGTGCTGCACGTCAATGCAGTTGGACACCTTGAGGGACCCGACGTAGACCTCCTCCTGATGTCGATCCGCGAATACGCCGAACTCGTCCTCGGCGCGCCCGTGCTTTTGATCATCGACGCCAGTCAAATCGAATTCATCAGCGCCACCGCGCGCTTTGCGATTGCAGAAGGCGGTCGCCAGCCCTTCCTGAAAGGTATCCACTTTACCCAGTGTGATCCCCTGTTGGCGCAGACGCTCCGCGCGATTCAAGTACTTGCACCGCGCACCCGCATCGACTTCGACGAAACCGACGCGCCACCCGTTACCTAACGTTTTTCTTTCGCTTCAAAACTGAGTGTTACAAAATCCACTTCCGCACCGACATTAGATCATCCACCCGCGCGGCGGTGACTCCAAACCTTTCCGCAGTTGCGCGCCGCCGCTAACTGACGATCAGGAGAGCGTATGGTGTCACTCGCCGCGCAAAATGCTGCCGCACCCCCTAGTCTGGAAGATGCACACCGGGCGTTTACCACCGTGTATCGCCAACAAGTGAATGCGGTGTATCGCTATATCTTGGTGCGGGTTGGCAGCCACGATGACGCACAGGATATAACCGCACAAACGTTTACAAGTGCGCTGGCAAATTTCCACGCCTACCGGGGCGAAGGAGAAACCGCCGCATGGCTGTTGGGGATCGCACGGCACAAAGTCGCGGACCACTTTCGATCACTTGGACGGCGGACAGTCGTTCCCCTAAATGAGGAGATTACACTCCCTGATCACATACCTGAGCCGGATGAAACCGTCGCGCTGCGGCTGCAAGTCGAGCGGGTCACAGCGGCGCTCGACGCCCTCGCCCCAGATCGTGCCGAAGCGCTGCGACTGCATTTGTTCGGCGGCTTAACCAGCAAAGAAGCAGCGGCGGTCATGCGCAAGACGGAGTCCGCCGTCAAAATGCTGATCTCGCGCGGGCTTGCCGATCTCCGCACCCGTTTGAACCCAGACATGCAGGAGGGATCATGAACGAACATGATTTGCGCGATCTTGCTGATCGTATCACGCCCGACCCGCTCTTTATCGAACGACTCGAAAAGCAGCTTAAGGAGAGTCCTATGATGCAGGTAAGCACATCCCCAGCGCGTTCGCGTTGGGTGCTGGCAGCAGCGGCGGCGTTCATGGTGACCGTCACCGTCTTCTTGAGCGTTCCCCCGCTCCGCACGTGGGCGCAGGAAGTGATCGAGCAGCTCTTTCGTCCGGCAGCAAGTGATGAGCAGCGGATTGTCTATGCTGAAGTGGATGTCGACACGTTACCCCGGGTCTATACCTTGGAAGAAGCCGATGCGCTCGCTGAGGAACTCGGCGTTGAGGTGCTGATTCCTTCCGTGCTTCCCGATGAATTGGTCTTTGAGGAGTCCGTTTACTTCACCGAGCCTAATTACATCTCGCTCAGTTTTGCCAGCGACAGGTGGCGCATCATAATCTATCAGTCAGATGCGGCGAATGAGGCGGAAAGCAGCGATTGGTCAGCGGTTGGTGCCAGTGCCGAAGTTCAGGATGTGCCGCTCACGTTGCACGATGCGACTACCGTCACTGCTCAATACGTGCAGGGGGCGTGGGTGTGGTATCCCAATCCAAACGATCCGACACCGTATCCCGGTCAGGAAGTTGATGAGATCATGACTTGGGATCCTGATGTTCCAATGCGTCGCTTACGCTGGCAGGCAGGCGATATCATCTACGAAGTCGCGGCACATCTGCTCAACGGCGGGACGGTTGTCGACCCCATGCCCTCGGTGGAAACACTGATTGCGATTGCAGAAGGGCTGCGGTAGGGGTCTTTTGCTCGGTTTCCTCCCCGAACTTCGTTCGGGGAGAGGTTTGTACGATATGCAGCGCAGCGTTGATGTTAACGAACACACGCTCTCTGGGGCGAACGCATCGAAATCAGCATCAGAGAAGGTCATGACGAATCGTAGGGACGACGCTTGCATCGTCCGCCAACCTAGACAACGCAGGCGTTGCCCCCGCTTGATCAATTTGATGCGTTTGCCCTGACACGCTCTCATGACTCACTTGCCCGATCCCCCCTGATCCCGTATAACTAGAAGAGATTCGACAGACGAACGGGACACAAGCGTGAGCGCAAATCGACCGGTTGACGACCTGATCGGCAAAACACTGGGGCAGTTCGAAATCCTTGAAGAGATCGGGCGGGGCGGCATGGCGACGGTTTATCGTGCGCGCCAAAAGTCGATCAACCGCGTGGTTGCGCTCAAGGTGCTGCCGCCCTCGCTGCTGCATGATCCCAGTTTCTATGAACGCTTCACCCGCGAAGTCGATGTGATCGCCCACTTGGAGCACCCGCACATCGTCCCGATCTACGATTACGGCGAAGCCAACGGCATCCCGTTCATTGCTATGCGTTATCTCGCTGGCGGCAGCATCGCCGCATGGCTGCGCAAAGGCTTACCGACGATTGCCCAAATCGAACGCCCGCTCTCACAGGTCGCGCAAGCGCTCGATTACGCCCATCTTCAAGGCATCATTCACCGCGATCTCAAACCGGGAAACGTCCTGCTCGATGAGCATAACAATGCTTACTTGACCGACTTCGGCATCGCCCGTGTGATCAACAGCAACCTGACGGGCAGTGCGATCATCGGCACGCCCGCATACATGAGTCCCGAACAGGCGAACGGGCAGCCCATCGACGGGCGCTCGGATGTCTATTCGTTGGGCATCGTCTTATTCGAGATGCTGACCGGACGCGAACCTTTTTACGCTGACACTCCACTCGCACTCATGCTCAAACATTTGAACGAGCCGACTCCGTCGGTGCGCGAGTATCGGGCGGAACTTCCCACACAGATCGAATGGGTGGTTTACAAAACGACTGCCAAGCGCCCGGAAGAGCGCTATCAGTCGGCGGGGGATGTCGCCCGCGCTTTTGCCGAAGCGGTGCGGATCGCGCCGTTTGAGCAGGGATCAGGCGATCACCCGACGATCCCGCCCACCAGCACCAGCCGCTTGACGCCGCCGCCAATGACGCCCCGCCCGCCGACTCCGCCGTCTACACCCGGTAGAGCCGACGACCGCACGATCACGCCCGCAAACTTGACTCCGCTGCCGCGTGCTACGCCGTATCCACCCCCCTACGATGATCGCACGCTGACGCCGATGCCAGCAGCACTGACGCCACCTTCATCCGATCCGCCCACGATGACCGATGTTGGCGCAGCCGCCGCCGCGATCGGGGGTGTCGCCGCCGACCGCTCGACCGCAGAAGGCAAGGGAATCGCGCCGCGCACTAATCCTGTCGTGCCGTTTCTGATCGGCGGCGTGATTCTTATCTTGATCGTCCTCGTCGGCGTGGTTATTCTGCTCATGCAGCCCTCGCCCCCCATCAATCTCCTTCCCGCGACTCCGTTTCCGGGGGCGCAAACCATCGAGCAGGAGATCACACGCATCAACGTGCCCGCCGCATGGTCACAAACGCAGATGGTTGATGAGGAGCGCCGTTTTAGGCGCTGGAACGACGGCGATCAAGCGTTTTTCAGCCTTGCCATCATCAATGCGAGTATCGTCACTCAAGCGAGCTTTGCATACGCGATTGACCGCTACGCAGTCCGTTATTACGATGGTCAGGAGTGGCTCAGTGAGTTTGATATCCAGTTCACGGATGATGGGTGGCAGCGCGTCAGTTATCACGCCGTCGGAGGCGCACCCGATTCGGCATTCGCGCCCGGTCAATTGGACGTGTTTTATCTCCGCCGCGATCCTTACCTGATCGTGGTTGAGACATATACGGCTTATGCCACCGGCGACACCTACGTTCCTACCTTGCAAGCAGTCCTAGACAGCTTGTCCATCAACCAGTCAGGATGATCATGCGCGTACTCCTGCTGATCACGCTGATCGCCTTCCTCGCTGCGTGTGATCAAAGCCCAATTCAAGACATAGAGGACGTGCCGACGATCACCACGATTGAGGATATGCAGACGGCGTTCCCACTCACGCAGAACGCGCCGCCGCCGCCGTATAACCTCCCCGTGACCGCCTTCACGCGCATCGACAACCGCCTGAATGAGTTGGCGGGCTGGCGCTATGTCGTCACGCTTGAGTTTTCCGGCGTGATCGCCCGCACCCCGCGCGAAGTTACCGCCGCCGCCAGTGCCGAGTCATGGTTTAACCAGATTTCGCGCGCCCGCCGCATCGTCGTCACGTCCAGCGGCGATCTGTTTGGCGAAACGGGCGGCATCAATTACGAAGCCGTCCGCCTCGGTGATGATGCCTTTCTCGTGCAAAATGGCGCGTGCAGCGTCAACATGGCAAACGAGCAGGGCAGCGCGCAAGCCGCCGCCGACCTCGGCGCGGGGCTGCTGATCGGCGGAGTCAGCCGTGCCGTTCCCGCTGGCAGACAAGCCACCGTCAACGGAATTCAGGTCTACGGCTATGCCTTTGAACCTGCCGATCTCAGCTTGCCCTCTGTCCGCCTTGCCGACGGCGGCACGCAAACGATCACCGGCTATGACCTGTGGATCGCGCCGTCCGCCAATGCCGTGATCCGCTTTTACGTTAACCTCGATGTAGAAAATGTCATCCTGTTGGAAAGTCAGCTCCCCGTGACGGGGCAGGTGATCATCCGCTACGATCTCTATGATGTCGGCACGCCTTATAACATCAGCGTGCCCTTCGGCTGCTGAACAAGACACAGTACGGGAGACGGTCACGTATGAGCAGTGACATCAATGGGAAGAATACCGCCGCCAGCTATGATCAGGTTGCCGCCGCTTACGCCAAGCAGCTCGAAAACGAACTCGATTACAAGCCATTTGATCGCAAGATGCTGGAAATGCTGGTCGAACGTGCTGTCACCAAAGGGGCAATCTGCGATCTCGGATGCGGACCGGGGCAGATCGCCGCGTATTTAGCGCAGATTGGCGCGTCGGCATGTGGGATTGACCTCTCCGCCCGGATGGTCGCTGAAGCGCAGCATCTACACCCGCGCATCCCTTTCCAGCAGGGGGATATGCTCGCGTTAACAGACATCGACGACGGCTTTTTTGGCGGGATTGCCGCGTTCTACTCGATTATCCATGTGCCAGCGGCGCACCTGATGATCGCGCTGCGCGAATTTCACCGCGTTTTGTGTGATGCCGGAAATCTGCTGATCACGTTTCATATCGGCGATGAAATCCGCCATCTTGATCGCTGGTTTGATCAGCCCGTCAATGTGGATTTTCATTTTCACCAAACCGCCGACGTCATCACTGCGCTGCAAGCCGCCGGGTTTGAGGTCGAAGAAGTGATCGAGCGCGATCCGTATCCGCAAGAAGTTCAAACCCGCCGCGCGTATCTGTTTTCGCGGAAACTTGTCTAACGCTCTAAAGGAGCATCTCTCTTGATCGACCTCAGTCCGATTTTAGCGGCGGCGCGGCTTGCTGCCGATCTCACGCGCCGCGTACAGCACCTTCATCTGAACAGCAGCGACAAAGGCGGCGGACACGATCCTGTCACGATTGCGGATTACGGCAGTCAAGCGGTGCTGCTGCGCGCCATCAGCCGAGTCTTCCCCAACGATGCCGTGTTAGCGGAAGAATCCGGGGAGCAGTTTGCCGCGCTCGTCGCTGAAGCACAGCGCGCGATCATTGTGCAAATCGTCGCGGACGTGCTCTGTGAACCTGTCACCGAAGCCGACCTTGTGACATGGCTCGATTGGGGGCGCGGGCGCGATGCTGCCCGCACATGGGTGATCGATCCGGTAGACGGGACGAAGGGCTTTCTCGCGGGGCGGCGCTATTCGATTGCGATTGCCCCGCTTGAGCATGGCATTCCAGCGGCGGGAGTGCTCGCCAGCCCCGGTTATGGCGCGGGACTGCTGTTTTACGCGCAAAATGGCGTATGTCACGTCGAGCCAATCAGCGGCGGCGCAGCGCGTCAAACGCGCGTGAGTGCGCGCACCGCTCCGGCAGACTGGTGTATCGTCGAGTCCGTCGAACGCGCGCACGCTCACCTTGAGCGCATGCACTCGGTTTACACCGCGCTCGGATCAGCGCTCTCCAATGTGGAAAGCATCGATAGTCAGGACAAATACGCCATGATCGCCGCCGGAGATGCCGATCTGATGCTGCGGCTGCCGCGCGATCAAGAATCACGGCACAAAATCTGGGATCATGCGGCGGGCTGGGCGATTGTGACCGCCGCCGGGGGAATGGTGACGGATGTTGACGGATCGCCGCTCGATTTTACACGCGGCGCGAACCTGCCGAATCAGGGGATGATCGTCTCGAATGGCAGCGCGCATGATCGGGTGATCGAAACGGTACAGCGAGTTTTGCATCAGCAGAGGGGGGAATAAACAATGGCTGTCGCACTCACTCACGGACTGCTCCATCACACCATCCTTCGGTTGTTGATCGAAAAAGGCTATCCGCCGACCAATGCCGAAGTCGCCGCCGAACTGACTATGACCGAAGCCGCCATCGAACAAGCGATGGTGGCGTTAGCCGACTATCACGGCGTGGTGCTGCACCCGAACAGCACCCGACTCTGGGTGATTCATCCGTTTGCGACCGCGCCAACGCCGTTTGTCGTTCGCACGGCGGATCGGGAATACTGGGGGAACTGCGCATGGTGTTCGTTTGGCGTGGCGGCACTTCTCAACCAAGACGTGACGATCACGACGACGCTCGGCGCAGACCGTGAACAGGTGGAACTACGTATCCGCGACGGGAAACTGCTCGATACCGGGTATGTGGTGCATTTTCCCGTGCCAATGCTCAACGCATGGGACAACGTGATCTACACCTGCACGACGATGCTGGCATTCAAAGATGAGGCGGATGTGGATCGCTGGTCAGCGCAGCACCGCATCGCCAAAGGGGATGTGCAGCCGGTTGAAAATGTGTGGGAGTTTTCGAAGGTGTGGTATGGCAATCACCTCAACCCCGAATGGCACAAGTGGACGACTGCCGAAGCCAAGGCGATTTTTGATCGCTTCGGCTTGACGCATGACATCTGGAAAATGCCGGTGAGCGACACCCGGTTTTAGTTGATCGGGTAGTGCAGGGGATACTTACGCTCCTGAGTGCAGAAACATATGCGCTGCGCTCGGAAAATTGGGGGCGGCAGAACCTATTCCCGCACCTAAACTGGTAGTGTCTGTTGATTAATGTAATTGTGTTTTATAATCAGGATACGCAAAATAACCCTTAGTAGGTGTGTATCTTCGATGATTTACTTCATTCAGCGTGCAGATGAGCAGATCACGTTTGGATTGACCTCCGATGTTGAAGAAACCAAAACTCGCTTGAGTCGCCAGTATGGCGGTCTCCAAGTTTTGGGAGTGATGGCGGGTGCTGAACACGAATATGAAGAATTAATCAAGAAGTTCGCCACCTTCAAAGTATTTGGTACTGAAGAATGGTACTTAAGTGTAACTGAGCTTCATGATTTCATAGATGAAAATGCAACTCTCGAAGTAACGGCTGTAAAACCATCTGCTCGCTACAAGACATCCGATTACACACCAATTAAGCAACAAGCCCTAAGTGATGCACTTAGACAGCAGATCAACATGATTGTGCACTTCACAAAGTCTTGGCAAGGCGTTGAACCATATTTATACCTCGATCTGAATGCAGGACCTGGAATCTCACAAGACTTACAACCCGGAAGCCCAATTATCTTCGATAGAATTGCGAATGATTACATGCGCGAGTGGGACAACTTTCGTTTTCACGGGTACCTTTATGAGCCAGATGTCCTGACTTTCGCAAACCTGAAAAACACTTTGGGAAGCAATACCCGGTTTACATTATTTCAAGAAAGCCATGAGATCCTTTTGGAGCAGTTGAAGCAACCACAACGCCACTTTGCCTCTACGAAACCCAAAGGAACTTATGGAACAGTTTACGCAGACCCATCGAATGCAGCCTTACCTTGGCACCTACTTGAAAAACTCAATCAGGTGTATCCGCGCGTCGACATCATGATCAATATTGCATGTGCAAGCTACAAAAGAACTATTGCCAGTATAGGATACCAAACCCTCGCACAACGTTTACCACGTATCAAGGAGCATTGGATAGTTAGGAAGCCATATGGACATCATCAATGGTCAATCTTAATTGGAACCAACTGGAAGCGCTATCCATCGTGGAAAAGCAAGGGCTTCTACCCTTGGAACGACGGTGATATTGGTACCTCTATTTTTGAAAAGCTGGTGTATACGCCGGAGCAGCTTCAGCAGAAACGTCAGCTTCCTCTGTGGTCACCAAGCGATTTTGAGTAGGTTCAGCACTTCCTGACGCAGCAGATGGCGGAAACTCTTCACGCCAAGCATCCTGATCCCAGTCAAGATTTCCCTTGAAGAACACCTTCACGCCTTGACGATCAAGCGTCTCAAGCAGCCGCTCCACCCATTCGGGCTTCGGTTGATACGTTCTTGCGCCATTAGTCGCTGCGCCAATCACCGCCCATTGAAGCCCACTGTTTTCAAGCAGTGGCGCAATATCAAAACTGAGCGGTTCAATACTCATCCACTTCACAGGCACGTTGACCTCGCGCAAGCTCTCAAGCGCGTTTGACACAAAGAGCTGCTGCTGCTCAAAGGTGAGCGGTTTTCCGTTCATGAATGAAGGCGGCGCGCTCACGCCGACCCATACGTTTTTCGGGAACTCGAATTTGCGGAGACGACCCGGATTTTTCGTGAGCAGTTGGAAATCGTGCCAATGTGCTCGACTGCACACATCCAAGAGTTTCCTAACATGAGCTTCATTAACCCACGCCCCCATGAGATCGCTCATGCTGTCGAGGAAGATTTTCGAGGGTTTGGCGACTTCCAGCGGTTTTTCAAGCTGTTCAGGACGCCAATAGTCATGTTCAAAACCGTGTGGATAAGAAGCCTGAGCTACGCGCTCCGCGACCGTTTTGGCATAGCATTCTGCGATGCTGCCATCGGGCATTTGCCATTGACACCCATGTTTACAGCCGCCGATGGGATTCCATGTGTAATTTGTCCACTCAATACCGCGTTTTGTTTGGCTCTTGAACTGCTTATTCATCATGTACACCCATCACACTCTACTCATCCTACATGGTGAATTATTCCAAGAGTGTGATCTTTATGTTACACGAAAAAAGTAATTCGTCTAGCAATAGCCGGAAACCCTCACCCCACCACGTCCGCGATTTCTTCGACCACACGGCTGACTTGCTCAAGCGTCAATTCCGGGTACATCGGCAAACTGAGGATCGTCCGCGCTGCCTGTTCGGTGTGCGGGAATGCTCCACGCGGATAGCCGAGATGCGTCAGCGCGGGCTGCATATGCAGCGGCACAGGATAATGTACGCCGACTTCGATCCCCCGCTCTTTGAGCGCCGCCAGCATCCCATCCCGGTCGCCGCTCACGCGCATGCTGTAAATATGATAGATATGCCGCGCCGACTCCGCCTCACGCGGTGTTTGCAGTCCACTGATGCCCGCAAACGCTTGATCATAATACGCCGCGTGACTCCGCCGCGCATTATTCCACGCGTCCAAGTGGGGCAGTTTCGCGCCGAGGATCGCCGCTTGAAGCGAATCGAGCCGTTCACCGTAGCCGATGATATCATGCTCATACTTGCTCATGCGCCCGTGATCGCGGAGTTTGGCGAGTGTTTTCGCCAGCGCTTCATCGTTCGTGCAGACCGCGCCGCCGTCGCCATACGCGCCGAGGTTCTTACCGGGGTAAAAGCTGAAACATGCCGCGATTCCCCAATGCCCCGCCCGCTGACCTTGAAATTCCGCGCCGTGCGCCTGAGCCGCGTCCTCGATCAAATGCAGCCCGCGCCGCCGTGCGATCTCCGCCAGCCGTTCCATCCCGGTGATTTGTCCGTACAGATGCACCGGCAGAATCGCCTTCGTCCGCTCGGTGATCGCCGCCTCGACCAAGTCGGGATCAAGATTGAAGGTGAGCGGATCAATATCGACCAGCACTGTTTTCGCGCCGAGCGCCTCGATTGGCTCTGCCGACGCGATGAACGTGTGCGGCGTCGTGATCACCTCGTCGCCCGCGCCGATGCCGAGCGCTTTCAGCACCAGATAAATCGCCGCCGTCCCGCTGGCGATGCCGACGCAGTACCGCGTCCGCTGGAACTCCGCGAAGGCTTCTTCAAACTGGCTGACTTCGCGCCCGCCGATAAAGCTTGTGTTGGCGATCACCCGCGCAATCGCGCCGTCAATTTCTGGCTTGATCGCCGCGTACTGCGCTTTTAGGTCAACCAGTGGAATTTTCTCGCTCATGCCTATCCTCATTCGTAAAATGCAATCTCGTCGATCATCTTGATCGCCCGCGCTGGATTACCCACCACGACAGTACGCGGCGGGACATCTTGCGTCACCACCGCCCCCGCACCCACTAGCGCCCGCGATCCCACGCGCACGCCGGGGAGCAGCACCGCCCCCGCGCCGATGATCGCCCCTGCTTCGATCACCACCCCTTCCAGCCGATCTTTTGATCCCCGGCTGATCGGGTAGCGGGCATTCGTCACGGTCACGCCGGGACCGAGCCAACAGCCGTCTTCCAAGATGCTGTACTCCGGCACAAACACCCGCGAATGCAGCCGCACGCCGTCGCCCATCGTTACATGATGCTCGACAATGCTGCCTGTACCTATACTGACACGATCACCGATGCGGTTGGTTTCACGGATCGTCACATGATGCCCGGTTTGTAACGCCGCACCGATCACATTCCCGGCATAAATCACGGTATGCGAGCGGATCACGCAGCCCGCGCCGATTACCAGCGGCAGTTCACCGGGGGGTGCGCCGCGCGGCGGTTTGCCCAACACGACGAACGGATCGATCTCCGCATCATCGGGCAGGGTGATATTCGGGTATAGGTGAACCAATGTTAGGTCGGTCATGGGGCGCGCCGGATGTCTACACAATAGGGGTATTCTATCACAGGGGAAGGGGAACTGGCGCTCTGCTCCCCTCCCGGCAGTGCGGCGCTTTTAACCCAACGCCGCCGGATTCACGACGTTTTGATAATCCTGCTTCGTCAGCGCCGCTACGATTAAGCGCGCCGCGTCAATTGCGACGTTCACTTGTGCGTCGTCGGTGCTGGCGGCGAGATGGGGCGTATGCACGACCCCCGGCAGGTTGACGAGCGGGTTTCCGGCGGGCGGCGGTTCTTCCGCGAACACGTCCAGCGCCGCGCCGATCACTTGCCCACTTTTGATCGCTTCGGCTAAGTCCGCTTCGTTGATCAGCGCCCCGCGCGCCGCGTCGATCAAGCGCACGCCCTTTTTCATCTTCGCCAGCGTGGTTTTGTTGATCATCTCGCGCGTTTCGGGCGTTAAGAGCGCGTGCAAGCTGATGAAGTCGCTGCGCTCAAACACGGCATCGAGCGAGACGAGTTCCGCGCCAACTTCCGCCGCCGCTTCCGGCGACACATACGGGTCAAACGCGATCACGGTCATCTCAAAGGCGGCGGCGCGTTTGGCAACCGCCCGCCCGATCCGCCCAAAGCCGACCAAACCGAGCGTTTTTCCCTTGAGTTCCACGCCCGTAAACGACTTGCGATCCCATTTGCCACCCGCAAGACTGGCGTGTGCTTGCGGGATGTGCCGCGCCAGCGCCAGCATCAACCCGATGGTATGTTCGGCAGTGCTGATCGTGTTGCCGTCCGGCGTGTTCATGACGACGATTTTGTGCGCCGTTGCCGCCGGAAGATCGACGTTATCCACGCCTACGCCCGCCCGCGCGATGAACTTGAGCTTTGGCGCAGCGTCGATCATGGCGGCGTCCACTTTGGTCGCGCTGCGGATAATCAGCGCATCGGCGTCACCAATCGCGCCCATGACTTGATCACGGCTCATCTGACCGGGCGCGGTGTAGCGCAGATCCGCCCCTGCCGCGATGGCTTCGTCAAGGACGGCGACGGCGGTTGGATGTACGGCATCGGGAATCAACACATGAAAGGTCATGACTGCTCCTTGTGGTAGTGAAAGGACATTGAACCACAAAGGACACAAAGGAACACAAAGAAAATGTCATCGGTGCTTTTCCTCTGTGCTTCTTTGTGTCCTTTGTGGTTGATCGTTCTTAGCCCTTGATGCTTTCGAGGAATTCATCCAGCCCGGAGAGCACTTCTTCGAGCGTGGCGGGCTGCATATCGCCCATGTGCGCGATGCGGAACGTCTTCCCCTTGATCTTCCCGTAGCCCTTATCCATCGAGAAGCCCTTGCCGCCCATGAATTTTGCCATCGCATCAATGTCAAAGCCGATGGTGTTAGCGATGGTCGAGACGGTTGCGGAGCGGTAGCCTTCCTGCGCAAACGGCGCAAGCCCGCGCGTGTTCGCCCAATTTAACGTGGCTTCGCGCATGCCGATATGACGCGCCCAGCGCTTCTCCAATCCTTCCGCTTGGATGTCATCCAACTGCTTATCAGCGGCGAACATCAGCGAAACAGGCGGGGTAGAAGGCGTGTTGTTCTTCTTCAGGCTGTCTTCGATCTCGATGAAATCGAAGTAGTAGCCGCGATTGGCGACGTGTTTGGCGCGCTCCAACACGCGGTCGCTGACCGCCGCGAATGCCAAACCGGGCGGCAGTCCGAACGCCTTTTGGCTGCTGGTGAGCGCGATATCTAATCCCCAGTCATCAACGCGAAGTTCCGTCCCTAAAAAGCCGCTGACCGTATCGACGAGGATCAGCGTGTCTTCGTAAGGGCGGATCACGGCGGCGATGTCTTTCACGGGGTTCGTCACGCCGGTGCTGGTCTCGTTGTGGACGATGCACACAGCGTCATACGTCTGCTTCTTGAGCGCGTCCGCAACCATCTCCGGCGTGTGCGCTTTGCCCCACTCAACGGCGATCTCATCGACTTCTTTACCATTTAAGCGGCTGACGTCCGCCCAACGTTCGCTGAACGAGCCGCCGACCAGATGCAGCACCTTCTTGCCATCACGAATGGTATTGCGCGATGCGCCTTCCCATAAGCCCGTGCCGGAGGATCCTTGAATGAACACGCGCGAGTTGGTGAGGAATGCCTGCTTGAGTTTCGTCTGCATCCGCGCAAACAGATCAGCAAACGCGTTTGAGCGATGCCCGATCATCCACTCGGTTTGCGCAGCCAATATTTCCGGGCGGACTTCAACGGGACCGGGAATGACGAGGTATTTGTGCTTGTCGCTTCGCATGGGATAACCTGCCCTTGTTCGACCTATACGTGGTGATTGTAACCCAGCCTTTGTGGTGAAAAAACATGAAAGGTGTGGGCGATCTATCGGTTGGTTTGTACTTTTTTGCACAAGTGAGGTCAAGTCGAGGACGACACTGACACAGTTATTGGTAACTTGCCATCCCTGCCGCAAAAGCTAGACAGCTAAGTACTCCAATAGTGAAACGTGCTAGATTCAGTTTAAACCAGCGGAGTCGTTCCGTTTCCCAGTTGTCCACAGGAGCATCAGGTGACCAGCCCATAATACGGTCATACCAAGGTTCGTTACCAAACCTCGAAACCAATATTGGACCCGCTATGAACAGAACAAGCCCAATCGTTGTCCAACCAAACGCAGTCGATCCGATCTCGTTTCTAAGCAAAACCAACGTAACAATGGCTGCGCTGAAGGGGATTAATAAAAGCGACCAGATAATTGGCGACTTGCGACCGGCTGTGATGATGCCCTTCATCACTCTAGTGTAGGTGGTGTAATCAAGTTGATTTAGCACTGTCTGGATCACACCCATCATAGCTGCGATTACACCCACAAACATGCTTGCAGTTACGATTAAGATGCCCATTACTATCTGGACATTGTTCATTTGCGATTCTCTCCTTGATATTGATCGCGCAAATGCCACACCCCAGTGTAGCGCAGTCGACGAAAGTGGAGGCGTTTCATGGTAACTCTCTTTCAAAAAGGGGAGATGCAAGATCAAGCGTTGAAATAAGTTGCCAGAGGATGCGGCGGAATGACTTCCGACAGACTCATGAGGAAACGAGGTTACGACGGCTTGCGCGCCGTTCGGCGCGATATTCATAACAACTATTATACTACACGACAGCGCGCGCGGCAGTCCCGGGGGCTAATCCTTAATCAACCCACCATGATAGACTAACTCGTAAACCCTCTCATCCTGTTTGGTGATCCATTCTTTACCAGTGAACGATTCTATTGTGCCCTCGTTGGTATCCGTGTATACGGTGCCGTCCACATCATACGCAAATCCGCCCAGAAAACGGTCTTCTTCATAGAGTTTAGACAAGCTGACCTTAATCATTTGACCCGCTTGAGCGGCAGTAATGAGCTGGGGTACGAGGATCTTGCCGTAGTAATTCATCGCCCATATGGGATGCATCCGAAAATAGACAACTTCTTGACCGATGAAATCGCTGCCCCCAAAGTAACTATCTAGGTAGTAAAAGGGTTCCTCATGGAATTGAAGATCGTGCGACTGTGGACGGCAAGACTGGATTTTAGGGGCGCTGCCGACATATGTATTGGCTTTGGCGCGAACAATGAAAGCGTTTAACTGCTGTAGGGATAGTGCATCTATGGTCATGAGTGAGAATACCTTGACTGAAATCAACCCACCAAGCGACGCCAATTATACTCATCCGGCGGTGTCGCAAAAACCTCTAGGAGCAGCAAACAGCCGGAAGGTCTGGGGCATGTCGTACGAGCTGCCCGGATGACGCGATCGCTTCGTGCGGGGGGGATTGCATTCGCTTAAAACCTGTGATAGTCTTTGCATGACTAGTGTTCTGTGCGCCATCTTTTCTATACCACCCGGCAATCTAAACTCACCACAACCCCATCTGCACGCTGTGTCACCGAGTCGTCTGCCATATGCAGATGTCTCAGCCAAATCTCATGACATACGTGTTGCACAGGGGCATACCCTCTATTCAGGATAACCCACCCTTAACAATCCTATGGACATTGCACAACTCGAAAAACAAACGTTGGAAGAACTGCGTCAGGTCGCCCGCGATATGGGCGTTTCGGGCATCAGCCGTCTGAAGAAACAAGAACTCATCCTTTCGCTAATGAGAGAAAATGCCGAGCGGCAGGGCTACAAACTGCGCGGGGGCGTTCTCGAAATTGTCGAAGACGGAATCGGCTTCCTCCGTGCCGAAAAATACCTCCCCGGACCGGAAGATATTTACGTCAGTCAAACACAGATCAAGCGCTTTAACCTCCGCACCGGTGATATGGTGATCGGTCAGGTACGCGCCCCCAAAGACAGTGAAAAATATTATGGTCTGCTGCGCGTGGAGTCAGTCAACGGGCAGAACCCGGAGGACGCCAAGAACCGTCCCAACTTTGAAGACTTGACGGCGATCTTCCCGGAACAGCTTTACGACCTCGAAACCAGCCCGCGCATTTTATCCACCCGTATGCTCAACTTGATCGCCCCCGTTGGGCGTGGTCAGCGCGGTTTGATCGTTTCACCCGCCAAAGCGGGTAAAACGACCGTGCTCAAGGAGATCGCCAACGCGATCAGCCACAACTATCCCGATGTGCATCTGATGATGGCGCTGATCGGCGAGCGACCGGAAGAAGTCACCGACATGGATCGGTCGGTCGATGCCGAGGTGATCGCCTCGACATTTGACGACCCGGTACAGCATCATGTCCGCGTCGCTGAAATGGCGCTCAACCGGGCGAAAAGACTGGTCGAAATCCGCCGCCATGTCGTGATCCTCGTGGATAGCCTGACGCGCTTGACGCGCGCCTACAACCTCGTCGTCCCGCCGAGCGGTCGCACGCTCACGGGCGGTCTTGATCCGTCGGCTGTTCACCCGCCAAAGCGCTTATTCGGTGCGGCGCGCAATGTCGAAGAAGGCGGCAGCCTGACGATCATCGCGACGTGTCTTGTGAACACGGGCAGCAAGATGGACGACGCGATCTACGAAGAATTTAAGGGCACGGGTAACATGGAACTTCACCTGAGCCGCAAGCTGCAAGAACGCCGTATCTTCCCCGCGTTCGACATCGAACAAAGCTCGACGCGCCGCGAAGAACTGCTGATGGGACCGGATGTGCTTCAGCGCGTATTCACGCTGCGTCGCATGTGGAATCATCTGGCGGAAGATGAAGAAGTGGGGTCGGTCGGCGCGACGGAACAACTGCTCAACGATTTCCGCCGCAGCGAATCGAACGAGGATTATCTCAACTCGCTGCCGGGCTTCAGCAGCAACGGGCGCTCCTCGTACTAAACTCAGTGAATCACGGATTTATCCTAGCTGTCCTCACCTCTCCAACCTTCGGTTAGAGAGGGGTTGGGGGTGAGGAACAGTACATCGGGGCAAAAGTGTCGTCCCGCGAACTCTCTTAGAGAGAGGGAATAAGCACTTTCGTGATTCACTGAAATTACCTCCGATCTTGTGATCAAACGGGGGACGCATTGCGTGAATGCGTCCCCCGTTTTCGTTTGATAGGTTTTTACAGATTTTGTTCGTTCTTCCGGTCAAACTGCGCATAAAATGAGATCATGAAATAAATATTAAGGAGTACCTCCATGCCAGTTTTTGATCTCTCCTCAATTGAAGTTATCGGACAAAATCTTCTGATGTATTTGTCACATATGGAAGCCGAAACTACGCTCCCGTATCTCGAAAAACATGGCTTTACCACAACCATCGATCCTAACAAGTGGTATCCAGCAAAAGACGCTTCAGCATTTTTGTGGGATATTGCCGCCAGCCCGGAAGCCATCTACAGCTTGTTGAGCATCGGCATAGAGTCGATCCGCCGGCTGGAATTCCCGCCGGAAGCCGAAGGGCTTTCGCTCAATGACGCGATGAACACGTTGATTGCGCCGTATTATCAATCGATCTTTCGCGGCGGCTACGTCGGCTATCTCAAGAGCGAACAAGTTGAGGAAAAGCGGGTCAAGGTCACGTGTGTGACGCCGCTCCCCGATGACGGTTGGTATGGGATGCTTTACGGTATGGCGAAGCGTTTTCTTCCCAACGGCACAAAATTCACCATCACCTACGATGATCAAACCTCCCGCATGGATCACGGCGGATCGGAAACGGTGCTCTATGTGGCGTGGGAGTGAGGGGAGCGCTTGTACCCCCTGCCCCTCTCCATCGCAAGCGATAGAGAGGGGTTGAGGAGACCTGTCCGATGGGGATGGGGGATAAAAGTAAGCCTTACGCCCGTCCTAACGCCTTCGCCATCAGGTTGCCGAGTTCGGTCGGGTTTTGGGCGACCCGCGCACCCGCCGCTTCGAGCGCTTGCATTTTGCCCTGCGCCGTGCCCTTGTTGCCGCTCACGATCGCGCCCGCGTGCCCCATCTTCTTGCCGGGGGGAGCGGTCACGCCCGCGATATACGCGACGACGGGTTTCTTCTTCGGGTGGCTGGCGATAAATTCCGCCGCTTCTTCTTCCGCCGATCCGCCGATTTCACCGATCAGGATAACGCCTTCGGTTCCGGGATCGTTGAAGAAAGCGTCAAGGCAGTCGATGAACGATGTGCCGGGGACAGGATCGCCGCCAATGCCGACGCATGTGGACTGCCCCATGCCCGCCTCGGTCAATTCAAAGATCGACTGGTAGGCAAGCGTTCCAGAACGGCTGACGATGCCAACCGAACCGGGTTTGCTCACCTGAGCCGGGGTGAAGCCGATATTGCATTTGCCGGGGCTGAGGATGCCGGAGCAGTTAGGACCGATCAAGCGCACATGCGGGAAATCGCGCTTGAGCAGGTTGTGAACGCGGGCTTCATCGTGCATCGGAATGTGTTCGGTCACGCACACGATCAACGCGACGCCGCCTTCCGCCGCTTCAACAATCGCGTCCGCCGCAAACTGCGCCGGAACGATCACGAATGAGGCATTCGCGCCCGCGTGTTCGACCGCATCACGCACGGTCGCATAAATCGGAATACCTTCGACATTTTCGCCCGCCTTACGCGGATTCGTTCCGGCGACGACTTTTGTCCCCTGAGACTGATTCAGCAGCCCGTAATAGCGTCCCTGACTGCCGGTAAGCCCCTGTACGACAACTTTTGTATGTTCATCTACCCAAATCGACATGGTTTATCCCTTCGCCGCCAGTTCGACCGCTCTCCGCGCTGCTTCGACCATCGTCCGCGCCATCATGACGCGCTCGTTTAAGTGCTGTTCAAGAATAGCGCGCCCTTCCGTCGCCCGTGTGCCGTCGATGCGGATCACGAGCGGGGCGCGCAGTGCAACATTCCCCAATGCTTCAACGATGCCTGACGCGACTTTATCGCCCCATGTGACGCCGCCGAAGATGTTGATCAGGATCGCTTTCACGTTCGGGTCGGTGTTGATCACTTCGAGCGCCGCCGTCACGGTTTCCGCGCTTGCGCCGCCGCCGATATCGAGGAAATTTGCCGCCGCGCCGCCGACCTGCTTGACCGTGTCGAGCGTGCTCATCGCCAAGCCTGCGCCGTTGGCGATAATCCCAACCGTGCCGTCTAATCCGATGTACTGCAAGCCTTTTTCGGCGGCGAGTTTTTCGCGCCCGTCCAACTCGATCACACCCTTAAACGCTTCCCATTCCGGGTGACGGAACTCGGCGGCGTCGTCCAGCGTGACCTTCGCATCCAGCGCGTGTACTTTGCCTTCGGGGGTGAGGATGAGCGGATTGATCTCCGTCAGATCGCAGTCGCCTTTGGTGAACACGTCGTACAAGCGCATGAGCGCTTCGACCGCGCCTTCGTTGGCTTCTTCGTCCAAGTTGGCGCGTTTCACCCAATCGACGCACACGTCGCGGGTTAGCCCATCCAGCGGGTTGATGTGCAGCCGCGCGATCGCTTCGGGTTCATCCTCCGCGACCTTCTCGATTTCGACGCCGCCTTTTGCCGATAAAATACCGAGATACATTTTGGCGCTGCGGTCGAGCGTGAACGAGGCGTAATACTCGCGCTTGATGTCCGACGCTTTTTCAATCCATAACCGCTTGACCGGATAGCCGATCGTGCCGGTGCGGTCGTAGATCGTCAGGTTGAGGATAAATTCGGCGTGTTGGCGCACTTCGTCTAAATTGTTGGCAATCTGAATGCCGCCTTGCTTGCCGCGCCCGCCGATTTGCACCTGTGCCTTCAGTACGACGGGGAATGCGCCGATCTGCTGCGCGACTTCGACCGCGCGTTCAACGGTATCGGCGGCGTCGCCGGGGGAGACGGGCAGTCCATAACGGGCAAAATACTGCTTGCCCTGATATTCAAGTAGATCCACGAAGAACCATCCTCTCTGGCGGTGTTAAGTTATGCTGATTATGGCGTTATCGCGCGCTTTCAACTAGACCCGATTGTTAACATTTGTGCAAGACTGCTCAAACAGGAGTAAATACATCCCTCTGAGGATTAGAACAAATGTTTGATTTTGCACATTAAATCGTATATCCTTAACCTGATCAGAAAACGAGTGAATGGGGATTTTTCATGACAATCCGTAGAGTCAATGCAGCGGTGTTGTTCGTTCATGACCTGAACAAATGTATGGCGTTTTACCGCGATGTTTTTGGGCTTGAGATTGTCGTCAGTGATGACGTTTCATATGCCTTCAAAATGGACGATCAGGATTTTGCGATCGTCCACATTTCGGCGGCGATCAAGATGGTTGGTGAAGCAGCGCTCGGTCTCGGTCAAGCAGGTCACCGCGTGATGCTGTGCGCCAATGTGGATGATGTGGACGCGGTATATGCCGCGCTCACCGCGAAAGGGCTGACGTTTATTCGCCCGCCTGTCAGCCAAGCATGGGGATGGCGCACGGCATACTTTGCCGATCCCGAAGGTGTGATTTGGGAACTGCGGCAGTCGATTCAATCCGAGCACGCGGACTAACGAGCACCTACAGCACCGGGTTGGCGATGAAGTACACAACGAACAGCACAATCGTCACAACGGTGGAGAGCGTCAGCACAGTGTTGACGTATTGGCGTTCGTCGGTCATCTCCGCAGGCATGTACAAGGGCACGATGAACGGCGGCGGCAGGATCATCAACGTGAACAACGCCGCTTGAAATGGTGAATCGAGCGCCAGTATCCCGTTGAGCACGACGAGCAGCGGGATCATAATCAGCAGACGTATCCCGACTGTGAGCGCGGCATCGCGGAGGTTCTGCCGATTCAAGTGGATGCTGTAACCGACGATGATCAAGATCAGCGGTACGGTCATGTTGCTGAGGAACTGCATCGTATTCAGGATTCCGCCCGTGATCGCGCTGGTGGTCAAGAATTCCCGCGCGCCGAGCAAATTTAGCGCGATCCCGCTCACGATGGCGATGATCACGGGGGAGCGCACGAACGAGGCGGCGAGTTCAGCGGGGCGGGTCAGCCCGTCGCGCCGCATGAGCAGAAACGCCAGAAACACGAACCAGATGAACGTTTCGTGTCCGAGATCGACAACGGCAATATAGCCGACATTTTCCAGCCCGTAAGCGCTGCCGAACAAGCTCACGCCAAGCATGCCGTATTCAAAACCAGTGATCAAAAACGGGAAATACGGATGATCGATGCGGAGCGCGCGGCGCAGTACCCCGCCGAGCGCCAGTAAACCCACGCACAGCGCAAACGTGACGACGAACAGCACCAGATAGCGCGATTCGAGCGTGATATTCAGAAACGAGGTGAACAGCACCGCCGGGAGCGCGAGATATACAACGATCTTGCGCAGTTCATCGACGGTTGTTTCGGACAGCAGGCGAATCCGGCGGATACCGCTCCCCAAGGCGATCAGCAGGAGAATCGGCAGCACACGGTTGATGATCAGCGTCGTTTGATCCACAGCGTTTATCCATCAGGCGGCAAAGGAAGGCACAGCGGGCGAGTGTAACCCCGCGTGCGCGCGCCTCCAATGCAGAATGGACTGCTTAGGGACACGCCTCGACCGCTTGATAGGTCACGCCGTGTGATTTGACCTCATCCATGATCAGCGGAGACGGCGCGGCAAGCGTGACGATCCCCTGTGCAAAATCGACACCACACAGCCGCGATGCGCCGCTGCGGTGTGTCGTCAGCAGTCGATCCGACGGGACGCGCTGATCATCCGGCGGGGAGACGTATTCAATCAAGAAGGGGGCATAGCTGCCGCTGATCAAAGCGTTGCGCCATGCCAGCCGCACCCCATCGGGGCGCAGTCGCCCGCTTTCGACCGGCTCATTGACGGGGATGCTGTTGGCGCGCAGCCGCTCGACATCGGCGATCAAGTCGAATGAACGGAGCGCATAGCCGACCAAACCGCTTTTTTCGCTGACCATCGGGGAAAAATCGAGCGCCCCTGTTTTGGGATCATTTCCCGTGAGTGCCAGTAGTTCGATAAATGTGCTGTCGGCAAACCAGATCAGCGCGTTGTGGGTTGCGCCGCTGGCGTGCACGCCGCCATAAGTGACGGTGAAGCCGAGCGCGCGATAATCTTGCATCGCGGCATCGAGATCATAGCCGACCGCGACGACGACGTGATCGATTGGCAGCGTGATCATATCGCTCCTCTGGGGAAACTCATTTGAACCACGGTGTGTTCATAATCAGATTGTAACGCGGTGGCAGATCGATTGCCCTTGTCCCTGTAAACGCATTTTGCAACATACCCTAACGCCTTTCCGTATTACGTCGTATCACAAGTTGTTCAGGAGTTCCAACCGTGATCCTCACTCGCCCGACAATCCCCAACAGTCCGTATCCCGTCTTTACCCACGAGTCGCGGCAGAATCCGCATCCGCTGTATAAGCAGATGCGGCGCGAAATGCCTGTCGCGCCGATCCTCGGTCCGCAAAGCGGATTCGTGTTCTGGGTGCTGACGCGCTACGACGACTGCATGGCGGCATTCAAACATCCCCAGTTGGGGCGCGATCATTTACGTCTGCCAGAGGACTTGGCGAACAAGTTTGGCGGTAAGCCCGTCGGCGTATGGGCGGCGATCAACCGTCATATGCTCAACCTTGATCCACCGGATCACACCCGTCTGCGCGGGCTTGTCCACAAGGCTTTTACCCCCGCCTTGATCGAAACCATGCGGTCGCGCACACAGTTCGTCGCGGACAGCCTGATTGCGCGTATTCAAGCACGCGGCGATCACCACTTCGATTTGATTAACGATTACGGTTTTCCGCTCCCCATCACCGTGATCGCGGAACTGCTCGGCGTTCCGGTCAGCGATCAAGACGATTTCCGCCGCTGGACGAAAACGCTCGTGTTTGGCACGGACGAAGCCGAAATGGCGACCGCCGCATTCGAGTTCGTGATGTACATCAACAACTTGATCGAGGAGAAACTCGCCCGCCCGCAGCCTGACCTGCTCACCAATCTGCTGCAAGCGGAAGAAGCCGGGGACAAGCTCGACCGCGAAGAACTCCTCAGCATGATCTTTCTCCTGCTCGTCGCGGGGCACGAAACCACCGTCAACTTGATCGGCAACGGCATGCTGGCATTATTCAACCACCCTGATCAGCGCGCGAAACTGCAAGCCCATCCCGATTTGATCCGCACGGCAGTTGAAGAAATGCTCCGTTACGAAGGTCCGGTCGATCAAGCGATGTGGCGGATTGCGATGGACAGCGTGAGCATAGCCGGGGTCGAGATACCGCAGGGGGATATCGTCACGATCTCGCTGTATGCGGGAAACCGTGACCCGGAAGTCTTTGAAAACCCGGACACCTTTGACATCACCCGCGACCCGAATAAGCATCTCGGCTTCGGCAGCGGGATTCATTACTGCCTCGGTTCTCCGCTGGCACGCATGGAAGGCGCGATTGCGATCAATACCCTGCTGGCGCGTCTCCCACAGGTTCAGCTTATGCCGGGGATGAATGACCGCCTCGAATGGTCGGACAGCACCCTCTTACGCGGCTTAAAATCGCTTGAAGTGACGTACTAGAAGCGGATGAGCGGGGCAAGAGGTTGGTTCGATATGCAAAATGACCCCCCTCTCTAAACGAAGTTTGGAGAGGGGCGGGGGTGAACAGAGGGAGATTGGCTGCTTTTGGAGACACTCACCCCTCTTGGTACGCCGTGCTCGTGAGCGCCCACATCGGGCGCACATCGAGATCGAGATCGCTCCGCAAGCCGCTTTGATAGCGGTAGTACGCGGCAGCGGCGATCATGGCGGCGTTATCGGTGCACAAATTCAACGGCGGCACGCGCACAACGAGATCAGTTTGGGCGCGCATTTGCTGGCGGAGCTGTTGGTTGGCGCTCACGCCGCCGGTGATAAACACCTCGGTCGCGTTGTACGCTTTGGCGGCTCTCGCCGTCTTTTCGACCAAGATCCCCACAACCGCGCGCTGAAAACTCGCCGCCACATCATTGATCGAAATATCCGACCGCAAAACAACGCTTTTATCGGGCGGCGCTCCGGCTTCGGCGGCTTCGCGGCGCGACTTCGCGCGCGCTCCGGCGCTCGGCGCAACGGTGACTTCGCGCATCACGGCAGTTTTTAAGCCGCTGAAGCTGAAATCAAACGGGTTTTCAAGCCGCGAACGCGGAAAATCAAACGCGCTGGCGTTGCCTTGAAGCGCGGCGCGCTCGATGTTCGGTCCGCCGGGGAATGGCAAGCCGAGCAGCCGCCCGACTTTATCGAAGGCTTCTCCGGCGGCATCGTCAATCGTGCCGCCCAAGCGCTGATAATCGCCGTGATCGCGCATCAAAAGCAGTTCAGTATGACCGCCGCTGACGATCAACACGACGACGGGAAACTTGACCTCTTTAAATGGCTCGGTCAGCCACAGCGCGTAAACATGCCCCTCAAGGTGATTGATCCCCAAGAGTGGCTTCCCCGTCGCCAACGCCAACCCTTTCGCGTAGTTGACGCCAACAAGCAGCGAACCCACCAAGCCCGGTCCGCGTGTGACGGCGATTGCGTCCAGCTTACCGGGGCGAATGCCCGCATCCCGCAGCGCTTGATCGACGACGTAGGTGATCGCCTCAATGTGGGCGCGGCTGGCGGCTTCGGGAAAAACGCCGCCATATTGCGCGTGTAAATCGATCTGCGAGGCGACGACATTAGAGGCGATCACGCGCCCGTCGATCACGACTGCCGCCGCCGTCTCATCACACGAGGATTCGATTCCGAGAATGGTCGTCATCGGTTGCTTCTTCCTTTGTTTGTGAATCGCGCTCCCACGCAGGGTACACTATCAACTACTTTACCAGTGGGAACGGTGGTTGTCAGCCCATCCACCCTGTCTGAAGAGCGGGCACTGTTTTTACCCCTCCGCTTCCGGTGTCACGGCGGGAGTTTCCACCGGCTGCACAACCGGATCAAGCGGCGCGGGTGCGCTGTACCACACAAAATACGTCGTGATCCCCAACACGGCGGTGATCAACCACAGCGCCAACGTCAGCCGCATAAAGCGCTTGATGTTGTTCACCTTCAGCGCCGCTGGCAGCGAGTTTTCAAACCACATGCGAATCACGAGATACGTAGCGATCACTTGCGCGGTCAATCCGGTGATCAAGTGGATCGTCGGGAGCAGGTTTTCCGGGAAGCCGAGTCCCTGCGGTACTTGCGGGGCGACGCTGCGCGTATACGACACGATCATAACAAAGGCGATCAACAGCCAGTTCACAATCGTGATCGTGGTCATCGTCAGCTTGTGATGCGGTTCAAACCATTTGCGACGCGCAAAGAAAAACCCGATCAACATACCGGGGACGAGCAGAAGGATATATGCCAACAGCGTAAGATCGGATGTGAGTGATGCGCCTGTGCCGAGAAAGCCGTTCTGATCCATCGTCGAACCCTTTCATGCCGCGATTAGATAATCATACCGTTCTAGCATGAAAGTGCGTTTTGCGCGGAAGTGCCAACCGGATCGGGTATAATACCCGGCAAAGCATCAGCCCGTTTGATAGAGGAAACTTTATGTCAGCCGTCGATCCCGCACAGCTTCTCGCTTATGAATTCCCGTCGATCACGTTCTCGTATACGCCGCGTGATGTCTCGCTGTACGCGCTTGGTGTCGGTGCGCCCGCCGACCCGGTCGATCAAGACGAACTGCGCTTCGTATATGAGCGGAGCGGTGCGGGTTTCCGCGTGCTGCCGACGTTCGGTGTGCTGTTCCCCGGCGCGTTGATCGATGTGCTGATCTCCGGCGATTTGCCCGGACTCAAATACAACCCGATGATGCTCCTGCACGGCGAACAATATCTTGAGATCAAAGCACCGCTGCCGGAAAGCGCCGTGATTACCTGCCGCCCACGCGTGAAAGCGATCTACGACAAGGGGAGCGGTGCGCTCGTGGTGACGGGCACGCCCTGTTATGACGAAAGCGGGCGCGAGATCGTTTACACCGAATCGGCGATGTTCATTCGCGGAGTTGGCGGTTGGGGTGGGGATCGCGGTCCGTCGAGCGATGTGAACGTGCCGCCCGAACGTGAACCGGACGCGGTGATCACCGAGCAGACTTCCCCCAAACAGGCACTCATTTACCGGCTTTCTGGCGATATTAACCCGCTCCACGCTGATCCGATGATGGCGGCGATGGGCGGCTTTGAAAAACCGATCCTGCACGGCTTATCGTCATTCGGGTATGCGGGGCGCGCCGTGTTGAAAGCGTTCTGCGGCAATGATCCCGCACGCTTTAAGGCGATCAAAGTCCGCTTCGTCAAGCATGTTTTCCCCGGCGAAACGCTGCGCACCGAAATGTGGCGCGACGGCGACAGCCGCGTGATCTTCCGCGTAAAAGTCGTCGAACGCGATGCGGTTGTCCTCTCGAATGCGGCGGTGGAGTTGGCGTAACACGAGTTTTTGTGAGGGTGTGACATGGTGGATCAAACACAGGTGCGCGTCGGTATGCCGCTTGATCTATGGCTCAAGCTCCCGGACAACGCCGAATACATCGACGGAGAGGTGATCCTGATGAGTCCTGCAATGATGGGGCATATGTTTCTTGCGAATGTCTTGGCTCGCATCCTCAATGACTATGTTCTTCCAAGACAGCTTGGGCAAGTCATTGTCGAAGGCGGGTTCGCGCTGATGGAGTCGCCGGGTTGGGTGACCGGATCACGTGTGCCGGATGTTTCGTTCTATGCGGCGGCGCGCTGGTCGCAGTACACGACAGAAAACCCGAATTGGCGCAAAAGTGCATTCACGCTGATCCCCGACTTGGCAGTTGAAATCATCTCAGAAAACGACACTTGGACGAAATCCGTCAACAAAGCCGCAAAATATCTTGAAGACGGCGTGCGGCTCGTGTGGTTGATCGATCCCGACTCCAAATTGATTCACATCTTCCAGCCGGATCGCCCGGAAATTCTCCGCTTGACGGCAGATGACACCCTCACTGGCGGCGAAGTGATCCCCGGATTCGAAGTAAAGGCAGCCGAACTATTCGCGTAAAATTCATCCTCCTCATCCTCTTGTTGATCGCGGCGGTGGGCATGGTCGGGGCATTTCAAGATGCGCCGACTCCTACACCGCCGCTCGTGACTCTCACCCCAGCGTCGAATTTCGGCGCTCCGGCGGCATTCGTCAACCTGCCCGCGCCGATCCTTCCGGCGGAGGGGTGGTCATGTCAAGATTTCCCGTGCGCCGATGATCTTTCCGGTTGGCAGCGGCGGATCGGCGTGCCGGAAGGCTACCGCGTTGAACATGTCACGCGCTTTCCCGGTCAGGTGATGCAGATCACTTACGGCGAAGATGATCGCTTGTACGCGACCGTGCTCGAAAACGGCACGCGCTCCGGTGCGGTGTATGTGCTGGATGGCGATACCCCAACGCGCTACAGCGGCACGATCCTCAACCCGATCGGGCTGGCATTTCAGCCGGGCACGGATGTGCTGTACGTGAGCGGTCGATTGAACATCACCAACACTGTACAGGGCGCGATCTTCCGCGTGCTGCCGGACGGAACGACCACCCCGGCGATCACTGGGCTGCCGTGCTGCTTGAACGCCGTCGATAACCAGCCGAACGCGCTCACGTTTGGACCGGACGGATTTTTATACGTCGGCATCGGCTCGGTGACGGATCACACCGAAGCGCCGGAGGGATCGGTTCAAGCGTTTGTGCCGCTCCTCCCGTTTGAGGCATCCATCGTGCGTGTGAATCCGCACATCGGCAGTGTGGAAATCTATGCGCAGGGTATTCGCAACGCTTTCGACCTCGGCTTTGATACGTCTGGCACGATGTACGCCGCTGACAGCGGCTTGATCACCGGGGAAGGGGATCGCGTGCTGCGTGTATTCCCCGGTGGGCATTACGGCTTTCCGTTTTATCGTGTGCGCGGCTGTGAAGAATGCCCGATCACGCCGGGGAATTTGACGATCCAGCCGGATTTGTGGACGTTCCCCCCCGGCAGTGTACCGCGCGGCATGACGGTTTATCTCGGCGCGGGTTTCCCGACAAACCTGTTTGGGAGCGTGTTCGTCGCCTTATGGAACGGTGTTGAAAATGGTCAGCGGATCGTGCGCATCGCCCCGCGTGATGTGCCCACCGCCGCGCATTACCCCGAAGCAGGTGAGACGATCCCCCCTTGGGCGACGATCACACCGGAGCCGCCGCTGATGGCGGAACCGTTCGTGACCGGATTGATCCGCCCGATTGACGTGATCGCCGCGCCGGACGGATCGCTCGTCGTGGCGGATTATGTGTACGGTCATGTGTGGCGCGTTGTGTACGGCGGTTGAGATGTCAGGAGATGGCACATGCTCAAAATGTACAGCGAGTTGGCGAAATGGTGGCGTCTCGTCTCGCCGCCCGGCGATTATCTGGATGAAGCAGAATTCTTTCTGAACTTGTTCGAGGACGTGATCACGCACCCACCCGCCGCTCTACTTGAGCTTGGGAGCGGCGGCGGCAGCAACGCGGTTCACATGAAAGCGTCGTTCGCGTCGACGACGTTGGTTGATCTCTCGCCCGAAATGCTCGAAATCAGCCGGGAGATCAACCCGGACTGCGAACACATCACCGGGGATATGCGCTCCGTGCGGCTGGGGCGCGTTTTCGATGCCGTTTTCGTCCATGACGCGGTCGGTTACATGCTCACACTCGACGATCTCAAAGCGGCGGTCGAAACCGCGTTCGTCCACTGCAAACCGGGCGGGATCGCGCTGTTCGTCCCGGATCATGTGCGCGAAACCTTCGAGCCGGATACCGATCACGGCGGCACGGATGGCGACGGGCGCGGCGTCCGCTTTCTCGAATGGACGATTGATCCCGACCCGAACGATACCACGTTCATCACCGATTATGTTTTCGTCCTGCGCGAAGGCGATCAACCGGTGTGGGTTGAGCATGATCAGCACATGCAGGGGTTGTTCCCCACAGCCGATTGGCTGCGTGTACTCCGCGAAACTGGCTTTGACGCCTCATTCGTGGTCGATTCTTATGAGCGGCATGTGTTCATTGCACTCAAACCATCGGTATGAACGGCTCAGAACGCGGTACAATGGGCATCTTTCTGTCAGAAAGGACTGCCCATGACCGCGTTATTTGACTTCTCCACCTTCCCCATCCTCACCACTGACCGCTTGATCCTGCGCCAACTCACGCACGCCGACGCTGACGCGATCTGCGCGATTTTCGGATCGCCGGAAGTGCTGCGCTTCTTGAACAACGATCCGGTCGATACCCCCGAAAGAGCCATCGGCATGATCGATTGGCTGGCGCAGAATTATCACAACCATAATGGAATCGATTGGGGAATTACCGTGCGCGGCGATGACTGCGTGATCGGTATGTGCGGTTTGTACGATTGGGATCGCGAGAACCGTCATATCGATCTCGGCTATCACCTGCTGCCCGCCGAATGGGGAAAAGGTTACGCGACCGAAGCCTCGCACGCGCTGATCGCATGGGGATTCGCATCGCTGGATGTCCACCGGATTCAAGCGGACTGCACGGCGGGCAATGACGCCTCCGAACGGGTGATGATCAAATGCGGTTTTTCGTTTGAGGGCATCCGGCGCGAACATTTTTGGGAACACGGGCGCTTTGTCGATAACAAGTATTATGGCTTGCTTCGGCATGAATATGCGGGGCGCTGAGTCACGTTGGTGGCTTGTACTCTACTTTAGAATCATAACTACGATCACTCCACCGACTAAAAAGGGGTAGAATTAACACAAATACCATACTCATTCCAGATATTTAAGTGTGGATAATCTTATGCTGCGAAAACCTCATCAACGCATCACTGCTGTTTACCTGACCACTGCTTTTCTCTGGATTCTGTTCTCGGATAGCCTCCTGTATTCATTCGGGATCTACGAGACGCTGATACCCGGCATCAGCATGGTGAAGGGTTTCGCCTTTGTGTTCGTCACCTCGGCGATCCTTTACATCTATTTGCGACATGAGTTCGGGATACGCTATCGGTTGGAAGCCGAACTCCGCGAGCAAATGGAACAGGCGAAGCGGTCACAGGCGGCATTAGAAGAAAGCGAACGCCGTTTTCGGACAGCGGTCGAACATGCGCCGCTGCCGATGATGATCTTCGCGGATGATGGCGAAGTGCTGGCGATCAGCCGCGCATGGCTGGAGATCACCGGCTATACCGCCGATCAGTTGAAAACGATGGGTGCATGGGTAGAACTCGCATACGGTGAACGCAAAGCGCCAGTCGTCGCTATCATCGAAACGCTTTATGATCTGACCGAACGCATTGACGAAGGCGAATTTACGATCAACTGCCGCGATGGCAGCCAGCGTGTCTGGGAGTTCAGTTCGACCCCGTTGGGCAGACTACCGGATCAGCGCCGGATCGTCGTGAGCATCGCCAGAGATGTCACCGACCAAAAGCAAGCCGAAGCCAACGCGCTCGAATTCGAGCGTCTAAAAGTAGGGTTTCAGAAAGAACAGGAGCGCATCGCCCTTGTACAGCGCATCGTGTCGGCGCTTTCGCATGATCTACGGACACCGCTCACCGTCATTTCGACCTCGCGCGATACCCTCAGCCACTATTTCGACAAGTTAACGCCAGAAAAACGCCTCGAAAAACTCGACTCAATCGGGCGCGAGGCGCAGTTCGCGCTGGAACTGCTCGAAGACACGGTCAACATGGTTCGCGGCAACCTGACCGACACCGCGTTTCATCCTACGCCTGTTAATCTCGCGTCGCTGTGTCAGGTGAGCGTGGATGAGGTGCGCATGGCGAAAGACGGGCTTCACCGCCTGACCTTTTCCAACTTGAGCAGCACCGAGATCGCCGTCGTCGATGATGTGCTGGTCAGCCGGATTCTGCTCAACCTGCTCTCGAACGCGATCAAATACTCGCCGGATTTGGGTGACATTCGCCTTGAACTGGATCGGCGCGAGGAGTGGATCATTCTGCGGGTGATCGATCACGGCTTGGGGATCAGTGATGATGAACTGCCGCACATCTTCGACCCATTTTATCGCTCGGCAGCAGTCAACGCGATCAGCGGGAGCGGCTTGGGGTTGAGCATCGTTAAAGACTGCGTGGAGCGCCACCGGGGGCGCATTTCGGTGAAAAGCACGCTCGGTCAAGGCAGCACGTTCACGGTTGAACTACCACACTTGATGCCGGGTGTAACGCGGAGCATTGCGTGAGCGGTTTAGCGTCTCCAAACTGAGTAAATTTCTGATTACGCGCCGCGTCGCATAGCTTGTTTACGCTATATTTCCCGTAGGCGATCTTACAATTAATTAAACATTGTGATTTCGTTCCGAACACAATGATTATTGGCGCAAGGCGGATTTCTCTACGATGTCACTCACGAACTCGCCCCCCATGCCCATCCCTCGCATCCTGCTCGTCATGAGCAGGCGAACGCTGTGCGATTCTGTTGTACAAGTCCTTCAGCAGAACCAATTCGTCGCCTACGATACAGTACTTGTCGATCCATCCGATGACGTTGCGCCGCTGATTCAGCGGCGCGCATGGGATTTGGCGATTTGTGACTATGCACCGTTCAAGACTGCCGAATTCATCGAAGCGGTGCGGCGGATTCAGCCGCAGATGCGGGTGATCGTCCTCGCGGAGCAGATCACGATCCGCGAAACCGCCGCCTTGATGCGTTTAGGGGCGCGCGATGTGGTTGAGTTCACCGAACTTGAACGGCTCGGTGATGTGGTTCAGGTCGAATTCAGCGCGCCGCAGCTTGAAACCGCATCCGCATCGCTTGTTCGATTGAACGACGACTTGCCCGAAAAGCAGATTCGAGAGCTTCTCGATTCGATGCAGGACGCCGTGATCTCGACTTCACTGCCGGATCAGCGCGTCGTGTATATCAGCGCATCGTTTGAGAAAGTTTTTGGGTATCCCGCACAGGCTTTCCTCGATGATCCCAACTTCTTTAAGCGGGTTGTTCACCCGGACGATTACGAACGCGCGATCGCAGCGCGGGAAAGCGGAATAAATGGGGGATTTGTCGAGCTTGACCACCGGATCATATTACCCGATGGTCAGGTGCGCTGGCTGCACCGCCGCGCGTGGGTGATCTTTGACGCGCAGGGGCGACCGACTCAAGTGATCGATACCGCCCGCGATATTACGGAGCGCAAGCGGATAGAGGAAGAACTCGGCGTTGCCAACCGAAAACAGCGCGCGATCTTGGATACGATTCCCGACCTGATGTTTCATGTCCGCGTCGATGGCACAGTGCTGGATTATCATTTTCACGCATCTGTCGCGGACTTGGTACTGCCGCCGGAAGCATTTCTTAATAAGAGTGCGGGCGAGATTTTCAAGTCTCCGCTCGTACCGGTGACCATCCTTCAACAAGCGTTGGACGCGATCCGGGCAGCGGCGACACTCCACCAGCCCATCGTTTTTGAGTACACGATGCCAGATCAACACTGGTATGAAGCGCGCATCATGCCGATTGAAGATTCGGATGAACTCATCATCATGTCGCGCGACATTACCGAACGCAAACAGCGTGAAGCCGAACTACGCGCCAGCGAAGAAAAACACCGCAGCCTGATCGAAAGCTTGGACGCGGTGATTGCGATGATTGATGCCAACGGAATCATCGTCTATGTGAACATGATCGGCGCGCGCGACTTTGGATTGATCCCTGATCAGATGATTGGCAGACCGCTGCGTGAATTTTTCCCGCCGGAATCTGCGGAGATACAGTTGGCTGACACCAATCGGGTAATCGAAACGGGTGTGGGCATGGTGCGCGAAGCACCGAGCATCATCGCCGGCGGAGAACGTTGGTATCGCACGAGTATTCAGCCTGTGCGCGATTCGGCAGGGACGGTGACTGCGGTGCTGGTCAATTCGACCGACATTACCGAACTTAAGCAGATAGAAAAGGCGCTCAGGGCGAGTGAAGAGCTGCTGCACATATTCATCGAACATGCGCCAGTCGCCCTTGCCATGTTCGATCAAGAAATGCGTTATCTTGCCGCAAGCCGGCGATGGATCGCAGATTATCGCCTGCCAGAAACGGGCATTATCGGTCAAATACACTATGATGTATTTGGAGACATCCCTGATCGCTGGCGCGACGCGCACAAGCGCGGTTTACGCGGCGAAGTTCAAGCCGTTGAGGAGGATGAATTCAGGCGTCTCGATGATTCAGTACTTTGGCTGCGCTGGGCGATTCATCCTTGGTATTCAACCGATGGCGCTATTGGCGGAATCATCATTTTCGCTGAGGACATCACCGAACGCAAGCAGGCGGAGGATGCCCTGCGCCGGAACGAAGCGTATCTGCGTTCGCTCGTGAATTCTGAAGCGGCTTTTAACCTCCGGGTGGATATGCAGGGAAAAATTACCTACTGCAACGACAGCTACCGCCGCCAGTTCGCGTGGGCTGTTCCTTCGCTCGTCGGTGCGAATTCGTTTGAAGTGGTGCATCCCGATGATCAACCCATCGTGTACGCCGCCGTCAGAGAATGCCTTGCCGATCCGAACAGACCAGCGCGGCTCGAAATCCGCAAACGCACCGAATCAGGCGGCTATATCTGGACGCTGTGGGAATTCAGCGCCGTTACTGTCAGTGATGGGACGGTGTTAGAGATTCACTGCGTAGGTTTTGACATCACCAAGCAGAAAGAAGCGGAATCCGCCTTGCAAGAAGCCAACCGCCTGCTAGAGCAGCGGATTCAGGAGCGGACTACCGAATTGCAGGCGGAGCGCACGCTGCTGCGCACGGTCATCGACGCGATTCCCGACTACATCTATGTGAAAGACCGTCAGCACCGGATGCAGTTAAATAATGCCGCATATGTACAAGCGATAGGCGTTAAAAGCGGCGCAGAGCTGATCGGCAAAACGGATTTAGATCTGCTGCCAATCAAATTTGCAGCCCAATTCCATGATGACGAGGCGCGCTTGTTTGAGACAGGACAAGCGATCTACAACCTTGAGGAACACGTTTTTAGACCAGATGGTATTGAAACATGGATGCTCACGACAAAAGTACCGCTGCGTAACGCACACGGCGAAGTAGTCGGCTTGGTTGGCACCACCCGCGACATCAGCAGCATCAAAAGGGCGGGTGAAGCGCTCCGCATCAGCGAAGAACGGTATCGCGCGACGGTCGCCAGCATGTCGGAAGGCATAGTCGTGCAAAATATGGACGGCTCGATTCAGTTGTGCAACACCGCCGCCGAGCGCATTCTTGGGCTGACGGAAGCGCAGATGATCGGACGCACGTCGGTTGATCCGCTTTGGCGGGCAGTTCACGAGGATGGTTCGCCGTTCCCCGGTGAAGCACATCCCGCTATGGTGACACTACGCACAGGCGAGCCTCAATCGAATGTGATCATGGGCGTTCACAAACCGGATGGCTCGCTCACATGGATACTCATCAATGCGCAGCCGTTGATCGACCCGATAACGCAGCAGCTTTACGCGGTTGTCACCACGTTTGCGGACATCACCGCCCCTAAGCTGGCGGAGGCGGCGCTGAAAGCGGCGCTGGTTCAGGAAAAAGAACTGGGAGAACTCAAGTCACGCCTTGTATCAATGGCGTCTCATGAATTTCGGACTCCGCTGGCGTCGATTCTCGCCGCGACCGAAACGCTTACATCGTATTGGGAGCGTCTCGATAAGGCGAAAATTGACGACCGCTTGACGCGGATTCGCCAGCAGGTCGCACACATGACTGAAATCATCGAGGATACGCTTCAGTTGACGCGGCTTCAAACCGGACGAATCCGGTACGAACCTGCTCCGGGCGACCTTGATGTTTTGTGTACCGATTTGATCAGTGAGTTTACTGATCTGCCTGAATACGAAGGGCGAATCGTGTACGAGAGCCAGCAGTGCCCGATCCCCGTCATTTATGACGACCGCTTGATGCGGCAGGCGATCAGCAACCTGTTGCAGAATGCGCTCAAATACTCCGCACACGAAACAGCCGTGCGGGTAACGCTTGAATGTGAGGGGGGGCAGATCACGCTGCGCGTGGTTGATGGTGGAATCGGCATTCCGCCGGAAGATTTGAAGCGCCTGTTTGAGCCGTTCCACCGCGCGGCGAACGTGACCGCGATCTCTGGGACAGGCTTAGGATTGTCGATTACGAAACAAGCCATCGAACTGCACGGCGGAACGATCACCGTTGACAGTCAGCTTGGCAGCGGCACGACATTCACCGTTGTGCTGCCCGGTCAGCCTGAATGATCTCGCCCCTCTCCAATCGAAGGTTAGCTGAGGGACTTTTGTGAGGGGAAAGCAGCCAAAAAGGAACCCCTTACTTCTCTGCGGCAGCGGACGGCTTCGCATATTCCGGGAAAAGCATCGGCTCAACGTAATGGAGGAACTGCTTCGCTTCGTCCAAAGTGGCGAAGGCGCGAAAGCGATCATTCATGATCTTGGCGGCAACCGTGCCGAAAAAGCGCATGACCGAACTGCTGGAGATCAGCAGAATCCAGCCGGTATTATGCTCCGCCTGATTTCTGCGCAGTTCGGCGATCGGTTCAACGATGCGCGTGGTGAACGTCTCCAAAGTACTTGCATCGACGATCAGGTGACACGGCGGCGGCGTTTCTTTGAGCAGCCTGCCGATCTCCGCGATACTCGCCACCATTTCCTTGTGGTTGTACTGCCCGTTCACCGTGCCGAGGATGACCTTGTTTTCGACCAACCATTGAATGCTGCTTGCCATGTGGTGTGACCTTGTTCGTGATTGTGAACCTGAATGTATCTGATTGTAATGCACTTCTATGCGCTCAATCTTATATGTTGACGCGCCGTTATGCGAGTACCGCGTCCAGTCCATGAAATGCCGCGTAGCGCTGCGCGGCGGCTTCAAACCCGGCGATCTCGTCGTCGGTCAGGGAGCGGAAGGTGTCGCGGGTGATGATCACCTTGTCGCGTTTAATCGCGCGCTTCCATGTGCCTTCGATTTGACCGTCAATGACGATCATCGGGAAGAAAACGCCGTTGTTTCCGGGCACAACCTTCTGTGCGTGTGCCGCATCCAGCACATCCGAGCGATCTTGATAGCCAAGCAGATACTCGTCAAAGCCCGGGAGCAGCACCACTCCGCGTGGGTGATCAGTCGGCGCGGCATGGTCAGCATGTACCCAATAGGTTTTTTTACCAATCGTCTCGCTGATGAACTGCGATTTGATCGACTCGAAACCCTTTCGCGCCTCGGTGATAGTCAAGCCTGTCCACCATGCGAAATCGTGAATCGTGGCGAATCCATGACTGGTGAAATACAGGTTGGCGAGCGCCGCGAGCGCTTCTTCACGCGGCAGAATCGGCGTGTTCGGCGTCCAGTCGTCGAGCAGCGCGAAGGTTTGTTCTTTGCCGCGCATCGGACCCAAACAGATCACGCCGGTTTGCGCCATGTACCATAAAATGTGATACCCGCGCTGCGCCGTCGTCGCAATCCCGGCATTGTTCAGCACCTCAAACATCTGCACACGGGTGAGGCGCTTCTTGCCCGCCAGCGCTTCCCGGAAAATCGGCTCGATGCGCTGCATCACAGGCACATCAAGATCGAGCTGTGCCAGCCGCCGCGCGTCCCGGGCAACGATGCGCGCCGCACCGAGCTGAAGCATCCATTTGATATGCTCCGGCACAACCCAGTGGATCGTGCCGCGCTGGGGCCATGTGCGCATAATCTCGCCATTTTCAATCGCGTGTTCAACGGTTTTCAGCGTGGCGGACGAGATGCGCGCCCCGATTGCCCACACCGCTTGATAATAATCTTGTGCCTGTATCGCGCCCATCCACGCGACGACGGCGCGCGGAGTCTCGAACTTGGGCGGCATGATCCGCTGTGTATGCAGGCGAAGGCGCGCAATATCGGACGATTTCATGTCACCTCTTTCGGGAACTTTTCGGACAATCATGGCGTTCTTCTATTATGCGTCAGCGGGGGTGATTCGCGCCGCTCAAACCAAAGTGAAACACCCTAATGCAATGAACCGTGTTATAGTCAGATCAATCGGCTGCGGGGATTATCTGTACGAGGAAGGTGTCAGATGCGTCGAATCCTTCTCATCGCTGTCATGCTCGTGATCGCGCTCCTGTTCGTTGTCCCCACCACAACAGCGGCAGGCAGTGAACAGAGCTACACAAGCGGAACCGTGATTTATATCGTTGCGCCCGGTGACACACTGGCGAGAATCGCCGCGCGGTTTTATACCACCGTGCAGGACATCGCCGCGATCAACGGGATTTACAATATCAATTTGATCTATGTGGGGCAGCAGTTAATCATTCCGACATCGTATTACCCGCCGCCCCCGCCGCCCCCTCCACCCCCGCCGCCGCCCGTTGGATCGTATTACGTCGTGCAGCGCGGCGACACACTGGCGCGGATCGCGCAGTGGTACGGTACAACCGTGTGGGCGATCCAGCAGGCGAACGGGATCATCAATCCGAACGTGATTTATGCGGGCATGGTGCTGTACATCCCGCCGACCGCGCCGCCGCCGCCCACATATGTGACACCGTATTATGTGCAGTACGGGGATACACTGGCGCGGATTGCACGAGCCTTCGGCACAACGGTCGACCTGATCGTGCAGTACAACGGGATCATCAACCCGAATTGGATTTATGTCGGGCAGCTTTTATACGTCCCGCACTGGTAGTGCGCCTCCCACGCAGGTTTGAGGAGAGGACATGTTGTTACGGGGGTTTGGCGTGCCGCCCCTAGGCAGCGCGTCGATCTGGTAAATCCGTCGAGGACACAAGCACTCTCGCAATGCCAGTTTCAAACTTCACAAGTGGCGCTGTACCGCCTGAACGCGGAGACGGCACGATGAGTCAAAACCCGCCTCGCATGAGACGGGTTTTTTCGTGTGCCACCTTGGTCAGACAAAAACAACCCTTCCGCACTGGCAGGGGAGACTAGGAATAGGCTCGCAGAGCCGTGTTTTCAGCGCGTGAGTCGGCTTTTAGTTTGCTCACTTCTGATGCTTACTTCCTTCTGCAAGCCCGCATAAGTCCACCGATCTATTCAGGTAATCCTCACGCTTTATTTTGTGAAATGTGTAAAATGAACCATAGCCAATATCTGAATGTCTACCTTACTCAATAGGCAGTGAAGAGGAGAATGCGCTAATGACGCGCCATGCGCTTCGGGTTTTATTCGCTTTGGCTCTCGTGGGGATCAGCCTGTCTTTTTCAGCGGTTGGGCATGTGCAAGCGACTACTTATACACCGGGCTGTGATCTCGCGGCGCTCATCGCAGCAGTCGATGACGCAAATACCAACGGGGAAGCAGACACGATCAACTTGGAAGCGGGCTGCACATACACAGTGACCTCCACCTTGGTTGTGGAAGCCGACAGCGGAAATACCCTGACGATCAATGGAGCTGGTGCGATCATCAATGGAGGGAATGACACGCGTGTGTTGGTCATTCAGAGCGGCGCTGTCGTTTCGATAAACAATCTCATCATTCAGAACGGTTATGCGACAAACACCCCGGACGAAGGCGTTGGTGGAGGGAATGTAGTCAACAACGGAAATTTGACGCTGACCGGCGTAACGCTGCGGGGCGGCGACGCAAACGGCGGCGGTGCCGGTATTGTCAATAACGGCACGCTCACTATGACCGGCAGCCGCGTGGCGGGTAATGCCGCCAACAGCGGCGGCGGCATTTTCAACGTGGGGACGGCGACCATCCTGAACTCGGAAATCACGGGCAACGGTGCCACCTATGGCGGGGGGATCACTAACAATGGCACCCTGACCATCGTGAACAGCACGATTGCTCGGAACGGAGCAGACGGGGGTGGAGCCATTAACTTGAACTCCGGATCAGTGACGCTGATCAACGTTACGATCGTCGACAATGCGAGCTTCGAAGTTGCAGCGCTGCGCAATGGCGGTGGCGGCACCATGGTGATCCGCAACAGCATCATCGACAACGCGCCTTACGTAGACTGCAATCTTCCCTCTGTGACGTTCACCTACACGATCATGAATTCGAGCAATTGCGGCTTTCCCGCGGGGACAGGGAATATACAGGCAGACCCCCAGCTTAGCGGGTTTACCAGCGGCTACTATCCGCTGCTCGAAGGCAGCCCGGCAATCGACGCGGGAGACAACAGCCTGATCCCGTCGGGCATTACGACCGACCAGCGCGGCGCGGATCGCATCCAGAACGGTGTCGTCGATATGGGCGCTTACGAAGGGTATCTCTTGATCAGCCCGACAGCGACCATCACAGCGCCTGATCCTATCGGCGCGGAAAGCAGCAGTGATTCGATCACCTTCCAGATCAGCTTGAGTGCTCCCCAAGCTTCTCTCCGGACGGTGAATTACACGGTCGGCGGCACGGCGGATTCCAGCGATTACACCCCGGCACTCTCAGGCAGTGTCGAGTTTCCCGCCGGAACAACCGCAGTAGATCTCGTGATCACCCCGGTGGCTGATCTTGTGCCGGACAACGGAGAAACGGTGATCCTATCGCTGGCTGCGGGTGCAGGATACACAATCGGCAGTCCGTCGAGCGCGACCGGCACCATCGGCGATACCGATCTCGCGGCTGTGCAAATCGATCCCCAAACACTGGTGATGAACGAGACATCGCCGCCGCAAACGTATCAGATCACGCTCAATTTCCCGCCAACCGCGCCTTTTACGCTGGCGGTCGGGTTTGATGCGACACAGGTCAGCGTGAACGGCAGCAGCGTTTCGCCGGTGACACTCACGTTCGACACGGCGACCACTGCCGCGACGGTGAACGTCGATGTGGTGGACAATCCGAACGCGGTTAATGATCGATCCACGCTGATCACCCATACCATCATTACGGGGGATACACCGGAATACCAGCCCGCGCTGGCGATCGTGCCGGTGACAGTGTTTATCGGCGAACTGCCGCCGCCGCCGCCCACTCCCACCTGTGAGGAACAGAATTTCGCAGAAAATGGCGTCGTGCGCACTGGCATTCCCAACGCGATAGCATACGCGATCAACTGCCGTGTGCTGTATCAAAACGGCGCGGCAACGACATGGTTTGGCAGTCCACTGTATACGGAAGGGAATCTTGGCGTGCCGGGGCTGCTCGAATTGGGCGTGCGTCAAGCGATAGATATTTTCAGTCCACCCGGCATGACCTATTTTGAGGGCGGCGCGGTCTTTTGCCTAAGAGGGGAAGGCACGCTGATCTGGTTGGCGGCGAGCGGATCGCCGCGTCATGCGGAGATTATCGGGTCCTACCCGGTGACGGAGTTCCCCGGCTTCACCTGCGCGACGCTGTTTGAACCCGGAACGTTGATCCTTGTCACGCAGAATCCGCTGGAACGTTAAATCTGCATCCCAACCTCACCCCCTCTTTATCGCTTGCGATGGAGGTGCGACGGGGTAAGGAGCTTTCCTCCAGAATCAAAAAACCCGCCTCGCATGTGAGACGGGTTTTCTCTGATGCCCCCCCGGGGACTCGAACCCCGAACCAATTGATTAAGAGATTGTGGGTCAGTTTCCGCAAAGACTTGAACATAGCTACGTTCCTCTCATTCCTCGTCAACAAAAAGCGAAGTCAGATCGATGTTGCTCATGGGTGTGAATGTGCGGTGCATCTGGGCTAATTCATCCTCAGAGAACACCGCGTAATATGCCGCCGTCGTGGTCACATTCGAGTGACCTAGAATCTTTGCCAGTGTCGAAATATCGCCGCCGTTTTCGATGTAACTACGTGCGAAGTTGTGCCGGAACGAATGCGGGTTCACGCGCCCGCGTACACCTGATCGCCGCTTCAACCGCTTCAAAAGTTGATGAACGCCTGAAGCGGTCAACGGCTTGCCGCTCACACTGGTAAACAGCACGTCCGAATCACTTTCGCGCGCCTGTATCCACAGATAGATCAACTGTGCAGTGAACCGCGTGAAGTAGACGATGCGCCGCTTGTTGCCCTTCTCAGTGACAACCGTCCTCAGCATGGGCAGGTTGAGATCGCTCAAGCGCACCGATAACAGCCCGCCGAGCCGCGCGCCCGTATCCGCCAAGAACGCCAAGAGCGCGCGATCCCGCACACCGACATAGCCGGATGACACAGCATTGAAGAGCCGGACAAAATCCGCCATGTTTGCGGACTTCGGTTCAGGTGTAACCATCTTCGGGCGCTTGATATTTCGCATGGGGTTCGGTATCTGGTACTCGACTTCAGCCCATGACCAGAACGCATGAAGCGCGCGAATGTGCCCGGCGATAGAGGCAGCGGACAAGCCGCCCGCTGCCTTTGGGCGCTGTGATGCTCCTACGTATCGCGCATCACGACCGCGCAAATCAACGATGTGCAGGCGTAGCGCGTTCGGCGTGATCGCGTCCAAATGCTGATCAGGGAATGCGCGGGCGAACCCGGCAAGCTCGGATCGATACCATTTGATCGTGGTCATGGCTAACCCGTCCGCTGCCTTTGCAAGCATGAAATCTTCAATCGCGGTGTGTAGGAGCATCCCGAAAATCCTTTACTTCGTTACATTTCGGGCGCGGAAAGCTCTAACCCGCTCGGCACTGGTAGCTGGTCTATCGGTTGAGTATCGTCGTCTCCTGCCGCTTCTTGGACTGAACTCCCAATAGGGCTTTTCTTCTGCCGCCCGCGCGGGGCGGTCATAGGGCGTTCGTCCGGTTCCGGCGTCCAATCAACCGCCTGATCCCCGGCGTGATCTGTCCATGTATCCCGCTCTAATTCGCGCCGCACTGCCGCCGCCTTGAATGCGGGCGGGGCGTCCTTATACGGCTTGTTGCTCGGCAAGCTGATCAACTTCTCCCAGATCGTTTGTTTCAGCACGCGGGCGAATGCGGGGTGTGTTTCGGGATCGGCGCTGGCATGTTCGTAGAGTTCTATCGCCTCAACATACTTGTGATCGATCTGCCGCCGCCGCTCAATAAGATCAACAATGAGCCGCTCCAACCGCAAGCCGATACCGACTGTGAACACGGGCGGCATGATCGACTCAAGGACGCCGATCCCGCTTTGAACGTTTGCGAGAAAGACAAACACCGCCGCGATCACGGCAAGCACGAGAGGCACGGAAAACCAGCGAACCCACGCCGCCCGCCCGGTACGCTCGGCGCGGGTAATCCCGTGCAGCACCATGAAAAGAATCATGCTCGCCTCGGCAAGGAAGATCATGCCCACCTGATGGAAGAGCGTGTACATCTCTTCCGAAAAGATGATCCCCGCCGAATAGGTTTGCTCAAACGTGCTGCCAGCGAGCGCGCCCATGTGCGTCACGATATGCGCGCTGGATACGAAAAACGCGGCGGCGAAAACGATCATTGCCAGCGAGTCCAGCGGCGTCCAAATGCTGCCTAATTCGCGCTTGAATTGATCGCGCGTTGGCTTTGTACCTATGCGCGCTTTCACGCGCTCCACAGCGCGCCCGCGCGCCTCCTCATACTGATCAAACGACAACTGTTTGATGTTCATTGGTATAATCTTTCTGGGTGTCAGTCACCCGATACGCGCCCCGGTCAATCCGCTTTGATCGGGGCGTTTTCTTCTTTGCCTACCATTGGGGTTGAAGATTTCATCGTTTTAGCGCTTCCCTGCTTCCCTGTGTGAGGGGAAACTGAGAGAGAAAGCCGCTTCCCTGCCGCTTCCCTGTTGAGAGAAAGCCGCTTCCCTAATGCTTCCCTGTTTTAGGGAAGCAGGGAAGCAGGGAAGCACGTTTTTTGATTTCATCACAGTGATTCCGCGATTGTTTTTGCAGTTCTCAGCTTTGCCCCGCGCCATAGAGTCCGCCCGTCGCTTTTCGAGTCCTTCAATCCGAGCCGCCGCCATTCTGCCGCCACTTGTGTAGCGGACTTCGGGCGGTATCCGAACTGTTCACACCATGATCGGTAATCGTTGTAGAGTTCGGATGAAACAACCTTGTGGCTTTCGTGTCGGTCGAAACGTTCCTCGGCGTATTGCGCTTCGATGTCGTTCTCAAGCACATAGGCGCGCCGCCGTTCTTCGGATTGTTCGCACCGCGTGAAACCCCCGGCGCGCATGATCCGCTTGTAGTGAATGACCATTTGATTGAATATCCCGGCGCGCTCGGCAATGAGAAGCTGCTCAAGCCCGGCGATCCGCTCACGTTCTGGGATCGTCCGATTGAACGGGATGATCACAATGCGCCGAGTCGTTGCCCCGCTTCGGTCACTGATGCGGGGCATGTCGTTCATCGCCCAGATCACCTTACATTCCGGTCGGAAGGTGATCGGATCGCGGTTCTTCACATCGGCATAGATTTCATCCGACCCGCCCACGAGCGCCTTGTAAAGCGCATCCGGTAGCAGTGCCGAGCCTTGATTCTCGGTAAAGGCGATCACGCGCTTGCCGACGATCCCAGAGAGTAAGAAGCGGTTGGTTCCCAACTGAGTCAAGTCAATCGTGCCGTAGTAGTTCCCCATGATCGCCTTGACCAGCGTTACGTATGTGCTCTTGCCGCTGTCCTTTTCTCCAACCATCCAAAAGCTTGCTTTCATATCCGTGCGAGCCGTCATGCTGTAAGCGAGCGCTTCAATCGCCAGTGTGACCAGCGTATGATCCGTTTCGGTTGTGCCGGGATGAACCAACGATGAACGCAAGTAGCGTAGGAAGTTGGGACACTCGGCGTCCTCGTCATACTCAAAATCAAGGCATGACGTGAAATACAGATCGGGATCGTGCGGCTCTAATTCGAATGTTTCGAGATTGAAGAGTCCATTCTTCAACGGCACATAGCGCCGGTGCGCTGCCTGCCGCTCCATGATCAATCGGTCATTGATGATCAGATCGTCCTCAAGCATGGATTCAAGTGACTTGATCCGCGCCTGACTTACCCCGATGCCGCGCCGCCGGAATGACCGAAGTTCCTGCCGGATGTAGCGCCGCACCTCGTGAGAGTCTCGGCGTTCCCAATGCGTTTGTTCCCAAACGCGCCAATCACCATGAAAGAACGCCACTTTACCCGTAAGCGCCTCGGCAAGCTCAATCGCAATCTGATCATCGTCCGGCTTGAATGACTTTTCTTTCTCGGCGCGCTCATCCGTTCCTTCTTGCGGGAACGGTACAACGTTTTCTGCCGCTTCAGGAGTTTTTGTAGCGTACACGGCTCGACTCCATTCCTGCCTCAATCCCTGACTTGATCGTTGCCAGCGCCGCCCGTGCCCCGTCGTCTTTGACGAGTCCACACGCCGCCGCCGCGCCAAACAACGCCGCCTCTACAACCTGCCGATCAATCCATCCATCCCCGATGAAACCGCCCATCTTGCAAGCCGCTTCATTCAATTGGATATTCCTGCCGTTGCTCGGCGTCCGCGCAACCTTTTCGCATTCGCCATTCAAAGCGGTGCGCGCGTATCCCTTCGGATTGTTGATCCGCTTGCCGTCACGATCCGTCATGCCTGTAACCGGATCGGAAGTGTGACCGCCCGCGCCGCTCGGCTTAGGCGCAGCCGCCGTGCTCATCTTGGGGCGGATCGAGTTCAGCCATTCCCCAACATATTCGAGACTCGCAAGCCGTTTGACGGGTAGGGCGCGCCCGATCACATAGGGCTTGTGTGTGTCTGGGTGGATAGAAGGCGGGGCAACGACGTAATGCCCATCGGCGCGCAACTCGATATTGCCAAGCGCGCCGCCCGTATCGATCCCCGTTGCCCGCACAGTGCGGGGCAGCAGTGCCGTATAGAAATAGTAGTGCGCGCCTTTGCGTGATCCGGTGATCACGACGAACGTTTGACGGAGTTCAGGAAAGCGCTCGGTGAACATCTTCACCGCGCCGATGCCGTCGCAGTCGATCACGACCAGATTCCCCGATACCGCGCCGCACACGATCCCGACGTTGTTAAGCTGCCCCGCCGTATCCCAATACTGAATCCGTCCGATTGACGACGGGCGCTTTTGAGCATCCGCCCAAAACCCGGCTTTCTTTCCTGTCAGCGGAATGACCGATACACCCGCCTCGGCGTATGCAATCGCTGCATCCTTGACCGTGAGTAATTGAGCAGCTTCTAAGATGCCCATGTTCGATGTTCCTTTCAGCAACTATGTTCTACGCTCATGCTATTAGCTTATGCCTGAGTAAGTGAGTAATTCAGAACACTTGTTCGTAAACTCTGAATTACTCATCTCGTGTTCTAATCGCCCGACTCCATTTGGAGGTAATCCATCCCGGCGGGCGTGATCACGTAAGTGACTTGATCGGGGTCGCCCCATACCATCGGCTGAAGGAGTCCAGCTTCGATCATGCTTTGAATGTCTTGTGCGATCTCGGTTTCCCGCACGGGGCGGGGCGTTGGGGTGTAGATTGCGTGGATTCGGCGCGGGCGGTGCAAGCCGAGCGGATCGCCGCCGCCGCCGCCGAGCGCCTCGAAACGTTCTACCCGGCGATACGTGACCTGAATAAACCATCGTTGAACCAATCCAATGGACATCCCTCCCATCACAATTTTCAGCAGATCAAAAGCGGGCTGATAATTCGACAGGATTCCGAGAGTGACTGTAATCAACAAAAAGAGAACAACCGGGATACCGAGAACCGTCTCAACAAGGGCTATCCACAGCACAATGCGTTCAACGTTTCGCGCCCGGTCATACTTGGCAACGTCGCTCATCAACGCCGCCGCAATGCGCGGATCGATCTCCTCAAACTCTCCGGTATCGGCGTTCCAATCGCACCATTGGCAAACGTCAGTCGTGCTCCATGCGCCGCAATTGGGGCAGCGGTTAGCGAGCGGATCTTCCTCGACACCGCCGCCGCCGCCCGCCGTGTAGATCGGAGCCATGCCCAAAATCGGGGTGTCTTGATCATCCCAAATGGTAGGCAGTTCTTGATCCAGTTCAGCCGCCCAAGCCTCAAACCAACGATCAACCGCTGCCAACGCCCGTACTTTGTTATCTTCGGTGCGCGCCATGAGAAAGCCGCCGATCTCGATTAACAGGAGTTGATCTTCACGGGGCAGGAGGGACGACGGCATACGGACGAGGCAATTCATCGCCGCGTCAAGCCGCACTTGCTCGGCGTCCGTAGGGATAGCTTTGTCATATCCGCCGCCGCCGCCCTGCTCACCACTTACCCGCGTGAATGTCACGTAGCGAACATCGCCTTCGGTATGCGCCACGTAAGTGATCTGGTGAAGTTTCCAGCCGTCCCGCAGCGTTTGTTCAATGTCCATGTCAGCAGCCGCTAACACCGATTCGTCATGTATCCACGCCTGCCGCACGGTCATGAACTCGGTTTCATACCCGCCGCCGCCGCCGCCCGTGAGCATCGAAGGCATGTGCATCGATTCCCACCAAGCCGCGAACTCCGCAACGTCGCTCGGATCACGCCGGACACGAAGGTAAAACGCTTTCTTCTGTTCCAGTGCTTGCAGTGCGTTTTCGGGCGTGTAGTGTTCGAGCCGGAACGGATGACCCATCAACCCGCAGGTACGGTGATGAAAATGAATCGTGCCGCCCGATTCGATGTAATTGCAGATGAGCAGCCACACCCCATCAAACGGGCGGAACGCGGGCGCGCTCCACACCCAATCAAGCGGATGACCGCATTCAAGGCACGTCACGACCGCCTTAGGCTTTTGGTGATAGACGTTCGTCACCGGTGCGTAATCGCCGCCGCCCCCGCCGCCCGCTGCCAAAAGCGCATCTAAGGCTAGTTTCTCATTCCAACCATTGCCGTAATAGGACTCAAGGAACGCGCGCCCCGAAATGCCCGTCACGCCATACGCCCGCGCCTTGCAGTGCCAGCGGTACAACTGCCAAAGCAAAGGACGGTTGACGAGTGGAACGGGGTATTGGTTGCGGATTTGCAGTAAGCGGCGGCATTCTCCGAGAATCGAGCGATCGATTACAGTCCGATCCGGGATCAACTCATTCATGCGCTTAGTCAGGTCATGCGCGCGTTGGATGCTGCCGCCCGCGAAGAATTCCCATGCTTCATCATCGTTACGATGCTTACAACAATCCCCATCACTGCCGGGGCAGTTTGAGCAGAACGTGGTTGCATATTCATAGTTCGCATCCGCGTTCGCTTTTTCGAGTAATTCAAGGAGCCGCGCATAGCGCCAAGTCATGGCGTAGCGCTCGCGTGCTGACAGCACACCGCCGCCGCCGCCGATCTCGTCAGTATCATCGTCGTCAGATGGTTCGTCGGATTCCGCCCATGTGGAACCGCAAGACACACAGCGGTAAAGCTCCATCAGCCCATCAATTGGATCACTATCCATGCCCATGAAAACGACATGGCGTGATGCGCACTGCGGGCAACTGTTATCCGTATAGCCGCCGCCCCCGCCGCCGCTGGGAACAAGCCCCAAGCCCGATTCAAACTCATCACGCAGCACTTGATCCGAACGCCGAGCGGCTTCATTCGCCGTGACCTTTTCGACCGGATACCAATGCGAGTGACTCTTCTTGCCCGTGTCCTCTGTCTTGAAATGGATCAACAGCTTGCCCGCTTTATCGGGGCGCCCGTCTTGATCCCCAATGCTGATGATCGTGCCCGTCACGTCATGACCCGCTACGTTGACGCGCTGCCCGGTGTACCACTGTGCTTGATTCGTCATGACCTTTTTCTCCTGTGTGCTATGGTTGTGCGATATGAGATGTTGCGGAGGTGATACTGTTTGTATCGTCAGTTTGCAAAAAAAGAGCGAATGCCTCACGCTGAACTTGTGCGAGGCTCTTCCCTTGTTTTTCTGCGATACGGATTAGGCTTTCCCTCATTTCGGGAAAGCATGGGGTTGGAGGCAACCACGCCCGAAACGCCCGTTTGGTACTGTTCATGTATCCCCTTTCGGCTACATATTCTATTGGTGATGATACAACTCATATCAGGATGTTGTCAACATATTGATAGACTTTGTATCGTGAGGGGAAAGCGATAACATGCACTGGCTAACAAAACGGCGTAAGGAAGTTGGACTCGAAACTCAATCTGATCTTGAGGCACGTCTACAGCTTGCCGGGTTTAATGTGACTCGTGCTGCCATATCGCATTGGGAGAATAACAGGAACAACCCGCCGTTGGATGATCCTGATTTTCGGCAGGTCTTGGCGCGGATACTTCGTTTATCGCCTCACGAGATTTTGAAGCTTGCGGGGTATGAAGTGGACAAGCCGCAGCACACGGCGGCAGGGGAACGCGCCGCGTCCATCATTGATCACCTGCCGCCCGAAAAACAGGAATTGGCGATCCGGCTAATCGAGCAACTTGCAGACTAAACCTCATGGTAGGCAATCATGACTTTCATGTTTCGGGCGTTGGGGATCGTGTTGATGTTCGTCACGGGGTGGACTGCTTACGCGGCAGTGAGCACGATTTCACTTGTGCCGGGGGAGTCTCTACTTGACGACTTTGCGCGAATTCTCCTTGCTCTTGAACGCCCTTCCGTTTGGTTGATCATTGCATTGATCTGTTTCGGCATTGCCCAGATCGCCGCCCGGCAGGAACGGATCGCCGCCGAGATTGCAGCCGCCAAACAGCGCGCCCGCGCAAAGGCGAATCAACCCCCGGCGCGCCCGGTCAACTTTGCGCCGCCCGACGCTGCCAACCGCCCGCCGCGCCTGCCGTCTCCAAACGATGTAAGAGACTCTCGGTATCAAAACGTGTATGTTCGGCGCGCACCGGGGCGGGATGTTGCTATGAGGATTCCACCGGATAACCCCGCGCGGGATTGGCAGGAGATACCAGAACCGCGCGGGCGTTTTCGATGGTCGAAGTATCCAGAGCCGCGCCCCAACCCCCGCGATCCGAAACTGGAAGCGATAGAAGCGCCTCAGCCGCGCACACCGCCGCCGCCGATTGCGCGGTAAGTGTGACCGCGCCCGCCGAGCGGATTAGCTCCGGGGCAGCGGCTTATGATTTTGAGATTTCTACAAGCTCCCCGTCATCCCCAACAATCCAGTGTGTCTTGTTTGTCGGTTCGTCGTCATCTCGCTTAGGCTTTTCGTCAAGTTGATCAAGTTCATCGTTTTTCCGCTTCTCTGCATAGGCGCGTGTGCTGAGGAATATATCGCGCAACCGCCGCCCTAATATTTCTGGGTTGGGACGATCTTTTATTGCTAACCCGATCACGGTAAGGATGATGATTGTGAGAACGGGATTCATATAAGAACATCGAATCACGTTGATCACATCTTCAATGTTCAAGCCGTTCATGCCTATTCCTTATAATCGCTCGATCACCTTCAAAGCGTCTGCGAGAAACCGTAACGTCATATCGATGAGCGTAATCGCGCCAAAAGCGAAAAGTAACACGCCGATGATCCATAAGACGGGATCAAAGCTGCCCGCCTCAACTTGGGCATTGAGCACCAGTTGAATCATTGAACTCACCATAAAGCTCAAGAACCCGAACATATGCCAGTGTGCGCGAAACAGACCAACGATTCCGTATTCCTTCATTCTTGATCCTTCTCCTCTTCAGGCGATTTCAAGTAGAACCCTTTGCCCCGCTGTTTTATGATCCAACGCTGCCCCGTCTCATGAAGCTCCACAACGCCGAGCGATTCGGCAGTCTCCTTGAGGTTGTTCACCATCCGGCATAAGTGGCGTTCGCCGGGTGATTCCGTGCCAAGTTGAAGGTGCAGCTTTTGCCCGCTTAGATGACCGGCGAGTAAGTTCGCGCATTCCTTGAGGACTCGTTGTTCGTTCCACACAATCGCGGCGGGCGTTGGTGCGGCTTGCATATCGCTCAATTCGTTTGTGACCTCTGTCCACTGCTGGCGGGCTGAGGACACCACGCCTTGAATGTCTTGATCGGTGATGTACGGCACTTGAACAACGATGTTTTCACGCCCCGCATTCGCCGCAAACCTGCCGGGGATGTTATCGATCCGGGTTGCTTCCGGCGTTCCGAGCACGTTCATTGATGCGTGAATATTCGGGACCCAGCCGCACATACGGGTAGCCGCGTTTGTCTGGATTCGACCGGGGATCACTTTCACCTCGGCGTGCTGTGTGGACATGATCACATGGATACCAACCGCCCGACCCTGAGACGTGAGCAAGGCGAGGAGGTTGTGGATACGCTCGGTTTGCGCGCCTAACCCGACGAAGTTATTCAACTCGTCAATCACGACTAACACGCGCTCTAGGCGTTTGTCAGGATCAACCTTTGCGTTGTATGCGTTGATGTTCTTCGCCTTGACCGCTGCCTGAATGCCATTGCGCCGCTTCATGATGTGTACGAGGTGTTCTAGGCGCGCCTCAGCTTCGTCAACATCCTTGACCATATCCCAGAGAACGTGCGGCAGTTCGTCCCAATGCGTGAATTCGATCCCGCCTTTCATATCAATCAACACGATCCGCAGTTCGCGCGGACTGTACATGCTGGCATTTGTGGCGATGATTCCATTCACGAGGTTGGACTTGCCCGACTCGGATGATCCGGCTACCAGAAGGTGCGGCTTGCCTTTCACGTCGTACCACTTCCATTTGTGGCGCTCGGTCGCACCAATGCAGTACGGCATGATCGAGTCGTCACGCGGGTAGAAGCGCATTGCATCAGACCACTTGACCATACGCGGCAGGGCGCTCGGCGAATCGAGCCGCGAAACGCGAAAGACCATCTGATGGGAGTCTGTCCAGATACAATGCACATCGCGCTTCGTGACGCTCTTCAACGCCTTGATCACGTCCTCATCTTCAAGGTGATGAGGCAGCACAGCATTGGGCAGCTTGTACCTGTATCCGAAGATCGTTTTCTTGGAGATGCGCACATACATCCAATGCGCATCAGGCTTGACCACAACGCGATCAAACTCCGGTACTTTGGTGATCTCCTTGCCGTCATCCTTGTAGGTGTAATGGCAGTGATCGGCATGACGCCACACATCGATCATGGAGTCCTTGAGCAGCTTCACCTCTTCGCGCATTTCCTTCCGCCGCCGCTTCAACCGCTTTGCATCCTCTTTTAGCTCGGCGCGGTGCGCGCGTTCGTACTTCAACCAACCGCTGTAATGTTGGTGAAGCTCAACAGTCGGTTGGAGTTCATCCAATGTCGCTTGAATCTCTTTTGCCCGGATGACCGCCGCTTTCATGGCAGCACGATCCCCGGCGCGTTTGGCGATCCCGAATGCGCGCCGCTTCTCTGCGAACTCGGCGATCAAGCCGTTGTAGTTCCATGCCTTGAGGCTCTTTGCCAGATACCGCACCATACGCCGCATCCGCCGCCGCTGCCAGAAACCGAGCAATCTCCAACGCGCCTCTTCACGTTGGAGAATCTCTTGATTCTTTGGGGCGATCTTTTCCTTGAACATGTGGAGCGGTTCAGGGTAAACCGTTTGATCTTGCTCAATGTCAGTTTCGTACATTCACTGTGTACCTATATCCGACGCCGGGTGTGAAGCTGCCGATAAGCTCACCTCGGCGCATGAGCCGCCGAAGCGCTTCCTGAGTTGTGCGGATCGGAATGCCGCATGTCTCCGCGATTGTGCTTTGGCTGATCACGGTATCCGCCCCGCTCGCCTCGATCATCTCTTTTAATACACTTAGTACGATCACATCGCTGTACGCCATGCCCGCCACAAGTTTGATCATCGCTCACCACGCTTTGATATGTCATAGTCTGCCACACTTATTTTACTACAAAGTGTAGCAACTCCTGTTAGAGTCGTTTGTCATGTTTCGGTGTACGCTCAGGCTGTATCAAGAGGATCGTATGGAAACAGAGACTCCAACCCCAACCGTGACATTCACCCCAACCCCGACGTTGACTCCGACGCCGGACTTTTACGTAACGCTCACCACGCCAGACGGAAACCCGGCGCGGATTGCGCGTGAAATGTCGGTTGCGGACATGTGGATCGTCCTGCTCTTAACCGCGATCCTGCTTTCGATGTGGCTCATGTGGCTGATCAATCGCGCAAAGGGAGGTAACGGGTAGTGGCTGATCTCATCACTGTCATGGTAGGCGGTTCTGTGCTGTTCCTCGTGATCATGTCGGGAATCTTCGATGGACTCGATTGGGTCATGAGCATGGTTAAAGCCGCACTGGCAACGATTGGGTGATGTGATGACGGATGCTTTGCAATGGGCGATCAACTTGCTTACGCCTGACATAGCGCGATTGGCGGGCGGGATCATGGTGATGGTTCTAATCATCGAAGTTCTGTTCAGGTTCAAGAGGTGGGTGAAATAATGGAAATGTTCTGGACTGGAGCCGGACTCGGTTTCCTCGTGGGCGTACTCGTTGCGAGTATGTATCTGTACAACGTTTTTCGGACGCACAAGAACACCCCGCGCGTTCCCGTTCCGCCCAAGCGTGGCAATGGTTCCGGCGTGATGTCGCTCGCATTGGTCGCGCTGTTGATCGCAACTATGGCAATGACCGGATCGCCCGCCGCCGCGCAGGCGTATGATTACCCGGCATTGGACGCCCCCGCAATCAGTTACATCATGCCGGATGGAAGTTATCTGCTTGATGCGCCTGATGTGCGCGAAATGATCCGGCGTGATCCCGTTCTTCAGGCTACGCCCGTGCCGTTGGTCATCCCAACCAACCAAATTTTTAGCGAAACCAACAACTGGCTTGTGACCTTTGCGCCCATCGCCAGCATTGGTATCGGCATTTCGATTGCCCTTGCAGTTTTGGGGTATTTGGGCAGCATGATCAAAAGCGCGTTCAAGGCTTAGGCGCGCTTTCATGACACGTATTGAGCATCAGCCCATCGATTATGATCCTGTAGAGGACTTGAGGCAGCCGCCCGGCATCGGCGCGGCGGGGATTGTGATCGCTGTGCTGTTGCTCGTCGCTGTCCTCGGTATGACCGCGTGGGGAGTTGTTGAAGCGATTCGGCAGAACTCCCCCGCGCCCGTTGTTGTTCCTACGATCATGAGTCTGCCAACCGAGACACTCACCCCGACGATCAGCCCGACGCCGAGCGCAACGATGGATTACTGCTATTGGCTCACCCCGTCGCCTGAGCCGTCGCCTACGCTCGCATACACGCCGGACTCATGGGGCGCTACGGGTACGGCGGTCTACTATGCCACGAATCCGCCGCAAACCCCGACGCCGCTGCCGCCCCGCGAGCTATGCGACAATGTGCCGACTTGGACGCCCGTTCCAGATATTTTTGTGCGTGGGGTTACGGCTACCGCTTCACCCTCTCCAACGCTAGAGGTATCACCCGCCTACACGTTAGAAACGGCAGTAGCCTACACATGGACTCCGCTGCCAACGCTGCCCCAGATACAGCCGCCCGCGCAAGTTGATCCGGTTATCGTCACACAGCCGCCGATTGTTATCACATCGCCGCCCGTGATTATCACACTGCCGCCGCCGCCCCCTGAGCAGATCATCATTGTGATTACGGCTACATTCATGCCACCAACCGAGACATTTACCCCAACCGCGACTTTCACCCCAACGCACTATGAGCCGCTGCCAACAAGCTCACCCACGCCGACATTCACCTTTGCGCCGACCGAAACCTTGACTCCTACGCCAACCGAAACGCCGACGCCAACGCCAACGCACACAGAGACGATTACCCCTCGTTTGGAGTAAACCAGATGATTCCTAAGCGCTTCTTTATGATTCTCGTGATCGGCGGGTTGGTTCTTTCATCCGGCGCGGTCATGTCTCAAGATGGAGGTTGGGGGCAGTTTGAAGAGTTTCCTTATGATTGGTGTTACGCATTAAATGACCGAGATTTTCTAAGCTTTGATATAGCTCTCGGTCACGCCGATTACAGCACCAATCTTAGCGATCCCAATGTTTATATATTCCCGCGCAGCTATGATGAGACTTTGGGCGGGACGCCTGATCCGATTTCTGAAGATGATCGGTGGGGGATTTTTGCCAGTGCTGTATTCAATAGGACGGTTTCACCCATAGCGGTTGAATTCGACTTTACCCGCTTCATCAGTAGTTCAACCTATCAGGGTTTTGATACACTGCCTGTAGTCGGATATTTGCAAGCGTTCGGTATCAGTTCATCGATCACAAGCCGGATGATTCTATCTTATGTTGAACCGCGCGGAACCCTTCCGGCCGATCGCGTTGCAACGCTGAGAATCGCCCCGTCAAGTGCGGGTGTCTCTGGAAACAATATAAGTCTCTCGCTTTTGTTCCCATACTTTACATCAGGCGTCTTGCGAGAGATTCGCGTGTTTGGTTTGGGCGCATCCCCATTCCCAGCATCAGATGAACCGTGCGCGCCTGTCGATAACACGTTCTATTTTGCGCCCTATACGGCAACGCCAGTAACCCAATCCGCTCCTACTGCAACCCCAACGTCAACCGCCATACCGTTTACAAATACTCCCACCCCAACGGCTACTCAAGGTTGTACCCCCGTAACCGAAACTATTAGCTTTTTATCCTCAAACGGCGGGGCAGCATCGCACGCATTCGGCACCTATTGGCAGTCTGGGGCGGGCTGGCGTTATAACGGTTCCACACTATATCAAGGCACATGGCGGCATAGAGCGGCGATCAATCTGAACTATCCAATCACGGGTATTTTAACTGAAATCTCGGTTGATTGGGTTCGCCTCGAAAATGGCACTAGATCGGAAAATGGGGAGGCGTCATTACAGGTTTTTTCTGATGCTGGGACGCTGTTAGATACAGGGCAAAATAACACAAGCGCCTTTGTTCGTTCAAGCCTATCACTTACTGATCCCGAAAGTTTTCGATTCTCGGTCTTTCTCGTCAATGATGGTCCGACGATTCGATCTATCACGATCACATACAATCCACCTTCATGCTTTCCGACAGCCACGCCGACCGGGACCGCCCCAGTAACCGCTATTCCGAGCGCTACTCTCACGCCGATTTCACCAACCGCAACGCCATCACGCATACCGCCTGTAACAAACACGCCTCTGGTAGGAGTGACGTTACTTCCATCCTCAACCCCTTATATACCTGCCACATTTCCGCCACTCGACTATATTGAGTCGATTACTCCGCCGCCGCCGCCGCCCCCCACAAATACGAGATTGCCGATTATCATTCCCCCGACATACACCCCGCTCGTGACTGCAACGACCGGAACGCCCATTGTCGCAACCCCGACGATCACCCCAACGTCTGAATACTATGAGCCGGGAGATGTTGAAACCGGAATCGGAGCGATGTTCGGTGCGATCATCAGTGAGATTACCAACATCTTGAATCAGTCGCGTGATTATATGGATCAAATGGGCGGGGCAGCTTCAGAGATTATGAGTTCATGGGCGAATACAGCGCCGCGCGCACTGCCGGGATTACCCATGTGTGAAACCAACCCGCTTGATTATGAGGTTTGCGCCATATATTACATTTTGCGAAACACCATTTTTTCAGGGGCAATAGGCTCAATCATTCTATCTTTTGCTCAGATGATCATGTACATCTGGGTGACACTCGCTTTCATCAGTCTTGCCCGTGCCATCATTGCCCGCCTTGCTAATGTGACGAAAGCGTAAATCATGAAACGTGCAATGATGATCGCCCTCATGATTCTGATGTGCGCATTGCCAGTTATCGGTCAAGGCGATACCCCAACGCCCGAACCATCCCCAACGCCCTTGAATATCCCCGACGATGAAATGTATGACATTATCGGCGAAGTTGACGAAGGGCTTGGCGGAATCAGCGATGATCTTAGCGCGCCGGATGGGGCGGAAATTCTGCCATCAATTGATCTCACCCAACTTATCGGGTATGCGCGATGGGTACTTTCCCCTTCAACCGCCGATGAGGTTTTCGGAGTATTTTCACCTGTGATTACCCCGATTGGATTGTATTTGGGCGTGCGCTTTGCATTGGGCGCGATCTATGTCGTGGTCTATATCGCAATTTATTTGATCCGCTGGGTGATCTGGATTTTCAAACTCCTGCTAGAGCTTGTAAGCGCAATCAGTGGAATCATCGATCTTTTAGGTGGTTTAGTTGGTAAGGGGTTGGGATGGTTGATCAAGTTTATTGGGGGGTAAGACTGTTCAGACCGATCATGCAATTTATATCCATCATCGCGAATCATTCCCGGCTGCATTTCGTCTTTTTAGAAGTCTGATTAGGTGGTGAGTATGTTGATGATTCTCCTGTTGCAAATTCCTCCTACACCTACGCCGCTGCCTCCGGGAACGGCTCATTTTTCCGTTCCAGAAAATTACAGCCTGTGGCATTCGACTGACGCCGCGATTCATTTCTGGAACTGGTTAGGCGATGCGCGCTACATCGCACAAGTGTTTCTGATCCTCGTGCTGCTATTCATCGGCATTGTGGTGATCAATCGCTTTGAGCACGAGTTCACCCAGAAGGACGCGCAAGACTGATGAGCAAACTTTCCCGGTATCTCTTACACCGCCCGCGCTGGTGGAAGCTGCCGATGCTGCCGCGCGGATTCTCGACTGAGTTTGAAGCGAGCGATGTTGATCCCGATACCGCCGAGCTTATGCGCGCGGTTGCGGTGCGCTGCCCTCAGTCGGTTGAAATTCTACGCGAAAAACGCAAGGCGGAATCCGTGCGCGATCTCGTGCGCACCATGAACCCGCGCAAGCGCAAGCGGAATGTGCGCGGGCGCGCTGCCTCATTGATCCGGCGGGCGCTCGGCTTAACCTCGTATGATCCAGCGTTTCGACATTCGCAGATTCATCAACGCAAAGGCAGGCGATGAAACAACCTCGGCGTTGGTTGAAGCGAATTCGGCGTTGGATATTTTGGATCGGGTTGGCTGTGGTGATCGCGGTGATCGTCGGGGATCGCAGTCGCATTGAGCGATTGTTGGCTTCGCTCAATGCGTTGATGACTACGATTGATATGCTCGGTTATCTGTTCAGGCTTTAGGCGCGCCCCGGCGATGATCCGGGGCGTTTCTTTAGCGCCCGGCGATCTGTTTAGATTAACAGCGCCATCGATGCTCATGAGACACCGGGCAGCTGCTCAGATTAGCAGCGCTGCACCCCTTCATGCAATCATCGCCTTACACGGAATAACCGTCTCTGCAATAGCGCGGGTGAATGCGGGCGGGATACCCTCTTCGATCCCGCGCTTTGTGATTTTCTTAAGCCGTGACCGGCTGATCATCTGGTCAAGTCCCATTGCCTTAATCGCGCGATCGCGGCTAATGAACTTCTTCCCGTTGATAACCTCAGCACCCGATACAGACTTGATCCAACGCACGGGCGCGCCGAGATCACTCACGTAGAAATAGCGCGGGCGGTCATGATCCAAACCGAAGTATGCCCCGTTCATTTCGGCATTTGGGCGTAGCTCCAAGAGACTGCCTAGAACGTTTTCAACCACATGGGGCACACCTGCCGCGTGAAGCATACGCTTAACCGGAAGGATCAACCGCGGATGATTCGCCTTTGCCTCTTTCGGTGTGAGATACGAGTATGCCTGACATGGCGGGCTTGCATGGATGAAATCAAACTGCATCAGGAATTCATAATCCAGTGAGAGCGCGTCCGCATGGATGAAATCAAACGCGTATTGATGTTTCATCGCCGGGTTGAGATCAACGCCTACGATCTCGGTGAAGCGCCCGCTTGCCCAGTATCCCCACGCTGCCAAGCCCGCGCCACAAAATAGATCAAGCAAGCGTGAATGATGAGATTGGGAGCTGCTAATCATCTCATTCACCGCCGCCGCCCCGCGCCGCTTCATACAAGCGCGCAAACGGGTTTTCCGTATCTTGGATCGTCTCGGCTTCGCAGTGTCTACAGCGCCATTGAATTCCCGTAACGTCACGGGACTCGGTATCGTATTCAATGCCAGAAAACACGAGGTCATGCGATCCGCATTCGCTGCAAGACAGAATCAAAGAAGCGCGTTGTGCAGATCGCACGACGCGCTTCCCGTGTGCCCCCCCCGGGACTCGAACCCGGAACCAATTGATTAAGAGTCAACTGCTCTGCCAATTGAGCTAGGGAGGCATATACGTCGAGTTTAGCAGAATCCACCCCTCTGGTCAAGGCAAACCCTTGAGTGCGCCGCCGTTAAAAGCGAGAATAAAGCGCACACAGCCAATCGTGGAGTATCCCGCCTTGATCAACACCGGACTGACCGCCGCCGAAGCCGCCGAACGCGCCGCGCGCGGCGAAACCAACGCCTACCGCCCGCGTGTGGGGCGCACCTACTGGGATATTCTGCGCGATAACCTGTTCAGCGTCTTTAACATCGTGCTGTTCACCCTATTGGGCATCGTGCTGATTTTAGGCGATTACGGCACGGTGTTCTTCGCTGGGTTCAGCGTGGTGAGCAATACCCTGCTCGGCTTGGCGCAAGAAATTTACGCCAAACAGAAGCTCGATAAACTCGCCGCGCTCGCCGCCAGTGATATTCCCGTGATGCGCGACGGGACGCTCACCCCGATCCCGCTCCGCGCAATCGTGATTGACGACGTGATCCCGCTCGTGCCGGGGGATCGTTTGGTCGTCGATGGCGCGCTGATCCGCGCCGATTCGCTCGAAATCGACGAGTCGCAGCTCACCGGCGAATCCGATGGGATCGAGAAGAACGCGGGCGATACTGTGCTGTCCGGCTCGTATGTGCTGGCGGGCAGCGGAGTCATGCGCGCAACCCGCGTCGGCGCGAACAGCGCGATCAACCGCTTGAGCGCGACCGCGAAGGCGTATAAGACCGTCCTCACGCCGACTCAGCGGCGGCTTGCCGTGCTGGTCGAACTGACGATCTTCTTGATCGCCGTGACCGCGCCGATGTACTTCATCGCCAGCTTCTTGTTGACTGGATCGGCGTTCAACTTGGAAACATTCCGCGCGGCGGTGATCTTCATCGCCAGCATTGTGCCGCAAGGCTTGGTTTTGACGGCGACCGTCAGCTTGAGCATCGGCGCGATCCGCATGACGCGCCATCAAACGCTGGTGCAGCGGATCAACGCGGTCGAAGCGATGGCGAATGTGACCGTGCTGTGCTTCGATAAAACGGGGACGCTCACGCGCAACCATTTGCATGTGATCCGCCTAACCGACCTCAGCGATAACGCCGCCCCGCCGCTGATCGGGCGCTATCTGGGCGCGCTTTCGACTCAGAACAGCACCGCCGCCGCGATTGCCGCGCATCTAGGCGATATTCCAAACACCACCGCCGAAAAGCAGCACGAGATCCCGTTCACGTCGGCGCGCAAATGGGGCGCGGTCGCGTTCGCGGACGGCGTGCTGATTCTCGGCGCGCCGGAGCGCGTGCTTCCGGCGGATCACCCGGCGCTGCGGGAAGCGCTCGACGAATCGGCGAAAGGGCTGCGCGTGCTGGCGTTCGCGGCAGCGGATCGGCTCGAAGGCGACGCGCTCCCCGAAAAACGCGCGGCCCTGGCGTTGATCACGCTGCAAGACGAGATACGCAGTGATACGCCGGAAACGCTGGCGGCGTTCGCCGCGCAAGGCGTGCGGCTGAAGGTGATCAGCGGTGACAACACGGAAACCGTCCGGCGGATCGCGGAGGACGCGGGCATGACGATCAAAACCGCGTACACAGGCGATCAACTGGAGGCGATGCGCGACGCGGAGTTCGAGTCCGCCGCGTGGGAAGGCGATTTGTTCGCGCGTGTGGAACCGGAAACGAAGCGCAAGCTGATCGCGGCGCTCAAGCGGCGAGGGGCGTTTGTGGCGATGGTCGGCGACGGCGTGAATGATGTTCCGGCGCTGAAAGAGGCACATCTCGCGCTGGTGATGAACGACGGCGCGGCGATCAGCAAAGATGTGGGCGATATGGTGCTGCTCAACAATGCGATGTCCACGCTGCCGCGCGCGTTAGCCGAAGGGCGCGCCATCACGCAGTCAATTTACGCGACGAGCAAGATTTTTCTGATCAAGAATGTGTACAGCATCGTGTTCTTTCTGCTTGCCGGGTTTATGGCGATGCCGTTCCCGATTGGCGCGATTCAGGTGAGCATCATGACGCTGTTCATGATCAACATTCCGGCGGCGCTGTACGCCTTCCGGTTGATCAAACCCGAACCGATGACCCGTTTTCGATCTGGTGTGCTGGACTATGTGATCAGCGGTGGGGTGATCGGTGGGGTGGGGCTGACGCTCAACTACGCGGTGATCTATCTCGCCAGCCTGTTAGATACTGGGGCGGCGCGGTCGGGTTCGTATGTGTTTTTGACGCTGTGGGGGATGCTGGCGCTGTGGAATACACAGGGGATCGATGTGCTGCGTCCGGGGACGATCCCGACGCGGTGGAAAGCCTTCGTGATGGGCATCGGCGCGGCGGTGATCAGCTTGGCGGCGGCGTATGGGTTTCCCGGCGTGCTGTTATTCACGCCGCTTGAGCCGTCCTACTGGGTGCTGGTGATCGCAGTGTTCACGCTCAGCGCGGTGCTGACGAGCGTGCTCACGCGGACGCGGGGATTCGTCAATTTGCTGTGGCAGTTGAGCGAGGTGTAGCGGATTCGCCTATCGTTTAAGCTCCTTGACAATTCCGATGCGCTCCGCGCTGGTATACTCGTGATCGGACTCACGTTATGACCGAACAGGGGGAATGAATGCACCTCATTGTCGCTTTGCTGGCGGCGTTCTTGTTTCAGACGGATGCTGCTTCGCGCTGCATGGATCCATTACTCGATTACGAATCCGTGATCACCGCCTGCAACGAAGCGATCGCGGTCAGCCCGAATGACCCGCTCCTGCTCTCGTCGCGGGCATATGCGTATCTTCAAACCGGGCAGTACATCCCCGCGATCACCGACTTCAATCAGTGGATCGCGCTGGAACCCACCAGCCAGATCGCGTATCACAACCGGGGCGTGACGTATGCCAATATGGGCATGACGGCGGAGGCACGCGCGGATTATGATCGTGCCCTTCAGATCGACCCGATGTATGTCGATGCGTATATCAACCGGGCGCTTCTCAGCCGCTTTGGGGGTGATGCGGCGGCGGCGATTCCTGATCTGACACAGGCGGTCACGATTGATCCGAATGCCGTTCCCGCTTACATCGAGCGTGGGTTTGCATATATTGATTTGAATGATTACGGCGCGGCGCTAGCCGACTTGGACGCCGCCATTGCGCTTGATCCGCTGGCGGGCGGCGCATACATGGGGCGGGCGCTGATCGCGCTCAACCAACTCGATTACACGCGAGCGGAGTCGGAATATACGCGCGCGCTTGAATTGGGCAGCATCAACCCGGTTGATGCGCTGTTTGGGCGGGCATTCGCGCGGATGCAGTTGGGCAACTTCCCCGGCGCGCTGGATGATTACAACATCGTAATGGCGTTCGATCCGGGCAACATCAATGTGCGCGTGAACCGCGTCGAAGCGTACATGATGATGGCGAACTTCCAGAGAGTGATCCAAGAATGCGACGATATCGTGGCGCTGAATACGGGTTATACGGCTTACTGCTTCATGCACTTGGCACGGGTGGGCGAACGCACCAGCGACTTTGCGCGGACAGTGGTGAATGCGACAGATTATGCGCGACTGCTGCGCGAGTACGGCTTTTTTAATGATGCGCAATTGTTGAACGCCGACCAGCCGACCAGCTTTGATGTGGTGGTGACGAACGGTTTCACAGCCGTCTACCGGATTTCGGCAACGACAGATATTCAAGTGTTCGCGGAACGTTTGCCGAACAACGGCAGCGATCCGATCCTCGTGCTGGTCGATGGCAGCGGTCAAGCGATTGCGTTCAGCGATAACGAGAGCGGTCGCACCGATGGCGCGGCGCGTATTTCGTACAATGTGCCGACTCCCGGTGAATATTATCTGCTCGTGGCGTATGCCGTGCAGATCGGGAACGGTGTGCGGGTGACGGTGCAGTAACTCCTCACGCCCCGAACGCTTGTCTGATATTCAGCGCGCGCTGTTTTGCCCTCACCCCGGACGCTGCGCGTCTTGCCCCTCCCCGCCAACAGAGAGGGGCAACAACACGTGACCCGCGCCGCAGACCTACACGCAAGCGGATCACCCCCTCTCTGCCAGCGGAGAGGGGGCTGGGGGGGGAGGGCGCTTTTCGCAAGGGAGAGCGAGCCCAAGTTGAATATCGGACAAACCTACGGTTGGAGAGGGGAGAAAAGCAAGGCGTTCACCTGTTATCCCATGCTGTGAAAGGCGGGGAGGACGGCGGTTGCCATCGCTTCGAGGCGCGGCAGATCGTCCAGATCGAGCCACTGGAGCATGATCCGCTGACACCCCGCATCGGCATAGGCGCGAATCTGCGTGATCACCTGCTCGGCTTTTCCAGCGACGGTGCGCACTTCACCGGTATTCTCCGCTTTTGCGAAATATGCTTCCCGTTCTGCATCATCCAAGAAATAATCGACGCGCGTCATCACCGAACGGGTGATCTCGTGCGGATTCCGCTTGTTTTCCGCGCACAACTGATCCAGTCGGGTATTCAGTTCACGATATTTTTCGGGCGATACAAACACCCCGTTCCATTCGTCAGCGTAGCGCGCGGCGAGCGGCAGGGTTTTCGTCGGTCCGTTGCCGCCGATCAAGACGGGTGTGCGGCGCTTGGGACGCGGGAGCAGAATCGCATCATCGAGCGAGAAGTATTTCCCCTGAAAATTAACCGGCGTATCGCTCCGCAGCAGCCGAGTCGTGACTTCTAAGCCTTCTTCAAACATCGCGTAACGGGTTGAGAAGTCGTGGAAGGGGATGCCGAAATTATGATGTTCGCGCTCCTGCCAGCCTGCTCCCAAGCCGAGGATCAAGCGTCCGCCGCTCAGGTCATCGACGGCGGCAGCCACACGCGCCAACAGCGCCGGATGACGGAAGGTGATCGGCGACACCATCGAACCAAATTCGATGCGGCGGGTATAAGTCGCGGCGTGCGTGAGCGATACCCAACATTCGAGCGATTCGAGGTACGGTCCTGCCGCATTGGTGTAGTGATCCGAGCGGAAAACGAATGCAAAGCCGAGCCGCTCCGCTGCGCCGAGGATATTTTGCCAGCGCTCCCATGTTAACCCGTTCTGCCCTTCGAGCATCAACCCGATTTGCATAAGGACTCCTTTAGAATTCGTAACCGACGATGATTGTAACGCGTTCACTGCCGTCGGGGGTTTCTAACGTTACGCCTCCGTTACGGTCATGAAAGAACTTTTACAATCTGTTGCTCCTGATTTCATTTTGTCTTAGACTGCTTTTATGGGCAGTGATGAATCGAAAGAGGCGGCTGTGGATCGCGTGTTGTTGAGTGCGGGGCGCAAAAATATCGATGCGTGTTTGACACTGGCGCGCGATTACCAGTTGGGAATCGAGGTGATGGCGTTCGCCTTCCCGGATGTGCTCGATGGCGATTGGCGCGGTGAGATGGCGTGGTATCGGAACGCCCTCCGCGATGTGCCCGTCGTGACGCTGCACGGTCCTTTCTTTGATCTTGCGCCCGGAAGCCCTGACCGCCGCTTAAACGCGCTGGTGATGGAGCGCTACCGTCACGCGATTGAGATCGCGTCGGAACTCGGCGCGCGTGTGGTGATCCTGCACGCCAATTTCATCGGTTCGCTGCGGAACGAGGATTACCGCACCGGATGGCATACGCGTAACGTCGAATTTTGGGGAGCGCTTGCCCCATTCGCGGGGGAGCGCGGCGTCACGCTGGGCGTGGAGAATATGTGGGAGTACGACCCGAACATCATCATTGATGTGTTGAAAGCCGTCAATCACCCCAATTTGCGCGCGACGCTTGATATCGGGCATTCGCAGTTGTTCAGCGATTTCAGCCTTGATCACTGGCTGGAGGTTGTCGCGCCGTATTTGGTTCACACGCATTTGAATAACAACGATGGCATCTTGGATATACATCGCGGGCTGCCGCACGGCGTCCTGAATTATCACGAGATCATCCCGAAACTGCGCGCGCTTCGCCCCGGACTGACGTTCACGTTGGAGATGGACAGCGTGGACTGCATGAAACGCAGTCTGCCTTATTTCGACTTGGGCGGGCAGAAGCTCCCCGAAGCGGCGGAGTGTAATCCCCCGGAAGCGATCGTCCATGTGATCAAGGACGATGCCGAACTTGGCGGGTGGGATGATGAAATCGATCTGCCGGTCGAGAAAGACGATACGGCGGAATTCCCCCCCGTAACGGTGGAATAGCACCGCCGGCTTATTGAGCGGCAGCACTCGAAGAATACGGTTTCCAGACCGCGAACAGATCATCGGCGGGGTGATTCGTCATGTTGTGGATCATTCCGGCGGGATCGCGGACGTAAATCTCCCAATTCCCCGATTCATTTGACATGTACACCGAATAGCCGTCGAAAGTAACGCCAGCAGTGGCGAAAACTGCTTCGGGATCGAGCGGCACGGCTGGCGTGAGCGTGGTCATATCGATGGCGTAGAGGTCGAGTCCGTCGCCAAAAACGCGGTCGCGTTCCGAGGCGAAGATTAGGTGCGTACCGTCAGCGCTCCAATGTGGCGACCAATCATTCGCAGGATCATCCGTCAAGCGGGTGAGATTTTCGCCGTCAGTGTCGATCACGTAAATATCATGCTGCACATCCACCCGATCCGATGCGAAGGCGATGCGCATGCCATCCGGTGACAAATTCGCGTACCAATCGATTGCGCCGTTTCCGGTCAGATTGCGCGCGGCTTCGTCTCCGCTCCCCTGATAGTAAACCTCAAGATTGAGATCGCGCAGTGAGATCAATGTGAAGCCGTTCAAGCCGTCGCGCCGATCCCAATCCCCGCGCCCGTTCAAGAGAATATCCATAAACGTCCGCAGATCAGCGGCGGCGGGGACTTGATTCGCGCCGTCAGCATCCATTAAAAAGCCACCGAGGATGCCGTTGGCGCTAGAAACATAGCTGATCTGCGCGGTATCGACCGAGTAAGAGGGAAAGCCGTCATTCTCGTCGTTGGCGCTCAAGTTGACGGCTTCTGCGGGAGCGGTGGCGGTGTAAATATCCCAATCACCATCGCGATCGGACATAAACACGATCGCGGATGGCAGGGACACGCCGGAAGCGCCATCCGGGCTGACTTCGGGAGTCGGCTCGGCGGTGTCACCGGGGGCGGCGACCGGCTGGCTGAGATAGAAGATCAGGATGATGACCACGAATGCGACCAGCGCCAGCGTAAGTAATACGCGCAGCCCGAGACGCGATCCGCGAGAGGGGGAGGCAGTCGTCATGGCGTGCATCCTTTTTGCTATTTTTGGGTAGAAGATTAGCACGAATCGGTGAGGGATGACAGGTATGCGCGGGTGCATGAGGGATCGGATAATTGTGAAAACGATTGGCGCTTTGTTCTCATTCGAAAAGCTCCTCACCCCCTCTCCATCGCAAGCGATAGAGAGGGGGTGAGGAGTACGTGCGTATGTACGAAACAGAGCATAATGAGGGACTAAACGGATGGCGGCGGCGAAAGACACCGAAAAACGATTTGACCTGCCGGGGCTGCGGCGTGTCGTCATGCTGATCGTGGGATCGATTTTGCTTGGGATCGCGCTGTTCAGCGATCACGGCAATATGCAGATCGAAGGGCTGTTCTTTGGGATTCTGCTCGGCGGCGTAAACTGGATCGTGCTGCATTATCTCCTCGCCAAAATCGCGGGACCGTTGGCGTTCGGGCGGTTGTGGTGCGGGTGGGCGTGCTGGTTCGGCATGATCTTCGATCTGCTGCCATACCCCTACAGCCGATTCCGTCGTAAAGGAGCATGGGATCGCGTGCGCTACGCACATTTTATCTTCAGTTTGGCGGTGGTGGTCGGGTTATGGTTCGCGGCAGGGTATAACGGCGGCGCGCACGGCACAAGCGGGTATGTGTGGTTTCTCGTCGGGTTGATCGCCTATTATGTGATCGGGATCGCGCTGGCGTTCAAGCTGAAGGACAACCGCGCTTTCTGTAAGTATCTGTGCCCGCTGGCAGTGCTGCTCAAGACCGGATCGCGCTTCTCGCTCTTGAAGATCAAAGGCACGGCGGCGAAATGCGACTCGTGTAATGTGTGCGTCGAACGCTGCCCGATGAACATCCGCATTCCTGATTACATCCTCAAAGGCGAACGGGTGGGATCAACCGAGTGTACGCTGTGCGTGACGTGTATCAATATCTGCCCGACCAACGCACTGAGCTTGAGCGTGGGACTCGACGCGGGCGGGAAAGAACACACGGATTTCGTGCCACCGCGATTTTTCAAAGAGGATTAAGAAGGCGGCTTTATGAAACGGATGCTGGTCTTAGTTGTGTTCGCGCTCTTGACCATCACGGCTCAGGCTCAAGAGAATGTGAATGTGTTCTACCTGTGGGATACCGCCAGCGAAAATGCTTTCACGCTCGAATCCGATCTGCCGATCTGGGATGCGCGCTTAAATGTGGACGGCTCATGGATCATGACTGCGCTTCAAGACGGCGTCTTGCGCGTGATCAACTCGCAAAACGGCGAGATCGTGTCTGAGCGGCGGCTCGAAGCCGAGCGCGGCGGCTATAATTTCCCGTCGTTCGTCGATGTGCGTGATCCCGGTTTTCTCATCGTGATCATGAGCGCACGTTTTTATGTGTGGAGTTGGGCGGACGACCGGATTTTGCTCAGCGGCGATACGTTTAATGGTTTGGTCGTCCCCGATTACGGCGCTGCCCGTGTGCTCACGACGCGGCGCGACCCGCCCGCCGCCGTGATCTACGACGCGTTCAACCCGGATCAGCCGCTTGTCGTTGATCTGCCTGCACGCCTACAGACAGCCGCGTGGAGCGGTGACTATTCCAGAATCGCCATGATCTACAACGGCGGCATGCGCGTGATCGACTCGGTAAGCGGCGAAAAACTGTTTGAACTTGAAGACTCGCGCTTTGGTGATGCGTACTCTGAGGCGCTGTGGAGTCTTGATGATCGGCTTCTCGCACTGCAAATGACGCATTCGCTTGATTATGAACATTCCGCCGTGCGTGTGGTAGACAGCACCAGCGGCGAGACGATCCAAGAGGTTACCAGCACGAACGGCATTTTTTCGACGGAATGGAGCGCCGATAGTCGGCGCATCCTCATCGCTGCGTATGAAGGCGAAGGAATCCGCGTGTTCGACGTGGAGTCGGGCGAAGTCGTCTCACAGTGCGGCGAACCCGATGACGAGTACCTATGGGCAAGCTGGAACAGCGACGAATCGCGGATCGTCTCGTCTGCTGTGACGGGGGGTGCGGATACTTATGCTGTCTGGGATGCTGAAACGTGCGCGCGCGTGTCTGATCATTGGCTTGGAAGTGGCGTGGATACCCCGCTGTGGAATGATGACCACAGCGCGCTGTATCTCAGTCACTATGATGGGGAATACCACAGCTATCTGATCGATCCGCTGCATTCTGTAAATCTGTTATCGCTCGCTCATGATGCCGATGCGCTCGGCGCTGCGTGGAGTCTGGACGGAACGCATCTTGTAACATGGACGGGTGTGCCGCGCGGATGACCAAGAAGCGCAAACCGAGCAAGACGACACAAAAACTACATACGCTCACCGTTGGCGCGGCGGAGATCACGTATACGCTGACGCGGCGGCAGCGCAAGACGGTCGGCTTGTATGTTCATCCTGATCTACGGATTGAAGTGCGCGCCGCGCCGCATGTGCCGCTCGATTTTGTTCAGCGCTTCGTCGCCAGCCGCGCCGATTGGATTCTCCTCAAACAAGCAGAAATGCAGAAGCGGATCGCCGCGCTGCCGCCGCCGAAGCCAACGCACCAATACGCCGACGGTGAAATCTTTCAACTGTTGGGGCGCGAGTACCGCCTTGAAGTTCATGCTGCCGCCCGCGAGAAAGTGGCGATCCGGCGTGGGCGCTTGATCGTGTGTGTACGTGACGGAAATCGAGCACGCGCCGGGCAGTTGATCACGCGCTATACCCGCAAGCAGGCGGAGCGCATCTTTACGCGGCGCTTGGCGGTGGCGTGGCGTTCGGCGGCACATTGGGGAAAACCCTACCCGCCGCTCAAGTTCCGCAAAATGCGAGCGCGCTGGGGGAGCTGTGCATCAAACGGGACGGTTACACTGAACACCCGTTTGATCGCCGCGCCGCTGGTGCTGATCGATTACGTCATCCTGCATGAGCTGTGTCATCTGCGCGAGATGAATCACAGCCCGCGCTTTTACGCGCACATGGCATCCGTCTGCCCGGATTGGCGGATCAAACGGCGGGCGCTGCGGGAATATCGTTTCCTCGACTAGCAGCGCATCCGCGCCAAATTAAGCGCCGTTTTGCCCCCTCCTTGCGCCAGCTGGGAGAGGTCGGGTGAGGAGGGTTCTCTACTGCGGTTACTTCTTCCCTGTCCCATGCTGGAAATACGCCCGCAGTACCAGTTTCCCCAGTCGCAGTTCATCCGCATGACGAATCACGCGGACTTCACGCGGGTGCAGCCGCTGACCGTTCAAAAAAGTGCCGTTCGCGCTGTTCATATCGACCACGCACACCGTTTTGTCTTTCGGCTCGTAGCGAATACTCATATGCAGCCGCGAAACCCCCTGCGAATCGCCGCCGTGTTCGAGCAGATCAATATCTGGTTTCATGGACGCGCCGTTGCTCCGCCCGACGACCACATCATGACGATTGTCCTGCGGGCGCAGCTTAAAAGCGAAATTGGTATCGCGCAGCATCAGAATCAGCACAGCGTCTTCGCCAAAATAACTGGCGTCCGGCTGACCGCTCTCATCAAGCCGCGCCGTTTCAAATAAACTTTTCCCCGTCTGTAAAAAGTTCCCGCAGTGCGCGCATAAGATTTCTTCCGCCGGATTCGGTTTGCCACAGCGTGGACAATTCGCCGTCTTACCGGGCGCATACGTCGCGCCGAGCATGACGGACGGCACAGGCGATTGCACCGTTTTCGCTTTGCTGCTGATCGGCTTGATCGGTGTTGGGCTTTCCGAACTCAAGGGCGCATCGGTCTTAACCGGCGATTTAAGCATCGTTTCGATCATCCGCACCTGCCGGACGACCTCCGCTTGATCTTTTTTACTCAGTTTCTCGATGTCTGCGCGGAGCTGTTCCAACGCCATGCTGGCGGAAGTGCCGCGACCGCGCAAACGGCTGTATACCTGAACCATTTCTTGTACACTGTTCATCCCGCCGTCATCCTCTACCGCGCTTTTCTGGATACTGTGATTATAGCGTTCTTGCCCAGCAATTCTAACCAAAATCAACACCTTAGCGGGGCGTTTTCATACTTTTTTTGACTTCGTACCATTTTCAAACCTTTTCCCCGTCTTTGACAGTCGTTTGGGTTCAGGTTATCTTTTCACGATCAACTGTTCACGAAGGGTAAATGTCTGATGTCGCACAGCATGACTACCGCCGACGCCCCGATCATTATCTGCCGCGATGTCAATAAGTGGTTTGGCGATTTCCATGTCCTGCGCGATATTAACGTGCAAGTCTACCCGCGTGAAGTCGTCGTCGTGATCGGTCCTTCCGGTTCAGGCAAATCGACCTTTATCCGCTGCCTGAATCGTCTGGAAGAACACCAGAAGGGGACGATCATCGTCGATGGTATCGAACTCACGCAGGATGTCCACAATATCGCCGCGATCCGTACCGAAATCGGCATGGTATTTCAGCAGTTTAATCTGTTTCCCCATTTGACCGTACTGCAAAATATCACCCTCGCACCGATCAACGTCCGCAAGTGGTCACGCGAAAAAGCCGAAGCGAAAGCGCGTGAACTGCTGGAGCGCGTCGGCATCCCCGAACAGGCGAACAAGTTCCCCAGTCAGCTTTCCGGCGGTCAGCAGCAGCGCGTAGCGATTGCCCGCGCGTTAGCGATGGAACCCAAAATCATGCTCTTTGATGAGCCAACCTCCGCGCTTGACCCGGAGATGATCAAAGAGGTGCTGGACGTGATGAAAGGTCTTGCACAAAGCGGCATGACCATGCTGGTGGTCACGCACGAAATGGGGTTCGCCCGCGAAGTTGCGGATCGCGTGTTATTCTTCGATCAAGGCTGCATTGTTGAGGAAGGCACGCCGGAGCACTTCTTTGAAAGCCCGGAACACCCGCGCACCAAGCTGTTCCTGTCGCAGATTCTATAGAGACGGGGATCTACTTCTCCACAAAAATACACTCGGTGATGTTTGAGCCGATCACGCAGCGCTCCCCGTCGAGTTCAACCGTCACCGGACCATCAAACGGATCGCGCGCGATCACCTGAACTTCCGCGCCGAGCTTGAACCCGCGTTCAATAATAAACGTGAGCATCGCTTGTCCGGCGGTTTTTAACTGCGAGATCGCCGCGCGCACGCCCTCCGGCAGTTCACTGAGCGGAATCTGCTCGCGCACGATCACCGTCCCCTGCGCCGTCGGAATCGGGTCGCCGTGCGGGTCAAAGATCGGATTGCCGAGTTTAACAGCGATTGCCTCAACAAAGTGATCCGAGACAGCGTGTTCAAGGCGTTCAGCTTCATCGTGAACTTGATCGAGCGCGTAGCCGAGTTCGTTCACGAGATACGATTCGATCAAACGGTGGCGGCGCACCACGCGGAGCGCGATCGCTTCTCCGTCAGGGGTGAGCAGGACGCCGTGATACTTGCGGTAGTCGATCAATCCGGCAGTCACGAGCCGTTGCGCCATATCCGTCACGGATGGCGCGGTGATATTCAGCACTTCGCTCAGGGTGTTGGTCGAAACCCGCACGCCCTCACCCGCCTGCTGCTGCAATGCGTACACCGCTTTGAGAAAATTCTCGACTTTTTCCGAAGGCTGGTGATTAAGTGTCATTCCACGCTCACGGCTTGAATCTGTCAATCGGCATTATAGCATACGTTCATGCCGCACAAGCACGCGCACCCGCCAGCGGATCACTCCCTCGCTGCGCCAGCTACAATGGACGACACTTTTTCCTCACCCCCCGGAAGGCTTGCCCGATATTGGCGTGCGCTTTTTCACCCCGCTTCCCACGCAAGCGCTGACAGGGGTACACATTTCGACAGACTGCACATGCGCACCGCTTTGCGAGTGCGCTTGCTTGCGCCGAATTCGGCTGAGGGGAGACGAGCGCTGTAGGGACGCGCTGCAGCGCGTCCGCGACTGATTCGCGTTTCTTCGTTATACTCCTCACAAATAATCACCGCTGCGAGGATTCACCCGATGACGACGCTTCCCCATGTGAGCGGCTCTCCAATCGACGACCGCCTCCTCACCATCCCCCTGATCGGACGCGACGACGATGTGCGCATCCTGAGCGGACACTTAAAAACCGCCGTCACCCAGATCATCGGCTTGGGCGGGTTGGGCAAATCCCGCCTCGCCGTCGAGCTTCTCCAGCGCGAAGCCCCCCCCGACGGCGCGATCTGGCATGTCGCCAGTGACATCTCCCGCGCCGACGAGGTGATCGTCACCCTCCGCCGTCATTACAAGCTCCCGCCCGAAACCGAACGCGCCGACCTCATGACGCATATTCACGCGCAGGGGACAAACCGCCTGTTCGTCGTCATCGACAACGGCGAGTCGCTGGATCCGCAGGCGCGCCCCGACGAGCGCAAGGCATACGTCGCGCTCATCAAAGAACTCCGCCAGCATGGCGCGATGGTCTTGCTCACCAGCCGCCTCCGCTGGCTCGAACTCGAAACGAGCCGCGCCCATCTGCCGGGGCAGTTATCCGCCAACGATGCGGCGCGCGTGGTCGAAGCCATGCGCGATCCGCTCGGCGTCCCCGCTGACATGCTCATCGACGCGGCGGCGCTGGCACACGCGGCGCGTTTTCACCCGCGCTTGATCGAGTGGGCGCTCAAGCAGCACTGGTATCTCGACGGCGCGGCGATGATCGCCACGCTGCAAACCCTGCAAGGCGCGGATGCCCAAGCCGCCTTATTCGAGATGATCGGCAAAACGGTCGATCAAATGTGCGCCGCCGAGCCGAACGACGACCAGCGCATGCGCTTGCGCTACCTGTGCGTCTTTCAGGGCGGCTTCACCTACGCCAGCGCCAAGGCGATCACGAAGGCGGAAGACGGACATCTGCAAAGTATGCTCCGCATCCTTTCCCAGTGGAATTTCGTCGTCAAGCGCGGCGACCGCTACACGATTGATCCGCTCGTGGTCGAAGCCGTCGGCATCGACAAGTACGCCCACGCTCCGCATTACGAACATTACAAGGCGCTGGCGCGCGAACACCGCGACAAACAGCTTTATCTCGAACTCGATGTCGAGCGCGCCAACCTTGAAGCGGCGTTCGCGTGGGCACAGGCGCATGACGCGGTCAAGGCGTACTGGCTTTTGGCAGCGTGTCAGTTTTACCTCCACAACCGGGGGCGCTACGAGCAGCGCTTGACATGGGCGGCATGGGCGGCGGAGGCACTCACCGATCATGTCGATCCTGATCTAAAGGCGAACGCGCAGAATGAACTGGGGATCGCCCTTCGGGGGCATCCCTTCGGCGACCGGCGCGTCAATCTACGGCGGGCGGAGGCAGCCTACCGGGCGGCGCTCACGCACTTCACCGAAGCGCACAGCCCACAAGATTACGCGATGGTGCAGAATAATCTTGCGACCCTATACTGGGAACTAGCCGGACTAGGCGACGATGCGCGCGCGAATCTGCGCGCGGCTGAAGCCGCCTATCACGAAGCGCTTAAGGTCTACAGCCCTGACAATCTGCCGATAAAGTACGCGGCGATCCAGAACAATTTGGGGGCGGTATACAGCGATCTCGCCAAGCTCGACGGCGAAGACGCGCGCGCATGGCTGCTCAAGGCAGAAGCGGCGTACACCGAAGCGCTCAAGTATTGGACGGCGGATCGGGTCCCGCAGGATTACGCGCTGACGCAGTACAATCTGGGGAACACGTACCATGACCTCTCGCGGCTCGACGGCGAAGACAAGGCAGCGCGATTGGCGCAGGCAGAAGCGGCGTATCAGGCGGCGCTCACACAGCAAGACGAAGCCCGCGCGCCACGAGAGTTCGCCGATACGATGAGCAATCTCGGCATCGTGTACGAGGACACGGGCGACTTCGCGCGGGCGCTCGCCTGCTGGCGCGATGCCGAGCGGGTCTACCGCCGCTTGGGGCTGGTCGAGCGTGCCGATCAGGTGAAGGGGATGATTGCGCGCGCGCGGAAGCCGAATTAGGCGCTTCGTAGGGACGACGCAGGCGTCGTCCGCGTGGGGGTGAGTGCGCTCGTGTTTTTCTCCCCTCCCTGCGCCAGCGGGGAGGGGTCGGGGGAGGGGTTGCCTTGCACGTAGGGACGCTTCTGCGCGTCCGTGCGTTCGGGGTCGAAGGACGGATTGCCCTTCTCCCCCTCTCTATCGCGTGCGATGGAGAGGGGGTCGGGGGGTGAGGATGTATTTCTAAAGACGGTCGTCCCCTTCTACTTCCCGCGCGAGAGGGGGTGATCCGCTCGCGTCTAGGTTTGCGGCGCGGGTGACGTGTTTTTTGCCCCTCTCTGTTGACGCAAAGCGTCCGGGGTGAGGGCAAAACAGCGCGTGCTGAGTATCCACCAAGCCTTCGGGGATGAGGGCGCCCTTACTTTCCCCCTCCTTGCGCCAGCGGGGAGGGGTCGGGGGAGGGGTTGCCCTGCCTGTAGTCCGCGTTCTTTCCTTGTGCCGCTAGAGGTGCTGTACCCGATGAAAACCTATTTCCCCGGTTTGAACACGCTGCGCTTTTATGCGGCGCTCTCCGTCGTGATTCATCACTTTACTATTCCGAATACGTGGTTTGGGGATCAAACGGCAGACGCTTACTATGTGCGAGTCGGCTTTTTGGAGGGCGGCAACGCGGTCACGCTGTTTTTTGTCCTCTCTGGTTTTTTGATCTTGTACCTGCTCATCAAAGAACAAGAGTCCGGCGGCGGCGTTCGCGTGCGGCGGTTTTATATGCGGCGCATCTTTCGGATTCTGCCGCTCTATTACTTCACCGTGTTCGCCGGGGCACTCCTCGTCATGCTGACGTGGGATCGCCTCCCCCCAAACACGCAAGACGGTGCCGGTCCTGTGGTCTGGATCGCCGCAATGCTCTACTGCCTTAACCTCCTCGGGCTGCTCATCGTGCCGATCTCGCACCTGTGGTCGCTCAATGTCGAAGAACAGTTTTATCTGTTCGCACCGTGGTTAATCCGCCGCGCGAAAAGCGTTCCCCGCGCCTTGATCGGCTTCATCTTGCTGAAGCTTGGTGTACAGCTTGGGTTGTTGATCGTGTGGCGGCTGACGGACAGGCCGCTTGCGAACTACGCCTATCATATCGGGCTGAACATGCGCTTCGAGTGTATGGCGCTCGGCGGCTTGGGCGCATGGTGGGTGCTGCACGATCACGCAATTTTGCGCAGGATCACCCACCCGATCACCCAAGCCATCACGTTGGTCGGCTGCGCGGTGGTCGTATTCTTAGGCGGTAACAACGATCTCCCCTTTAATACCCTGTCCGCACTCATCTTTGCCCTGCTCATCCTCAACATAACCAGCGCGCCGCGCTTTGTGCTGCGCATCGAATCTCCCCTGCTCCGCCGCTTGGGAGATTTGTCGTATGCCATCTACATGGTGCACCATTTGGTGATCTGGGCGCTCTGGATAGCCGGGGTGCGTGGGATTGCCTACCCGCTCTTGATCATCGCGATCACGATCGCGCTGGCACAGGTCATTCACACCGGTGTCGAGCTGCCTTTCTTGCGGCTGCGCGACCGTCTTACGAGGATGCCTATGCCCCCCAATACGCTCCAGTCATGAGCACCCCGCCCATAACGCTCGTAGGGACGACGCCTGCATCGTCCGCTTGGGGGTGAGTGCGCTCTGCCCTTCTCCCATCCTTGCGCCAGCGGGGAGGGGTCGGGGGAGGGGTTGCCCTGCCTGTAGGGACGCGCTACAGCGCGTCCGAGGGGACGGGGGAGGGGTTGCCCTTCTCCCTCTCTCTATCGCGTGCGATGGAGAGGGGGTCGGGGGGGTGAGGATGTATTTCTAAAAACTGTCGTCCCCTTCTACTTCCCGCGCAAGAGGCGGTGATCCGCTCGCGTCTAGGTCTGCGGCGCGGGTGACCTGTTTTTTGCCCCTCTCTGTTGACGCAAAGCGTCCGGGGTGAGGGCAAAACAGCGCGTGCTGAGTATAAGCCTGCATGGGGGTGAGGAGCATTTACCCCGTGAACTCGCTCAAATCCCGCCCCCGCGTCCACTTCGATCCATCCGGCAGCACCGTCTCCCCAGAGAAAACCGCGCCCTCAAGGTTCGCGCCCTTCAGCACCGCCCCCACCAGATACGCCCCCTCCAGTCGGGTCCCGCTCATGTCCGCTTGATCCAAACTCGCCTCGTTCAAATTCGCCCCGCTCAAATCTGCCAGCGTGAAATCCGTCTCGCGCAGGTCTGATGCGCTCAAATCTGCCCCCGCCAGCTTCGACTCGCTGAAATCCACCCCCTTGAGCTTGGAGCGCTGCATATCCAGCCCGCTCAGGGTGACGTTCGTCAAGCGCGCATCCGTCAAAATCGCGCTCTCCCCGTTGAGCAGATCCGAATCGCGCAGAAAATCGATCACCTCTTGAATCCGCCGCGCATCCAAGCGCCGCAGCACCGTCACCGTGCGCAGCGTCGCCACCGTCCGAGCCGCCTCCGCCAGCGCCACCCCGTCTTCGCGCAGCAGCAGCAGCGCCGTCATCGCGTCGAAGTACGCCCGCAGCGCATCCTCAAGGATGCGTTCATCTTCCTGTCGTCGTGAGCGCCGCCGCACCTGATCATTCAAGTAATACGCCGCGATCGCCAAAATCACCGGCACGATCAGCAGCTCCATCCACGCCCACAGTGTTTTGACGCGCTCAAGCTCCCCTGTTACCGGATCGCGAAATTCCCCAAACCCTGACCAGTCCACCTGATACAGCGGCAGAACCACCATCACGATCACCAACGCGACAAGCGCGATGATCGTCACCACCACCAGCGGGCGATTCATGTGTGATCTCCCTGAGCAGACGTTTCCCCATCACGGGGAGCGGGCAAAAAAACACCCGTCTGCCATGAGACGGGTATTTATGCGTCGTGCATCGAGCACGGCTTAACGGCTCTCTTGAGCCACATTCATGCGCTGCCAGTCTGCCTCACTCACAAACTTGGTGAGTATTCTTCCGTCAGAGGTGCGACCGCGCAGCCCGAACACGATCCGTCCGGCTGCCGTCTTGAATTTGCCCTTGACGACATCCTTATCCGGCAGCGAGATATGCTTGCGAGTCTTCACATCATAGAAATCGATCGTCATTGCTCAACTCCACCTGACTGAGTATCAGTGATGTCAGCGTTTGATTACGGGATACTCTTATTATACGACAGTTTTGGTGAAGTGAGCACGATTACAACACCGCCTCGCGTTCGACCCACAAGCCCGTCCCGCCGCTGAGCAGCCCATACGCCCCGGCGCACGCATCGACCATATCATCATGCGATCCCGTTGGAAACAGCCGAAATTCCTCACGCAATGCCCCCAAAATTGGGGAGTCGATCACATCCACCAGCGACTCGTTGACGCGGGCGGCGAACGGCATCGCGCGCGTGAACTTCTTCCCGCTTACGTTGACGCGGTGAATCGTGTGCATGCGCAGCAGGGTGAGCGCTTCGTCGATCACGAAATTCGCCCCGGCTGCATTCTCGATCCCGATCTCGACCGCTTCCCCGTCGCGCTCTGCCGTCTCGATCACGAGCGCCGCCAAGTCCGTCGTCCGCCGCCGCACGCGGATCACGTCGAGGATGATATAACGCTCCTTTACCGTGCGACCGAGCAGCACCCCCGCCGAATAATCCGCGCCGGGACGGTCGCTCATGGCGAGATCCCAGAAGCGCGCCCGCGCCACCACCGGATCATTCTCCGACGGCTGCGCGATCACCCGCAGTTTTTCGACATCGAAGAAGCCGCCTTCGACCGGCACGGGTTCCTGCTGGTACAACCCGGCGAAGGCATACGCGCCGATCGTCTGCCGGATGTCCTCCAGCGCCGCGCGCGGGAAGCGCGCCGCCCACAGCGCCTCACCCGGCGCGCGCCCAAGCGGATCGTCCACATCGGCAAGCGCGGGCAGACGCAAATTCGTCCACACCCCCGGCATCTCGCGCAGCAAGCGCCCGACCAGATCATCGACATGCCAGCGCGTCATCACGACGACAACCGCCGCGCCGGGTTCGCGCCGCGTCCACAGGTCATTCAGGAACCAGTCCCACACGCGGTCGCGCTGATGTTCGCTCTCCGCCTCGTGCCGCGACTTGACCGGATCATCGACGATGATCAGATGCCCGCCTTTGCCGGTGATCCCGCCGCCGACGCCGACCGCATCCAAGCCGCCGCCCGTGAGTGCATCATTGTCGATGACCTCCCAACTTTCGACCGCCGCCGCGCCTTCGTGCGAAGCAGCGGGGCGGACGCCGTTTGACCATGTTTGGTAGACGGGCGAGCGCATGGTGTTGCGGATCAAGCGGCTGTGCTTGAGCGCAAGACCCGCCGCATAACTCGCCAAGATCACGCGCTGATCCGGCGCGCGTCCCAGATGCCACGCGGGGAACAAGCGCGAGACGGTGAGCGACTTGGCATGACGCGGGGGCATCGACACGATCAAGCAGCCGATGCCGTCTTGTCCGCCGCTGATGGTGAAGTCGTGTACCGCCTCTAGGTGCTGATCCATGAGCGCGAGATGGGGCGCGTTTTCCATACGCGGGAAGATCAGCGCCTTGAAGGGGGTGAAGGGCAGGATTGGGCGGGGGGATTCCTGCCAACGGTTAAGCCAATCACGGAAGGTTCTTCTGTCGATTCCATATCGTTTTTTTGCCCATTTGATCCCCTCAGCGGGCGAAAGTCCGGTCGCACGATAGGCGCTCATGATGGCTGCCTTCTCGTTTTTCGTTCGACGCCTGTGGTTATAGCGCAGCGGGATATCTTGGCGACGCAACGCGCGATAGATCCGCCATGATTTCACGCCAAGATCGGCGCATATTTGCTCGATGCGATCACCCGCTTGATAGCGTGCGATTGCCTGTTCCATGATGTCGTCCAGTTGGGTCATTGGTGCTCCTTTGATAGAACGTGCGTTCTGATCGCATGGAACATTATACGGACGTGTCAAGCAACCGGATTCAAACTATTGGACGCGCCCGCCGCATTTGCCCTCACCCCGGACGCTGCGCGTCCCGCCCCTCTCCGTCAACAGAGAGGGGCAAAAACAACCCCTCCCCCGACCCCTTGCTGTCTGGAAGTTACATAAAGCCATGTCTGCTGTATTCGTCACATTGATAGAGAACATTCACTTACATTTCGAGTATTTTTTATCTTCTCACCTCACCGGAAAACTGTATACTATTAAACAATCTATCTAGGCGGCTTCCTTACTGAAATCATGACTATAAACCTTCACGATGATCGCGCCGAGTGGGACATCTTTTGTTCACGGGAAAATTTCCAGCTTGCTTGGAGGCGAGTTCGTAATTCTGTTCGTTTTGAGGTGAAAGACCGCTTAGGTCTGGATGTATACGGGACTTTCCAAGATGTTTTGTTAGATGACTTGATCGAGCAGGTCAAATCCGCTTCTGGATATCAACCTCAGCCCGCGCCGAAGTATCACATGGCTAGGCGTGATCGAACACTCCGCCCATTTCCTTATCTTTCAATGGGAGATAGGCTGATTTTTCAGGCTCTTGGGAATCTAGTTATCAAGAATGCCTACGACGATTTCTTGCAGGTGGCGGACGATACAGTGTTTGCGCATTTGCCGGAAAGCGTGGATCGTAACGGAGATTTCACCGACTATGTGACACGGCGACCATTTACGAATCACAGAAACTCATTAATGGGTCAACTTCAGAGGTTTAAAGAGAGGATATTGCGTAATGTAGCGGAATTTTCTCAACTTCCTGATAGTTGGTTCGTTGAGACAGATATTTCTTCCTTCTATCCTTCTGTTGATCAATACCTTCTTCGCCAAACGCTGCAGAGACGTGGGTGGCTGACGGATGAAAGACTACTTAACTTATTGTCTGGATGCTTAAATGCGTGGGCAATTGTATCCGTACCACACCAGTACGGACGGGGGCTGCCAATCGGTTATGAGACTTCGGACATTCTAGCAACCCTGTTCCTAATGGACATTTTGGCACCCGTAGCCAATCAGGTCACGATTTATCGGTATGTCGACGATATGGTTGTTTTTGCGCGCGGCAAGAACGCTGCTCGTCAAGCACTGATTTCGTTGGATTTACAACTTCAAGCCGCAAACCTGATCAGAAATGGATCGAAAACTGAAATAATCCCCTGCGACGGGCAATTTCTAGAAAGCAAACGCGCTGAAAAACTACTCGATAAGCGCTTATCTTTGATTGAAGTATACCGTGCGGGTGACGAAGAAGAGCCGGAATTGGCTCAAGCTGAATTAGGGCAGATGCTTCAAGAATTGAGTGAAACGTTTCCAGCGCCGGAATTCCCTTGCACCGTTGATGGCATAGACCGTTTGTCAAAAAATGAACGTAACGCTGCTTTCATCTTATACAGGTTTCGCGACAGAAATGACCTACTGAAGCAGCTTGCACTATGTATGCTTCACGAATTTCCTGAACGTTCCATACAAGCTTGCGAGTATCTTAGTCTCTTCTCTGGCGACCAAGAAGTTATCTCAGCGCTATACGATGCTGCCGAAACTAGCCTTTATCCAGATGTGCGAATCAACAGCGCAAAAGCCCTATCGAAGCTTGTTGGTGCAGCCCCCGTTCTGGTTGAGCTACTGAGACGCTGGAGTGCGCAGTATGCGGATTGGTACTTCTGCCTTGAAGCTCTAGAACTGCTTTGGGTAATTGCGCCGGACAAGAACCACTTCAGGCATGTTGCCGTCAATGCAGATCACGAGCTAATCACTTCGAAAGCACTCAACTTTGCCTTTGAACTATCCTCAGATACCGACGAACTTATCGAATATCTCAATCATGCTTTTCTCAGTGACAGATGGCGATTGGTGCTGATTGGGTTGCAGTTGTGGCGAACTAAGGCAAATGCGATACATCGATCCCAATTGGATTTGACTCGCTTTCCGAATGTCCTTCGTCAATTCATCCTAACAATTGATGATCAGAATGCAGTTAGTACCTTAATCGATCACGTTGAAAGGCTTTTTGGCTTTTCAATTTCGGATAGACTGCATTTTTTTCTAGTGTTTAGCGACCTCAGCGAATCTGCACAGCAATTAGTTGCAGCCCATGATGCAACGGATAATCACAAGAGATACGTTCTTATGATATATCCATTTGTTGAGGCGCTTGCTCGCGCTGTCGTGGCGATTGATCATGAGGTTTCGCCGAGTGCTGCTCTAGGCTCGATCATGTGGCAATTCTACGGCACTGAAGAAGCAACCCTAAATCGACTTATATCGAATCACAGCACAGCCCGCGAACCAAGTGGAATCATAGATTGGAGACAGCGAGAACTCCTAGAACGCGAATTGAAGTATTTGCTTGCCACATTCTTCATCAAATTGCATTTGCGCGATGGGGTGGAACTTACAGATTCTCTTCAAGAGTTGCAAACACAACAAGGAGGCGCATCGGTGGCTGAAGAAAAGAAGCTCATTTTTGTGTGCTACAGCCACAAAGATGCTGAATGGAAAGACTATGTACTAGAAGCGCTTGGCACTTTCCAGTATGAGGAGGCGAGTTTTCTAGTTTGGTCAGATGAAGAGATTAAGGCAAGCCAAGATTGGCAAACCGAAATTGCTACCGCTCTTCACAGCGCATCGATAGCGCTTCTCTTTGTAAGCAACCCATTTCTTAACTCCGGATTTATACGTAAGCAGGAACTACCTGTAATCCTTGAACGTGAGCAGAAAAGCGGTTTGAAAATCGGTTGGATAGCAGTCAGCCATAACACTCTCGTAGGTGTCGATGAGCTTAAGCGGATTTTGGACATTCAATCGCTATCTACCAACCCAAGAGACCGTCCGCTCGAGTATATTTATTATAGGGATCGTGGTACTTTTCAGAAGGAGGTATCTGATATTGCGCTTCGAATTAAAAGCATGGTGGAGAGTACAAACACATAACTGAGCGCAGAAGCGCCCTGTGTCTGTCGATCCTTGCCAGCACTTGGCGCAAGGTGGAGGCGCCTTCGCGTGAACGCCCTTCTCTTTCTTTTTCTTCGTGTTCTTTGTGGTTCAAAAGCCCTTTCCTTGACCCCTCCCCCGTCCCCTCCCCGAATTCGGAGAGGGGAGCACGCTGCGTGACCCGTTTGCGCCGTGTCTGCGGAGTTGATCCCCCTCTGGACGACATCTGCGTCGTCCCAAAGTGGACGCGGGGAGGGGAGGCGAGCATTGTAGGGACAGGGCATGCCCTGTCCTGTAGGGGGAGGGGTTGCCCTTTGCGCCTTTGCGTGAACGCCCTTCTCTTTCCTTTTCTTCGTGTTCTTTGTGTTCTTTGTGGTTCAAAAGCCCTTTCGCCGGAATCAAAAAATCCCCGCTCCGCAGCCGGAGAGGGGACAGACACAAAACGCAGGTAGTGCTTTAGCGCTTGGTGTAGGTCGGGGCTTTACGCGCGCGCTTCAGACCCGGCTTCTTACGTTCCTTCACACGCGGATCGCGCGTCAGCAGTTCGGCATCACGCAGCGCGGGGCGCAGTTCCGGGTCGATCTTCAGCAGGGCGCGGGCAACCCCCAACTGGCAGGCGTCGCGCTGACCGCTCACGCCGCCGCCCATCACATGGATGGAAATATCAAAGCTGCGCTCTTGCCCGACCACGCGCAGCGGCTCCACCACAAGCGCCAGATCACCTGCACGCGGCATGTAATCCTCGGCAACCTTGTCATTGATGGTGATCCGCCCCGTCCCGCCGGGGAAGAGTCTCACTCGTGCGGTCGCCTGCTTACGACGACCGATACCTTCATAATATTGTGCAGACATCGTCTAAACAGCTCCCAGTCTATTCGGCGTGCGGCTTGGGCAGGGCGAACACCTCAGGCTGCTGCGCCTGATGGGGGTGATCGGTCCCGGCGTAAATATGCAGTTTGGTGATCTGGCGGCGGGCGATGCGGTTTTTGGGCAGCATGCCCTTGACGGCATCCCGCAGCGGGCGCTCCGGGTGACGGTGGAGTTGATCGCGGAGGGTGGTGGTGGTCAAGCCGCCGGGGTAACCGGAGTGACGCTTGTACAGCTTCGACTCCATGCGGTCACCGGTGACGGCGATTTTGTCGGCGTTGATCACGACCACGAAATCGCCCATGTCCATGTGAGGGGCGAAGGTGGGCTTGTGTTTGCCACGCAGCAGGCTCGCAATTTGGGTCGCCAGCCGCCCGAGGGTTTGCCCTTCCGCGTCAATGACCCACCATTTGCGGGCTTGATCTTGCGGAGTAGGTGACCATGTTTTCTGGTGCATATGCGTATTCCTCATCTCGTTGGAGTGCTGAGACCAGCGGACTCAGCGCTCGGTACTGTATGTCACTTCGATTAGCGTCAGCCCCTGCGGCGGCGCGACCGACCAACTGGGGGCGATGTGCGCGCTTTGGAGCACACGTTCAAACTCTGGCAGGGTTCGCCAGCCGCGCCCGACATCGAGCATATGCCCGACGAGTCGGCGTACCATATGCTGAAGGAAGGCGTTGGCTTCGACGGTGTAGCGCCACCACGTCACCTGCGCCGCGCGCTCATGCGCCCACTGGGAGCGGTAGATCGTGCGGCGGGTACTTTCGCCCTGCGGCGGCTGACCGAACGCGCCAAAATCATGGTCACCCATCACAATCGCCGCTGCTTGCGCCAGCGCTTGGGGGTCGAGGGGGCTGTGAATGAGCCACGCACGATCACGAAAAAGCGGCTGACGATGCGCCGCGCTGATCACATCGTAACGATAGATGCGCGAGGCGGCGCTAAAGCGCGGGTGGAAGGTTGAGCCTTCCGGCAAACATTCGAGACTGAACAGCGCGATATCAGGCGGCAGGTTGGCGTTGAGCGCCCGCAAGAGCGCTTCGGCGTCGTGCCGCCAGAGAACTTCGAAGGCGATCACCTGCCCGGTGGCATGAACGCCGGTGTCGGTGCGTCCTGCGCCACTGACGGTGACAGCCTGCCGGGTAACGTGCTCAATCGCGCGTTCAACTGCTGCCTGAACCGTTGGAATGTGCGCTTTTTGCCGCTGAAAGCCTTGATACGCAGAGCCGTCGTAGCTCAGTGTGCCCCGGTAGCGGCGGGTAAGCGCGCGTTCCCCATCCATCGGATCGAATCTCACCTCAGCGGGTGATTATTCTTTCTCGGCGCGATCCACGAGTTCGAGGATCACCATTTCGGCGGCGTCACCCTTGCGGGGACCCATCTTGATGATGCGAGTATAACCGCCGGGACGCTGCTCATAACGCGGGGCAAGGGTATCAAACAGCTTGCCAACGAGTTCGCGGTTGTTGTTGAGGCGGCTGGCGGCGATCCGGCGGGCGTGAATACTGCGCGCGGGATCAGGATGCGCCAGACCGCGCTTGGCGGTGGTAATCAAGCCTTCGACATCGGCGCGGATAAACTGCGCCTTTGTCAGGGTGGTAATGATCCGCTCATGCTGGATCAACGCGGTCGCCAAGGCGAGACGCAGTGCGCTGCGCTGCGCGGTGTTGCGACCTAATTTCTTGCCGTAGACACGGTGTCTCATCGATGTCCTGCTTTCCTAAAACAACTGCCAGATTCGGCTATTCGCCAGTTTCGATGGAAATATCGTGATCGGCGGAGAGGTAGCCCTTTTCACGGAGCTTGCTCACGAGTTCGTCGAGCGACTTTTCACCGAAGTTGCGGATCGCCAACATCGCTTCCGACCCGCGATCCAACATGTCTAACACATCACCGACCGTTGTAATTCCTGTACGTTTGAGCGAGTTAAAGACGCGCACGCTCAAATCGAGGTCTTCGATCGGTTTTTCGTACCACTGGGCATGATCGGAACGAACGTCATCGTCGGCAGGTTCGCCCGCGAATTCCATACCGCCTTCGATACCGCCACCGATGACGGTGAGATGTTTCATCATGATGCGCGCCGCTTCGCTGAGGGCTTCTTCGGGGCGGATGGTGCCATCCGTCCAGATTTCGAGGGTCAGCTTATCGAGGTTGGTGCGCTGATTGACGCGGGCGGGATAAACCTCGAAGTTGACACGGCGAATCGGACTAAAAATCGCGTCGATGGGCAGTTCACCAATCGGGAGGCGATTACGTTCTTCGGCGGGGCTGTAGCCGCGCCCGGCTTGGACTTCAAATTCGATCTCGATGTGCGCGTCCGGGGAATCTGCGGTAAACAGATACAAATCCGGATTTTCGATTTGGACTTCGGGCGGGGGGATGATATCCGCCGCCGTGACCATACCTTCGCCGCGATGTTCAAGGCGGAGGCGGGTCTGCTCTGTGCCGCTTTCGAGGCGCAAACGAAGCTGTTTGACCTGAAGGATCAACTGCGTCATGTCTTCGCGCACGTTCGGGATGGCGGAAAACTCATGATGAACATCGCTCACACGGATCGATGTGACCGCTGCTCCCGGCAGGGAGGACAGAAGCACCCGACGGAGCGCCGTCCCCAGCGTTTGCCCGTAACCGCTTTCCAGCGGGGCAATGACAAAGCGCCCGTAATTACGGGTAACAGCTTCGGTCTTGACCTCATGTGGCACTACCATGTTATTCGTGACCACGTCCGCTCTCCTCTCGTGTAACACCAGCCAACGATTGATCTAGGATAGGAAGCAACCTTCACCGAAGTCGTTGGAGAAGCCTACACGCGGCGCTTCTTACGCGGGCGGACGCCGTTGTGCGGGATGGGGGTTTGGTCGGTGATGGAACGCACCTTCAAACCGCTGCTCTGGATGGCACGAATAGCGGCTTCGCGTCCGGGTCCGGGACCTTTCACGAAAACATCGACTTCCTGCATACCCTGATCGCGGGCGGCATCGCTGGCAGACTGCGCGGCGACGCGGGCGGCGTAGGGGGTGCTTTTGCGGCTGCCCTTGAATCCGCTCGTACCGGCGCTAGCCCAGCCGACAACGTTCCCGGACTGATCGGTCATCGAGACAATTGTGTTGTTAAAGGTCGCAAAAATATGCGCCTGACCGTAAGGGATATTCTTTGAGACCTTACGGGGCGAGGTGCGCCGTCCACCGGCGGCTCCCCCTTTGCCTTTTGGTGCGGGTGTGCGTGCCATAAATCCCATGCTCCAACAGATTTCGACCAAATCCCCCAATTCCAGCGCGATACGCCCTGCAATCAAGATCGCAGGGCGCATCGGGGGGTTGCTGCATGCTCAATTGCGCTGCCGTTTACTGAAGCCGGGTTTCCCCGGTGAGATCATCGCAGATAAACAGCGCCAGAACTAGGCGGCGAAGAAGGTAAGGCAAGCCCATTGAAATAGGGGCATGCCCTGTCCCTACAGTTATTTCTTCGCGCCGCGACGACGACCACGCCCCGGTACGGTCTTCTTGATACCTTTGCGCGTACGCGCGTTGGTGCGCGTGCGCTGACCGCGAACGGGGAGGCTGCGGCGGTGACGAAGCCCACGATAGCAGTTGATTTCGGTCAACCGCTTAATGTTCATCGCCACTTCGCGGCGGAGATCGCCTTCAACCGTAAACGTGCCGATCGCTTCGCGCAAGGCGGCGAGTTCGGCTTCGGAGAGATCACGCACGCGGGTATTCGCGTTGACGCCCGTTTGCGCAAGGACTTTCACGCTGGTCGGGCGACCGATCCCATAAATATAGGTGAGCGCGATCTCAATTCGTTTGTCGCGGGGCAGATCCACCCCTTCAATACGTGCCATAAGTCTTTAAACCTTCGCTCCCACTGCCGTGATGTGACTCTAGCCCTGACGCTGTTTGTGCTTGGGGTTGGAGCAGATCACCATGACATGACCGTGACGCTTGATGACGCGGCACTTCGGGCAGCGCGGTTTTACCGATGCCGTTACGCGCATAGTCGCATCTCGCTTCTCTAACGCGGATAGAACAGGAAAGTCATTCTATCAGAGAATTGAATGTTGTCTAGGGTAACGAAGATCGTGGGGGTGAGGAAAGCAACCCCTCCCCGCTGGCGCAAGGAGGGGAGAAGGCAAGAGCGCTCTCATTCCGATGGGCGGCGCTGAAAAGCTCCTCACCCCCCGCCCCCTCTCCATCGCAAGCGATAGAGAGGGGGTGATCCGCTCGCGTGTCGATCTGCGGCGCGGGTGACGTGTCTTTGCCCTTCTTTGTTGACGGAGAGGGGAGCAAGCAAAAGCGCTCTCATTCCGATGGGCGGGGGAGAAAAGCTCCTCACCCCCCGCCCCCTCTCCATTGTAAACGATAGAGAGGGGGTGATCCGCTCGCGTGTCGATCTGCGGCGCGGGTGACGTATCTTTGCCCCTCTTTGTTGACGGAGAGAGGGGGAAAGCAAGAGTGCGCTCATTCCGATGGGCGGCGCTGAAAAGCTCCTCACCTCCCGCCCCCTCTCCATCGCAAGCGATAGAGAGGGGAGAAACAATGGTTGATTTGTGATTAGAATAGGAGAGTCCATCGGCGACTATTCAGGGGGTTAGGAATGCAGGCGATTGGGACTCACACGGCGCTGATCATCATTGATGTGCAGGAAGGACTCGATGAGGCGGGGTATTGGGGGACGCGCAACAATCCTGATGCAGAGGCGAACATGGCGCGGCTTCTGGCGGTATGGCGCGAGCAACAGCGCCCGATTTTTCATATTCAGCATATGAGCACGAACCCGAATTCACCGCTGCGCCCGCATCTACCGGGGAACGCGATCAAGGCAGTGGTTGCGCCGCAAGGGGATGAGCCTGTGATCCAAAAAACGGTGAACTCGGCATTCATTGGGACGGACTTAGAGGCGCGTTTGCGCGGGCAAGGTATCGACACGGTGGTGATCGTAGGGCTGACGACGAATCACTGCGTCGAAACATCGGCGCGGATGGCGGGGAATCTCGGGTTTCAGACGTTTGTAGTGGCGGACGCGACCGCGACGTTTGATCGCACCGGATTTGATGGGACGTACTACCCGGCGGAGACGATTCATGCGGTCGCGCTCGCCAGCTTGCATGACGAATTTGCGACGGTGGTCAAGACGGATGACTTAATCGGGGCGTGAGACCCACTCCGCCCAAATGATCTCGGTGACCCACGATGGCATTCGGATCGCAATAGTTGCGCCGGTGCTCGGGTAAAGCCACAGTTCGTTCACATGGTTCTCTAAATAGATCGTTTCATCTGACGAGCGATAGCGCGGGTCGGGAATCAGGGGTGGATTGCGGAGCGGCTCAGACGTAATCTGCCCATCCACGAAGCTCCCGTGATAATAACCACCCCTGATAATCGAACGGAAAATCGCGCCGCCGCCGTCAGCGTCAAAGCGGATCACCTCGTCGCGGGTGGTCACAGAAAGAAGGTTGCAAAATGTCCCGTCCACTTGATAGCGAAGAATGTGGCGGTTATCGGGAGAGGCGGTTGCAACTTGAACATAGATCACATCACCGGATAATGGCGAACAGAAGGGAATTTCAGCCGCAGTGAGATCAGATGGTGGGATGTGAATTTGAGTCGGGGTGGGGGCGGCGGTTTTAAACGGGGGTGCGGAAAACGAGCGATTGGGCGTAACCACCGGATCAATGGGAAACGGCAGCATGTCGCTCGTTATCGTGCAAATCGTGAAAACCAAGCCGAGTCCTAAGAGACCTGCAACCACTTTGAACATGTATGCTTCCCTACGCTAAAGCTGCGGAACGAGCGCCTCATAGATCGCGTTGAATTGGTAGGTATTCCGATCATAAATGCCGAATCCCGCCGCGAATTCCCAGTAACACCAGCCGATCCCCAATTCTTCGGTGATCTCGCGGGCGGCGGTCGTCCACGCAATGCGCGAGTCGAGATCGGCGCGGCTGTAAGCACCAAATTCGCCCATGAGCACGGGGATGTTGTGAACCGCGCCCCATTCGGCGGGGACTTGCAAGCGGCTCAACATGGTGGAGCGATCATGCTCACTGCCCCATTGTATGCCTAACCACGCCTCTGAACCCTCCGCCCACTCCGCGCCTTGATGGGTGAAGTCGAACGGCTCGTAAAAGTGGAAGGTGGCGATCAGGTGGGGGTCGGCGGGGGGTTCAAGGTTGAGCAGCCCGTCAATCGAGTTCCACCATTCGCCGCCGATGACGATCCAGCGATCGGGGTTGGTTTCACGGATGGCGGCGACGACTTCCACCTGCATCGGATTCCACAGATCAGCGGTGAGCGTGTTGTTCGGCTCGTTGAGCGCCTCAAAAATGAGCGTGGGGGGATAGTCGGCGTAGCGGGCGGCGATCTGCTGCCAGATGGCGATCAGGCGATCCTGATGGGCGGCGGGATCGCTCATGATTTCTTCGTAATGGTGGATGTTCAGGACGACGGTCAAGTCCGCGTCGAGCGCCCAGCCGATCACCTCGTCGATGCGCTCAAAGAAGGCGGAATCGATCGTGTACGGGGCGGACTCGGCGGCGTGGGCTGACCAGCGCACGGGCAGCCGGACGGACTCAAAACCGGCTTCAGCAAGGAGAGCGAAATATTCCTCTTGGATGACAAAGCCCCATTCGCCTTCGTTGGGGGCTTCGAGCGTGTTGCCCATGTTGACGCAGTATTTGATGGGCGACGACGGCGGCGTTGGAACCTCTTGCGCGGTCACGGTGATTATGCCTCCGAACAGGATCAGCGCGGCGGTGATGGATAGAAGAATGTGTTTCATGATTTGAATGCTCCCAATTAGATTTTGAACCACAAAGAACACCAAGAACACAAAGATCAACCGGACGCGCTGATTTGCCCTCACCCCGAACGCTTCGCGTCCCGCCCCTCTCTGTTAACAGAGGGGCAAAAACACGTGACCCGTGCCGCAGACCTACACTCGACCGGCTCACTCCCTCTCTGCCAGCGGAGGGGGGCGACAGTAGATTTTCTGCCTACTGCTCCTCACCCCCCATCCCCCTCTCCAAACATTGTTTAGAGAGGGGGTGAAAAGCAGGGTGTTTGTTTTTCCCCTCTGTATCGCTGGCGATGGGGAGGGGTGGCGCACCGAAGGTGCGACGGGGTGAGGGCGCTTTTCGCAACGGAGAGCAGCGCCTAGATACCCATTGAGACGTATTTCACTTCTAGGTATTCGTCGATGCCGAAGGCGCCGCCTTCGCGCCCAAGTCCGCTCTGCTTGACACCGCCGAACGGGGCATTCGCGGTCGAGGGGAGGGCGTCGTTTGCGCCGATGATGCCGAATTCGAGTTTTTCGGCAACGCGCATGACTCGGCTGACGTTTTGGCTGTAAAAATATGCCGATAAGCCGAAGGGGGTATCGTTGGCGAGCGCGAGGACTTCGTCTTCCGTCTCGAAGCGGATGAGGGGCGCGACGGGTCCGAAGGTTTCTTCTTGGGTGACGAGCATGTGCGGCGAGACGTTCAAGAGGACAGTCGGCATCCAGAATGTGCCGGTCGGGTTGAATTGGGCGGGGAGCGGCGCGCCGCCCGTCATGATGTGCGCGCCTTTGCTGACCGCATCCTGCACATGGCGGGTGACTTTTTCCAGCGCGGGGTGATCGATGAGCGGTCCGATCATGCTGTCGGACTCAAGCCCGCTGCCGACTTTGAGGTTGGCGACGGCGGCGGCGAATTTTTCGGCAAAGGCATCGTATACGCCGCTTTGGACAAAGATGCGATTGGCGCAGATGCAGGTCTGCCCGCTGTTGCGGAACTTGGAGGCAATCGCGCCCTTCACGGCGGCATCGAGATCGGCGTCGTCGAAGACAATGAAGGGGGCGTTTCCGCCAAGCTCAAGCGAGATGCGCTTGACGGTTTGGGCGGAACTGCGGATCAAGATGCGCCCGACTTCGGTTGAGCCAGTGAATGAGACTTTGCGGACGCGATCATCCGCGAAAATCGTCTCGCTGAAGGGGATCGGATCGAAGGCGGGGAGGATGTTGACGACACCTGCCGGAATGCCCGCGTCGATGAAGATGCGACCGAGTTCGAGCGCGCTCAACGGGGTTTGCTCGGCGGGTTTGCAGATCACGGTGCAGCCAGCGGCAAGCGCGGGGGCGATCTTGCGGGTGAGCATAGCGGCAGGGAAATTCCAAGGTGTGATCAAGGCGCAGACGCCAACGGGCTGGCGCATGACGAGGATGCGCTTATTGGGGGCGCTGGCGGGAACGATCTGTCCGTAGACGCGCTCGGCTTCGCCAGCGAACCACGCGAAAAAGCTGGCGGCGTAGGCGATTTCGCCGCGTGATTCGGAGAGCGGCTTGCCTTGTTCGAGCGTCATGATGGTAGCAAGGCGTTCGCGGCGTTCGAGCATGAGAGCGGCGGCTTTGCGGAGCATGGCAGCGCGTTCGATGGCGGGAGTGGCTGACCACGCGGGGAGCGCCGCCGCTGCCGCGTCGATGGCGGCGAGGGTATCACTCGCGCCCGCGTCGGGAACTTCGGTCAAGGTTTCGCCGGTGGCGGGGTTGGTAACGGCGAAAGTTTTGCCGTTCGCCGCCGTGCGATATTCATTATTGATAAAAATGCCGTATTCAGTGGTGGCAAGCGACTGGCGGATCGCGTCGGATTCAGGGGATGGCATAAGCCGGACTCCTTGAGATTTTTGCGGGTATTGTAACGGGCGGGGCAAACGCATCAAAACCAAGCGAACGCACAAAGCTACAGGCAGAAAAGTCACCCGATAAAGCACCTCTCCGCCCACGCGGACGCGCTGCAGCGCGTCCCTACAGCGCTCGCCTCCCCGAATTCGGTTGGGGGTGAGGCGCATTAGAAAGTGCGGGTTTGCGCAATCCCCGATTCTATGAGTATAGTTTGGTCTGTGTTCAACCAGCTCTCAGCCTGAGGGATCGTCCATGTCCAAACAAATTGCCGAAGATCGCACGGCAAAAATCGACGAAATGATCCAGAAACTCACCTCGACCGATCCCGCTGAACGGCGCGAGGCGGCGTATTATCTTGGAGAAGCGGCGGCGGGCGACGCGGTCGAAACGCTGATCGATGTGTACGAGAACGACGAAGATCGTTCGGTGCGCAAAGCCGCTGCCTATGCGCTGGGGATGTTCAGAGCGGTTGAACGTGAACTCGGCAAAGGCGACAAGAGCAAGGCGAAGGTGATCGCCCTGCTTGATAAAGTTGAAAATCACGGCAAGCTCGGCAAGCGCGCCAACAAGAGCGGCTTATTTAGCTCTGTGATCCTGCTGGTCGTGCTGCTGGCGCTGCTCGTCGGGCTGAATCTGTTTATTCCGTCGTACGTCTCCCAGAATGCGGTTGCACTCCGCTTGGTCACGCCCACGCCGGATCGCCGCGAACCGATGTCGTTCCTGATCAGCCGTCAAATCATGCGGCTGCGCGCCGATGTGCAAACACTCCAGCGCCAATACGAAGCGGTGCGCAGCGGCGGCGCGGCGGACTGCACGGCATTTTTTAACAACCCTCCGCCGCTTGCGCCGGATGAATTCGTCACATCGCTTGAGTTGGGGAATATCGCCGCCAACCTGAACAGTGTGCTGCTCGACTTACAAACCACACGCACGAAATATGATCAAGCATGCGCGGGGCAGTTGAACAGCCTCACCGCCGCCGATGTCGAGCCGTATCTGCCGACGCTGGCGGGCGCGATTGACCGCTTAGGGACGCTGGAAGGCGACTTTAACGCTGGCTTCCAAGCGTATATCCCAACCGATACGCCGATGCCAACCGCGACAACGGATCCGTTCGTCACACCCTCACCGACTCCGGCTGTTGCCAATCCGAGCGGTCATTTGATAGCGCTGTATGATCTGGCGGACAGCATGCTCCGCACGAACGGCGGCGCGCGCCTGCTCGAAGCGTATTGGGAAGACATCGCCACAAGTGGTCAAACAGATGGCTGTCGCGGTCGTCCGCCGTATTTCCCCGACGATTATGTACTCCCGGCGATTGATCGCGAAGCCTCACCCTCATTGGGGAATGCCGTCGATTTGATCAATTCCGGCTTGCAAACCATGCGGGCTGAATGGACGAATTTTACATTCGCGTGTAACAGCGGCAACTTGCGCGGCGCGGCGGCTCAAGGGCTGCGGCGCGTGCAAACCGCAATCGCGGCATTCCAAGCGGCACTGCCGTACTTGGACGCTGTCCGCGACGGGGAATAAAACACTCACCACAGAGGACGCGGAGAGCGTCCTCTGTGATTTCCGGTAAGTCTCTTGCGTTTGCGATAAACCTCCCCCTAACCCCCTCCACTTTGTTTCACGGGACGACACTTATGCCTTGGTGTACTGCTCCTCACCCCCTGCCCCTCTCCAACCTTCGGTTAGAGAGGGGGTCGGGGGGTGAGGAGTTACTTACTTGAGATAACTTCTGCGGTTACTCGTCCTTGAGCAGTTCTTCAAGCTGGGCGGCGCGGTGATCATACGTATGCTGCGCGTAAACATGCCGCTGACCGTTAGCAGCAATCGCGGCGCGTTCCGCGTCGTGTGCCAGATAATACGCCGCTTTTTGGACTAAATCCTCAGCATCGGTGTAGGTGATCAGTGTGGGCGTTCCGTCCACATCAGGGAACCACGCGCGCACCCCCGGCAGATCATCCGTCACCTGAAACACACCTGCCCCCGCAACTTCAAACAAGCGCAGATTGCCGCCGTAATGGACGAAATCGCCATGCGTGTTAAAGCAGATTTTCGCCGCGCTCAGGATGCGCTCCATCTGCTCCCCCAACGCCTTCCCGCGATAATGCTTGCGTAGGCTGGCGGGCAGTTCGTGAACGCTCCAGATTCCGAGATCAAACCCGGCAGCGCTCAGGGCTTCGAGCGCCTTCACGCGGCGGCTGTACAGGTGATCCGGCACGAGCGTTCCCACGAAGGCAATATCACACGCCAGCGCGGCGCGTTCGGAGTCGCTCAAGGGGTATGGATGATGAAAGTCGGGATCGCACGCGGCAATTGGCAGTGAGATCATCTTCTGCGCGCCGAGTTCGAGCCATTGAATCCCATGATAGTAGTCGCTGGCGATCACGAGATCGTATAAACGGGCGGCGGCGCGGTCGATGGCGTGTGAGAACACAATCGGCGATGTGCCGCACGCATACACGATCCGGCATCCCGTCTCGCGCTTGATCTGCGCGAGTGTTTCCGGGTAGATCACCGTGTTATCGCCCACCATCCACAGCACATCAGGCTTGAATGCACGCGCCTGTTCGATCAAGCGGGCATTGCGGGCATGCAGATCAGGATTTAAACGCGGCGGAATGCGATTCCAAGCCGCTTGGATCAGCTTGCCGGGGGTGATGCCTTGACGATGCGCTTGAGTCTTTCCGCCGAGACTATCCCGCCGCAGCGTGATCGCGGGCTGGTTGCGATAAAACGCCGCCAACGTATGCCCGCGCTTGAGCAGTGCCTTTTCCCAGAAATGCTGATTCATCGTCGGCGGGAAAAGCGGCGGTGGTTGACCCGGAAGGGCGGCGGCTTGCGCGGCGCGCAGTGCTTCCGGGTGATGAACGGATGCAGCGAATATGAAACGCATCAAATGTAATCGATTCGGTTAACGTAGGTGCGCCCCCTCTCCAACCGAAGGTTGGAGAGGGGCAGGGGGTGAGGAGCTTTACCCGCTTACGGGCAGTTCGCCCGATCCAATGTATATGTGATTGTCGCCCGGTTATCGCTCTCGTTCGTCTCGACAACTTGATTACCGGGATCGATCACCAGCGTGATCGTGTGGCTTTCGCCGTACCATGTGCTGACCGTGAGCGGCATATTCACGCGGAATGTCTCCCCCGGCTGCAAAATCGGGAATCCGCCAACGGTTGCGCCCTGCTGCGATCCATCGGCGGCGCGGGCATCGGTCAAGTTGACCGTGCTGCTCAACGACGACGGCGCAGACCCCAGATTCGCCACATCAAAGCCGACATTGAACGTTTCGGCGCAGCGCGGCGTCCCCGGATCAAGCACGACGATCCCCGCGACAAGATTCACGTTTGAGACAGGCGCGGCAGTCGCCGGAATCGAAGTCGGCGGGATCGGTGTCGCGGTTGGTGGGAACGGCGTCGGCGGTCCTGCCTCACGCGGCAGGGTTGACGTATCGCCCGTCACGGTCACAAGCGGGGCGTACACCCAGCCTTCGGTGATCCCGAACTGCACTTTATACCAGTCCCCCGTCAGATTCATGGCGAGGATTCGCGTGGTCTGCCCGGCTAAAAATGCGCCGATGGGCGGGGTGAAGTTCGTCCCCGGTCCGCGCCGCACGTTGATCCCATCACCAAACGAGGCAATCGGCGCTTCGCCGCTTCCGCTTCCGGCGGGGGCGGCAGTAGTCGCGGTCGGCTCTACCACCGGAGCATCCGAGGTCGCGGTCGCGGGGGGTGGCGTTCCGCTGGGTCGCAGCGTGCGCGTCGCGGTCGGCGGCTGCACCGCCCCCTGTGTGATCGCGCTGGTATCGAGCGTCGGATTGCCCGGCGCATCGGTGCGCACGCTGATCGAAACGGTGCTTGGTTCGCTGCTCGATCCATCGGCGCGGAACGCGGTCACGGCGATCATGTGCGATCCGATGCCCGCCGATGTCCATGTATGCACAATATTGAACTGCGCCGCGTCGGACGTGTTCGGATCGGGTAAGGTGGCGATCAAACTGCTGTCGACTGCGATTTCAACGCGCTCAATATCCGCGCCAGCGTTGCCGATCTGCGCCTGAATATTGACCGCGACGCCTTCTAGATACGTCGCATTGGGGAGCGGCGACACGATGCGAACCGTCGGCGCACCCGTCAGCACGATGTTTTCTTCTAATGGAGTACTTCCCAAATTGCAGCCCGCCAGCGTCACGCCGAGTGCTATCGTGATCACCCTTAGCGGGAGGGTTTTCGCCCAACTTCGTCCAGCCATAGCGGACGACTCCTACGTTCTCATAAGGATTGCGGAGGCTGACTCTACTCGATTTGGACACGCTTTGCCAGCACCGCGTTGCAAACCGTAGGGGAGACGTTGGGGGCGTACTAAGGGATCACATCCCTCGACTTTGCCGCCGCGTTATGATTGAGACTGCTCAACCTGTTTGAGGAGGTGTTCATGAGCATCCGTTTCAAACATAGCGGCGTCGCTGTGGCGCTCACACTGGTGATCGGAATTTCCCCTATTATCGCGCAAGTCAGCGAACCGAACCCGGTTGTCAATGATCCGGCATATCAGACGGCGGCAGACTACAGCGCCGAAATCAGCGGCGATGCCCTGCTGGTGTACCGCGAGGGTACACTGGTATTCGAGGAATATCAGAACACATATGATCCGGCAGAACCACACCTGCTCGCCAGCGGCACCAAGAGCTTTTCGTGTGTTATCGCCAATCTCGCCATTCAAGATGGACTGCTCACCTTTGATGAACTCGCTGCCAACACCATCACCGAATGGGCGTCTGATCCGGTGAAGAACCGGGTCACAGTGCGTCAGCTTCTCAGCTTGACGAGCGGCTTACCATCTGGCAGCTATCGCCGAGGAGCAGACAATGCTGCCCTAAACATCAATGAATCTCGGTTTGTGGGTGATCCCGGCGAAGACTTTCTTTATGGCTCGTCCGGCTTCTTCGTCTTTGCCGAACTGATGCGCCGCAAGCTCAACGGCGGCGACATTTGGGATTACCTCACCGAGCGCGTCCTCGATCCCCTCGGTGTGCAGGTCAACATCGTCCGTGATCCCACTGGTACCCCATTACTCGCCAGTGGTGGAAGTATTACCGCCCGCGATTGGGGGCGTTTCGGTCAGTTGATCCTGCAAAATGGCATGTGGAATGGGGAACAGCTTCTTGACCCGGCGGCACTCTCCGAGTGTTTCATTGGCTCACAGGCGAATGTTGTTTATGGGCTGACGTTTTGGTTGTTCTACGAGAATACCCAAGTGGTGAACGCCATCTACCCGCAGCACGATACCGCCAACGACGGCATCGAACTCGGCGTCACCCTGCCGCAGGTGATCTACGCGGCGGGAGCGGGCAATCAACGCCTGTACATCATCCCCTCAATGAATATAGTGGTGGTGCGCTTCGGGCGTGAGGATGCAAACTTTTCCGACTATTCATTCCTCCGCCGCCTCACACGCGGCGAATAGCGGGTAACGGCGCTCTTGTTTGCTCCCCTCTCCGAATTCGGGGAGGGGAGACGAGCGAAGCGAGTGGGGGAGGGTGTGAGGAGCTTTTGATGCGTTTGCCCTGTCCTTCTATGGGGTCTGCGGCGCGTAACGATCCCGCAACCAGCGCAAATAGGCGATCAAGTCGAGCAAATCTTGATCCGTCCAATCGGGGCGACCGCCGCTCGGCGGCATGGCAACCCCCGTCACATTGTCCGGGTGATCGGCGGCGCGTCCTTCGCGCAAAAACGCGAGTAAATCCGCGTCAGAGGCATACACCACCAGCGGCGACGTCACGATCGGCAGCCCTAAACCCGCCACGCCTTCGCCCAAGTAGCCATGACAGCCCGCGCACGTCTCCAGAAAATGCAGCCGCCCGTATTCGAGATTGCCGCTTTGCGATACCGCCGTCGATTCAGGGTGAGGCGTGGGCGTGCGTGCGATAGTCGGCGTGACCGTCACACCCGCCGCAGTCGGCGCAGAACTCGGAATCGATGCCAGTTCATCAGATAAAAATGCGCTTCCGCTCACGATATAGATTTCGCCCGCGTTTTGGAAGGCGTTGCCCGCGCCGTCGCCGCCCATCGCATTCGGCGCGATATCGATCACGCCGTCGCCGTTGATGTCCCCGACGGCAAGCGCATAGGGCATCATGTCGTTCGCTTCCCCGCCGATCAAGTAGCGCACGCGCAGATCGTCGGGCGGGTTGGAGAGCAGAATCGTCTCGTCGTCGTTCGGCAGTCCACCCAATTCACCGAACAAGACCGCCATCATTCCGGCGTTGTGACGCATCACACCATCCGCCCCGAACGGATCATAATCCGGTGCGCCGTAAAACAAGTCGTCGATCCCGTCCAAGTCGAGGTCAGCGGCGCGGAGGGTATCGCCCGCTTTGCTGTCCGCTTGATCCGGGAAGATCACGACGCTGCGCCCCGGTTCGGGCGTGAACAAGTCGATCATCTGCCCGGCGAACGGCTCATGGGTATAGATCACCCACGCTTCGCCCGCCTCATCAAGATTATTCTGCGCGCCGTCCGCGACAAGCGTCCCCAAAATCAGATCAAGCCGCCCGTCGCCATCTAGGTCGCCAGTGGCGATTTCTTCACCCAGAAGATCGTTCGCGTCGCGTCCGTAGATCACCGTGATTCGAGCATCAATCGGGCGACCTTCTACATCGATCAACGTGGCGAGATCGATGATCTGCCCGCGTATGGTTTCGCCGCCGAAGACGATGAATGTTTCGCCGCTGTTGTAACGGCGGTTGCCCGCGCCATCGCCGCCGCCGAACGAAATCCCACCGATCCCGCTCGATGCGCGCCACAATGCCGCGCTTACGATTGCGTCGTCGTAACCGTCGCCGTTCAGGTCAGCGCCCCACACGGTTGATCCCATCAGGTCATCGTAATCCGCGCCGATGATGCGCGTGGCTTCGGCGGGGGCTTCGCTCATGTCGGTGATCTGCCCGTACACGGCAGGCATATCCGCCGCGCCGAAGATGATCCAGACTTCGCCCGCATTGGGGCGCAGATTTTCCAGCCCATCGGCTTGATTCGCGCCGATGATTGCATCTTGATAGCCGTCACCGTCAAAATCGCCCGCTTCGACCCACAAGCCGAAACGATCCTCCGGCGATGCGCCATAAAACGCGATCACATCGTCCGGCATCGTCCGCAGATCAATATCCGCGTGTGAGGCGAAATCCGCGCCGCCGAACACGATAAACGCCGCGCCGCTGTTCGAGCGTACCTGCTCTGCGCCGTCGCTGTTCTGCGCGCTCACCAGCAGATCATCGTAGCCGTCGCCGTTGAAGTCCGCGACCGCCGTCTCTGCGCCCGCCATATCGCCCGCATACGCGCCGTAGATCGTGAAACCGCGCAGCGCCGCGCCGAGCATCTCCGCCGACGCTTGCCCCGCAATCGTGCAAATGTTCATCACGATGCGGACGTGTCCCGCGCTCCCGCGCCATTCGCCGTCAATCGGGTGGGTGGCGTTTTGACCTGTAATGGCGAGATCGCCGCATCCGTTCGCGTCGAAGTCGCCAATATCGACAGGTTTTCCCGTCACCGACGCACCCGCCGGAGCATCGAAGTAGGTGAACTGTCCGCGCTGCGTCGTCTGGAACAAATCCCACACAGGCGCATCAGACGGGAGATCGCTTTGCGCGGCGAGGGGAAGGCTCAGGGTGAAGAGAAGGAGGAGGTAGAGTGCTGTAGTGCTCCTCACCCCCCAGCCCCCTCTCCAAACTTCGTTTAGAGAGGGGGAGCAGAATCTCGCTTTTCTCCCCCTCTCTATCGCTTGCGATGGAGAGGGGGGCGGGGGGTGAGGAGCTTTTCCCGCCTGCGTAGGAACAACAGCGCGCCGAAAAATCAGTCGAAAACTAGCAGCCATATCTCGCATCGTGAACCTACTCACAGCGATAACAAAAACGCGATCAAATCGTTCAACTGTTCCGCGCTCAAGCGATCCGCGATGCTGTGGATCGGGTCGGTGCGCGTGAACAATTCTTCCAGCGTGATCACCACGCCGTCGTGCAAATACGGCGCGCTTGACCACAGCCCGCGCAGAGTCGGCGTATCGAACCCATCGGATTCTTCCATCGAATACACCGTTCCGGCGAGATTATGCCGTAGTTGATCGGTATACAGCGGCGGGGTGTGACATCCGCACCCGATTGTGCTGCTGGTGAACAACTCCATCCCGCGCCGTGCCGATTCGCTCAAACTGCCGTCGGGCATCAGGTACGGACTCCGCCCCGATTCCAGCGATTCAACGTATGCCACCAGCGCGTCTAAGTCGGCGGAGCGCCCCGCGTCGATGGTATCGGTCGTTGGGTCAAAATCGCCCGCGATCAACCCGTCTCCGAGCATCACATTCCGAATCTGATCTTCAATCGTGTCGTGAAGCTCGTCCATATCACCCGCCCAATTATACGGCGGGATCAACGCGGTGAGCGCGGGGGTATTTCGCGCGCCGCTGCGGAAGTTGATCCAGTTCCGTCCGTCCGCGCCGCCTTCAAAGTGACAGGTCGCACAGCTAATCGCGCCGTCGCTCATTTCAGGCGCGGCGGCGCGGTGAAACAGCGTTTTTCCGCGCAGTAAGACCGGGTCAAGGGGAATATCGGTCACGCGGATCGTGTCGATCAGCGTGTACGTGTTCGCATCGATCACGCTGATCGTCCCGTCAAGCCCGTTCAGCACGTAGGCGCGATTTTGTTCCACCCATACGCCAATCGGACTCGCGCCGACGGGAATCCGGGCGATCTGCGTCCCGTTCGCGGTGTCGATCACGATCAAGGCGTCGCTCCCTTGCAGCGCGACGAACAGGCGCGATCCGTCCGCTGTGATTGCCGCATCCGAGGGCATATTCGAGGACGGGTCGAAGCGCGTCAGCACCAACCGCGCTTCGCGGTCGCCGCGCATTTGCGCGATGTCGAACACCGAGACGACGGGAAACCAATCCTGCATGTATTGGAGTGAGATCAGCGCGAGTCCGGTGCGCGTTTGCGGAATATATGCCCGCGTGCCGTCCGGCGCGATCACGATGGTGCGCGCGAGTTCGCCATCAGTATCGACATTGACCGATCCCAAGACGAACGGGGTGCGCTCGACGTTCAGCACCGTGATCGAACCCGTGTACAGGTGGGTGATCAACAGCCAGTTTTGAGCGAGCGCCAAGCCATACGGCGCGTCGGGGACATCGACCGTGTACAGGATTTCTTCTAGGGTAAGGTCGAACACGACGATTTGATCGCCGCCGAAGCAGCTTATATACGCGCGGCGGCTGTCCGTCACCACGCCGTAAGGCATGTGACAGATCGACTCGATCCGCCGCACGTGCTGAGCGCCCAAATCGACTAGCGCCAGCGCATGTTGATCCCACAGCGTCACCAGCGCGCGATCTTCGACCAGCGCGACGGTGCGCGGGCTGCCGCCGAGCGCGATCTCGTCCACATGAGCTGATGACACATCGACTAGGCTCAGGCTCGCGCTGTCCGGGTTGACCGTAATCAGTTTGTCATCAGACCACGCAATCGGCTTGCTCGACACGCTGTCGATCAGGGGCGGCAGGTTCGGGAGCGGAATCGGCGTGGCGACGGGAGTCAGCAGAAGCGGCACAGGCGTGATCTCGCGGGTGATGGTCGGCGCGAAGGTCGGGTAAGGCGGCGGTGCGGCAGTCGTGCACGCGGAGAGGAGGAGGGCAAAGAAGAAAAGCATCCTCACCCCCCCTAGGCTTGTCCGATGTTTAAGCCAACCTCTCCCCCCGACCCCCTCTCCGCTGGCGCAGCGAGGGGGTGATCCGCTCGCGTGTGTGTTTGCGGTGCGGGACACGGGGTTTTCTCCCTTCCCTAAAGAATTTGGGGAGGGGACGGGGGAGGGGTCACAGGTGGCGGCGATTCGGCTGTTCATTCCACCCTCACGCTGACCTGTTCCATCAGAATATCGGGTGTATCCCATGCTTTGACCGCCATCAAGTCAATAAAGGCGCGGCGGAAGATCAACCGGGCGTTGATGGTAATTTCTCCCGCGCCTTCAGGAATGCGAAATTGATACTGAGAAGTGTCCGTCGCCAGCGCCGCGATCCGGTTGTCGCTGATCAAGCGGGTTTGCCGCCAATACGCGAAGGTCGGCGTCTCACCGGTGAAAAAATCCGCAAGAATTTTCGCGTACAGCACGCCGGGGAGTCCCGCGTAATACCCGTCAGCGGGATCGCCGATGCCGCCATAGTCGGGAATCGTCGCCCCGTCGATCAGTGCCAGCGCTTGACCGCTTGAATCGAGCGCTTCAACGAGCAGAATCATGTTGCGGAGCGGGTTATCGGTCGGGATGTGATGCCCCGCCCCCGTGTTCGTGACCGCGACCGCCGCGATCAGTGTATCGCCGTCGCGGTGCGCGTCGATGCGCACTTCGGCTGAATGCTGAAGCAGCACCACATCGGACGCGCCGGGCATGCGATGACTGCTGATCGTCGCCGGCTCGCGCTGCGGCACAAATTGATCGACATCGGGCGGCAGGTCAACAAACGCGGTCACGCCGAGCGGCGGCATATGGCAGTCTTGGCAGGTCTGCCCATTGACCGGATCGCTGTATGCGCTTGCCAGCCATTCGCCGTAGCTGTTGTAAATCGGCACATCCCAGAATGATCCGCTGTGACAGGTGGCGCAAAAGGCGCTCTCGTGATGCACTGGCGAATAGACATCATCGCCGGGGGTATCGTCAAATTGGGCGAGAAAGATTTGTTCGCCATCGTGCGGGCGGAGCAAATCGATCGACAGCACCCCCGGCAGATGCGGCGAGGGGATGCCGTCCGCGTTCAAGCGCACGCCGTAGACTTTATGGCAAAAATCACAGGTGATTCCTTCGGCGGCTGTGCCTTGCGCGGTGTTCGGATCGGGGTTGTCCGGCTGTTCAAGCGCGAGAATCGGCGCATGGCACGCCGCGCACGAACCGTTCGCATTCGGGTAATCGAGCCGGAAACCGACTCCCGCCGCGTCTTGACCGAGCGAAGGCGCAGACGGCACATCGATCCCCAATGTTTGATCGAAGCGGTACGCGGTGAGTGCTCCGTTCGTACCGTCCAGCGTCGTCCCGTTGTAGACCGATAAAAAGCGCGGATTCACCGCCGACTGCGCGTGCGCATCCGCCAGCCATTCTTCGACCGGCAGCGATGCGACCGTTTGCGACCGATCCGCATGACAGCGCGTGCACGCTGACGGATCATCGGGGTTGAGTACCGCGCTGATAAAGGCGTATTCAGGATTGTCGTCCACCGCGTGCGCGTGCAGCGTGAGGGTGAGCGGCGTGGGCGGAGATGCGATGCTCACCGTGATGAAATGCCCCGGTGCGGAGGCGGTCACATGCAGCGGATCGAATGTGAACGGGACGTGCAGCGCAAATTCGCCGCGTTCATTCGTGATCGCGTACTCCGCCGTGCCTTGCAACCGCACCACCGCGCCCACCAGCGCGCCGTTTTCGCTGTTAACCACGCCGCGCACCGTCGTTCGCAGCAGGATCATCGTTCCCGCGCTGAGTGCCACCAGTCCGACGATGATAATCGCCGCGTAAATCCATCGAGATCGTGTCAAATTTATATACTGCCTTGCTGATCCTTATTAGGTGAACTGCTCCTCACCCCCCGACCCCCTCTCCATCGCAAGCGATAGAGAGGGGGAGCAAAGCCTTTTGTTTTCTCCCCTAGGTTGGAGAGGGGCAGGGAGTGAGGAGATTTTGTAGGGACGCGGCATGCCGCGTCCTCCTCATTTCAGTATTCAATCAAGTGGACGGAGAGGGCATGCCCTGTCCCTACAGATGCCCCACGCTGATTCGCAGCGCTTCATCTGCCGTCAGCATCGAAACCAAGTCCTCTGGCAGCGGGTTTGCGCCGGGAATCACCGCGATCTGTTCCGGTCGCCCGCCGTGCATGATCGTGTACGCATGGTTGATATGTGTGATCGCATCCGCCGCGGCGAGATTATCCGCCGGGAGCAGTTCTTGATACCCGCCGATTTGATCGCCCCATGTAACGCGCACAAACCACCAGTTCAGCCCGTTCGACTGGGAAGGATACGGATCATTGTCGAGCGCGTCGCTCGGCGTTTGCGTACGCGCCCACAGCAGCGCCAAGAGCGCAATCTGATCATGACTGACGACATCCTCCGACGCGATGATCAGCGGCGCGTCAAGCGGAAGCGCATAGCCCGCATCCGGTCCATAGGTGGTCAAGGCGCGATCTGCCAGCGTGAGCGTCAGCCGCATTTTGCCCGCCAACTGCGGGATCGTGTTTACTTCTGCGATCTTTTCATGGAATGTCGCGGCGTCGCGGTGCAGCACCATGCGGCTGTGATCGCTGATCCAGCCGACGGCATTTTTTAAGCCGAGTGATGCCCCCGCGAGGACATGTTTGCCCAAGCGCGGCAAATTGACGATGTGATCCACCCGGTCGAGGATTTCCGCGATATGCAGATCATCCCCCCATTGGTGATCGCCCACCGACGGAACGCCGGGGATATACGCTGTCTCGAATGGGACTTCTTCAAAGCAGTGGATCACGCCGCCCGCCGTTTCCGCCGCGTCGAGCAGTCCGTTCACCCGCATATTCGCGCGCGTCGATCCGGTTGTCCCGGTCGCCAAGTGGCGGACGAACTGCGCACCGCTCATATCTCCGACGTACACCGTTCCCGCGCCCGCTTCTTTGAGCGCGTGGATCACGCCCGCCAGCACCTCAGGCGAGGTCACGGAAGGCGGCGCGTAATTCGAATTGCTGGCAACCTTGACAAACACTGAGTCGCCCTGCCGCAGCCAACTGAGATCGGTCGCGGCGTGCAGCGCGGTTTGCACCGCCTCCGAAATGCTTGTCTGCGCCCGATCCACCGCATGAAGATGGACGGTTTGGCGCGTGCCGCTCTGATAACGTACCGGAAAACGCAGCCGCGCCGTCATCAGTGCCGCGACGGATGCGCCCGCCGTCTGCAAGAAGCGCCGCCGCGAAAGGGTGTTTCGATTTTTGGTCACAGCATGACCCTCCGAGTCTGTGAGCGGAGCGTATCTAGAAATTCCAGCGTTCCTCTTTGCCCTCACCCCGGACGCTTTGCGTCCTGCCCCTCTCCGTCAACAGAGAGGGGCAAGAACACGTTACCCGAATCGCAGTCTTATACGCGAGCGTAGAGGCTGAAGGGGTGTGGAGTAGTTTTGCGGGAGAGGGAGTTTTCAGACAGCCTCTCATACTTTACCCTAGTGTAGCCCTCCCCTTGACCGCCTTCAACACATAAGAGTCGAGCGGCGGGGAAGCGCCATGCTAAAATGACGGGGTGCGCGGAGCCATCGAAGGGGGAACATCGTGAAGAATCGTTTGTGGGCATGGGGCGAGGCGCTCAGGGCAAGTTACTGGTTTATTCCGGCAGTCATGGCGGTGCTGGTCATCGTCCTGTCGGTGGTGTCGATTGATCTCGATGAACGCATCTACCGCGAAACGGATTTGGGACAAGCGCTTTCGCTTATTGATAACCCGGAAGGCGCGCGCACCGTGCTTTCGACTATCGCCAGTTCGATGATCACCGTCGCGGGGACGGTATTTTCGCTCACGATGGTGGTGCTGTCGCTCACCTCGCAGCAGTACGGACCGCTCATCCTGATCCACTTCATGCGTGACCGGGGCAATCAGTTCGTGCTGGGGATTTTTACCGCGACATTTTTATACTGCCTGCTGATCTTGCGGACAATTCACGGCGTTGAAGACAGCATTTTCGTCCCCCACCTCTCCGTGCTGATCGGCTTGGGGCTGGCGGTGGCAGACCTCGCCGTGTTGATCTATTTCATTCATCACATCTCGCGCTCGATTCAGGGACCGGACATTATCGCCCGCATTGCCGAGGACATGCTTAACTCAGTCGATCAAGTTTTTCCCTCACAGATCGGCAGAGATGCGCCGGAGACGGACGAAGCTCAGCAGCAGTGGCTCGCTAAGCGTGTCGAACACGAAGCCAAGCGGATCAACGCACGCGCGAGCGGCTATTTTCAAATGGTGGATGTGGAACAGTTAGTCGCGCTCGCCGCTGCTGATCAACTCGTGATCCGGCTGGAAGCCTCGCCGGGGCAATTCATCATCAAGGGGCAGCCGCTCGTGAGCATCCTCGATCTCGATGACCGCCGCGTGATCGACAACCTTGAAGATCGCGTTTTGGATACGTTTGTTTTCGGCAGCCAGCGGACGATCTCGCAGGATTTCGCCTTCATCTTCATCCAATTGAGCGCCCTCGCTGTGCGCGCGCTTTCGCCGGGGTTTAACGATCCGTATACCGCCGTGATGGTGATCGACCGCCTCGGCGAAGGCTTGGCGGCAGTGCTTCAGCGCCGCGATCCGTCAATGTTTCGGTGTGATGACACAAACGCCCTGCGCGTGATCGCCGCGCCGCTCACGTTTGAAACGCTCCTGCACACTGCTTATGATCAAATTCGACATTATGGCAGTCAAGATGCGGCGGTGGTGATGCGGCTGCTGCGCATCATGAGCTTGTTATGGTCGTTTGCGAAAACCGAAGCTCACCGCCGCGTGATCCGCGAGTACGCCGCTGTGCTGGTTGAGGAATGCCAGCAGCACTTTACGCCAAGCGAATTGGCACGCGTGACCCAGTTATACGACGAAACCCGCCGCCGCTTTGAAAATTCTCCGCCGCTCAAGGCGTAAGCGCATCGACACGGAACGGGGGATGCCCTGCTATTCGACGGGGACAACCCCCGCCGCAACGCCTACCAGCGGCAGCACGATCACAAGACCGAGGAGGATCGCCAGCGCCAGCCCCGCAATCACCGGATGCGACTCGACGAGACTGCGACCGGGTGCGCCGTGAAAGAAGACCAGCGAGATCACCAGCAGCAGCACAACCCCCAAAAACGGCGCGGTACACCCCAACGCCCACATGAGCGCGGAGTATCCGCTCATACTCTCCGGGTAATAGCGCTCAATGAGCGTACCCGCCAGCGAAAATCCGATATAGACGATCGTGGTGGTGATCAAGATCGTCCATAACTGCCGGTCAAGCGGCGTCAAGACCTTGTGGTTGTGATGCTCCATCGCGCGCTGTCCTTCCACTTGAAGCTCGATGCGCCAGAAAAAAACCCTGAAGCCTACTAACCTCTAGACGATTATAGTCCTCATTACAAAAGGTGAAAAGTGTATAGTAACCGCTGCAGGATTCTTATTCACGGCGGTGATTTTAGTGTTATGCTCGGCTCATCGTGAACCAGCAGGTGACCTCTATGGAAAAGCGTGTCCAGTTTGATTTTGAGATCGAATTTACCAATGGGGGCGGAATTCAAGGGCAGGATTTCCGGCTCGACATCAGCGGTGATGATATTACCGATCAAGCGCTGGCGGATTATATCGTCGCGGATATGCGACTGCTCATGGTGGGGCGCGTTCGCATCCTGAACAAAACCATCCTCAGCGAGCCGCACAAACGCGGCGCGTCTCCCGCTGCCCGCCGCTATATCGATCTCAGCCATGTGATCGAGGACGGGTTGGTTTCGTATAAAGGACTGCCGCCGCCCGTGATCTGCGACTACCTGAGCCGTGAGGACTCGCGCAAGTTTTACGAGGGCGGAACGGAGTTTCAGATCGGCAAGATCGAGATGGTGACGAATACGGGGACGTACATCGACTGCCCGTTTCACCGCTACCCGGACGGGAAAGACTGCTCAGAGATGCCGCTTGAGCGCTTTGTCGATTTACCCGGCGTGGTGATCCGCGCCGATTATCAGCACGGCTTGGCGGTTGATCTCGCGGCTGTTGAGGGGAAAGTCACAGCGGGGCAGGCGGTCTTGATCCACACCGGATGGGCGGCACACTGGAACACGCCCGCGTATTACGAGAATCACCCGTTTGTGACGGCAGACGCGGCGGCGTATCTCGCGGATCAGCGGGTTGCGCTTGTGGGCATCGATTCGCACAACATTGACGATACGCGCGGTGCGCGCGTTCGTCCCGTGCATACGACGCTGCTCGGTCAAGAGATTTTGATCGTCGAGCACCTATGTAACTTGGAGCATGTGCCGGACAGCGGCTTTACGTTCACGGCGCTGCCGCCTAAGTTCAAAGGTGTGGGGACGTTCCCGGTGCGGGCGATTGCGTGCGTGGGGTAGGGGGTGAAGCTCCTCACCCCGTCGCACCTTCGGTGCGCCACCCCTCTCCATCGCAAGCGATAGAGAGGGGTACGAGTCAATTACTGCTCGTGAACCGCCGGAAGCAGCAGCCCGAATGACTGATAGCCTTGCAGCGTGCCATCGGTGATCATCGGGGTGACAGCGATGATTCCGCATTCTGGCATCACGCTGCCGTCACCGGGTCTCACGCTGCCATCGCCCATCACGAAGCGGAAATCCTGCATGTAGAGCGCCATGCCTTCTTGAGCCGAACCGCCATCGTGCGCCGCTGCGCGGACTTTTTGGACGGCGGGCAGCAGCAGCCCGATCAGCGCGTTCGTGTCCGGGTTTGCAATCGCCATGCCAGTCGGATCGCCGACGTGCGGATCACCCCACATCGGGAAGCTGTTCAGCATCATCATGACGAACTGATCCGCCGGGCATTCGCCTTCGCCGTCACCGATCTTGGGCAGGATCATGTAAATCGGTTCGCCCTGAGCATCCGACGGAAGGATGGCAATGATCATCCGATCGGTCGGCGTGATATCCTCACCGCCCCGGACGAAGCGGAACGGATCAGCGGGCGGATCGGGCTGCGGATTAAAGCCTTCTTCATCACCATCACCGAATAACTGCGCGATGATGAATTCCACCCAAGGATCACCGTCGGGGATTTCCGTCACAAACGGTGTCGCCTGTGGCTCCGGGGTGATTTCCGGCAGGTGCGGGAAGAACAGATCAGGATCGATCACGACAATACCGCCTCTGCCGATCTGTGGGCGATCTGAGTCATCATCATCGAAGGGATTCCAGTGCATCGGGATCAAGTCGGGGTTAAATTCGACCGTAATCGGTTCGAGGCTCGGCGCATCGGCGTAGATCACCTGCGGCAGGTACACGCACTGCGCATTCATCGCCATCGGCGGACCGAACACCCAACCCTCTGTGCCACCGGGTCCGATGGAACCTGCCAACCAGTAATCGTTGTTCTCGTCGTAGTCGCGGAACCAAGGCTCGAATTGGAAACCCGCCGGAAGGCTGCTAATCACCGGAGAGGCGAACGTCGGGTCTGCGTGAACATTGACCGACGGAATCGAGAACGGTACGGCTGCCACGCATTCAAGCTCGGTTGACCAGACAATTCCCATGTTTTCGCAGTTGGGGCTGGCGACCAGACCGAGCGCCAATGTGGACACCCAACCCGTGAGATTCGGATTCGCGTCGAAACCCTTGACGTTGTACCACACCACACCGTTGAAGTTTCCCGCGCCGATGCCTTCGACCTGATCACCTTGCTCAAGGAAGCCGATCACCTGTGCATTCGAGTTCGCTGTTTCACGCACGTTGACGGGCGCAGGGTTCTGCGAAGCGATCAAGCACAGGGTGTCATCGTACCAATAGATCGGGGCGAACGTCGGTGCAGGAGTGGGAACGCCTGCGAGGGTTGCCTGTACACTATCCGGGCAGCCTTGTGTAAAGCCTGTTCCCGCTTGATCCGGGCATTGATCGGCAAAGTCAAGCACGCCGTCGCTGTCGCGGTCACTGCCGGGTGAGTCGACCGGGCACCCCTGATTCTCACGCGGTCCCGCGTCATTTGGACACCGATCCACTGAATCCGGCAGTCCATCGCCGTCGCTGTCGCCAACGGTTTGAGCAAATGCGCCGCCGACCAGCGCCGACAGCGCCAGCACGATCAGCATCACGAGTAGAACACGTCGTTTCGCCATGTTAAGTTGAGTCCCCCCTAAAGTTATTGTCGATAGGCGTTCTGTAACACAATACACGAGTTCCGCAACATGAAATGTAATTTTTATGTGTGTTACACAAGGCGTTACGAGTTCTTGACAAGTGTTCAGAGGACGATACTTTTATTATTTCAACTGCTCCTCACCCCCTGCCCCTCTCCAACCTTTGGTTAGAGAGGGGAGAAAAACAGAGGCTCTGCTCCCCTCTCTATCGCGTGCGATGGAGAGGGGGTCGGGGGGTGAGGTCAAACTGCCGATTTGAGCGAATGCGAAATTTGATACGTTCGCCCTAGTTGAGAGCCATCGGGATCGCACCGATCCTTCGGAGGCGTGATACAATCGAGATTGCTTTCGAATGGCTGCTTGCTGGGAAAAACAAACTCATGATCGAAGGCTCGACGCTGGGTGGGCGCTTTGAACTGCTTGAATTGATTGATCAAGGCGGGATGGGGTCGGTCTACCGTGCACGCAGTGTTGATACGGGAGAGACGGTCGCCGTCAAAGCGTTGAAACCGGATGTGATCGCGCATGATCCCGCGCTGATCGACCGTTTCAAGCGCGAAGGGGAAGCCCTCCGCCAGTTGAATCACCCGCATATCGTCAAGATCATCGATACGATTGAGCAGAACGGGCAGCACTTCATCATCATGGAGTTTGTCCCCGGCGGATCGCTCGACAAGCTGATGCGGCGTGAAGAACGCCTCTCCGTTCAGCAAACCGTCGAAATCGCGCTTGACATTGCCGACGCCCTCACCCGTACCCACCGCCTGAAAATCATTCATCGTGATATCAAGCCCGCCAATGTGCTGTTGGCGACCGATGGTACGCCGCGCTTGACCGATTTTGGCGTTGCCCAAGTTGGCGACGAGCGCACCCGCTTGACCGAAGTTGGCGCGTTTGTCGGCACAATCGCATATCTCAGCCCGGAAGTCGCGCGCGGCGCACCCTACGACGAAAAAAGTGATATCTGGTCATTCGGGGTGATGCTGTACGAAATGCTCACCGGTGTGAACCCGTTCGCGCAATCGAATGTTGCCGCTACCCTAACCGCGATTCTGAACTACGTCCCGCCGGACATCACCGCCACGCGTCCGGATGTGCCGCCGGAACTCGCGTACTTGATCGACCGGATGATCGCTAAAGACCCCGACGACCGCCTGAACAGCGCTCGCTTTGTTGGTGCGGAGCTTGAAGCGATCCTTGCGCAGGTCAAACCATCGAAGAAGCAGACGATCACCACCGAAACGCCGGTCGGAGTCACCGCCGTGAGCACGGATACCCCAACGGCATATACGCCGCTTGTGCCGATGACCGCCCAACCCGAATCGACGCCGATCACGGTCACGCCGCGCCCTGCCGCGAAATCATCCGGTTCCACGCGGCAACTGCCGCCGCTCAACGCACTGAATCAGGATATTTTCACACGCCGCCATGTGACCAACCCGCGCATTTTCGTCGCATACCGCCGCGAAGACAGCGGCGAGACTGCCCGCGCGATCTACGAACTCCTCAACCGCGACTTGGGTGATACCGACGTCGCGGCGGATGTCGACAAAGTGGCGAACCGCACCATCAACCGCTTGGTGCTGGCACAGGACATCGTTGAATCATTTGATGCGATGATCGTGGTGATCGGTCAGCAGTGGGTCGGCTTGAACAAGCTCTCCGGCAGTGGTAAGCCGCAGACGCTCTTTAACCCGAAAGACCCGGTGCGCATCCAAGTTGAAGCCGGCTTGAAACGCCCCGATATGCTGATCATTCCGGTGTTGGTCGATGGCGCGCAGATGCCCCCCGCCAGCGAACTGCCGCCAAGCCTGCAAAAAATCACCACGCTCACGCTGTACCGCCTCGATTGGAAGCCCGCACAAGGCGAGGATGCGCTCGAACCCCACGTCCGCAAGCTGATCAAACAGGTACGCGCTCACTTCAACCCGAACAGCCGCCGCTGGTTGTTTCCTGCGCTGGTTGTCGCCGCCATCATGATCGCGATCCTGATCATGGCGCTGATTTTCTCCGCCAATGCGACCGCCGCCGCCAGCGTTGCGCCTGTCGCGCCGGGGGAGATCATGGTCTTGATGGTCGAACTCGAAGCGCTGACGGATCAGCGGCGGGATGTCACACGCTTTGTTGCGGATGACCTCGCGCAGTTCCTTGAGCAGGAGCGCGGCACGCCCATCCGCATTCGCACGCTTTCGCAGCCGATTCGGTCCGCCGAAGAGGCGCGGGTCACGGCGGATTTATACGACGCTTCGGTGATCGTGTGGGGGAACTACAACCGCGATTATGTGGAACTCAATATTCAGGTCGGCGATCTCAGCCTGTACCCGGATATTCATATTGAGCGGCGCGAACTGGAGCGGATCGCCAATATCCGTGTGCGTATGACCGATGAGCGGCGGCAGTCGATCGCAGCAGCGGTGATCGGCGTGCTGCTCACGGTGCAAAGTGCTGATGGGGATGTATTCGATTCGGTGTTTTCGCTCAATCTTGCCAGAGGCATCACCAAGCCCGCACCGCCCGCCGCCGATGATCTCGCCTCCGAACGGATTTATCTCGCGTTCAGCAATGTCGCGGGTGATCCAAACGTGTCACGCGTGCTGTTTGATGACGCGATTGATGTGAACGGCGGCAGCCCGATTTTGTACCTGTTCCGCGCGGTTGCCCAGATGCGCGCGGGCGACTATGCCGCGGCGCGTTTAGATGCGGAGACGGCGCGGCGGTTGGCAAATACCGGCTGGACAACGCCGCAGATGATCGTCGCGCTTTCCAACATGATCGAGGACGATTTTCCGGGTGCGATTGCCGTGCTCGATGAGGTGCTGGAAGTCACGCCTGATGATCCGCTTGCGCTCAGCCTGCGCGGCGTGCTGTATTACTTCCAAAACGATCTCGACGCCGCCCGCACTGACCTCGAACACGCGATTGCGGCATCGCCCGAAGATCGGCTGGCGTATCCGCTTGGGGTGCTGATCGCCATGCGCGATGGACGTTTCTCGGTTGCGGGGAGCTACTTATATGCCTTGATGAGCGAATACCCCGATACGCAGATGGTCACGAACACGTTTGCAATGCTCGGCGCGGACGATTCGCTCGTGATCGGGCAGTTTTTCGCGGCGGCGACGAATCTCTCGCTCGGTCAGTATCAAGCCGCGCTGAATGAGATTGAAACAGTTCTCGCCGCCGAAACTGATATTCCTGACGCCTACATGATTCGCGGATTTGCGCGCTGTGCGCTCGGCGATCTTGACCTTGCCGACGCGGATTTCGCTGCCGGATACGCGCTCGATCCGCAGCACCGCTTGATTAATTTACTGCGCGCGCTCGTGCTGCTCCAGCGCGGGGATGTGACCGGAGCCGCCGAGGTCTTGGACGAGGTGCGCACACTTTCCCTTGACGAATCCGAAGGCGGCGCAAGCGCCGAGCTGATTGGGCGCGTCGTGTCGGGCTTGCTGGCGGGTGAAGTCACCTGCTCGAATGTGATGCCGCTCTTGATCGATACCTACATCGAACTCCAAGCACCGTCCGCGACTGAAGCACCGCAGTCGTAGGATTGTTTTCGCGGGACGACCGTTTTTAGAAATACATCCTCACTCGCTGCGCTCGTCTCCCCTCCCCGAATTCGGAGAGGGGAGCAAGCCACATTACCCTGTTGGCACTTTTCGGGTGAAGCAACCGAGCGATTCCCCACTGTCGCAACCGACAGAGGGGGAACAGCAAACCTGCCGCACTGCTCCGTCTTCCTAACCGGCAGATGGCAAGGGCGTCGGGGTGGCAGTCAACGTCCGAGTGACAGTCGGCGTCGGGGTAATCGGTGTGGGCGGGGGCGGGATAGTCGGCATTTCTTCCCCGATTTGACCGAACGATCCTGCCAGCAGCGAGAAATCGAGCAGGCTGATCATCCCGTCACCGTTGAAATCGGCGGCGGCGTTGAACTGCGGGTGTCCGGTCGATGTGCCGAATGCCCCCGCGAGCGTCGAAAAGTCGTACAGATCGACCCGGTTATCGCCTGTCGCATCGCCCCACCCATTGAGCGTGACCGACAGCGGGTTCGCGCCGAAGATGAGATCGACTGTCTCCACAACGGCGAGTCCGTTCAGCGGCTTGATGTACACCTCATGCAGCCATGTATTCAAACCGGGGATCGTGAACCTGCCGTAACTATCAGTCATCACCGTGCCGTTGAACACCTCGGTGTACATCCCATCGAATATAATCACCTCCAGATCATCGATCAGCGCATTATTCGGCGCGGCGGGGCGTCCGTAATACGTCACTGTCACGTTGAGCGATGAGGGCGGCAGTCCGGTATCGTTCCAGATCAGTTCGATGTTATCGATATTGATGTTTGTCACTTGATCCGCCGCTGCCGCGTCAAAGTACGCCTCGAATGCGACATCATGCACAGCGCCGTCGGCGTAAGCACTCATGTCTAGCTGAACTTGCGTGTAGCCGCTCTGGTAGCTGGCGAGGTTCGCCGTCCAGATGGGCTGCGTATCAACCAATACTTCTAAGGACGCATTCGGATTCAGCAACCGTCCCGTCCAGATGTAGAAACGCAGTGTCGCTGAACCGGGCAGCAGTCGAAAACCCTGAAAGATGTAGGCGTATTCCGACGCATCAGTGCCGCCAAACCAAACCCAATAATCGCCGCTGTAGGGGAGCGCCGTTCCATCGGAGTTCCCGCACAATGATTGGATGCAGATGGGCGTCCCGAAGCTGCTCGAATACTGCCACCATGAGTAGTTGGCGAAGGCTGGCGAAGTCAAGGTGTCTTCAAAATCACCCCAAATCAGTTGATCCGCCCCAGACTGCGGACCCGGAAGCTCCTTCCAGAGCGATAAATACACGTCATCAAAAGCATTGGTATCCGTCGGGATCACCCCCGGCGTCCACGAGTCAAAGACGATCCGGTTTCCATACGGCGAGATCGCGCCGATGCCGCCGCGCACCGCCGTTCCATCCGCCCGCCTTGAGACGCGAGTCGTCCAGCCGGTTAAGCGGTCATGCACGTAGATGTTGTCATCCAGCGTATTGTTCCCCGGCACAAGGTTCGTCGCGTCCGAATGGAACAACACGTAGCGCCCGTCGTCGCTGATGCGCGGATCAATCGATTCCTTGTTGCCAAGCCCGTAAGCGCTCGAAATTGACACAAGGGAGATCGATCCCTGCATATCGCGCACGAACACGTCATAAGTTCCATTCACATCGGCGATAGCGGAAACAAGATTGCTGGCATCCGATTCAAACGCGATGTAGCGCCCATCCGCCGAAATATCCACATCCGAGCGCCGCCCGGTATTGCCATTGTTTGGCGTGCTGCCGGGCGGGTCGGATACCAATGCAAACTGCGCTGTCTGCCGGTCGTAGCGGTACACATCCCATCCGGTGGGGCTGCTGCCGGGCGTCAAATCGGCATCCGTCGCAAACGCAAGATAACGCCCATCCGGAGTGATCGCCGGGCGCGTGATGAAATTGGCATTGATAGGAATGCGCTCAAGGGCGTTTGTCAGCGTGTTGCGCACGAAAATGTCATAGTTGGTGGTATCGCCCGCGACAAGGTTATTCGCATTCGAGACGAACGCGACCAAGCTCCCGTCCCCGTTGACCGAGGGATGGGTTGAACGCCCTTCCACCTGCCCGTTCAGTGAGTCGGATAAGCGGCGGATTTCGCCCGTCTGCAAATTGACGATATACACGCTCTGGCACGCCAACGGGTCGGAACAATCGGAATCGGTGTACGGGATGAGCGAATTGCCTGATCCCCAAAATGTGACAAACCGCCCGTCGTCCGAAATCGACGGCGTATACGCAAACCCGTTCGACTGCGTGCCGCTTGTGGTCACGTTGACGCGGCGCAGCGTACAAAATAGGCTGTCGAACACGAACACATCTTTTTTGCCGTTCGTATCGCCGACGACGAGATTATCCGCCACCGAAATGAACACGACATAGCGCCCATTGGCTGACAAATCGAGCCGATCTTCGACGCGCTCATTCGGCTGCATGCCTGAATCCGAAATCGACGCGCGGATCAGTACGGCGATGCCGGGACATCCCCCCGGCTCTCGTGCGGAAGTAACGGTAAGCGCAGTGGTGAACAATGCCATGAGCAGCAGAAGTGCCGCGAAGAACCCGTGTATCCGCGATCCGCGCATTGTGGTTTTCCCTTTCCCATCCCCCTATTACCGATGGTTCGAATAGACGATACCGCAAGAGCGGCGCGGCGGCGATGCTAATAGGGTAAACGCATCAAAGTGATAGGGAAACAGAAAAGAGGCTTCACGTGCCGAGGCAGCTTTGCATTAGCGTTTTCCGACTCTATTTTGTCAACGGCTGTCTACATTATTGTGAAGATTATCACAATAATGTGACAGATTTCACAACCCCGCATGATACACGTCATCAGGCGAATTCCGTGAACTCACGTAAGCTAGTGGCGTTGTGATTTCCAATGAGGAGACAATTGAATGGCAGTGAAAAGCTTGCGGGCTGCTCCCCCCAGCGACGACAAACGCTGGCTGCTGGTCAATGCCGCAATGCGGCGCTACGGGTATCAGCCCGACGCACTGATCGAAGCCCTGCACACGGTACAGGAATCATTCGGCTACATCGACCCGTTGGCACTGCGCTTTGTGGCGGACAGCCTGAGCGTTCCGCTCAGTCATGCTTACGGCGTTGCGACGTTTTACCACTTCTTCAGCCTCAAGAAATTAGGTCGCCATTCGTGCGTGATTTGCACCGGAACAGCGTGCTACATCAAGGGCAGCGGCGATTTGCTCCGCGCGATTGAAGAAAAATTCGGCGTTGCGGACGGCGAAACCTCCGACGATGGCGAACTCTCGATCTTGACCGCCCGCTGCTTAGGCGCATGTGGGTTAGCCCCTGCCGCCGTCCTTGACAGCGAAGTGATGCCCAAACAAACCGCCGAAGAAGTCGTCACGCTGATTGAGGAGGTACTGCGCAATGGAAAGTCATGAACTGGATGAACTTGCCGCACGCGAACGCACCCGGCAGGGCGATTATCACCACCAGATCGGCGTATGCGTCGGGTCGGGGTGTGCGTCGTCACGCAGCCCGCAGATCCGCGCAGCACTGGAAGCCGAAGCCAAGAAGCACGGGCACTCGTGCCGGGTGAAGGGTGTGGGCTGCATGGGTTTGTGCGGCGCAGGTCCGATGGTGAGCATTGATGATGATGAAGTACTCTACCAGCAGGTGAGCGAAAGTGATGCGCAGCGCATCTACGCCGGGCTGGAAAAAGGCGAACCCGTCGAAGACCTCGTGATCGCCAACGATACACCGTTCTTCACCAAACAGGTGCGTATCGTCCGCCGCAACGCGGGTAAGATCGACCCTGACCGGATTGAGGACTACATCGCCGAGGGCGGCTACGGGGCGCTGCGGAAGGCGCTCACCGAAATGACGCCCGAAGAAGTGATCGACGAAATCCGCACCAGCGGCTTACGCGGTCGCGGCGGCGCGGGCTACCCCACCGGCTTGAAGTGGAGCACCGTCTCCAAAATGAAAAGCCCGCAGAAGTACATTATCTGCAACGGCGACGAAGGCGACCCCGGCGCGTTTATGGATCGCAGCGTGATGGAAAGCGATCCGCACCTAATCCTTGAAGGCATGGCGATTGCGGGTTACGCTGTCGGCGCGACTCAGGGCTATATCTATGTGCGCGCGGAATACCCGCTGGCGATTGAACGGCTGAAGAATGCGATCAAGCAGGCGCGCAAGTATGAACTGCTCGGCGAAAACATCTTCGGCACGGATTTTGACTTCTCGATTGAAATTCGCCTCGGCGCGGGGGCGTTCGTGTGCGGTGAAGAAACCGCGCTGATCGCCAGCATCGAAGGCAAACGCGGTTCGCCGCGCCCACGTCCGCCGTATCCGGCGGAGAGCGGCTTGTGGGGCAAACCGACGCTGATCAACAACGTCGAAACGTTCGCCAATATCACGTCGATCATCGAAAAAGGCAGCAGTTGGTTCGCCAGCATCGGCACGGAAAAAAGCACCGGTACGAAGATATTCGCGCTGTCCGGCAAGATCACGAACATTGGCTTGATCGAAGTGCCGATGGGGATCAGCTTAGGCGAAATCATCTACGACATCGGCGGCGGCATTCCCGACGGGCACGAATTCAAAGCGGTGCAGACGGGCGGACCTTCCGGTGGTTGTATTCCGGCGGTACACCTTGAAGTCTCGGTCGATTACGAGTCGCTGAAATCGCTCGGTTCGATCATGGGATCGGGCGGCATGATCGTGATGGACGATACCGCATCAATGGTCGAAGTCGCGCATTACTTCATGGAATTTTCCAAGTCGGAATCGTGCGGCAAGTGTATCCCGTGCCGTGTTGGTACGGCGCAGATGTATGATCTGCTCGCCTTGATTATCAGCGGCGAAGCGACCCGCGCGGATCTCGACCTCCTTGAGGACTTGTGCGAGATGGTACGTGATACCAGTCTGTGCGGATTAGGGCAAAGCGCACCCAATCCGGTACTGAGTACACTCCGCTACTTCCGTGAGGAATACGAAGCGCTGCTCGTCGATGCCAAGCCTGTGGAGGCGAAATAAACCATGTCGGTCAAAACGCTCAAGATGGATGGCAAAGACCTGAGCGCCCGCGAAGGCGATACCATCCTGCAAGTTGCTGAAGAAAACAACATCTACATCCCCACCTTGTGCCATCTCGATGGGCTTACCGACGTGGGCGCATGCCGCCTGTGCGTCGTCGAGATCAAAGGGCGGCGCGGCTTCCAGCCCGCCTGCTCGACCGTGATCGAAGAAGGCATGGAGGTGATCACGAATTCGGAGACGCTGCAAAAATACCGCCGCTTGATCCTCGAACTGCTGTTTGTCGAAGGTAATCATGTCTGCGCGGTGTGTGTGAGCAATCGTCACTGTGATCTGCAAGACCTTGCCGTAAAAGTCGGCATGAATTTCACCCGTCTCGCCTACCGTGCGCCTATCCGCGACATGGATCTTTCGCATGAGCGCTTCGGCTTTGATGGCAATCGCTGCGTATTGTGTACGCGCTGCGTCCGGGTGTGTGATGAAATCGAAGGCGCGCATACATGGGATGTGCGCGGGCGCGGGATCGAAGCCTCGGTGATCACCGACCTCGATCAACCTTGGGGTGAGTCGCTCACCTGTACAAGCTGCGGCAAGTGCGTACAGGTCTGCCCGACCGGGGCGCTGTTCCACAAGGGCAAATCGGCAGCAGAGATGGTCAAGCAGGCGTCGTTCGTGACCTATCTCAAGTCAATGCGGGAGAGCAAGAAATGATCACGATGGCGACTGTTTGGCTGGACGGATGCTCCGGCTGCCACATGTCGATCCTCGACATGGACGAATATCTGATCGAAATACTCAAGCGGGTGACGCTCGTCTACAGCCCGCTGGTCGATCACAAAGACTTCCCGGAAATGGTCGATCTCACGCTGGTCGAAGGCTCGGTATCCAGCACCGATGATTTGGCGAAAATCAAGAAGGTGCGCCAGCACACCAAGACGCTCGTCGCGCTTGGTGACTGCGCCGTGACGGGCAACGTGCCGGGTATGCGCTCGATCTTCCCGGTGAGCGCCGTGCTAGAACGCGCTTATGTCGAAAATGCGGATATCAACCCCGGCGCGCCGACACAGAATATCCCGGCGCTGATCGCCCGCGTGCGTCCGGTGCATCAAATTGTGCCGGTCGATCTGGTCGTCCCCGGCTGCCCGCCGAGCGCAAAGACGATCGCCTATGTGCTCGATCGCTTGATCGCCGGTGAACCGGTTGATTCGGCGGAAATCGCCCGGTTTGGATGAGAGAGAATTCCCCAGATGACCACGATTACGATTGACCCTGTGACCCGAATCGAAGGGCACAGCAAGATCACGATACAACTGAACGACGCCGGAGAAGTGACCGACGCGCGTTTCCATGTGACCCAGTTTCGCGGCTTTGAAAAACTGGTCGAAGGACGTCCGTTCCAAGAGATGCCCGCGATTATGGCGCGCATCTGCGGCATTTGCCCGGTCAGCCATTTGATCGCCTCCGCTAAAGCGTGCGATCAACTGCTGTCGATTGAAATTCCGCCGACAGCGGTCATGCTGCGCAAGATCATGAACCTCGCTCAGATGGTGCAGTCGCACGCGCTGAGTTTCTTCTATCTCTCCTCGCCTGACCTGCTGCTCGGCATGGATGCACCGCCGGATCAGCGCAATGTGCTTGGCGTGTTGGCGGCGAACCCGGAACTCGCACAGGGCGGGATCGCCATGCGCCGCTTCGGGCAGACGATCATTGAAATGTTGGGCGGTAAGCGCATTCACCCCGGCTGGATCATCCCCGGCGGCGTGAGTGAACCGCTCACGCCTGAAAAGCGCGAAGCAATTTTGGCGACGATCCCCGCCGCACGCGAGTTTATGAGCAAAGCGCTCGTGTGGTTCAGCAGCATTCTGGATCGCTATGAGGACGAAATCGCGCATTTCGCCAACTTCCCAAGCCTGTTTATGGCGCTCGTCAAACCGGGTAAGCGCTTGGGCATGTATGACGGCGCGCTCACGGTGATCGACGCTGAAGGCAGGGAGATCGACGCGCTGGAGAATCCACGCCGCTACGCTGACATGATCGGGGAAGCGGTCGAGCCGGACTCGTACCTCAAGTCGCCGTATTACAAGCCTTACGGCTACCCGGCTGGCATGTTCCGTGTCGGTCCGCTGGCGCGCTTGAACAGCGTCGCCCGCTGCGGCACACCGTTGGCGGATAAGTGGCTGGTGCGCTTCCAAGCGCTGCCGCAAGAAGAGCGCTGGAGTTCATTCCACTATCATTACGCCCGCTTGATCGAAATGCTGTACGGCGTCGAGCGGATCGAAGCGCTGCTGAACGAGCCGGACATCCTCAGCACACATGTCCGCGCGTTCGCGCAGCCGAACAGCCTAGAAGGCGTCGGCATCTCTGAAGCGCCGCGCGGTACGCTCCTGCATCATTACAAGATCAATGAGGATGGGCGGATCAACTTCGTCAACCTGATCATTGCAACGGGCAACAACAACATGGCGATGAATCGCGGCGTGCTTCAGGCGGCGCGGGAATACGTTCGCGGTGATGAAGTGCGCGACGGTATGCTCAACCGTGTTGAGGCGGTGATCCGCGCCTTTGACCCGTGCCTGAGCTGCTCCACGCACGCGATCGGCAAGATGCCGCTCAATGTTGAACTTCGTGCCCCGGATGGTTCGCTCGTCCGGAGCATTACGCAGGGGTAGGTAGAAAGCTCCTCACCCCCCAGCCCCCTCTCCATCGCAAGCGATAGAGAGGGGGAGCAAAGCCCTTGTTTTTCTCCCCTCTCTAACCGAAGGTTGGAGAGGGGGGAAGGGGGGTGAGGAAAGCACAAGGAATTTTACTCATGACCACATTGATCATCGGCTACGGTAATCCGCTGTGCGGTGACGACGGTATTGGCGTGATCGCCGCCGAACAGTTGGACGAACTGCTCACAGGAGCAGAGTTTCCCGTGCAGGTGATCATCGCGCATCAGTTGTTACCGGAAATGGTGATCGACATTGCGGCGGCGGAATTTGTCCTGTTCATCGATGCGGCAGTCGGGGACATTCCCGGCGAAATCCGTGTCGCCCCGGTTGAGCCTGAGCCGCCGGGGGTGTACGTCGGGCATACGTTCACACCGCACACGCTGATCGGTTTGGCGCAAACGGTGGGCGGATCAGCGCCGCGTGCCGTGCTGGTGACGATCACGGGTGGGGTGTTCGATCTCGGCGCGCCGCTGTCCGCGCCTGTAAGTGAAGTGCTGGATCGTGTGGTGCGGCTGTGTATGGATCAGGTGGAGATGGGGGCGATCAGCGGGTAGGCTTCAACTGCTCCTCACCCCCGCCCCCTCTCTAACCGAAGGTTGGAGAGGGGAGAGGTCGTCCCTACAAGCTGAACATATCCTCTGGGTTCAAAAGCTGGATCGGGCGGGTGTAATCGCGGGTGTCACGTCCGAGTCGCACTTCAAGATGCAGATGCGGCGCGGTCGAGTTGCCCGAATTGCCGAGCGTCCCGATCTGCTGCCCCGCTGTGACGCGCGCGCCCGCGTTCACGAAAATATCCTGAAGATGCGCGTAGAACACATACGCAAACCCGTTCTGATAACCGCGTGCGCTCAACGCCGTGCGCGCTTTGACGGGCAGTGCGTTGAACTCGTAACGCACGATCACCAGATTGCCGAAGCCAAAATTCCACTGTGACGGCTTGCTGAACAGCCCTTGCGCCGTCGCCGCCGCAATTGTGATGCCATGCGCCGTCCAGTTCGGGCGATCCGGCGTGCAAACGCCGCAGCGTTCGCTGGAGAACACCACGCCATCACCGCTTGCCACAATTGACGCACCGGACGCGGGGCTGACGTAATCGACGCCTTTGTGACGCCCATCACCGTAATTGACCGGATCATTAAAGCGCCAGCCGATGCGATAATTCCCCTGCACGGGTGACGTGAAAATGTTCTGCGGATTTACCGGAATCGGATCGCCTGCTGTCGGATCAACATCGATTTCGACGTACATTTCAAAGTCGAACGGCATCCCGTCCGGGTCGGTCGGCTGCCATGTCGAACGCATAATGCCGGTTTTGTTCGCCGGCGCGGTCAGCGTCACCGATACATCCCCGCTTTGACGCGGACGCAGCGGCGGCAGTGATACGCTGACAGGTCCACCCATCTGCTCATCACGCTCAAACACGAGCTTATAGGTATTATCCCAAACCGTGTTACCGTCGTTTAGGATGCGCCATGTCTTGGTGAACTGCGTCCCCGGTTTCATCTTCGTGCGGTCGGGGATCGTCACGTCCGCGACAAAGCGCGCCAGCGGGCGGCGTGTGCCTTGTTCACGCGCCTGCACGACGATTTGAGCGCTCAAATCATTCGGGAAGAATTCTCCCTGCGCGTTTTTGAGCCGCCATGTCGAGCGCTGGCTGCCCGTCGTCTGCGGAGCGATCAAATCAACCGAAAGCTGAACGGTTGCGCCGGGAGCAGTGCTCGGCACGGGCACCGCCGTACCGGGTCCCATCGGGTCGCCGCTGAAGAATGCCAGCGTATACCCTTCCCATGCTTTCGTGCCCGTGTTGCGGACACGCCATGTCTTTTTGAGGAATGCGCCCGCTTGGAACGGGGAGTTATCCGGGATCGTCACATGCGCGTCGAGCGTGGCTTCGTCCACCTCGTTGACCGCCTGCAAAAGATATGCCAGCGGATCAACCACATCGTTGACGACATAGCCTCTTGCGCCCTTGCCCAAGTTCTGCACCGTGAAGAACAGGCTGATCTCGTCGGCGCTGCCCGTCCGACCCGCCGTGCCGATCTGCTGTCCGGCGTTGACGTTATCGCCCACCTTCACGCTGATCTGATCCATGTGACCGTACCACGTCACGAACGTGTCTGCGCCCCATTTGTGTTCAATGCACACGTATTTCCCATACCCGGGCGGATAATTCTCCACGCGGCTGACGCGCCCGCGCTGCGCCGCCAACACAGGCAGATTCGTCGCGGCGGTTTGCGGCGCGAACAGCATCCCTTCGCGCTTCTTGACGAAGTTTCCGCCGTAATTTGGCGCGGGATCATTAAACTTGAGCCGCACGATGTAATCCCACGTCATCGGGTATTGGAGCGTAAATGCACCCATTCCGGTTGTTCCTTCCGCTGCTGATGATCCGCTGCCAGACGATCCTGTACCTGATTTATCTTCCGCCAGACTGCCTGATCCGCTGCCCGTGCCGGAACCCGCATCCTTCTGCGTCAGCGAGAACGGCGGGACATTGGCGGCGTATGCCCGCATGACCGTCCCCAACCCATCAAAGTCCGGCTTGATGCGCGCGAACGAGTAAAGATCGCTGATGCCCACGTCTTGCGGGGATACATCGAACGCCCAAGGAAGCGCCGTAAATGCCCCCGCCGACCGCCACGCCTCAAATTCACTGCGGTAGTACGCCAAGCGGTCGATCTTGCCGAATTCCGCGCCGAACTCACCGATGTAGTACGGCTTGCCCAATGTTTTCGCCATATTCATATCGTTGGCGAGGTTGTCGCGTTCGTTGTCGTGATAGTAGTAGTGAATCGAGATCGCATCGATCCCCGGCATACTGTACAACTGGCGCGAGACGGTCACGGGCGGGTTTTCTTCTATAAGATTGGCGATGTGCCGTGTATTCACCAAGCCGGTGCTCACGAGTTTGGTTGGCGCAATCGATTTGATCGTGTCGCTGACGGCGCGGGCAAAGCGCAAGAACGCGTCGGCATCGGCGCGGTTTGGCTCCGGTACGCGCGGCTGAATCGCGTACTCGTTGCCGAGTTCAAACATCAACACGCCCGGATGATCTTTCACCGCGTTGACGATCGTGCTGATGTGCGTCAGATACGGGTTACGCCATAATTCTTCCGTAAAAAAGCGTTTGTTGTATTGGCTGTTCACTTCGGTGTGAAGGTGATCGTAGCCGGGGACGCACCAGCCCGCGACCGCGTGCGCGTCATCGAGGCAGATGATCGCCTGCATGCCGTGATCCGCCAGCACATCACAGGCGGTACGGACACGGTTAGCGGCATCTTGAGCAGAAACCGTTCGTTGGCTGGCGTAAAATCGCACCAGCTTCACGCCGAGCAAGCGCAGCGCTTCAGCCTGAAGCCGCTGAAGCGGGGCGGAGGCAAAAAAGTTGGGCAGACCGCCCACACCATAATAGGCGAACTCGCGCATGTTCACGCCCGTCCGCCACGGGATCGAAATCATCAGCTTTTGCTCCCTTCGGCGTATCTTTAGCTTTCAGTGTATGAGCGCGCGTGTGATCGGGCAAGCATTCCGCGCGCGTTTTATCCGCTTTTTTACGGGCGATCACCCGCCGCCGAGTTGATCGCACACCGGGCAGCGCTGATCCGGTCGCACAATCGCCCATCCGGCTTGCGCGTTCAGCGGGCTGAATAACCGTCCGTCTACGTTGTCAATCATGAACAGGCGCACGCGCCCGCTTGCTTGTGCCAGCGCTGCCGCTTCTGCGATCCACGCGGTTTGCTGGTCAAGCGTCGTATTTGCCGCCCAACTCATCGCGGCGGGAACATCTTCTAGTCCCTCCCCGGTGAAGTACCCGATCCCCGTGAAGCACAGCGCCGAGTCCGGGAAGGTTTCCGCGTACAAGTTGATCAACGGGACGTAATAATAGGCGCTGCCGCGCACATCCCCTTCTGCTGCCGCTGGTGGAACTGCGCCCATCGTATAGCGCATCCCTACGCAGTCGAGCGCCGATTCTGCGCCCGCGGTCGCCATTCCGCGCATAAATGCCGCGTAATCGCACCCGCTTCCGTCGCAGCGACTGAAATAGCGCGGATCAATCGATGGGGCGGCGCTAATCACGTACACATTCGGGTTTGCGGCTTTGATCGCGTCGTATGCCAACTGGAGCATCGTCGTATACGCTTGCGGGCTGATCGTACCGTTCAGCCATGTTTCGGGGGTGTTCGGCGCTGACCAGACTTCGATTGCGTCCGGGTTCAAGCGCGCGACTTCGCCCAGAAACGCGGCGAACTCGGCGTAATATGCGCCCGGATTGCCCGCCATTTGCGCCGGGTTGCCCGTGATCGTGAGCAGACTCTTGAAGCCGTAGCTGTGCGCCGCTTCGACCGCGCCTTGCGCCCGTGTGACCGGATCGCCGATGTTCCAGCGAATGTCACTGCGCGCCCATGTCATTCCGGCGCGCGTCATCGCTTCGGGGTAAGAAAAGCTCGTCACCACCCCGCCGATCTCGAACGGTTGATACGCGCCGTCCGCCCGTGTGACACTCAACCCCGGGGTAGGTGTCGGCGTAATCGTGGGTGAAGCGGTGATTCCCGGCGCAAGCGTCGGGATCGGTGTCGCCAACTGCCCGGTAACGGGCGCGGTGGGTAGGATCACGGTTGCGCCAGCAGGCGGCACGGCGCTGGCGGGAATCGTGATGCGATCTCCAATTTGGATCACATTTGGGTTGGTGATCTGCGGATTCGCTTCCAACAGATCAGCGACGGTCACGTCATAACGGGAGGCAATGCGCGCAAGGGTATCCCCGCGCGCGACCGTATGCACAACCGGGGTCGGGTCTTGCGCGAAAACTGGGAGAACGAGCGCGATCAGCAGCACGCCGATCACGACATGCGAAAGCAGGTGAGAACGTCGCATTCGCGGATGCTCCTTCGGGGATGCGCCGGATCGCGGACGAAAAATCGAATGTAACTCTAACGCAAAGATCACCGCGCGCAAAACAAAAGCTCCTCACCCCCCGACCCCCCTCTCCATCGCAAGCGATAGAGAGGGGGAGCAAAATGCCTGTTTTCTCCCCTCTCTAACCGAAGGTTGGAGAGGGGCAGGGGGTGAGGAGCTGTTATGTTTCCTATGCGATTGTTCTTTACGCTTTCACCCGCTCCGTCTCACGTTCGAGCAGCGCCTTCTTCCGTTCGACACCCCAACGGTAGCCGCTGAGTTCGCCGCCTTCGCGCACCACGCGATGACACGGAATCGCCAGCGCGACCGGATTTGCCGCGCACGCTCCCGCGACCGCCCGCGCCGCCGTTGGCTCACCGATTTTTTCCGCCAGCTTGCGATACGTGATTCGTTCGCCATACGGGACTGTCCGCAGCGCCTCCCATACGCGCCGCTGAAATGCCGTCGCGCGAATATCGAGCGGCAGATCGAGCCGCGTCCGCGCCCCATCCACATAAGCGATCACTGCCTCGACCCACGCCGCGAGATCAGCGTCGTCCGGGGTCAGCGCCGCGTTCGGGAACTCGGCGCGCAGTTCTTCGATCACTGCCGCGTCACTATCGCCCAAGCGGATCGCGCATACCCCGCGTTCGGATGCGGCGACCAGCACCACGCCGAGCGAACTCCGCGCCGTCGTGTAGCGCACGTTCACCGCTGCGCCGCCTTCCCGGTAGCGGATCGGCGTCATGCCGAGCATTGCCCCGGCATCACGGTAAAACGCACTGCTCCCACCGTACCCCGCTTCGTAGACGGCTTGCGTCACGGTTTGATCGGCGCGCAGTTCGGTTTTCACCCGTTCGCGCCGCCGCGAGTCGGCATATTGGCGCGGCGAAACCCCGACGATCCGCTTAAACGTCCGCTGCAAGTGATACGGGCTGATGTGAAATTCCGCCGCGAGTTCGTTCAGTGTCGGCAGGTGATCGCCTACGTCATCCAAGCGGCGGCACACTCGCTCGATGAGGGCACGCACCGCATCCTGATTTTCGTCCGGTTGGCAGCGGCGGCAGGGGCGATACCCCGCACCCTCCGCTTCGACCGACGATGCGAAAAATGTCACGTTTTCGCGGTGGGCGCGCCGCGAAGCGCACGTCGGACGGCAGTAAATCCCCGTCGTCTTGACCGCGTACACGAACACCCCGTCATACGCCGAGTCGCGGTCTTGTACCGCCTGCCAATACACCGCTTCAACTTGTGTTTGTGTCATGATCGCGTGTGCTCCTTCTGTTCAAGTTCAGCATACGCGATTGCCGCCGCAAAATCATGCGCCTTCTTGCGGTCAAATTCCAGAAATCGCTTACGCCCTCAAGTCAAGCACAGAAGTGCTTTTGAACCACAAAGTCCATAAAGGAAAAGAACAATGATGTTTGGCGCTGCTTTGGGATTCAGTTTTCGACAGATCAATTCTGCGTTCTAGGCTGTTGTTTTTTCACCTCTTGGTGTTCTTGGTGTTCTTTGTGGTTCAGGCTTTTCTTTTCCCTCTAGCGCATGGTACGTTACAATCTTTGTGATCCACTTCCTAACCAGTGCGAGGACGCTGCATGAAACGATCGGTGCTTCTGCCGTTTCTCATAATGGGACTGCTCCTCTCCGCCGTGAGTTCGGCGCAGGATGCCGCCCCCGTTCCCACGCTTGATCCGAACCGCTATGCCAGTCTGCCGCAGCAGATCAATCTGCGCGGTTTCCCGCAGATCGGCTTTCCGAACGCTCCTGTCAGCGTTGTGATCTACGCCGCGTTTGATGATCCTGCATCCGGCGTCTTTTGGCGCGATCATTTCCCCGCCGCGCTTGCGCGTGTGCGCACGGGCGAGGTTCTGCTCACGTTTGTGCCGCTTGCAGGGCGGGGAAACATCCCCACTGGGCGCGGTGCGGCGCGCGCGGCAATCTGCGCGGGCGAACAAAATGCCTTCTGGAGCTTTCAAGACACGCTGTTCACCTACCAGTTGACCTACGGTGATCAGGCTTACGCGGGTGAGCGCTTGATCGAAGCCGCCAGCCAACCATCGATCAACCGGGCGGAGTGGGATCAATGTATGCTCAGTGACCGCGCCGACGCTGTTTTGACCGAAGCCGAAGCGACCACCGCCTCGAACAGCATCCCGATCACCCCGCCATTTGTGACCGTCAACGATGTGCCGACTCTGCCAACTGCCTCCAGCATTGAGGCGGGGATTCAGCTTGCGGTGAATCGCGGCGTCGCTACGTTTGAAGCCGCCCTCGCCGCAACCGAAGAACCCGAAGGCACGGTCGATCCCAATGCGACCGAAGAGATCGTCGTCACGCTGCCGTCGCTGCTCGGCACGAGCTACCCGCCGCCGCTGATCATCGGGCTGCCTCCCGGTTGGCAGTACGGCTATGATACCCTTGCCCTTCAAGACTTCGACGCGATGCGCAATGTGCCAATCGCCATCTACACAGGACCCGTCACCGGCGGCACAGGCACAATCGTCTTGATGTGGGGCTTCCCCAACCTGATCCCCGTCAGCGGTATCGATGGCGGCGTCGAGCCGAACCTGTGGGCGGACGGACTGCGCCTGCTCCGGCTCGCTATCGTCGAACAGGATTGCAATATCGGCACGGACTTACGGCGCGATTACAGCATCGGCGGCTTGACTGCCGTCGGCACGCAGTTCGCGGCGGTGGACTGCCCAGAACTCCCCGATACGCGCGGCTGGTTCGCGGGGTTGCAGCAGTTCAACCTGAATTTCGTCTTTTACACCTTTACCGATCCGATCGAAGCGATGGACGGTGCGGCAGCAAGTGAGCTTCAGCGCATTCTCGATAGTGTGCGCTTTGTTGAACCCGCCACGCCTACGCCAACGACAGCGCCTTAGGAGAATTCATGAACCTTACGATCCGGATGATCACCGATGACGATCTCGATTACGTGACCGATATGTGGGATCGCCATGTCTCCGAAGTCGGCGGCGCTGCGTTTGATCCCGAAACACGGATGCACATTTTCGGCGGCTTATGCCGCTGTTTGCCCGCGATCACCTCGGTGTGTTATGTGGCGGATGTCGATGGCGTGACAGCGGGATTCATCGTCGGCGCGATCACGAAGCACCCCAAAGACGGTTCACCGCTCGGTGAGATCGAAGAACTCTACGTGAAGCCCAACCACCGCCGATCAAAAGTTGCTACCGGGCTTGTTCACACGATCACCGACTGGATGCGCGAAAAAGGCGCGGTGACGGTGCGCGCACAGTCTCAGCTTGACTCGACGCAGACTCGCGCGTTTTGGGATGCGCTGGGGATCAGCGCCGACTCCGTCTCCATTTCCGATCTCACACTGCCGCCTGACGACGTTCAATAGACTTTGTCAGAAGGTTCGGCAAGTCTGAGGCGGCGATTCCCTATCTCCCCGCTTGTGTATTTACGGGGCGATACTTTTTCCTCACCCCCCGTCCCCCACTCCAACCTTCGGTTAGAGGGGTAGGGGGTGAGGAGCGGTTAAGGCAGGAAAAACTGTCGTCCTGTGAACCACCCGCGTGGAACCCATGAAGTGAATCTGAATTCCGTTCAGAAATCGTCTATGATCGCGGCGTTTGATATATAATCGAATACGTCGTCAGCACGTCATCGCGCCGCTGCATCGTGAATGGTGAATCATGGGATTGTTCTCAAAATCGTGGTTTTGGGGAATGTGCTTCGCGGCGGTTTGCCTCGCAGCGTTCAGCTTGATGACGATCATTGGTTTCCCCGGCGTTCCTGACGACTGCGTGACCGATACCGAAGGGAACTGCTACTGCGAGGCGTACACCTCACCCGCCGTCGAGCCGACCGGGCTGAAACAGCCCGCCAGCAGCCTCTCCGCGCTCACGCCAATTGTGTTCGGGGCTGCTATTCTGTTTTGGCTCGATCATGCGCGCCCTAACCCCACCAATTCGATGACATTCCGCTCCAGCTATTCGATGGTTTATGGTTTTTTGGTGATCTTTCTTGGCATCGGATCGCTGTATTTTCACGGGTCACTGACGCGGATCGGCGGTTTTGTCGATAACTTCTCGATGCTGCTCTACATCACATTTTTGCTCATTTACAACCTGTTTCGCATCCGCATGATCGACAACCATCCGGTCTACTTCGCCGTCCTGCTGGTCATCATAAACAGCATCCTCGCCATTCCCGTCTATGTGATTGACGACCTCGGCACGATGTTGTTTGCCGTGCTGGTGATCGCATTTATCGTGATGGAAATCTGGATACTCGCCGCCGCGCCGGGCGGCGTGCGGCGCAATCCGCGTTGGTTTGCCGCTGCAATATTTTCGTTTGCCGCTGCGATGCTCGTTTGGCGGCTGTCATGGACGGGCGGCGCTTGGTGCGAACCTGAAAGTCTGCTGCAAGGTCACGCCCTTTGGCATGTGCTGTCGATGGCAGTCGCCCCAACGGTCATGTTCATCTATTTGCGGACGGAAACCCGCCCTCCCGCCTACGAAGAAGCGCCGACTGAAATGATCTGACGCGCCCGATCAAGCGCGATCTCCATCGTTTCAGCAAGGCTGAACCCGGCTGAGATATCTGGCATTGCGCCCTTAAACAACTGAAACAGCGTCACCGTCGCTACATTCGCACCCACCACAATCTGCGTGCTGAATCGGGGCTTTTCTGCAAGGAAAAGACCTTCAGCTTCGGAAAAAACCTCCAGCGGCATAAACGCTTGGCGGCTCAGATCATGGATGAGAACATACGAACCGCTGTCAGGGGATGTCAGCGAAAGAAAGGGTGTTATGGCGCGCTCGAATTCCGCATACGTCCATTCCCCGATATAACGTGTAATCAAGATGCGTTGGATGCATCCTGTGGTAGTATCCCATCGAATTTCAACAGCCATTACGGATTAATCTTTCGTGTAACCATGTTCATACCTCAATCCTATCTTAACTTTACGCGATTCATGCGTTGAGGACTGCTACTATGAGTCATATCGGAATCATCGGCGGAGGCATCGGCGGCTTGAGCGCCGCGATCCGCTTGGCTGCTGCGGGCGAACACGTCACCGTCTTTGAGCAACAGCATGAAGTCGGCGGCAAAATGCACCAAATTCAGCGCGGCGGGTATCGTTGGGATACCGGACCGAGCGTGATCACGATGCGCCATGTGTTCGAATCGCTGTTCGCGGCGGCGGGGCGCAAGATGGACGACTACTTGACGCTGCTGCCTGTCGAACCGCTCACACGCTATTTCTATCCTGATGGTGCGGTCTTGGATGTTTCCCGTGATCTCGCGCATATGGCGGAGCAGATCGCACGCATCGGCGGGGAGCGTGATGTCGAAGGTTATCTGGCATATCTCGCCTATGCCGCGCGCATTCACCGCGTCACAGGCGGCAAATTCATCTATAACGACCCGCCGACGTTCGGACAGCTTGCCCGCACGCCGATCCGCGATATTCCGGCGGTCGATCCGCTGCGCACGATGAGCGGCGCGATCAACAGCTTCGTCAAGTCGCCCAAACTGCGCCAGCTTCTCGGACGTTTTGCGACCTACGTCGGCGCAAGCCCATATCTCGCTCCGGCAACCCTCAATGTGATCGCGCATGTTGAACTGACAGGCGGCGTGTGGTATCCGCAAGGTGGGGTTTATCAGATCGCGGCGGCGTTCAAACGGCTGGCGCTTGAACTTGGCGTTGAACTGCGCACGGAGACGCAAGTCGAAGCGATCCGCGTTGAAAACGGCGCGGTGCAGGGCGTTACGCTTGCTTCAGGCGAGTTTGTCGCGCTCGATGCCGTGATCGCTAACACAGATGTCGCCAGCGTGTACGAAACACTGCTCCCGCACCTGCCCGCCGCCGAGAAAGCCCGCCGATCCCGCGTTGATCCGTCGTGTTCCGGCTTTATTCTCCTGCTCGGCGTTGCGGCGGTGCATGAGCGTCTCGCGCATCACAACGTTTTCTTTTCGAGCGATTACCGCCGCGAGTTTGACGATATTTTCGTGCGCGAACTTCCACCCGATGATCCCACAATCTACGTGGCGATCACCAGCAAAACTGATCCTGATCATGCGCCGCCGGGGTGCGAAAACTGGTTTGTATTGGTGAATGCGCCCGCCCTGAGTGTGAACGGGAACGGCGCATCTGCCGCGTGGTGGGAATCTCATGCCGGAGCGTATGCAGATCGCGTGCTCGAACGGTTGGCGGCGCATGGCGTGGATGTGCGCGGAAAAATTCAGCATCAGGAGATCATCACGCCGCGCGATTTGGAGCGCTTGACCAGCGCGCGGCGCGGTGCGCTCTACGGCGCGTCCTCAAATGACCGCTTAAGTGCGCTGCGGCGTCCGCACAACCGCGCCACTGGGATCAAGGGGCTGTATTTCGCGGGAGGCACGACTCACCCCGGCGGTGGCGTGCCAATGGTGACGCTCTCCGGGGCGGTCGCGGCGCGGTATGTGCTGCAAGATATTCGCGCCGGAGGTTAGACCTCCGGCGTATCCGACTTGACCGGGCGATGCGTCCCCGTACTGGTCGAACTGGCGCGCATCGGATCAACCGCAGCGCGGCGGAACGCATTCGGGCGCAAGACCAGCGCATAGATCAACAAACCGAGGCTGATCATCCCGCCGATCACGATCAGCGCTGCTACCCCCGCGATCCCGATACGGAGCAGTTCGCGCTGTTCCATGTCGGCGGCGGTCGGCTCGACGGTTGCAGCGACGGGCACCACCCGCTGACCGCCGAAATCGATCACCAGCGGCATCGCCCCCGCTTCGACCGTCACGCTGAACTGAGTCGGCGTGGTCGCGGTCAGGTCAGCGCTGGTCAGCACAACCGTATACGCCCCCGGCGTGAGAAACTGAAACGCGATCAATCCTTGTGAGGCGTTCGGTTCGGTATCCAACAGCGCGCTGCGGATCGCCGTGCCCGATGAGTCGATCAGATCCGCCGATACGCCGCGCGTCACGAGCGGTTCGCCCGCATCACGCACTGCGTTTCCGTTGCGATCTTCAAACACACGCACCCAGATTTGACCCCCGCCCGACTCTTGAGCGCTCACAGCCAGCGCGAACAACCCCAAGATCAGCCCGATAAGCACACTGCGTCGTCGCATCGTCTCACCGCTTTCGTAAGAACAGACTCACGCTCATTCCGGCAATCAGGACGATCAACGCCGCCCCAATCATCATAATCCCTAGATTATCACGGATGACGCTGCCGCTTGCAGGTGAGATCGGCGCATTTTCGACACTCACCGCCACATCTTCGGGCAGCGGCGCGGCGCTGAACCCTTGAGCCGCCCCGAATGCAATCGTCACCGGAGCGCCAGCAGCGGCGGTAACGCGGAACTGTACCGCCGTTGTCATGCCGTAACCGTCCGGCGCGGCTGCCGCTACCGCATATTCTCCCGGCGCAGTCTGAAAACACGCCGCGTTCGTGCTCCCGTCGCTGGTGATCGCCTGCGGATCGCCCGCTTCACCGCTCAAGGTGATCAACGCGCCGGGGATCGCATCTTCGCCAAACTCTTGAATCCGGTTGTGATTCGCGTCATTGAACAGCAGCACGCACACCTGAGCCATCTCAGCCGCCGGATCAAACTGCTGATCGGTGGGGCTGCCCTGCACAGGCGCGGGCGGAACATTCGGGTCTTGTTTGCGGCGCGCGAATGCGCCGTGTCCTTTAAACACACCCGCCGGGGAAACCCCGGCGAGCACGACTTCATTAAATTGTTCCGCTGCACTGGCGAGCGGTGGTGCTGCATATGCTCGCCTAACGGTGCGGGGTGGGAAGTAACCGGATAATCCGGCGCTCCCTCCGACAACCCCTAAGCGGCGGTTGGGCGTTGGTGCGACGGTCGGCGGCTGTTCCGCTGTCGGGAGTATCTGCGGCGGCTGCTCGACAACCGTTTCCGGGACGATCACAGCTTCGGTTGCTTGTGCGACGCTCCCCGGCGGACGAACCGTCACTTCTTGTCCGGCAATGATGAAACGGTGATCACGGATTTGCGGGTTGAGCGCGAGAATATCCGCGCGCGTCGTCCCGTAAGCGAAAGCGATGCTGTCGAGCGTATCGCCGGGTCCAACGATGTGCACGATGCTCCCATCCGGGCGCGCACCCTGCGGCACGACAAACGGCACATACGGGAGCGGGGTTGCGGTCGGCGGAACGGCAGGCGTGACGCCGGGGGCAGTGCCGCCCGCGCCGCCAACGCCGAGATAAGCATCGTCAAAATACAGCGTGTTGAGCTGAGTCGGCAGGTTTTGCGAGGCGAACAAGAAGATCGTCGCCGATCCACCGGTTGTCGTCGCGCTCACGGACATTTGCAGCCACGTATCATGCGGGGCGATGTTCGGCGACCACACGACATCGGTATCATACGGATTGGTGCCGCCGTTCGGGTCAATGCCGACGCGGGTATACGCGCCGCTCTCGCCGGATGACGCGCAGTTATCCGCGCCTGTGTTGACAATCGTACACGTCTTGATCTGCGCCCACGCCGAGGCGGTCAGATTCGTGCCGGGGGTGGTGGTCACGGTCTGGTACATGGCAAGCGTGAACGTCGCATAACCCCGGTTGAAGTTTTGCGCCTTTGTGCCGCCATGGGGATTCGGTCCCGGACCGCCATGCGGGAAGCCGACGGGAGAGAGGTTCATCCAATCTTGGGTGTGCGGTGCTTCAAAAACGGTCAAGCCCCACGCCGCCGGCGTATTCAGGTCAGGGCGTCCGCGCCCGACGTATGAGCCTTCCATGCCGGGGTCTTGCAGAAGGTTTCCGTCTTGCGCAGTCAGAGGAATGACTGCGATCAGGAGAGCCGCTGTGAGGAGGAGAAACCACACTCGTTTCATGGGTTTAATCTCGCAAATGAAATAGACGGGCGGGATTATAGCACAAGTGGCGTGGTGTGGGATCGACTTACACATAGAAAACTAGTGGTTTGAGCACACCTTAATATGGTAGTGCTGTAGTGCGGCGGAAAAACTGGAAGACCCAATAAGAGAGTATCATGGGGTCAAGGAGTCCAGAAACGATGGCACAGAAACGCCGCAAGTTTACGGCGCAATTCAAATTTGAAACGGTGATGGAGGTGCTGCGCGGAGAG
>JBGSVJ010000013.1:0-215956 GCA_041753015.1 Anaerolineae bacterium
GGCGGCGTCGGCGCGGGCGTGCAGGCGGTCGGCGTAGTGCGCGCGGATCAGCGGGTGGGCGGTGTAGGCGGTCGTGCCGTCGCTTTCGGTCACCGGGCGGATCAAGCGGCGCACCGTCAACCCGTTGATCAACTTGTCAAAATCCGCATCTTTGAACCAGAGCAGCGGCGCGTTGAGCGTCGATTTTCCGGTCGCGGTGCGGAACACCCGCCCAAACGAATCGGCGCGCACCGGCTTACGGAAGGCGCTGAAGATCATCAAGAAGGCGCGTTCGGCGTCGCTCATATGATCGTCGTAGCGGCGCAGCACCCGCTTCACCCGATCATAACGGCTCTCGTCGGCGGTCGGCGGCGGGATTTCGTCCGCGTGCGCCACATCCCCGCCGAACATATCCCGCAGCGCCGATCCGATCAGGCTCAGGGTGAGGGCGTGCCCGTCCCAGAGTTCAACCAACTTATCTAAGGCGGCGTCCGCGCCCGTCACCCCAACCGCGCGCAGCAGATCGCGCCCGTCAGCGGCGCTCATGCGCGTCACATCGTGCTGATGATAGCTCGTGTGGGCGATCAAGTCGGTCAGCGGGGCGCGGCTGGTCACGAGTGCGCATGACTGCCCGCCGATGGTCGCCAGCATATCGAGAAAATCGCGCAAAGCGGCGCTGGTGATCGCGCCGTAGTCGTCGCCGTCTTCGTGCTGCATCACTTCGAAGCCGTCGAGGATGATCAGCGCGCGGCGGTCGCGCAAAATCGACGCGAGGTATCCGGCGCGGGCGGAGGCTGATCCGGCGGACTTGGTGAGCGGATCGCCGCCAAAATACGTCAGCGCCGATTCAAAGAAGGCATCTGCGCTGCGCTCTTCATAGAATGACCACCAGAACACCGCCGCCGGGGGCGCGTCTCCGGTCATGATCTCGTCTAATGCTTTACGCGCGAGGCTGGTCTTGCCTTCGCCGCCGTAGCCGATCAAGCCGATCACACGGACGGTGGGGTTCGCATAATCGGCATGCACCGCTTTGAGCAGATCAGCACGCCCGACCCATTCTTCAAGCACATGCGGCGCGCGGGAGAGATCAACGGCGGCGGGCTTGGGCGCGGCAGCGATCAGCGCGTCCTGCTCCGGTGTGAGCTTGGGGGTTTGCCCTTCCTCACGCGGGAACGGCAGTTCGCCCGTGTACGCTTCGATCAAGAGCGGTGGCAGCGTCAGCACATGCGCGTTCACCCCAAAGGCGGTATCGCGGTCTTTGCCGCTGCCATTGGCATACCACGTCTGCGAGACGATGCCGACGACGACGTTCAGTTCCATATCGAGCACCGCCGCGCCGCTCATGCCTTTGTCGATCTCGCTCGATGTAAGCTGAAGCGGTTCCGCCTGCCAAGATTCGTCATCCGGCGCTTCGATTGCGCCTTTGATCTTGCCGGTCGCAAACCCTGCTTGATACTTGTCGAGTCGGCGGTAGCCGTAGCTGGAAAAATCATTGCCGTCGGACACGCTGGCAGGATAAATGCGCGCGTATTTTCCCGGCGCAAGCGGTGACGGGTTTTTCAGCTTGAGCAGCACCACGTCGTCATCATGCTGCGGGAAACACGCGCTGATCACCGCCGTCTGCTGCTTCTCATACGGCGGGCGCGCCTGCGGAAAATACACGATCACTTCGCGGTCGATCAGGTCACGCGGCGGTTTGCCGTCAAACACATTGCGGATCACATGCGCACAGGTGGCGATCCTGCCATCTTCGGAGATCACGAATCCCGTTCCGGCGATCTCGCCTTTTTGATCCAGCACGCGGATCGTGAAATCACGCAAGCGCTGATTCACGACATAGGTATCGACACTCATTCCCGCCCCCACGTCAGCTTGACGGTTACGGTTGCGCCCACGCTCGACGTGACAATCGCGTTCGTGCCGCTGTCAAACGTGATCCCGAATTCGATCTCCGCACCGGTGAGCGGCTGTTTCGCATCCGGCGCGGAACTCGGCAGGTCGGCGATCAACTGCTCGGTCTTGCGCGCGATTTTGTAGATCGCATGGAAGGCGTGAAACAGCATGTCATCGCTCACCTGCTTGATCTTCTCGGCGGCGCTGCCGCGTGCTGCTTCTTGTAATCCGCCCTGTTGAGTCGCGGCGTTGAGCGTGATTTCAACCTGAATCGGGCTGTCGTCGTCGGTAAAGCGGCGGATTTCCATGATCAGCATCTCCTTGAGCGCAAGTTCGAGCAGTACAGCTATTATGTCACACGGCATTCGCCGCTGCGAGTTAGCGAGGAAGGGGGTGAGGAGCTTTGCCCTAACATAAGGAGCGAAACAACATTACGCGAAGCCGTAACTTGCAGAGGCATCTTTTCTGCGCTTCTGGCATTGTGGCACTTACCCCTTTTGATTCGTTTGCTCTAAAGTTAAAGAGTCTGTATGCTGCATTCTGCGCTAGATGAGGTACTATAGACTTGTTCAGAATACACAGTGTGCGCGCATATTCCGAACCCAGCGCGATTCCGCTTCGGCTTCGGTGGAGTCAGGAGAAAGAAGACAACTTTGAACACCCGCTTTCGATTGGTTGCAGCACTTATCCTCTTGATCGCATTTGGCGCGGTCGCGGTGAGCATCCCTGCGGGACTGCTCGAAGCGCAGGACTCCCCCCAGCTTCAGGCAGGCGGCACGGGTCCGGCGAATATCTATTTCACTTCCAACCCGACGGTGAGCGTTGGTCAGCAGTTCGATGTTATCGTCGAGATCAACACGGGCATTAATCCCTCAACCCTCCTCCCGCAGTTGATTGACGCCGCTGAAGTCCATTTCAACTTTGACATCACCAAATTGGAAGTCATCAGCACGACGGTTGGCACGACTCTGACGCTGCCGCTGCAAAATACCTTCAGCAACGTCGCCGGAACCGTCGATTACGCCGCTGGCATTTTATCGCCGTATGCGTCGGGGACTTTTACGCTGCTGACCGTGCGTTTTGAAGCGCTTGAACCCGCCCCCGCCGGTACGCTCCTCGACCTGATCTCGGTCGCCTTCCCGCGTGAAACTAATGCCATCTTCGGCGGCTCGTCTGTGTTGAATACCATCACCGACGGCACCGTGACGATCACCAACGCCGCGCCAAACGCGAACAATGATTCGACGGGTACGATTGAAGACTTCGGACTCATCAACATCAGCGTATTGGGCAACGATACCGACCCTGATCCCGGTCAAACGCTGACGATCACCGCCGTGACGAATCCGCCGAACGGCACCGTCGGTATCAACGGCGGCACGTCAATCGACTACACCCCTGACCTGAATTTCAACGGGGTGGATACCTTCGATTACACCATCAGCGATGGGTTTGGCGGCACGGATACCGCAACCGTCACCGTGACGGTGCTCGCCGTCAACGATGATCCGACGGTGGTGGACGACGCTTATACCATTGATGAAGACAATACACTCTCAGAACCAGCACCGGGCGTTCTTGGCAACGATTCCGATGTGGACGGCGACACGCTGACGGTGGTCGTTCAATCAGCACCATCAAACGGTACGGTCAATCTGGGATCGAATGGTGCCTTCACCTACAACCCGGATGCTGATTTTAACGGCACGGACAGCTTCACCTACCGCGCCAGTGATCCGAACGGCGGCATCGCCTTTGGCACTGTGACGATCACCGTGAACGCGGTTAACGATCCCCCGTTCGCGGATGATGACAGCTACACGACCGACGAAGATACGCCGCTGACCATTCCTGCGCCGGGTGTGTTGGGCAATGACAGCGACATCGAAACCGTCCTGTTGATCGCGGCGCTGGTGGGTGATGTCAGCAGTGGCACGCTCACGCTGAACGCGAATGGCGGTTTCACCTACACGCCGAACGCTGACTTCAACGGGTCGGACAGTTTCACGTATGAAGCCTTTGACGGTACGGACTATTCCAACACTGCGACGGTGACGATCACCGTGAACGCGGTCAATGATGCGCCTGTCGCAGTCGATGACAGCTATTCGTTTGATGAAGATACCGTGCTCAACGTCGCGGCGATTGACGGTGTTTTGCTCAACGATGCCGACACCGAAGGCGACTCGCTCACCACTGACTTGATCGCGCCGCCTGCGCTCGGCGTGTTGAATTTGAACCCAGACGGCAGTTTCGATTACACACCGCCCGCCGATTACTCTGGCACGCAGACCTTTACCTATCGCGCCTTCGATGGTGATTATTCCAACGTGGCGACGGTGACGTTAGACGTTCTACCCGTCAACGACGCGCCGACGGTAACGGATGACGGCTACAGCACCAACGAAGACACCCCGCTGACCGTTCCCGCGCCCGGTGTGCTGAGCAATGACAGCGACATCGACGGCGATCCACTCACCGTCTTTGAAGTCACCCCGCCATCCGACGGCACGCTGACCTTGAATACGGACGGCAGTTTTACCTACACGCCGGATGCGAACTTCAACGGCACCGATACATTTGTCTACGCGGCGGATGACAGCTTTAGCACCACCAACGCCACCGTCACGATCACCGTGAACGCGGTCAACGATGCGCCGACCGCCACCGCCGACAGCTACGCCACGAACGAAGACACCCCGCTGAACGTTCCTGCACCCGGTGTGCTGGGCAATGACGGTGATGTGGATGGTAATCCCCTTACGGCGGCGCTGGTCAGCAATGTGTCCAACGGCGCGCTGACATTGAACCCGAACGGTAGTTTCAGCTACACGCCGAACCTGAATTTCAACGGTTCGGATAGTTTCACGTATCAAGCAAACGATGGCACGCTGAACTCCAACATCGTCACGGTGACGATCACCGTGAACGCGGTCAACGATGCGCCGACGGCGGTCAATGACAGCTACTCGGTGCAGGAAGGCACGACGCTCACGGTTGCCGCGCCGGGTCTGCTTGGCAACGACAGCGATGTCGATGGCAATCCGCTGACCGTTCCATTAATCCTGCCGATTGCGCCCTTCACTGGAACCGGATTAGCGGTCAACCCGAACGGCGGTTTCACCTACACGCCTGCTGTTCCGGCTGGCACAACGATACAGTTCACATACTACGCATTTGACGGCACGGCGCTCACGCCCGCCACCGTAACGATCAACGTCGTCTCCAACCTGCCGCCGGATGCGGTCGATGACGGTCCCTTCACCGTCGCGGAAGACTCCGGTGCGACGGTGCTTGATGTGCGCGCCAACGATACCGATCCGACGGGCGACGCATTCCTCGTGACGAGCGTCACGCAGCCCGCCAACGGCACGGTGACGATCACGGGCGGCGGCACAGGTGTTGATTTCACGCCGAGCGCAAACTTCAACGGGACGACCACCTTCACCTACACGATCACCGATCAGGTGGGCGGCGGTATCGATACAGCGACGGTCACCGTGAACGTGACGGCGGTCAATGATGCGCCGACCGCAGCCGCTGACGGTTACGCGACCAACGAAGACACGCTTCTGACCGTCCCCGCCCCCGGCGTGCTCGGCAATGACGGCGATGTTGATGGTAATCCGATCACGGCATCGCTCGTTAGCAATGTGTCGAACGGCGCGCTGAACCTGAACACCGACGGTTCGTTCACCTACACACCGAACCTGAACTATGTCGGATCGGACAGCTTCACGTATCAAGCGAACGATGGCGCGCTGAACTCCAACATCGTCACCGTCACCATCACTGTGAATGCGGTCAATGATGCGCCCGTCGCATCGCCGGAAGGCTACATCACCGACGAAGACACGCCGCTGAACGTCGCCGCACCCGGTGTGCTTGCCAACGATAACGATGTGGATGGAAATCCGCTCACAGCGGCAGTCGTGACTAACCCGGCAAACGGCGTTCTGGTCTTGAACACGGATGGTTCGTTCACCTATACGCCAAATCTGAACTTCAACGGTTCGGACAGCTTCACGTATCAAGCGAACGATGGTGCGCTGAACTCGAATACCGTCACCGTGTCGATCACGGTCAACCCGATCAACGACTCGCCTGTTCCCAACGGTGACACCTACGCCACCAATGAAGACACGCCGCTGAACGTCGCCGCACCCGGTGTTCTCTCCAATGACACCGATCCGGATGGTGATACGCTGACGGCGATCCTCGACTCGAACCCGGCGAACGGCACGGTTACGCTGAACGCGAATGGCTCGTTCACGTATACGCCAAACCTGAACTTCAGCGGCTCGGACAGCTTCACCTATCACCCGACGGACGGCGTAGATGAACCCGCCAGCGTCACCGTCACGATCAATGTGAACCCGGTCAACGATCCGCCGGTTGCCACCGCTGATGGCTACGCTACCAACGAAGACACGCCGCTGAACATCGCAGCGCCCGGTGTGCTCGGCAACGACACCGATGCCGAAAGCAGTCCGCTCACGGCATCGCTGGTCAGCGATGTGTCGAATGGCACGCTCACGTTGAACGCGGACGGCAGCTTCACCTACACGCCGGACGCGAACTTTAGCGGGTCAGACAGCTTCACGTATCAAGCGAACGACGGCACGACGAACTCGAACGTTGCTACCGTGACGATCACCGTAAACGGCGTGAACGATGCACCAAACGCCGTTGATGACTCTGGTACGACTCTCGAAGACAATAACACTTTTATCGATTTGTTAGGCAACGATACCGATGTTGACGGTGACACACTGACGATCGTTGGAGGCACACAGCCCAGTCATGGTATCGCCTCCTTCAATGCGATGGGTTATGATGTAATCTACCAACCGGCGGTGAACTTCAACGGAATCGATACATTCACCTACACGATCAGCGATGGGCACGGCGGTTCGGATACCGCCACGGTTACCGTCACCGTGAACCCGGTCAACGATGCGCCGACCGCCGTCGCTGACGGCTACGCCACCAACGAAGACACCCCGCTGAACATCGCTGCCCCCGGTGTGCTCGGCAACGACACCGATCCCGAAGCTAGCCCGCTTACAGCGGCGATTGTGGCGAATGCCTCTAACGGAACGGTTACGCTGAACGCGGACGGCAGTTTCAGCTACACGCCGAATGCTAACTTCAGTGGGTCGGACAGCTTCACGTATCAAGCAAACGATGGCACGCTCAATTCTGCTGCCGCCACCGTGACGATCACCGTGAACGCGGTCAATGACGCACCGACGGCGACCGATGACAGCTACACCGCCTCGGAAAATCTGGCGCTGAACATCGCCGCACCGGGCGTGCTCGGCAACGACACGGACGCGGACGGCAACCCGCTCACAGCGGCAGTCGTGACCAATCCGACGAACGGCACGGTCACGCTGAACGCCAACGGCAGTTTCACCTATACGCCGAACACCGATTACATCGGCGGTGACAGCTTCACGTATCAAGCGAACGACGGCACGACGAACTCGAACACCGCGACGGTGAGTCTCAACGTGGTCGAAAATCAGCCGCCGACGGTCGTCAATGACAGCATCACGACGAACGAAGACACTGCCGGTTCGATTGATCCACGCGGCAATGACAGCGACACCGAAGGCAACCCCTTCACTGTCACAGGTGCGACGAACGGTGCGAACGGCGTGGTTACGTTCACCGCAAGCAGCGTCACCTACACGCCGAACCTGAACTTCAACGGCGCGGACAGCTTCACGTATACGGTGACGGACTCGGCGGGCGGTTCAAGCGTCGGTACGGTCAACGTGACGGTCAACGCGGTTAACGACGCGCCGAATGCGGTTGATGATCCTGCTTCGACCCCCGAAGACACCGCTGTGACGATCCCCGTGTTGGGCAACGACACCGACCCCGATGTTGGGCAGACGCTCACGATTACAGGTGTGACGCAGCCCGCCAACGGCGTGGTGACGTTCACAGCGGGCGATGTCACCTACACGCCGAGCGCCAATTTTAGCGGCGTGAACACGTTCACCTACACGATCAGCGACGGGAACGGCGGCACGGATACCGCAACCGTCACCGTGATAGTGAACTCGGTCAACGACGTGCCAAATGCGGTCGATGACACTGCCGCGACGAGCGAAGACACCGCGACGACGATCCTTGTGCTCTCCAATGACACCGACGCTGACGGCGACACCCTGACGATCACGGCGGTCACGCAGGGCGCGAACGGCACGGTTACGTTTACGGCGGGCGATGTCACCTACACGCCGAACACGAATTTCAGCGGCACAGACACGTTCACCTACACGATCAGCGACGGAAACGGCGGCACGGATACCGCAACGGTCAATATCACTGTGTCCGGCGTGAACGATCCGCCGACGGCGAACGACGACACCGCGACCACGAACGAAGACACCCCGGTAGCGATTGACGTTCGCGCCAACGACACCGACGCTGATGTGGGTCAAACCCTCTCCGTGATCGGCGTGACACAGGGCGGTTTCGGCTCGGTCACGATCACGGGCGGTGGCACAGGTGTGACGTATACGCCCGCGCTCAACCAGAGCGGCACGGACACGTTCAGCTACACGATCAGCGACGGGAACGGCGGCACGGATACCGCAGTCGTCACCGTCACCGTGAACGCGGTGAACGATGCCCCAACGGCTGCCAACGACAATTACTCAACCGCATTTGAAACCGCGATCACGGTTGGCGCGCCGGGTGTGCTGGCGAACGACAGCGACGTTGAAGGCAGCCCGCTCACGGCGGTGATTGTGACCAACCCGGCAAACGGCGCGGTTACGCTCAACGCCAACGGCGGTTTCACCTACACGCCAAACGCGGGCTTTACCGGCGCGGATACGTTCACTTACACGGCGAACGATGGCAGCACGAATTCGAACGCGGCGACCGTGCGGATCACCGTCGGCGCGCCGCCTCAGCCGCCGACTGCCGCCGGAGACACTTACAACCCGATCCTGAACACGCCGCTGATCGTCAACGCGCCGGGTGTTCTGGGCAATGACACCGACCCCGAAGGCGACACGCTGACTGCAGTCCTCGTCACTGATGTGACGAACGGCACGCTCACGCTCAACCTGAACGGTGGGTTCACCTATACGCCCGCGCTGGACTTCCTCGGCGTGGACAGCTTCACCTATCAAGCGAGCGACGGTGTGCGCTTGTCGAATATCGTCACCGTGACGCTGCTCGTCACCGAAACACCGATCCCGCCGCCATCCGGCGATGCGATTTACCCGACGCCAACGCCGCTCGACACACTGCACAGTACGTACAACTTCGCCATTCTCGATGTTGTGCTTGGCGGCGTGCCTGAACCGCTCCGCTACGGGGTGTTCGGTCGCCTGCTCGTGCGTGATGGGCAGTTGTTCGCTGAGTACAACTACGGCGCAATCGGTAATCAAGGGCTGGTCGATCAGGGCATCATTCAGGCGATGGACATCTTCGCCGTACCGGAAATCACCAGTTTCGCGCCGGGAATCACCATTTGTATGAAGGGTCAAGGCACGCTGTATTACATGGCGGCGTCTGGTACACCACGCGTCCCCGTGCCGCTGGCGACGACTGGCTACGAAGGCGGCTACACCTGCGGCGTGATCTACGCCCCCGGTACGGTCGTGCTGACGGGCGCGGGCGCAAGCGCATCTTCAACGCCGGGAGCGCCGGTGCTGACCGAATACTCAAGCTGCACGCTCCGTGCTGAATATCGTCTGAACATGCGCGCCGAAGCGTCGCTCGGCAGCCCGGTGATCGAACTGATCCCGTACATGGCGGAGATTCAGGCGACCGGACGGCAGGGTGAATGGTATCGCGTGGCGTACAACGGGCAGACCGGATGGGTCAGCGCCGATTACGTCAGCCCGCTGGGTCTGTGCCAGTAACACACACCTTCTAGAATCACAAAAAGAGGCGATCCCGTTTTGGGATCGCCTCTTTTGTTGACATAAGTCAGCAAATTTGTTCTAATTAAGTGATCGATTCAAGTGATTTGTCGAACATGATTTTGGCACTCGCTTTGTGTTCTTCGTGTTCTTTGTGGTTCAAAAGCACTTCAAAGGAGAAAAACATGCAGCACCGTATCAATCAGATTCGTTTGCTGGTCAATGATTTTCCTGGGTGTTTCCGCTTCTACCGTGATGTGATCGGGCTGCCTGTAGGGATGGGCAGCGAGGATGATCCGACGTATGCTGGCTTCGCGCTCGGCAGTGATCTATCGCTTGGGCTGTTTGGGCGGGGGGAGATGGCGGCAGTCGTCGGTGCAGGATCAAAGCCCGCACATGCTGACGCACAAGACGCGATCCTGCTGGTTTTTGAGGTGGATAACCTCGATCAAGCGGTTGAAGCGCTCAAGGCAAAAGGGGTGACGTTCGTCGCACCGCCAACGGATCGCCCGGATTGGGGGATGCGCACCGCGCACTTCCGCGATCCTGACGGGAATCTGCTCGAAATCTTCCATCCACTCAAAACAGAATAGCACCGTTTAGGGGTCGGGAGGCTTGTCCAATATTCAAAACCGACCTCTCCCCGAATGGGTACAGGCAGATTCAGCAAACAAGCGGTAGGGGCGGCTCGCGAGCCGCCCAAAATGCTGGCGGGCGCGTCACGACGCGCCCCTACAAAAGCAGATGTTGTGCCCAAATATGTACCCATTCGGGGAGAGGTAAAAACGATGATTGCCAATATCGGACAAGCCTTCGGGGGGGTGAAGGCGTCTCCGTGATCAAACTCGCCTAAAACAGCGCCTCGCCTGTCAGCACTGTTTCACCGTGCATCGCCGCTTGAATCGACAGCGGCACGGCATCAAGCGGCTGAGTCGTCGCAAACGCAAATTCCGCGCCGATCTTGTCCGCCAACATGCGCCCACGCGCCAGTTGATCGCGTAACGCGGCAAAATCCGCCTCCGCTTGATACACGAATTTGTCCTTGCATTCGATCAGGATCAGCCGCCCATCCACCGCGCACACGAGATCAATTTCGGTCTTCAGCCCGCTTTTTTCCGCGATCACGCACGCATCCCACGCAAACGACACGGCGCGCTCGGCGTAATACAGCGCGGTGAGCAGCACACTCAACGCGCCTTGTGTAAATCCGGTGCGGTAGACGGCATTCAGCTTATAAACGAAGGCGGCATCAAGCGGCAGCAAGTTCGAGGCGGCGCAAGCGGGGCAGCGCATGTGCTCGGAGACGGCATCCGGGTACAACCAGCGTGAGCGGCGGCAGACCGGGCACGCGATCACATAGCCGCGCAGCAAAATATGACGCTGCACCAGCGCCGTCAGCATCTCCGCCGCTTTGATGCGCGCCGTGCCTTTGCCGACACGCATCAAAGCGAACAAATCATTCAAACGGTACGCCGCGCCGATGCGCGCTTGCGCGTCGTTGAACACGTTCAGCAGCGCCGCGTCACGCAAAAAGCGCATCCCCGCCAGATCGCCCGCAAGTGTGACCATCCGACGGTAATACTTCACCTTGCCGTTGTCGATCCGCGCTTTGATCCCGGCGCGATCAAACACGGCGGCAATCGAGGGATCGAGCGCCTCCGATGCGCTCAAACCGACTCCCGGTTGGCAATCGCATCGACCACGCGCTCCAACGCGGTTTGCAGCGTCGAGCGCGGGCAGCCGAAGTTGATCCGCACATAATCTTTATAGGCTGCGCCGCCAAACGTCGCGCCGTCGTTCAAGCCGACTTTCGCTTCTTCGATGCAGAACTTGAACGCGCCGCCGGGGAGTTGGTACGCGCTTAAGTCGATCCAGCCGAGATACGTCCCTTCAACATGCGTAAATGCCGCTTCGGGGAGGCGTTCGGTCAAATACGCTTCGATGAAGTCACGGTTCGCTTGCAAATACGCCAGCGCTTGATCCAACCACTCGTCGCCCTCGCGGTACGCCGCCTCGGACGCGGTGAAGCCGACATTCGACGGGAATATGCCCATCGCAAACAATTCGGTGTTAAAGCGGCGGCGGAGCGCTTCGTCATGGATGACCGCAAAGCCGCACGGAATCCCCGCGAGGTTAAACGCCTTGCTCGGCGCGCCTAGTGTGATCAACCGTGAGCGCAGTTCCGGCGTAATCGCCGGGGCAGTGATGTGCGTATGCGGCGCGAACGTGAGATCGGCGTGAATTTCGTCGCTCACCAGCAGCAGATCATGACGGATCACGAATTCCGCCAGCCGTTCGAGTTCCGGTCGCGTGTACACCCGCCCAACCGGGTTATGAGGATTACACAGGATGAACATGCGTGTTTCCGGCGTGACCGATGCTTCCAGCACATCCCAATCGATCTCGGCGTAGAGCGTCGATCCGGTGCGGGTGATCGCCAACGGCGCGGTGACGTTCGTGCGCGCGGTATTCTTCGGCACACTCAGGAACGGCGGGTAGATCGGCGGCTGCACCAGCACACCCGATCCGGTTTCGCCCGTGATGCGGCTGACGAGGTTGAGCGCCGTCACCAGCCCCGGCACGAACGCGATCTCGTCTGCCGTGATCGTGGTGTGATAGCGGTTCGCAAAGCGCTCGACGATTACCTCACGCAAACTTGGTGACTCAAATTGGTAGCCGAAAATCCCGTGATCAACCCGTTCGCGTAACGCCCGGAGGATCGGTTCAGCGGTCGGGAAGTCCATGTCTGCCACCCACAGCGGCAGCACATCCGGCGGCATGAATGTCCACTTGGCGCTGTTCGTGCTGCGTCGTTCGATGGCGGTATCAAAGTTGTAGATCACGGGTGGAAACCTTTCCTAAAAAGAAGTCGAAATGAAGTACTGAGTGACGAGCGCGTGTTTGAAAATGCTCCTCACCCCCCAACCCCCTCTCCATCGCAAGCGATAGAGAGGGGGAGCAAAGCGCTTAGTTTTCTCCCCTCTCCAACCTTCGGTTAGAGAGGGGTAGGGGGTGAGGAGCACTTGACGAGTCGTATTGGGCATTTGCAGCCACGCACCCATCACGCTTCAGTTTGCCGCTTATACGCCGCCGCCGCGTCCATGAGTTCTTTCGCGCTCTGGTAGCCGCTTTCGTTCATCGTGCCGAGCATCGCGGCGAGTTCTTCGATCCGTTGGAAATCATGCGTGAGCGGAACGATCTGCGTCTTGGTGCGCCCTGCTTCAACCGATTTCATCACGCGGTAATGACGGTCGGCGTACCCCGCAAGCTGCGCCAAATGCGTCACCACCATCACCTGATGATCGTGGGTGAGCATCCACAGCTTTTCACCGACCACTGTTCCCACGCGCCCGCCGATCCCCTGATCGATTTCGTCAAAGATCAGCGTCGGTGTGTGATCCGCCGCCGAGAGCACCCGCTTGAGCGCCAGCATAATCCGCGCCGATTCACCGCCGGACGCGACTTTCACCAGCGGGCGCAGCGGTTCGCCGGGGTTAGCGCTCATCAAAAATTCAATGCGATCGCAGCCCGTCGCGTCAAAATGCAGCCGTTGATCGCCCACATACGCCCCGTTCGGATCAGGCGTCTGCGTGATACCGACTTCAAACTGCGCCTTGCCCATACGCAGATCAGCGAGTTCTTGCACCACGAGTTCGCCCAATCGAGCGGCGGCGGCGCGGCGCGCGGCGGTCAAACGGGCAGCGCGCGCGCCAATATCGCGCAGCATCCCGTCTTCTACTTCGTTCAGCGCGGCGAGCCGTTCTTCGCTGTTTTCGATACCTTCGAGTTCGACGCGGGCTTTCTCGGCGTATTCGATCACCGCCGGAATCGTGCTGCCGTAGCGCCGCTTCAGGTTGTTGATCGTCTCTAGGCGTTCTTCCACCGCATCAAGCCGCTCCGGGCTGTATTCGACCGTATCCGCATAGCGGCGCAGCGATTTCGCCAGTTCTTCGACTTGCGCGGCGGCTTCGTTCGCCAAATCGCGGTCTTCTTTCAAGGCACTGTCTACCCCTGCCAACTTCGCCAGCAGGGCGCACACATCGCGCAGTTGATCAACCGCGCCGACGGCTTCTTCGCCGCGTTCATCGCCGTACAGGAAAACCAATGCCTCGGTCGAAAGCCGCGCAAGCTGTTCGCTGTTCGCCATGCGATTGCGCTCGGCTTTGAGTTCTTCGTCTTCGCCGGGGATGAGTTCCGCCGCTTCGATGTCTTCAATGTCCTCGCGCAGTCGATCCGCCCGCCGTTTGAGCGCGGCTTCGTCCGCGAGTAGATGCGCGATCTCGCGGCGCACGGTGGCGATCTCGCTCACACGGTGCGCCAGCGCATCCCGTTCGCGCATCACATCGGCAAAGCGATCCAGTAGATCAATATGCGAACTCGGCTTGAGCAGCGATAAATGCGCGCTCTGCCCGTGTACATCCACCAACGCGTCACCGAGTTCACTCAAAAGTTCCAAGTTGATCGCCGTGCCGTTCAAGCGCGCAATCGAGCGCCCATTTGAGCGGACTTCGCGGCTGATCGTGACCGTCTCCAGCGTATCGTCTTCAAAAAGCTGTTCCCGATCCAAAATCGGACGGAGCGCCGCGATCGTCTGCTCGTTGAGCGCGAATGTCCCTTCGATCCATGCTTTCTCCGCGCCGCTGCGGATGAAAGACGGATCAGCTTTGCCGCCGAGCAGTATCTCAACGGCGTCGATGATGATCGACTTGCCCGCGCCCGTCTCGCCGGTGATCACGTTCAGCCCGTCGGAAAAAGCGAGATCAAGGTGATCGATAATGGCAAAGTTCTGTATCCGCAGTTCTTCAAGCATGCTTATTTAACCTGACTTTCGCAGTTCACCGATCCTCAATCCGAGAAACGTTCTAGCTATTCAATCAACAAACCCAATGATGCCCTCACCCCCCGCCCCCCTCTCCGCTGGCAGAGAGGGGGTGTTCCGCTCGCTTGTGAGTCGGCGGCGCGGGGTACGTGTTCTTGCCCCTCTTTGTTGACGGAGAGGGGCGGGACGCGAAGCGTCCGGGTGAGGGCGATCTTACATCTTCATCCGGTATCGCCCGTAAATGGCAAACGCGATGATCCCGATCATCAAGAGCGCGCCGATATCGAGCGTGAGCGACTGCCACAGAAACTCCGGCAGCGGCGGTAAAAACGATCCGCCGTTGATCACGCTGCTTGAGCCGACCGCCGCGCCCATCTCGCGCATAAAGGCTTCAAGTTCGCGCGGCGAAAGCTGACTGATCAATTCGTTGTACTGCGCTATCATATTATTGTAGTTGATGAACGCCGGGAGCAGCACGCCCGCCAACCCGCCGATCACCGCACCCGCCGCGCCGACATAATGCGAATAGCGCGACCGCCGCCGCTGAGTCGCTCGCAGCGCAAGCTCGCTGATCCCCGCGCCGACCGGAAGCCCAACGATGATCGCAATCCATATCCACAGCAGATTGACCGCCGCAAGGATGCCGACCACCAACCCGGTTAAGGCGGCAGTGATGGCGAACGTCACAAGGTCGTCGCTCTGCTTCCCTTTGAAGAATACCTGCTGCTGACCGCGCACGCACTCGCGGCAGCGGTAGCCGACGGGTGTCCGCACGGCGCAGCTTACGCACATATACCGGTTACAGGTAATGCAGCGCAGCCCGGTCTCGCGGTCGGGATGCACCGCGCAGTAAGTGACTTCGTCTTCGGTGTTCAGGTTGTCTGCCGCCATCTCGCTTAAGTCCTCTAAAACTTCATCCGATAACGTCCCCACACAGCGAACGTGAGCAAACCAACCGCCACCCACGTGAATGCCTCTCCCCATTGGCGCATCCCGATTGCGACCGCGACCGCCCCGAATGCCGCGCTCCCCGACGCCAACCAGTGCCCATCGCGTGAACGCCGCCGTTCAACCGACCAGAGCGAGATTTCCGCAACCAGCAACCCAACCGGGAAAGCGAGGATCACCTGCAAGAGGTACGGGATTGGCAGTACGGTCAGCATCGCCGTCCCCATCGCGCTCAACGTCGCGCAGATGGCGGCGGTCAGAAATACGTCAATCGAACTGGCTTTGAAAAACCCGCCCTGCTGCCGGTGGTAACATTCCCGGCAGCGGTAGCCAACGGGTGTCCGTACGGCGCATTGGATACACATATAACGATCACAGGTGATACAGCGCAGCCCGGTTTCACGCTCAGGATGCACGGCACAATACGTCACTTCCTCGTTGTTCTTCTGTGTGTCGGTCATGGATTCTCTTTAGGTGGGTTGACACGAGGCTCAAGACGATCGAGCAGCGAACGATAGAAGTAATTCCGGTCGCGCAAGCGCACGAACCGCGCCGCATGGCTGCTCGCCTGAACAAAAATCTCATCATCCGGTTGGAGGTTGCAAATCGGCACACCATCCACCGCCAAAATCGGATCGGTTCCGCTGTCCGCGTCGATTTGCACGCGCACGCTGAGCGCGGCGGGCAGCACAATCGGGCGATCCAAACTCAAATGCGGGGCGACTGGCACAACGACTACATTTTCAAGTTCCGGCGGCAAAATCGGACCGCCGCATGCCAGCGCATACGCCGTCGATCCGGTTGCTGTAGCGATAATCAGCGCGTCCGCGTGATACGTCGTCGTCCAATGCCCATCAATGTACATGGGTAGGCGGATCATGCGCGTGATGTTACCCCGGCTGATCACCACGTCGTTGAGCGCGTCCGAGGCGGCGCACAGCGTACCATCCGGGTGATGCACCTCGACGCGGATCATCATGCGCCGTTCGATCCAACCTTCCCCGCTCAAAAGTGTTTCGAGGGCGCTGTCCCATTCGGAGGGCGAAGCGATTTCGGTCAAAAAGCCGAGATACCCCATGTTAACGCCCAACACCGGCACTTTATACAGCGCGGCAGCGCGGGCGGCGCGGAGCATCGCGCCGTCTCCGCCAATGGCGATCAAGAGCGATGTTCCCGGAAGCTGTCCCGCGATACTCGCATCTGTCCATGTGGTTTCACGCCACACGGTTAATCCACGCGCCGCAAATGTCCCGGCGATATGCTCGGCAACCGGAGCAGTTGCCGGACGGTTCGGGTGTGCCAGCACTCCGATGGTGTGCAAATCCATAGTCTCTCGCTTGAACAGGTGGCAGCCGAACGGGATCACGCTGATAACTATACCGAATCGCCGCGCTGATCCTCCACCCCCATTTATATCCCTTCATGTTAGCACAAATGAGCGGTTTTTAAGGGTTGGAAAACCGTATGCAATTCGACTGAAGTGAACAGCTTAAAGCGCGTTTAACCTCACAGGCGCTTGTTCTTAACAATTAAAACGCACTCTATTAAACGCGCGCGACTAGCATCACCGCATGTACAGCACACCCCGCTAAGGGTGCTGCACCAGCCTTCGGGCTGTGGTTGAATGGTTTACCATAGGAGAGAAGCACACATGAAGCGGATTTTCTGGATTCTCGCGTTGGTGGCACTTGCGCTGCCGCTCGTGGTCGCAGCTCAGGAAGCGACCCCCGAACCCACACCGATCGAACTCGACGCGGTTGACCCCCTCGCCTACACGGGTGACATCATCACCGCCGGCAGCTCGACGGTTTACCCGGTGACCGAAGCGATGGCGGAACTCTTCATTGAAGAAGGTTTCGGCGGCAACATCACGGTTGAAAGCATCGGCACGGGCGGTGGTTTCGAGCGCTTCTGCGAAGCGGGCGACACCGACGTTGCTAATGCCAGCCGTGCGATCCGCGACAGCGAAATCGAGTCCTGCACTGCGCTCGATCCTGCCCGTGAACCGATCGAAATCCGCATCGGCACCGACGCCCTCGCGGTTGTCGTCAGCGAAGCCAATGACTTCCTCACCGACCTGACCCTCGCCCAGCTCGCCCAGATTTTCAGCGGCGCGGTCACCACATGGGATCAGGTTGATGCCAGCTATCCGGCGGAAGCCATCCAGTTGTTCAGCCCCGGCAGCGACAGCGGCACGTTCGACTACTTCGTTGAAGCCGTTCTCGAAGCGGAAGACGGCGGCAATCTCGGTGAAGAAGCCGAAGATGCGATCCTCAACGCGGCTGGTATCCAGTTCAGCGAAGATGACAACGTCCTCGTTCAGGGTGTCGAAGGCAGCCCGTTTGCGATTGGCTACTTCGGTTTCGCCTACTACATTGAAGAAGAAGACCGCCTGAACGCAGTTGTCATCGATGGCGTCGCGCCGAGCGCGGAAACCGCCGAAGACAACAGCTACCCGCTGTCGCGCCCGCTGTTCATCTACACCGATGCTGGCATCCTCGCGGAAAAGCCGCAGGTTGGTGCGTTCATCAGCTTCTACCTGACCAACGTCAACGAAGTTCTGGCTGAAGTCGGTTACTTCCCGGCGTCCGTCGAAGCGCTCAACGCTGCCAAGACCGCCGTCATGGAAGCTATGGGCATGGGCATGTAATTGCCCCTTTGCTAGTCGTAGGACGGAGCGGAAACCCGCCCCGTCCTATTTTTGTGTTTACTTCAAGTTGTTAGTCCACCGTCACAATATTCACGGACGAGGAAACTCCCTATGTCGTCAACACCATCCGAAGCCGGGACGATTAGCGCAAAAAACGCCGCAGTTGACATGCGGGCGCGGCGCGAAGCGCGCACCACCATCTTTCGTCGCCCTCGTCCGGGTGAAACCGCCATTCAGCTTTTTCTGTTGTTTTGTGGGGTGCTCTCGATCTTTACAACGCTGGGCATTTTGTATGTGTTAGGTAGTGAAGCGCTCCTGTTTTTTGGCAGCGGGCTTGTCGATCTGGGCGAATTCTTCACCGCTCCCGTGTGGCAGCCGCAAGCGGAGCAGTTTGGCATTATGCCGTTAGTTAGTGCGACCTTGATGACGACGCTGTTTGCGATGCTCGTCGCCATCCCATTAGGCTTGGGCGCTGCGATTTATCTCGCGGAATACGCCAAACCCAGAACTCGCGCCACCCTCAAACCGATTTTGGAAATTCTCGCGGGTATCCCAACCGTTGTGTACGGGTACTTCGCGTTAACGTTTATGACCCCTCTGCTGCGCGGCGTCTTTGGGCAAAATGCGGTGTCCATCTATAACGTCGCGTCGGCGGGGTTGGTGATGGGCATCATGATCCTCCCGACCATCGCCTCGATGAGCGAAGACGCGCTCAGCGCTGTGCCGCGCAGCTTGCGCGAAGCCAGCTTCGGACTCGGCTCGACCAAGTTGGAGGCGATCCTCAAGGTCGTGCTTCCGGCGGGCTTGTCCGGCATCATCGCGGCGTTCATCGTCGGCATCAGCCGCGCGGTTGGCGAAACGATGATCGTGGCGCTCGCCGCTGGCGCGGGTCCCTGCAAGCTGTACGGCGAAAACGCGAGCTGCTTCCAGCCCTTCGGCGCAGCCGAAACCATGACCGGTCACATCGTCCGCATCAGCGGCGGCGACTTGAGCTACAACTCGATTGACTACAACAGCTTGTTCGCCATTGGCTTAACGCTGTTCATCTTCACACTTGTGCTCAACCTGATCAGCCGCTGGATTACCAACCGCTTCCGCGAGGTGTACCAATGAGCACCCTTCTCACTCCTGCGCCTGACGAAAAACCCATAAGCTTGATGCCAGATGAAGTCGTTTTCCGGCGCGGGCTGGCGGGACGGCATCTGCGTGGGCGCGTTTGGCAAAACTTCTTTGTCTTGGCGATTGTGCTGGCGCTCCTGTCACTAGTCGCATTGTTCCTCAACGTCGTCAACAGCGCGGCAGGCTTGATCGTCGTCGAATACAATATTGATCCGGCGGAAGTTGTGCCAAACGGCGATCTTGACGCGGCAACCAATGAACAGCTCGCGGCGGCGATTGTCGAATACGAGCCGAACCGCGCGCTGGTGCTGATCCGCGATAACCTGAGCACCGTGCCGACCGATCAATTCTCGGCAGCGCCGATGAGCCAGATTTTGGGCAGTCGTCCGTATCCCGAATCGGCAGCGAACAAGACCCCGCGTGATCTTGCGCCTGAAGAACGGGCGGAAATTCTTGCGCTGAATGTTTCGCCAGACGTGATGAAGCAGTTCATCGTTGATGACATCATTGGGTTGAACGTCCTCGAAACGCACTCCCTGTTTGAATCGATCTTCGACCGCCCCGCGATTGAAGAACACTTCGCCGCCGAATTCAACCCAGAGACAACCCGCTTGGAGTTCCGGTTGTGGCTGCGTCCGTCATTCCTGACCAGCGGGCAGTCCTCCGACCCGGTGTTGGCAGGTATCCGCACCGCCTTTATCGGTACGATCTGGATCGTTGCGATCACGGTATTGGTCGCCTTCCCGATTGGTGTCGGCGCGGCGATCTACTTGGAAGAGTACGCGGCGACGTTTGGCAATATCAACACGCCGTTCGGTCGCTTCATGCAGTGGTTCAACCGCTTTATCGAAACCAACGTGCGCAACCTCGCGGGCGTGCCGTCGATCATCTACGGTCTGCTCGGCTTGGCGATTTTCGTCCGCGCGGCGGCTGAATTCACCAGCGGGCGATTTTTGGGCGTGACGGATTCGAACGGGCGCACGATCATCAGCGCATCACTGACGATGGCGCTGCTGATCCTGCCGGTGATCATCATCAACGCACAAGAAGCGATCCGCGCCGTCCAGTCGTCGATCCGCGAAGCGAGCTACGGTTTAGGGGCGACCAAATGGCAGACGATTTGGAATCAAGTGCTGCCCGCCGCAATGCCCGGCATCCTGACGGGGACAATCCTCGGTATGAGCCGCGCCATCGGTGAAACCGCGCCGCTGGTGATCGTTGGCGCATCCACCGCAACCTTCCTTGACCCGAACGGACCGTTCTCGTCGTTCACGGCGCTCCCGATCCAGATTTACCAGTGGACAGCACGCCCACAAGCAGAATTCCGCGCTATCGCAGCGGCGGCGATTATCGTCCTACTCGTCTTACTGCTCCTGCTCAACGCAACCGCGATTCTCCTTCGCCAGTATTTCAGAAGAAAGCTGCAGACGTAACCCATGACAGAAAATGGCGCACACGCCTTCGAACTGAAAGGCGTCAACATCTATTACGGATCGAAAATGGCGGTGAATGATGTGAACATCATGATTCCACGCCAGAAGATCACCGCCTTCATTGGACCGTCCGGCTGCGGCAAAAGTACAGTACTGCGTTCGCTCAACCGGATGAACGACTTGATTTCCGGCGCGCGTCTTGAGGGCGGCGTATTCTTCGGCGGGCAAGACCTGTATGCCGAAAATGTTGACCCGGTGGAAGTTCGCCGCCGTATTGGGATGGTGTTCCAGAAGCCGAACCCGTTCCCCAAAAGCATTTATGACAATGTGGCATATGGTCCGCGTTTGTTGGGCGTGCGTGGGAAAGCGGTATTGGATGAAATTGTCGAACGCAGCTTGAAAGGCGCGTTTTTGTGGGATGAAGTCAGGGGCGACCTGAAGAAATCCGGCTTGGCGCTCTCCGGTGGTCAGCAGCAGCGTTTGTGTATTGCGCGCACGATTGCAGTTGAACCGGAAGTAATCCTGATGGATGAACCCGCCTCCGCGCTTGACCCAATTGCCACACAAGCGATTGAAGAACTGATGAAGGTGCTGGTGCAGCAGTACACGATCGTGATCGTGACTCACAACATGCAGCAAGCGCAGCGCGTGAGCGATTACACGGCGTTCTACAGCATCCGCAAAAAGGAAGAACAAAACGGCGTCGAAAACCGTTGGGGGATTCTGGCGGAATACGCGCCGACTGAACGGCTGTTCACCAACCCGGCGAGCGAAGAAACCGAACGGTATATTCGCGGCGAGTTCGGTTGATCAACCGCACAACCCCATGACGCAAAAGCGCGGAGAATACCCTCTCTGCGCTTTTTGTTTGCGTTCACAAACGCGCCGCTTTTCACCCCCTCTCTTTGCACCCTTGCGTCTTCCCGCCTTTGCGTTATGTTTTGTCCTTGTTTGAAAGTTTCACAGAAAGCATCGCGCGATGTTCTTTAGTGATCGACCCGATAAATGGCTGGTCATGCGGCGGGCATTCAGTTTGCGCTGCCCCAACTGCGGCGTTGGCAAAACGTTTGAAGGCTTGTTCAAGGTGAACCACGTTTGTTCTCACTGCGGCGTTCGCTTTGAGCGCGAAGACGGTGAATCGGTTGGGGGGATGTACATCAACCTATCGCTTGCGGAAGTGACAACGATGGGCGGATTCTTCTTGATTCAAGCGCTGTTTCAACCGCCTTGGCTTCCCCATTTGTTCGTGTGGATCGTCTACAACATCGTGTTTATCACCGTGTTTTACAGCCGGTCACGATCATTATGGATGGGAATCTCGTATTTGACGGGCGGCGTTCACCGCGACGATGAGGAAGAAGAAAGTTAAGCGACCGTTCAGCCCATCGGCGGCGGCAGCATCTCACCTGATCGGGTGGAGAGAACCACCGGAATGCTCAGGGTGATGGTCGTCCCCTGATCCTGCGCACTTTGGATCGTGATCGAGCCGCCGTGACGGTCAACCGCCCGCTTAGTGATCGACAAACCTAAGCCTGTGCCGGAGATCGCGCCGACATTTGCCGCCCGGTGGAACGGCTCAAATATACGCGGCAGTTCATCTTCAGGAATGCCGATCCCGTAATCGCGTACATCGAGCAGTATTTCATCGCCGTCTTGCTTCAACGTGAGTTCGACCGGTGTTTCTGATGGGGAGTACTTGAGCGCATTCGTGATCACGTTGGTGATTGCCTGCCGCATCAAGCGCTGATCAAAATGCGTATATATCGGGGCGTGCGCGCCGTTCAGGGTGATCCGCCGATTTTCCGCCGCGCCACCCTCAATTTCGCTGACCACTTCGCGGGAGAAAGCGGCGTAATCGGCATACACCATCTGCAGCGGCGTATAATCTGCTTCGAGACGTGTCAGTTGAAGCACATCGTCGATAATGCCCGTCATGTGCAGCACTTGACGGCGAACGCGATCCAGCCGTTCATCAATTTGCACATCCGTCATGCGATGACGGTAAATCGAGACTGTTTCCGCCGCCGTCAAAATCGTGGCGAGTGGGGTGCGAAACTCGTGCGACGCCATCGAAACAAAGCGTGTTTTGAGGTTGTTGAGTTCGTGTTCACGCGCAAGGGCTTCACGGAGAGCTTGTTCGGCGTGATGCTGCTCGGTGATGTCTTGATTACAGGCGACAATGCTGTACGGAACTCCCGTTGAGTCTTTGAGGAGGGTAACGGTGCTGCTCACCCAAATGGGCGTGCCGTCGCGCTTGTGCTGCATGACCGCCGGAGATGCCCATCTGCCATGCTCATACAACGTGACTTCGGATTGCTTGATCGCTTCAAGCGACTCGAATCCGGTTTGCACAAACCCTGCGGCAGGACGCCCGATCACTTCTTCGGCACGCCATCCATAGAGTCTTTCCGACGCTGCATTCCACGTCACAATGTTGTATTCCAGATCGGTGACGATCACCGCGTCGGTGATGTTTTCGTACACCCTAGCATACAACCGGAATTGACGTTCGATGGCTTTCCGCTCGGTGATGTCCTCATAGATCAAATCAACGCCGATCACCTGACCATCGGCTGAATGCACGGGTAGAAATTCAAACGCGAAGTCATGCGCGGTGTCATGCGCGCTCACATCCACCGTGATCGGCTGACCGGAAAGCGCCATCGCCAACCGCTCCCGAAACATCACTTGTGCTGCTTCCGGCAGCAGGTCGAGCAGACGTGCTCCAACTTTGGTTTCAATGCTGAAAAACTGGCGGTTAAACTCCGCCGCCTGACGGTTAAAGATACGGATGGTTGTATCAGGGTCGAGCAGCATCACCGCTTTAGAGATGCCTTCCAATGCGGTGCGCAGTTCGACGATCTGCCGTCGTTCTCCCCGCTCATAACACGCTTGAATGCGGCTCAAACACACAGGCAGTCGATCCAGATCGTCGTATGCGATCACATCAGCGAATCCGTTTGCGAAGGCATCGCGGTAGGAAGCAGAGGTGACTTCATCGACGATGAGAATGGTATATAGGTTGGGCGAGTTGATCGGGTGTTGATGCTTTGCCCATTGTGATCAAAAACGCTGGTCGAGCAGGATCACCGTGAAGGTGTTTTCGTAGTCAAGACTGGGCACAGAGTCACAGCTTGTCAACAATGTGATATTAAAAGGCATGTCCCAGCGGCGGCATGCCTCGGCAGCAGCAGCGTGAATGGACTCCTGCTGCGCGACAACGATGAGTGATGGCATAGTTTAGACAATTCTGTGGCACGCGTGACCGCTGTCTTTCATTGAACAATAACAAGTATACTGCGCCCGGTCGTTGGATTTCGTCAAGAATTTCGCCGCCGCGCCCGGTCAAATGTTGAGCGAGAATCGATAAGAATGCGCTAGAATATACCGCATATCTTACCATTGATCGTGGTATTCGGACGAAAACGTATGACACACCCTGTTCACCTGACAATCACAGGCGCATTGGAAGCGCTCCGCCGCCGCGCGCTTTTCGCTGTTGACCTGACTCGCGCTTATTTGGAGCGTATCGACGCGCATGATGCGCACATCGGCGCGTATTTGACTGTGACCCGCGAACGCGCACTCGCTGACGCTGAACGCGCCGATCAAGCCCGCGCCGCCGGAGATGACCGTCCGCTGCTCGGCATCCCTATCGCGCTGAAGGACATTCTTTCCACCCGTGATATTCCCACCACCGCCGGAAGCAAAATCCTTAGCGGGTATACCCCTGTCTTTTCCGCGACATTGGTGGAACGGCTCGAAGCGGCGGGGGCGATCATCCTCGGCAAGACGAACCTCGATGAATTTGCGATGGGGTCATCCACCGAAAATTCGGCGTACCGCATCACACGCAATCCTTGGAATACCGAACGCGTCCCCGGCGGCTCGTCGGGCGGATCAGCGGCGGCAGTTGCGGCGGGTATGGCAGCCGCGTCCATTGGTACGGACACAGGCGGTTCGATCCGCACACCTGCCGCATTCTGCGGGATCGTCGGACTCAAGCCGTCGTATGGGCGGGTCAGCCGCTACGGATTGATCGCCTTCGGTTCGTCGCTTGATTGTCCGGGTCCTATCACCCAAACAGTCGAAGATGCGGCGCGCATGCTTCAGGTGATCGCCGGGAAAGACCCGCGCGACGCGACAAGCATGGGTATCCCCGTGCCGGATTATCTGGCATCGATTCGGGGCGGAGTTAAAGGGCTGCGGATCGGCGTGCCGAAAGAGTATTTTATCGAAGGCATCTCGAAAGCGGTTGAGCAGCGCGTCCGCGCCGCGATTGCGCATCTTGAATCGCTTGGCGCAACCATTCACCCGATCAGCCTGCCGCATACGTCGTACTCGCTGCCCGTGTATTACATCATCGCCCCGGCGGAGGCGAGCGCCAACCTCGCCCGCTTTGACGGGATTCGTTTCGGACCGCGCATCGAAAAAGGCGATATGTTGGCGACCTACAAGGCTACCCGCGCCCAATTCGGACCAGAAGTGAAGCGGCGGATCATGCTTGGCACGTATGCGCTGTCGGCGGGTTATTATGATGCCTTCTACGCGAAGGCGCAGCAGGTTCGCACGCTGATCAAGCGCGACTTTGAGGCGGCATTTGAATCCGTCGATGTGATCGCCGCGCCTGTCACGCCGGGGAGCGCCTTCTTGATCGGCAGCAAAACGACCGATCCGCTTTCGATGTATCTGGAAGATGTGTTCACGCTGCCCGCCAGCCTTGCGGGTGTGCCGGGGATCAGCGTGCCGTGCGGTTTTGATGACGAAGGGCTGCCTATCGGCTTGCAGTTGATCGCCCCCGCGTTTGGCGAAGAAACGCTCTTGCGTGCCGCGTATGCTTACGAACAGTCAACGGAGTGGCATACGAAAGTGCCGGAGCTGTAGAGGCTTTTTCCTACGTTTTTCAAAAGCTCCTCACCCCGCCCCTCTCCGTCAACGGAGAGTAGGCTGGGGGAGAGGTCAACAAACCGATATAGAAATTCAGCGAATCACGAAAGTGCTTATTTCCCCTCTTGCGGGACAACACTTCTGTCCCGATGTACTACTCCTCACCCCCAACCCCTCTCCAACCTTCGGTTAGAGAGGGGTTGGGGGTGGGGACAGCGAGGCTAAATCCGTGATTCACTGAAATTCCTTAACTTGGTGCCCACGCAAGTCGGCGACTACTCGTACCGCAGCACGTTCGCTACCCGTTCGCGCACCGCGACCCCCGACGAGAGGAACGTCGAGATCAACGCGATGGCAATCGACGCGACCACCAGCACAATCGCCAGCGGCAGCGCTTCACGCGGGATTGGGATCGCATCCCCGACGCCAAGTGCCGTCATCGCAGCGACCATCAATGCGCTGACGCCGATTCCCAGCAAGCCGCCGAGCAAGCCGATCAGCACATTTTCGATCAGCATGATCCGCAGCACGCGACCGCCCTTCAAGCCGACCGCCTTCAAGATGCCGATCTGCCGCCGCCGTTCAAGCGTGGACAGCGAAACGGTATTCGCCATCGTCACCGCCGCCGCGAGCAGCGAGAGCAAGCCGACCACCGTCGGGATCGCCGCGAACTGCTGAATGATCCGGTTCAAGAAGCCGTCGATGAAGGTGATGTCGAGCGTGAACACGAGCGGCAGCGCCGACAGATCGAGCAGCACTTGATTCAAGCGCTCCGGTTCTGTTTGCAGGATCGTGAAGCCGGAGAACCCGCCCGACGCGGAGAGTGTCCCCTGCGGGATCACTGCTTGCCCGGAGAATCCCATACTGCCTGTCGAGCGCTCGAAGCCGATCACTTCAAAATCATACGTGCGCGACCCGACCCGTATTTGCAAAATCGACCCGACATGCGGCGAGACGTTCGTAAAGTCGTTCCCGAAATCTTCCGGCAGCACCATGACAAACTCGCCGTTGTCTTCAAGGGGCGTGATCGCCCGCCCTTCGACGATGTTCTGCGCAAAGATCGGGTTATCGGTGATGCGCGCCATCATTTGAATTGACGAGAAAGCGCGGCGCGCGCGCGCGGGCATATCCGCTTCATCCATATCGAACGGCAGCGCGAAGTCCGGTTCTACGCCGTCAACCGCTTCCAGCACGCCGCTGTAGGTTTCCATGCGCGTCCGGTATTGAATGCCTTCGATGCCTTCCAATCCCGCGTTGAGCGCTGCTTCTGCCAATGCCGGAGAAACAACACTCGCCAGCGGGAACACGATCACGTTGCCGCCCAAACTTTGCGAAAGCTGAATATTCAGCATTTCGCGCGTGCCTACGCCCACAAACGTGATCGCGCTTAAGGCGAACATGCCCGCCGCCAGCGCCATCAGCGTCGTTGCCGTGCGCAGCCGCCGCGCTGTCAAGTTGCGCAGCGCCAGCCGCAGATCGACGATCCCAAATGCCGGGAGCTTGCTCACCACCCAGACGATCAACCAGAACAGGATCACGAGCACGCCCAAGATCATCAGCGTGACGAGCACGCCGATCCAGCCGACAATTACGCCGCTGATCACATCCCCGCGCGAATTGATCGGGATATCGCCGATGATTGAACCCGCGATGCCGCCAATCACGAGGATTACCAGCGCAATCGCGATCAAGCTGTGGAATACGCCCGCACGCGGGATCGCCGTCTCGTTCGGGCGAAGAATTGCCGCCGGGCGGATTTTGTTCGCCGTCAAAATCGGCAGCACGCCGAACACCAGCGTGACCACCATGCCGAGCGCCATCCCGTAACCGATTGCTTCAGGATACAGCCGCCAGCGTAAACCCTGCTGCAAAAAGGCTTCGCCGTACTGGTTGACGATCACGCTCAAGAACACGCCGAGCACACAGCCGAGGATGCTCCCCATCAAGCCGAGTAAAAACGCCTCGCTCATGAACAGCCAGAACACCTGCCGCCCTTTGAGTCCGAACGTCTTGAGCGCCGCGATTTCGTTCGAGCGCCGCCCGACCATCACCAGCATCGTGTTGATGATGCCGACGCCGCCGATCAAGAGCGCGCCCAAGCCCATGATCACGATGAAGCGACCGATATAATCCCCGATCACCGCGTATGTTTCGGCAAGATCGGGACGTGTATTGATCATCCACGCGGAGAATGAGCCGGATCGGATTTCCTGCGAAACCCGTTCAACATCGACATCCGATGTGCCATCGGGCAGCGCCACGCTGATAATCGTCGGCGCGGGGTCAACGCCGAGTGTTTCGGCTTCGCTCTTGCTGATATACGCAAAACCGAAAAATCCGGCGATCAAGTTTTGAATGCCCGATTCAATATCGGTCGCGACGATGCCCGTGACCGTGAATTCTTCTTCCGTGCCGCTTACGCGCACCGTGTCCCCGACCGCGATCCCGTTCTGATCTGCCAAGTTGCGGCTGACGACGATCACGTTATCACCTGCGAGCAGGTCGCTCAGGAGCACGCCGGATGGGTCTTGCGCGCGAATTTCGCCAGTGGGGGGGAAGGTCGCGGGATCAACCAAGAACGCGCTCACGAACTGCGGACGTCCGACCGTCACCGCATCCAACCGCGTGATTTGCATGCCCGCTATTTGCGAGTACGCCGTGCTCGTGCCGCGCTCTATTCTGACGCGCTCCTCGATGAGGGCGACATCGCCATCAGAAAAGCGTTCGACCTCCGAGTCGAAACTGAAGGCGGCGAATCCGCCTGACATCGATTCGGTGCTGACGCGAATATCGCCGTGTAAATTTTGCCGCACGTTATCGACCAACGAGTCGCCGATTGCCAAACCCAGTGTCCGCAGCGCGACAACGGTCGCGACGCCCGCCGCGATACAAAATACGCCGAACGTCGTCCAGCGCGCACTGCGCGAGAGATTGCGCCACGCATAGCGCAGGTAAAAGAGAATCCGTCCCATAAATCAGCCCATCCTGCTGCAAGAATCAATCCATTATACGGATGATCGCGCGCGCGGGTTGTATTCAAAGGAAGATTGAGGCATCCCGTCCCCAAAAGCTCCTCACCCCCCGACCCCCTCTCCATCGCAAGCGATAGAGAGGGGGAGCAGAATCCTGTTTTTCTCCCCTCTCTAACCGAAGGTTGGAGAGGGGCAGGGGGTGAGGAGTAGTACATCGAGGCAAAACAGCGCGTGCTGAATATCGGACACGCCTTCAAGGGGAGACGTGTTTCTTAGGGTGAGGCAGCAGTTACCCCACCAGCGTTGGCGGCGGCGTGAGCGCCCCCGTCATCCGGCGTTTGCGTCCGAGGACTTTGTACATCACGGTGAAATCGTCGTACCCCTTCGTGATCTGCGGGGTGAGCGCTTCACACTCAAAATAGTTGGAGACGAGCGCGTGAGTCTCCGCGCTGATCATGATCTCGCCGCGTCCGGCGTTTTCTTGTAAGAGCTTGCAGCGGTCAACCGCGCCGCCGAGCGCCGAGAACTCGCGGCGTTCCGGCGATCCCACGTTGCCGAGCACCGCTACGCCCGTATGCACGCCGATGCCGTAAAAGAGGCGCTGACCTTCGGGCAGCGTCTCGTGCAGCGCCAATACATCGTAAGCGATGCTCAACGCGGCGCGTACCGCCCGCACCGCATGATCCGCCTGTTCGTTCAACTGGGTGTTAAAGTAGCCCGTCACGGCATCCCCGATGTATTTATCGACCAAGCCCTCAAACAGGTTGATCGAATCGCTGGCGACGGCGAGATACTTGTTAATGATCTCCATCAAGACTTCAGGCTGAAGCCGTTCGCTGAATGACGTGAAGCCGCGCACATCCGCGAAAATCATGCTGACTTCGCGCTCCTGCCCGCCGAGCGTGTGCAAGTCCTCGCTGCGGATATTATCCGCGACGGCGACGGGGAGGTAATTCCGCACGCGGGCAAGCTGCTGCTCACGCGCTTTGAGTTCGGTCAAGTCATCCACAAGGATGACGCTGCCTTCGCGGATGCTCCCGCTGAAGTCACGGATCGGGGAAACGCTTACATTCCAGATGCGCCGCCCGCTGTCGGGCAAATCAACCGTGAGTTCGTATTCTTCGTTCACGCCTTCGGATTTGACGCGCTCGACGCTTTCGCCAATGCGCGGCGCGAACACGTATACCACATCGCACACCGGACAGCCCATCGCTTGGTCGGCGTTCACCCCGATGATCCGCTCGGCGGCGGGGTTGTACGCGGTGATCACCTCGTCGGCGTTGATCACGATCAAGCCGCTGGCAATAGACTTAAAAATATTGTTCATCAAGTCGCGGATTTCGGTCACTTCCGAAAGGCGCGCACGGGCGCTTTCAAACAAGCGGGCGTTTTGGATCGCCACCGCCGCTTGATTGGCGAACGCGATCAACAAATTCAGCTCGTGATCCTTAAACAACCCTGCCAGTACGCGGTTATCGCAGTACACCACGCCGATCACATCATCGCGCACGACGAGCGGCACGCACAAAATACTGCGCAGTTGGTAGCCGACGATGCTTTCTTGCGATTTATAGCGCGGGTCGCTGCGCGCGTTATCAGTCAAGACGGGCTGCGCCGTTTCGATCACCTCATTGACGATGGTATTGCTGACCTGAAAATCGTCGCGGTTCAGCACCTCGCGGTCGATGCCGCGTGCGATGCGGAACTCCATCGCACCGGTGACGTGATTGCGCAGCATGACATAACCGCGCTCCGCTCCGGTAAGCTGGATCACCGTATCCATCACTTGATTCAGCACATCATCGGTCGAAACCGACGAGTTGATCAGGGCGGTAGTTTCGGCAAGCGCGCGGAGTTGGCGCAGTTCGATCTGACTCGCCGTGACGCGGCTGTAAACGCCATCGACCTGTGTCGCGGTATATCGGACGCGCTCCATTGAACTCGCGGGTAAGCTCATGCCGCGCTGACGGAGAAGCGCCTGCTGTGCTTTGAGGGTATCGGTCAGCGTGGTCAGGTTTTCGCGCAGGATCCGCATCTGCTCTTGTGCAGATTGCGCGGCGGTATTCTTCTTAAATTTGGCGGTATCGTGTAGGGTCATGATTACGCCTTAAATACTTCAAAAATTTGGACGGGAAGCGCCTTACCTTTGACCATGATCGGCGTCTTTTCTTCAAAGCGCACCCCGTCCGGCGGTGTGCCGAGCGCGTCACATACGCCTTCGCTGATGATGATCTGCCCCGATTCGGCGTTTTCTTCCAACCGCTTCGATAAGTTGATCGTGTCGCCAATAGCGGTGAAACTGCGGCGGTTCAGACTGCCCACGTTGCCGAGCGTCGCAACGCCGCTGTTGATGCCCATGCGGTAATAATGCGGGTCAGGCGCGATTCCCAGACGCTCGTACAGCGCCAAGAAAGCGTCGCGGAGTTCAAGCCCCATGCGCAGCGCCGCCAGCGCGTGATCCGGCATCGGGTTCAACTGGGTGTTGAACAAGACCATCAATTCGCTGCCCATGTACTTGTCAATGATCCCGCGCGCGTCGTTGATCACCTGTGTTGCGGTATCCAAAAACACGTTGAGCGTGTTCATCGCCTGCTGTGGGCGAAGCTCCGCCGCCAGCACGCCATACGGGATCGCCTCGATGAAGGCGCACGTCACGTCGCGGCGTTCACCGCCAAGCGCCAGCGCCGAGATCACATCGATCTGCGCGACCAGCCCCGGCGGGAGATAGCGCGTCATCAGCGTGAGCAGTTCGTCGCGTTCGCGCTGTTCGGTCACGTCGTCGATCACCATCGCCACGCCTTGTAACTCCTGCTCGGCGTTCTTGAGCGGGCTGAGGCGCATCGCCAGCGCGATCCGTCCGCGTTCGGGAATATCCGGCTGCGTTTCGACATCGACGCTGGCGTTGTTGATGCGAACATTCTCCAAATACTGCTCGACACTCACGCGCGGGATCACCTGATCAATCGGATAGCCAATCGATTCATCGGGGGCGCGGTTGAGGATGCGTCCGGCGGCGGTGTTGACCGTCGTCACGATGTCATCGGCGTTGGCAGTGATCACGCCGCTGGGGATCGACCCGAAGACATTTTCGATCAATTCTTTCAAGTTGATGATTTCTTCAAGGGCGGTTTGCACACGGCTGAACAAAAGCGCATTTTCAATCGCGACAGCGGTTTGGTTGGCGAACGCGGTGAGCAGATTCAATTCGCGTTCGGTAAACACACCTTCGCGGAAGCGGTTATCTAAGTAGATCGCACCGACCAAGCGGGATTTGTACACGAGCGGCGCGCACATCACCGAGCGCAGCACGAATTTAGCAATCGTTTCACTGCCGATCATGCGTGGATCGGTTTGGGCGTTGTCGGTCAAGAGCGGCGTCATCGTCTCACTGACGTGCGTGAGGATTGTCCGGCTGACGTGGGCGGATTCGTCGTCGTCCTCCTCATCACCGGCAGTTTCGGTCACACGGACGACGTGAATTTGCAGGTCGCCGGATGCTTCATCGCGCAGCAGAATATACCCGCGTCCTGCTCCGGTCAGGTCGAGGATTTTATCCAACGCCTTGCCGAGAATATCACTCAAATCAAGCGAGGAGTTGACCATCGCGGACGTGTGAATGAGGACGTTCAACTGCTCCAGTTCGGTCTGTTCATCGGTCAAGAGCGCTTCAAGCCGCTGGAGGTCTTGATCGACTGCCGCGACGAGGCTGAACACCTCCGGCATCAGCGCCATCTGGCGAATTCTCAAGAGTTCTTGTTGGCTGTGCAGCGCGGCGGTCACTTCCCCGATCAGGGCGCGCATCCGCGATACTTCCCCTAGACTAGGCGAACTATCGCCGCTGGCTGAAGTCGTCATACCCTATCACCCGTCCACTTGTGGAGCTTTCCCCACCTGAATTATACACACATTTGAAGGGGATGCTTCTCACGCCAGACGAACCTGTTTTTCTCTTGTTTCCACGTAGGTTTGGGTGAGGTAAATTGTTCAAATGTGCGATTGTATTGGTCGATTTTTCGCCCCTCAATCTCAAAGGTGTCCGCTCCTCAACCGGTATCGGACAAGCCTTTGAGAATAAGGTGTTTGTATGCAGCATCTAGGGCGCGGCGGTCGCTTCTGCCGATAACCCATTCGCTTCGTAGATCAGCGCCGAAAGCACTTCATACGATGGCGAACCGGATGAATACGTCGTGCCGTTCCATGTGACGAATGCCGGGTCTTCATCACCGATGCGGATCAAGACGGCGGGCGTTCCGTTCACGCCATGATCCACCCCGTACTGAATGTCGATCAGCACTTGCGGCTGTTCAAGCCCGTTCGCACAGGTGAGCAGGTCTTCTTCGGATACTTCCATGAAACCGGTGAACAACGGCAGAAAATCCTCGCTGAAATAGCGCTCACTGATCGCCAATTCGTACAGCAGATCGCTCGCCAGCCAGAACCCGACTGGATTCCCGTCTTCGTCCTGCCGCAGTTCCCCCGTGCATTCCGCGATCAGCGCCGTGATCACCGATTGGCGACCGCCCGCCGTCGGGAACATGCGGAATTCAAACCGTGCCAGACCGGGAATGACGAATTCCTCAATCATGCGGTACACCTCATCACGGTAGTTGATGCAGTGTGGGCATGCCCAATCCGCAAACTCGACGATAGCAATCGGCGCATCAAGATCGCCCAGATAATAGCCGCCGTCTTCAAGCCGTCCCATCTCCAAATCTACGAGCAGCGCCGTAATCGGCAGCGAAGCAGCCATCGTCGAGAATGGAGAATCGCTATATTCAACTTCTGCGGTGGGGACTGGTGTCGATTCTTGACCCAGCACAGGCATCGCAGCGAAGACGAGCAGCAGCAGCAGTGTTAGCCGTACTGACCCAATGGATGGTAACCGTAACATGTTTGTCCCCTGCTTAAAAATAGTTCAGGTAGCCACCTATTTTAGTGACTTTTGGCGCTGTTTGCTTTATGAAAATGACATTGTAATAGAATCAAGAAAATTGCGGCATGCGGCATGCTGTCATTCACGGCAGTGGGCTGCATGAGGAAGGTGAAGCCATGTACGCGCAGGTGACGAAAGTACAGGTTCCGCTTGGCATGCGAGAGCGGTTTCGCAGTTTGCTCATGCAAGACTATTTGCCTCTCCTTCGTAAGCGGGATGGTTTTCTCGGCATGATGATGCTGGAGGAGACGGACGACGAAGAGTCAGCCGAAATGATCGTGCTGTGGGAAAATCAGGCATCTGTCGAAGCATTCGCCAATACCGGCACATTGGAGGCGGGCATCAGCGCGATCGGTGCAATTGTTCCCGGCACGAAGGTGGTGCGGTCAAGCTTTTTGGTGACTGCGCGTGAAGGTGTGATCACCGTCGGAGAATCGATGATGGGGAGTGGGCGTTAGCCTCTCCACCGAACGTACATCCCTTTAAGCAGCAAAGGGCGCTCCGCGTGAGCGCCCTTTTTGATTCATTGGATATACCCAATCCCCTTTTGAGGTGTGTGAAATTATGGTTAAGATCAAGGTATCTCCTCCCCAAGCATGTCGGGGCAGATCGCGTTTTGTGATCTGCCCCGATGCATAGATCGTCGTAACAAAGGAAAGCATGGATCGCCGTCGTGTCCTGACGATTTTCCTGATCGTATTCGTCAACTTTTTAGGGGCAAGCATCGTCCAGCCGATCCTCCCGCTTTACGCTGGCAGTCGGTTTGGCGCATCCCCCGGCACGATCTCGCTGCTTCTGGCATCGTTCTTCGCGGCGCAGTTCCTCGCCGCCCCCGTTCTCGGTCAGCTTTCGGATCGCTACGGGCGGATTCCCGTGCTGGTGATCAGTCAAGTCGGCACGGTGATCAGCTTCTTGATCTTGGCGGGCGCGGAGTCGCTGCCGATGCTGTTCGCCGGGCGCATCCTTGACGGCATCACAGGCGGCAACGTGATCGTCGCTCAAGCGTACTTGACCGATCTTTCTACACCGAAACAACGTGCGGGAGCGCTCGGCGTGGTGTTTATGGCGTTCGGGTTGGGGTATACCCTCGGTCCTGCCGTTGGTGGTTTTATCTCCGCGCTGGCAGATGACCGCACAGCCTATTATGTCGCCGCTGGAATTTCCCTCGTCACCGTGTTGATGACGATCTTTCTACTCGATGAATCGCTCACGCCTGCACAGCGCCTCGCGCGGCGGTTGACCTCGCAAAACAAATTGGGCGCGCATGCTGTCATGCGTAATCGCTCGCTGATGCTGACGATGGGAATCGGCTTCATCGCCCAATTTTCGATTGCGCTCATGACTTCGACGCTGGCGCTGTACGGTGAGCACGTGATCTTTGCGGGGCAGCCGTCGGATACGGTGCATATGGGCAACGGCTTGATCTTCACCGGTTTCGGCGTCGGTCAGGTCGCAGCGCAGTTGTTTTTCTTGCGTCCGTTGGTCGCGCGCTACGGCGAAAAGCGGTTAGTGGTGTACGGCGCGATCTTTCGCGGGTTAAGCATGATCTCGATTGTGCTGATCGTCTCGCCGTATTGGGTCGCCATCGTTGCGATGCCACTCTTGGCGATTGCCAGCGGGATCATGATGCCATCGGTACAGACATTGGCGACGACGAGCGTATCGAATCAAGTTTGCGGTGCGGCGCTCGGATGGTATCAATCCGCCGCGACGATGGGGATCATCTTGGGAACGGCGCTCGGCGGGCAGTTCTTCACACTGTCGCCCGCGCTCCCGTATTTGATCGCCGGGGGTGTGCTGCTGGTCACGACGATTCCGGCGCTGTTTCTCAGGCGGGTTCACAAGCAGTTCGTTGAACCAGAGCCGAACGTTTCGCCCGCGACGGTAGCGGCGTAGCGGCTATAAAATATCCAGCGGATCGCTATCGACATACCAGCCGCGCGGGAAGTGCAGATCGCGCAGCGCCGCCGCCGGATCAGGTCCGCGTAAGAGAATCTGCCAGCGGAACAGCTTATTTTCGCGCTCAAAAAAGCACGGCGCGGGACCGATGATCTCCGTCCCGCTCATGTTGAGCGACCGCATCCGGTGGCGGATCATGTTGGCGGCGCGTTCGGCTTCGTCGCGTGCCTGCATCTCGGTCGAAAAACGGAACAGGATGCGCGCCATCCGTCGGAACGGGGGATAGCCCATCTCGCGGCGGTAGGCGATCTCGCGCTCGTAAAATGCCCGGTAATCATGGCGTGAAGCGGCGCGGATCGCGTAATGCTCCGGCGCATACGTTTGCACCACCACCTGACCGCCAAGCAAGCCGCGCCCCGCCCGCCCCGATACTTGTGTCAGCAGTTGAAACGTGCGTTCTCCGGCGCGGAAATCCGGCAGATGCAGCCCCACGTCTGCGCTGATCACGCCGACCAGCGTCACCAATGGCAGATCAAGCCCTTTAGCAACCATCTGCGTTCCGATGATGACATCGGTTTTGCGGTCGATAAAGCGCTGCAAAATCGCTTCGTGCGCTTCCGGAGTATCGGCGGTGTCGCCATCCCATCGCGCCGTGCGCGCACGCGGAAAAAGTTCGTTCAATGCGAGTTCGACCTGCTGCGTGCCCGCCCCGAAGAACTTGACGCGCTTGCTGCCGCACTGGGGACACTGCGTCGGTTCAGGCTCGGTGTAGCCGCAGCGGTGACAGCGCAAATATTCCCCGACGCGGTGATGCGTGAGCGGCGTATCGCAGTTTTTACACGTGATCACATGCCCGCAGTCCCGGCAGAACACATGCGTCGCTTGTCCGCGCCGGTTCAAGAACAAAATCACTTGTTCGCGCCGTCCAAGCGTTTCTTCGAGCGCGTCTTGTAATGCGCGGCTGAAAATGCTCGTGTTGCCCGCCTTGAGTTCGTCACGCATATCGACCACGCGCACAGGCGGCAGATCAATCGTGAGCGCGTCCATCGCGCCGTCATCGTCCGGGCGATAGCGTGGGATCACCCCGGCGCTTTCGCTCAGTTCGGTGATCTTCTCGCGGTGTCCGAGGATGCGGCGCGGCAGTTCCAACAGCGTGATCTGTCCGGTTTCGGCGCGGTAGCGCGTCTCCAAGTCGGGCGTTGCGCTGCCGAGGATCAAGACGCCGCCGCTCTGCTTCAGAATCAACTCCGCCACGTCGCGCACATGATAATACGGCGGCGGCAGCGGCGGTGAGGCTTTATAGCTCCCATCGTGACACTCGTCGATCACGATCAAGCCGATATTCGGGAGCGGCGTAAACAGCGCCGACCGCGCCCCAACGATGATCCGCACCAAGCCATCACGCGCCCGCCGCCATGTGTCGTAGCGTTCGCCTTCGCTCAAGCCGCTGTGAACAACCGCGACTTTACCGGGGAACCGTGCCGCCACGCGCCGGACGGTCTGCGGCGTAAGCGCGATCTCCGGCACAAGGAAGATCGCGGTTTTGCCCGCTTGCAGCGTGCGATCAATCGCACGGAGATAAAGCTCGGTCTTGCCCGATCCGGTCACGCCGTGCAGCAGGAAGGATTCAAAGTAGGGGGCGTCTGACCTCTCCCCCGACCCCTCCCCGAATTCGGGGAGGATGACCATGCCCTCACCGAGTGCGACCTCACCCCCCGCCGCCGTTGACCCCTCCCCCAGCCCCTCCCCGAATTCAGGGAGGGGAGCAAGCAGCGACTCCGAGGCGAGGCGTTTTTGTTCTTGGCGAACGATTTGCTTGATCCGTTCGACTACTTCTCCAAGCGCTCCGAACACCTGATCGTTGCTGAAACGGATCACGCGTAACCCCATCGCTTCGAGAAATTGCTGACGAATCGCGTCCTCTTCGGCAGTATATTGGTGAATTTCCCCATCTACCTCGACAACGAGACGCGCTTCACGACAGTAAAAATCGACCACAAAGCGCTCTATTGGGTGCTGACGCCGGAACTGCACGCCTTCGATCTGATTTGTGCGCAGTGATTCCCACAGGACGCGCTCGGCGGGTGTTGGGGATCGGCGCAATTCTTGAATGATGGGTTTCAACTTTTCGTACAGCGGTGCAGGCACACTCCACCCACGATAATTCCCGCCCCAATTCGAGAGCAGCGGTGCGGAGTAATGGCTCTTTGTTTTCGCCCCTCTCCGAATTCGGGGAGGGGAGGCGAGCGAAGCGAGCGGGGGAGGGGTCAGGGAGTGAGGGCGATTCCGCGAAGGGGTCGCTGTTGCAGAAGGACTCACCTTCGCCAGCGCTTGCTCAACCGTTGCCCACGCCGCCGCCTGCTCGACTGAAAGCATCGGCGGAATGCGCGAGACAAACTGCCGTTCTTCGAGCGAATCGCGCCATTTCTGCTTCTCACCGAGCAGAATCAGTCCTTCATCTTCGAGCTTCTTCAAATCTTGCAGCGTCACATCTGCTTGTGCATACAGCCAACTGACATCAATCGGATCACCTTCCCGCGCCAAAATCCGCAGCGCGCGGAGTGGTTTTTCCAGCTTGCGCAGCGAATCCACCCAGCCCTGCACATCCTCGCGCGGGATGCCGAGTAACAGCGCCTCCCCGCGTGCGATCAATAACCCTTTGGTGAGCAGATCGTCAACGTGCGCGCGGGTTGCACCAGCCGCTTTGAGCGCCGTTTTCGCCTCAAGTCCGTCGTTGGCGGCGACCACCTCGATCAAGTCGGCGGCTTTCGACGGGCGCGCCAAATCTGCCCGCGCGCGCGTATCGATCTCGTCGGGGTGGATCGCCAGCGCCGCCGTTTGCACAATTTTGGGCTTCACGCGCGGTGGCGTCAGGATGTGCTCTTTGCCGATCACCCCTGCCTTGATCAGCCCATCAGCGGCGGCGCGCCAATTCTTGCCATGCAGCGCGATATTCAGTTGATCGCCGCGCAGTGTCCCGCGTCGTTTGAGCAGCGCCACAAGCTCGATTTCAAGCGGTTCTTCGACGGCGGGCTTACCGTTATATTCCGCGTTTTCGTCGATCAACTGGTAAACCGTGTCATGATGTCCGGTCAAGCCCGGCGGCAGCCACAGCCACACGCACATGCCGAGCGGCGCAAGCGTGATCTTGCTGATCTGCCGCGAGATAGTGATCTGCGTCTGCGTCAGCACTGGGCGCGGATCAAGGCGGCTGTGAACCGGTTTGGTTTTCTCAATCGGGGTATCGTCGTGGAGCGACAGCACAATGGCATGTTGAAGCGCCGTCCCGAACGGAACTTGAACCAGATGCCCCGGCTCAATCACATGTTCCAGTTCGGGCGGCAGATGATAATCGAACGTTGTGTCGATTGGTGCGTCAACTGCTACATTCACGTATCGCATACGTCAATGATAGCACAAATTTTCGCTTTTGTCCTCACCCTACACCCGAATCACACACCCGCAGAACTCACATGCAATCTGCCGCTGATTGGCGACCAGCATCGGCAGCGACGCACCGCAAATCGGGCAGTCGGTAGGTGCTTTCGCAAGGCTTTCGAGCGTTTCAGCATCCGGTTGGATCGCGCGTTCATCATTCGTTTCGCCCCGGATCATGCGCATGATCTGTGCCGCCCAGAATTTCGACTGCACGCCGCCTTTGACCTCTACGGCGGCGATTGCCATCGGCGCGCCTGATTTGAACGTGAAGTTCAGCATGTCTTTTCCGCCGAAGATACCCTTGTTCTCCGCTTCCACTTTTTCGATCAAGTGCAGCGGAATCTCCCATTCCAATTCTTGAGTCTTTTTGCCGCCAAACAAGCCGAGTTTCTTACCCGTCGTCTCTTTTTGTTCAAACACCAACCGCTGATCGGTCAGGAACAACAAGCCTTCCGGGTCATCGCGTCCGGGGCTGTCATATTCAGCTTTGGCGACGAGGAACACATGTTCATCAGCGAGGAACGGGAATGATGCTTCATCGCGCTGATCGAGCATTCCCTTGATCTGACCGATTTGAAAATCCGTCTGGCTGATTTCGCGCGAAAGCGGCTCATACAACGCCTTGATCCGCGCCACTGCGTCATCCTTCAGGCGCTCCGCCTGTTCGAGTTCAGCTTCAACTTTTGGGAGCAGGCTGGCGAGTTTCGCTTCATATGCGGTCACCGACCGCGCCGCATTGATCACGCGCTCCACTTCATCAAACGGCTGACGCAGACGCATCGCCTCGCCGGGGAGCATCCGCCGCACCTGCTCATCTACCGGCGACCACCGTTCGGTGATCACCTGAATTTTCGATTCGAGATACGCGGCGAAGATATATCCGCGCCGCCGTGCGTCCGCTAAACTGCCCGCGAGCGTTGACGCCTTTTGCCCGATTTCTGAGACGGTATTGGCGATCTGCGTCAAACCGACTTCTTGCGCCAGCGTGTCGAAACGTGTGACGAGCGCATTCAGCGCCGCGGCGGAGGGATTACTTTGTTGTGTCATAACCGAGCTACTCCCATGGGTGCGCATTGAAACACTTAAGTATCAGTCTACTCTGATCCCGCCCGGTTTGGAAAATCACGGCGCGAAGCAGTTGCACACTAACACTGTTGAAGCATATGATGGACTCGGTACGCACACAGAGGACAAACCTCGGAATTCGGACATGACCCAGACGCATTCGCCCGCGCATTTCATCAGCGATCGTTATCGCATTCGTGAGCCGCTTGGGGTTGGCGGCATGGGAACGGTCTACCGTGCCTATGATCGGCTGACAGGTGAGGTCATCGCCCTCAAGTCGGTGCGGCAGGAAGAACTCCCCGGCTCATCCAGCGGCGGATTAGACGTGCGCGCCGCGCTGGTGCGCGAATTTCAGGTCATGGCGAGTTTGCGTCATCCCAACATCATCAACACGCTTGATTACGGGTTCGCGCCGGATGGTCAGCCGTTCTACACGATGGAACTGCTCGATCAAGCGTCGGATGTGCTTCAGGCATACGCCTCGGATCATGACAAAATCGGCGCGCTCGTCGATCTTTTGCTTGCGCTGGTGTATCTGCACCGGCACGGCATCATTCACCGTGATCTTAAGCCCGCCAATGTCCTTGTCAGCGGTGGGCGCTTGCGCGTGCTCGACTTTGGCATCGCCGCCCGCGCTGGAGGCGATGACGTGCGCGCCGGAACACTGCCGTACATGGCGCCCGAAGTCCTCCGTAATTCTCCCGCCAGTGTGCAGTCGGATTTGTACGCCGTCGGCGTGATCGCCTTCCAACTGTTCACCGGGCGGCATCCGTTTGATGCGCCAAGCTCGGTCGCTATGATGTACAAAGTCCATCACGGGCAGCCTGATCTCGCTTTACTGCCGGAATACGGCACGAACGAACCTAAAACCGCCGCGTATTCGCCAGTTGACGTGCAGGACACGACCACACAGGCGCTCATCAGCATGGAAGAAAGCGGTAGTGGTGCGCCGCCCATCGTTGACGACCCCACTGCAAAGGTGCTCAAGGATGAAACGCTGCGCAGTGTGATCGGTCGCCTGTTATCGAGAAATCCGGCGGATCGCTACCCAGACGCGCGCGCCGCAATCCGCGCCTTGTGCCGCGCCGGACAATACCCGCTCCCATTGGAGACGGAACTGCTGCGCGAAAGTTTCTTGCAGGGATCGCGCTTCGTCGGGCGTGATGCTGAACTCGCGGAACTGCGCGGCGCAGTCAAATCTTTGTCCACGCACAAAGGAAGCTGTTGGTTGATCGGCGGCGAAAGCGGCGTCGGCAAATCACGCTTGATCGCAGAAGCGCGCATCCTCGCATCGGCACAAGGCGCGCTCCTCATGATCAGCCGCGCCGAGTCGGATGGCGGTGCGGCTTATGCCGTCTGGCGCGACCTGATCCGCCGCGCGATCCTCGCCGCCGGACCGGATGACCTGAACGCGGGCGTGCTCAAAGCGCTCGCGCCGGATATTGCCCACCTGCTTGAGCGTCCGATCCCTGATCCGCCGCCGCTCGAAGACCGTGACGCGCAGTTACGCTTATTCGCCGCCGCGCTTGAGCTTTTATGGCGGGCGGCTCAGGTGCAGCCAATCGTCCTTTTACTAGAGGACTTGCAGTGGGCGGACGCGGGCAGTCTTGAACTGCTCCAACGCCTAACCGCCAGCATCGACCGTCACCCGATTTTGATCCTCGCCAGCTACCGCACCGACGAAGCGCCCGATCTGCCGGAGCGTATCCCCGGATCGCGCAGCATCACCCTGCCGCGCCTGACCTCGGCGGACATCGCCCAACTTGCCGCGTTCATGATCGGCGAAGGCGGGCAGCAGCCGGAACTGCTCACGCTGGTCGAGCGTGAAACCGAAGGCAACGCCTTCTTTCTGGTCGAAGTCATCCGTGCCTTAGCCGAAGATGCCGGAGCGCTTGACGAGATCGGGCGGCTTTCGCTGCCGGAGCGTGTGCTCACGGGCGGGATGGGGCAGGTGATCATGCGCCGCCTTGACCGTGTACCCGCTGATGCGCGCCCCGCGCTCGATTTTGCGGCGGTGCTCGGTCGCGTGATCGATCCCGCGCTGATCGCAGCGGTTTTCCCGCGTTTGAATATCGACCGCTGGCTGCGGTTGTGCGTTGAAGCGTTTGTGCTCGATATCGCGGATGGGCGCTGGCAGTTCGTTCATGACAAACTGCGCGAAGGCGCAATCGCCCGCATCCCCGACTTGATCGACGCGCACCGCCGCGCCGCCGAAACTATCGAAGCAGTGTACGCGGCGCAGCTTGACGAACGCGCCGCCCGCTTGACCTATCATTATGGTGAAGCAGGCATTCACGAGAAAGAACGGCATTACGCCCGCGCCGCCGGAGAATACGCCGCCGCGCAGTACGCCAACGCCGACGCGCTGAAATATTTGCGCCGCGCCCTTGAACTCACGCCGGAATCGGACGTTCAGACGCGGTTTATCATCAGCAAAACGTTGATCGATGTGTTAGATTTCCAAGGGATGCGCGCAGATCATCTCGCGCTCTTGCAAACACTCGATACGTTTGCCGATCAGCTTGATCCGGCACAGCAGGGGATCATCGCGGCATGGTGGGCGAAATACTATTTCCTGACCGGAGAGTACGAGTCCGCGATTGCGGCGGGTGAGAAGGCGATCCCGCTGTCGGCAGCGGCGGGTGACGGCAGCACCGAGATCGAAACGCGCGTGACCGTGAGCATGGCGCTGTTTTATCTGCGCCGCTTTGCTGAAGCCCGCCAGCATCACGAAGCCGCGCTCGAAACCATGCGCCGCGACAAGCGGTTCGACAAAGAATCGGCGATCTTGAATGCGATGGGGTCATCGGCGTTTGAGCAGGACGACTTTGCCGAAGCGGTGCGTTTTCACGGTGAAGCGCTCACCGCCGCCGAACGCGCCGAAAACCTGAAGGATCAAAATGACGCGCTTAACGGCTTGGCGATTGCGTCTTACCGTCACAACCTGCTCAAAGAGGGCGAGCAGTATATTCTGCGGGCGCTTGAAGTCACACGTAAGACGGGCAACCGCCGCTCACTGGCGCGCAACCTGAATAACCTCTCCAACATCTACGCCGATCAATACGATTACAAGCGCAATCTGGAATGTTTGCTCGAAGCCGTCACAATCGAAGAAACCGTCAGCGCAGTGCGCGGTGAAGTGATCGCGCGCAACAACCTCGGCTTCACCTATCAAGACCTCGGACGGCTGCACGACGCACGCACGCAGTTTGAGCGCATGATGACGCTGTGCCAGTCGAGTCTTGCCATCCAGTTTGGCACGCTGGCACGCTGTAACTTAGCGCGGGTGTGTTATCACCTCGGTGATTTTGACAAGGTAACGGAACTGCTCTCGGCGTTTGACCTAACCGCGCTTGATCAGGAGTACGCGCTTCGCGCCGTCGAAGTCCCGTCGCTGTTGGCGCGGGTGGCGCTGGCACGGGGGGAGGTTCAGAAGGCGCATGATTTGTTCCAGATTGCCGCGCCGCAAGCCGCGCGGGGTGATATTCCGCTGCTCGCCCCCGTGATCACGATTGCGCTGGCATATACGCGCGAGCAGTTGGGGATTGCGCGTGATGCTGAACAAAACGCGGCGTTTGAGGCAGCCGTCACCGCTTTGATGTCCGACGATGACCCGCGCTTGTTCGATCTCGATTTTTGGGCGCATCTCCGCGCCGCCGATCTGCTGCGCGCGCCTGATCCTGAGCGGGCGCGGGCGGTGATCCAGCATGCGGTTGATTTGATCGAGCAGCGATCCGCCAAAATCCCTGACGCCGATTTACGGTTTGAGTATCATGATCATCATGCGATGCACGACGACGTATTTGCCGCCCTCACATGAAGCCGAATAACTCAATGATCCTGAGGGACTGAATGCATGATCTAGGTGTACAGTAAGAACAATAAATACGGACTCATTGTTGATGATTGAGATCGCCCATGCGCGTTCTTCTCTTAACACACAGCTCTAATGACCGAGAGGCGCCGGTGCGTGTGCTGCATGATCTTGCGGCACGATCTGACGTTATGTTGAGCACATGCGACAGCCTCGATGCGGTCTCTGATGGTCAGGCGGATGTGTTCGTCCTGCATTCTGCCTCGGTGACTCCGGTGCTGCTGGAACGGTTGAACGCGCTTCACCAGCGCGCACCGCACCTGCCGATCCTTGTGGTGCTCGCCGACGGCGATATCCAACAAGGAACTGAATTCCTGCATCACGGGGCGCAAGATGTCCTATTCGCGCGCGAAATCACGCCGCATATGCTCCGGCAGCGGCTGGTTTTTGCCGTCGAACGCGCCGCGCATGCCGCACAGATCGAACAGCAGTTACAGATTTACCGCGCCATCGTCGATGATCAGGTCGATCTGGTGTTCCGGTATGATACGAATTTTCGCCTCACGTTCGTCAATCGCGCATACAGCCAGCAGTTCGCCAGCACACCTGACGCCATGATCGGTGATCAATTTCTCAATCGCATCCCGGCGGCGGATCGTGCCCATGCGCGCTGGAAGATCACCCAACTGAACGCCGAACATCCGGTCACAACCAGCGAACACCGCTCGATCATGCCGGATGGGTCGGTGCGCTGGTTTCAGTGGACAGACCGCGCCATCTTGGATGACAGCGGCGCGGTGATCGAATATCAAGGCGTTGGGCGCGACATCACCGAATACCGCGCCGCACAAGAAGAAATCCGCCGCACGCGGGAGCAGTATCGCAGTCTGCTCGAAAGCTCCGACGCGGCGATTGGGATGCTTGACCTCGAAGGGCGCATCTTGTTCGTCAACCGCCGCGCCGCCGACATGCTAGACCAGTCGATTGATCAAGTGCAGGGCAAACTCGTCAGCGACTTTGTGTGCGAACGCATCACCGGTGATCTTTTGCGGGATATTCAGCAGGTGTTCGCGCACGGCGGCGGCATCGTCAGCGAAACATCCGTCACCTTAGGCGATGACGTGCGCTGGCTTCGGATCAGCGTACAGCCGATACGTGATGCATATGGTGTGATCTTCGCCGTGCTGGTGAATTCGGTGGACATCACTGAACGCAAACATCACGAAGTGGCGATAGAGCGCTCGGAAATGCGACTGCGTGCCTTACTCGCCGTCGATGAAGCGATCTTGACGGGCAAAAGTGTGCGCGAAATGGCATCCAATGCGCTCGATCACATCTATGGGCTTGTTCCGTTCCGGCGGGCGTTCATTTGTATGTTCAACGAGAGTGATGACGGTATGCTGCGGATCGCGGCGCGCGGCAGCGAAGGCTTGCCGCTGATGCCGGATGATTTCTTCTCGCTGCCCATGCCGATTCGCCGCTTGATTGCGAACCAGCCGTATCTCTTGGTGCGCGACTTGCACGAATACGCCGAAACCACGCTCACCAACGCGATCAAGGACGGCTTGAACGCGATGTTGAGCGTCGGACTCAAACGCGAAGGGCGGTTGATTGGCGTGCTCTCCTTGTTCGCAGCTACGCCGGATTTCTTCACCGCCGAATACATCCAACTGGCGGTCGAAATGGCGCATCAACTTGCCATTGCCATTTACACGCACCAACTCGATACCCGCCTCCACCAATACGCCACCGAGCTTGAACAACGTGTGATCGAGCGCACCGCCGAACTCGCCCGCGAGAAAAATCGTATTGAGGCGATGTTTGAAAGCAGCAGTGATGCGATGCTCTTGGTTGACCTGACGACCGGAGTCCAGCATGCGAATACCGCATTCCGCGAGCTTTACGGCGCGGACATGATTTCCGTCGGCACGTCGTTGGGTAATCTCGCCCATCAAGACGATCTGCTCGTGATGGCAGAAGCACTCATGAAAACGGTGGAGACGCAGGGGATAAACCGCGTCGAAATCCGCGCACGGCGCGCAGATGGCACGATATTTTATGCCGAGATCGGAATGGCTTACATCAAGCAGTCCCCGCAAGAATCACCCAGTATCATTTGCAGCATCCGCGATGTTACCCAGCGCCGTGAATCCGAACAGGCGCTTGAGCGTGCCTTAGCGCAAGAAAAAGAACTCAGCGATTTGAAGACGCACTTTGTTTCGACGGCATCCCACGAGTTTCGGACGCCGCTCACCGCGATTTTGGCGACCGCTGACACGCTCAGTTTGTACCGCCAGCGCATGGACGACAGCCAGATCGAAATGCGCTTGCAAAAGATTCGCCAGCAGGTCGGCTATATGAAGTCGCTGATGGATGACATATTGCAGCTTTCGCGCATCGAAAGCCGGGGCATGGATTTTCATCCAACTGAAGCCGTGCTCGACGATCTTATTCGGGACATTATCGAGGATTTTGAGAGCAACCCCGACTGTGCAGGACGTGTGCGCTTCAGCCGCGCGCAAACTACCCCTGTGACCGGGCAGATCGACTCGCAGATGATACGTCATATCATTAGCAACCTTATATCGAATGGGTTAAAATATTCACAATCACCTTCGCCAGTGGATGTTGATTTGCGAACCGACGCTGGGTATGCAGTGATCACAGTTAGAGATTACGGAATTGGGATTCCGAGTTCTGATTTGAAACACTTATTTCAGCCGTTCTTCCGCGCAACGAATGTGCGTGAAATCCCGGGGACGGGGCTTGGCTTGACGATTGCCCACGAAGCGGTCAAAGCTCATGGTGGCTCGATCACCGTCCAGAGCGATATGGAAACGGGTACCACATTTGTAGTCAAGATTCCGCTGCGCGCTTAAGCGGTCGAGGAGGATTCGTATGGCAAAGATCATGGTCATTGAAGATGAAGCCGCTATCCGAGAGGAAGTGATGGAATGGCTTCAATTTGAAGGTCACAACGTCAGCGGCGCGTCAAGTGGACGCCCCGCGATAGCTGCGATCCAGCGCGACCCGCCCGATATTGTCCTGTGCGATATCTGGATGCCAGAAATGGATGGGTACGCCGTCCTGATCGAACTGCGCTCAAATCCGGCACTGGCGCATATCCCGTTTGTGTTTCTTTCTGCCAGCGCCAGCCATGAGGCGGTGCGCTACGGCATGGATCTGGGCGCGGACGACTACCTGACCAAACCATTTACGCACGCTGAGCTGATCCGCGCTATCGAATCGCGGCTGCATAAACAATCCAGCCAAAACGATCATGTCAGCGAACGGATGGAGGCACTCTCCGAAGCGCTGGAGGACGAGCGGACGAAGCGCCTGCTCAAAACGCGGCTGGTGGCGATGTTCTCGCATGACTTTCGCACACCGCTTTCAACGATCATGTCCTCGGTCGAATTGATCCGCCATTACGAAGCGCGCATGACGCCCGAACGCAAGGCAATGCACCTCGATCGCATCGAAGGATCGGTGCATCTGTTGATGCAGATGCTCGACGATATGCTGCTAATCGCGCAGATGGAAAGCGGAAGTTTTCAGTATCACCCGGAAGCGCTCGATCTCAGTGACTTGACCTCCGAAGTGTTGGATGAGTTTCGCGCGGTATACGGCGGCGCACGCACCCTCACGCTGCGCGCCGAAGGCTCGTGCTGTACCCAAGCAGATCGCCGCCTGTTCCGGCAGATTCTCGCCAACCTCGTCGCCAACGCGATCAAGTATTCACCGGACGACTCGGAAGTGATCGTCGGGCTGGACAACAGGGGTGATTATGTGGAGATGGTCGTCGAAGATCAGGGAATCGGTATTCCGGCGGACGATCTGGAGGCGATTTTCGAGCCATTTCATCGCGCCGGAAACGCTGAGGAGTTCAAAGGGACAGGGCTGGGGCTGACCATCGTCAAAGAAGCGGTCGAACGACACGGCGGCACGATCCGCGTTGAAAGCGAAATTGAGAAAGGATCGCGCTTCATTGTGACGATTCCGGCTGCGCCAGCGGGGTGAGCCTTATTACCCCTTCAGCCGATCCAGATCGCGCAGATGCGGCGGTGCAAACAAGGCGGGCGGCTTGCGCTGCTCCGCATCGAGCGTGCCGATATATCCAAGCGTCGTCTTGAGATCACTGTGACCCAGATTTTGCTTGATCGCCACCGGATCGATCTCCGCGTCAAACAGACGCCGCGCATACGTGCGGCGTAAGTCGTGCGGATTCACATGCGCCATGCGACCCTCAATAAAAATCGGGTACTTGTCGAGAATATCCTGAACTGCCCGCACGGATAAGCGCGTCGGACGGATGCGCGGGCGCTGTCCGGTTTTCGGTTTGAAGAAGGCGCGAAACACCGCCCCACCTGTGATCCCCACCAACTCCATCCACTTATCGACATATGCCAGACACCACTCGCCCGCGCCGTAAGGCACAAGCCGCGCCTTCGCGCCCTTGCCTTCACGCACGCGCAGCGCCAGCGATCCGCCGAGCCGCGCCCGCAAATCCTCAGGAATCAGCGAGACGAGTTCCATTTCGCGGATTCCGGTATTCAGCATCAAGGCGATCAGCGCCGTGTCGCGCAGTCCGACAATATCTTTGACCCCCGGCGCAGCCAGAAGCGCATTCGCTTGATCAACCGTCAGCCGCAGATGCGCTGTATCTTCGACATCTTGTACCGTCGTCACCTTGACCGACGCGCGCGATGGGTTGATCGCATTCTCCAACCGCGTGATCATTTCATCGACGAACGCCTTTTTATCGGATGCGCTGCCGGTCGCCATCGAAAATAACTGGTCGCGCGTGCTGTTGTCGGTCAAGATGTCGCGGTAGCGCCCGCGCACCGTCGAAAGATGTGCGAGTGTGCTGGCGGGCGAAAGCGGCTTGCCTTCCGCGCCAGTGTACGTCGTCATCAGGTAATCCCGGTACGCTGCCAGATCAGGCGCGTACCAGATTCCACCCGTGCTGTTGAGCCAATCAACAAACGCGAGCATTCGGCTTTTGATATCTTTGACATCATCCGGCAGCAGCAGCGCGGTGATATTTTCGCGCGCGGCGGGGTGCAAGTTCGGATCGTCAAAAATGATGATGGCGTTATCGTTCAATGCAGCCTCCTAGCAGCCGATTACAGCCCGTTTACTGCGTATACCGCCAATTATACGAACTAAACCGATCACGCGCAATTTGCCCCATTTGCGCGTGCCTATGCGTACCCAGATAACAGGACTGTATCAATCACTCGTAACAAGAATTTACTAAATTGGCAACAGGTTTGTGGACGGTTGAATTTCCGCCATGTTAAATTGAAAGCATCTTCATATCTGCACCAAGCGAGGTCATTCATGGCATTCAAAGCACGCCTCAGCGGTGAGCTTGCAAGCATTATTGCAGCGCATTTAAACCAGATTAACACCTACCTTCCCAACGCCGCTCATGAAGTCCATGTACCGGATGATCTGCTTCAACTGCTGCTCCGAATCGACCGGATGCTGACGATTGCACCGGAATATAGCAGCTTCGACCAGCAAGCCGAAATTGACAGCTTGCTCAACGAAATCGAACACTTCCTTCGTCAAATGAATGTCTCGTTTGACGATGACTTTGAATCCACGCTGATCGGACGCATCTGGTCACAGGCGAACAATTGGCGTGCGCAAGCTTCACCGGGCGGAAGTGCTCCTGCGCGCCTCAGCGACGTATGGGAAATGATCAAGCCCGTCGTGCCGGATTGTCTCGACATGACTTCTGATGGACGCTGTACCGCGAAGTGGTGGAAACCGTATCCGGTGATGGATGTGGAGATTCTGATGCGTACAGAAGGTATTCGGATTTTGGGTGAACCTTATGAACCTAGCGATCTGCCCGGCGGAATTGCAGTGACATTTTTACTCACATAAATCTGAATAATGTCACTTTTTGCAACTCCTATACGAAATTCAAATTGACTCGATACGCGATTCTTCGTAATGTAGCAAATACGGGATGTCAGCGAGTACCTAATCCATATATGAGCGTCATGCAAGCCGCCGCACCACTGTGGTTGCCATCCCCATGACGCCAAAACTTGTGGGGGAATCATGCTGTCACGCCAAATCGACGATCGCGTCAATATTGCTACTGAAGTTCGCACCCTGATCGCTCAACTCGGTTCGGGACATATCGCGAGTGCCGCCTATGAAACTGCATGGGTCGCCCGCCTTGCTCCGCAGTTCCCGGAATTTGAAGCGTCACTCGAATGGCTGCGCCAAAATCAGCATCCTGACGGAACATGGGGCAGCGCAGTTTTCCACGCCCATGATCGGTTTCTTTCCACGTTAGCGGCGCTTGTCGCCTTAAAATCCGTTGGTCAGCACCCGCGTGATCCACGCCGCATCCAGCGCGGTGAGGATGCGCTTTGGCGCGTCGTCGGCAAACTGAGCAAAGATGATCATGATACGGTCGGTTTTCCGCTCCTGTCCGCCGCGCTGACTCAACAAGCCGCCGCGCTCGGCTTGGATGTGCCGAATCCGCCGATTCGTTTTGCGAAGGCATATCAAAAGAAGGTGAACGCGGTCCTAAATACGCCGGATCGTGATCTGCGCACCAACCCGCTGGTCTATTCGCTCGAAGGGCTGCTCGACGCGCTCACGCCTCATGATAACGTGTTCGAGGCGAATCACTCGATCAGCGTTTCGCCATCGGCGACAGCGGCATTTCTGCTCAAGTATCCGAGCCGAAACGGTGCGCTCGGCTATTTGCAGGAAACACTGGTGACGAACAGCGACGGCGGAATGGCGCAGTTCAACCCGCTGGATGTGTACGAGGTGGCATGGGCGCTGAATCATCTGCGCCTTGCCGGGGCAATCACCCCCGATGATCCGATTGTGCGCGACCTGCTCAACTTCTTGGCGCAGCGTTGGTCGCCGCAGTCCGGCGCGACGACTTCCACCTACAGCCTCACCTATGAAAGTGACAACACATCCGCCGTGTTTACGCTCCTACGCTGGGGCGGCTATGATGTCAGCGGTGATGTGTTCTATTACTACGAGACGGACGATCATTTCTGCTGCTACCGGGGTGAAACCAACCCGTCGGTGAGCGCGATGATCCGCACGCTCGCCGCGCTGCGCTTCTGCGTAGATCATCCGGACTATCGGCGATGGGTCGCTAAGATCGTCGATTACTTACACAAGAGTGACCAGAACGGTTCTTTCTGGACGGATAAATGGCACATCAGCCCGTACTATGTGACCAGTATCGCGCTCAATGCGCTGCGCGGCATTGACGAAAATCTTGCGCGCACCCGCTTGAAGTGGATTTTGCGTACTCAGAACGATGACGGCGGATGGGGCTATCACGGTACTTCGACGCCAGAGGAAACCGCATACTGCTTGGAAGGGCTGATCCAGTGGGATCAGACGGTCGAACGTGTGCCGCCGACCATTATCGACGATGCTGCACGCTATCTGCGCCGGCACACCGATTTTGACCAACTTGTGCCGCTCTGGATCGGCAAAACGGTCTACACGCCAACGAACATCGTGAAAGCGGCGATCTTGGGTGCGTTGTTCGCTTATGAGAATTGGAAAGTGAAATGACAATCCCAGCAAAAGAGCCGCTGACGAGTAAATTAGAGTCTGTGCCGCAAGCGCTCAAGAAGGTGCGCCCTATCCGGGGCGCACTTTTATGGCTTGTCCCGCGCTCACAAAACCGTGACGAGCGTTTCCGAGAAAGTACCGTGCGCGTGATCATCGCGCTTGTTCTAGCGGTGATGTCGCTAAGCCTCGCAGTCAGCCTGTTTGTCTACAATGATCCTTGGGGTTTAGTTTCATTCCCCACCATGAATTTGGCGGTGCTTGTGTTTGTCGTGGCGGCGGGATTTGCCGTCACAAGTGGCAATCTTGATCTTGCTGGTTGGCTGATCGTGATCGGAAGTTTTGCCGGTGTGACGATGACACACTATGTCCTGAGAAGCTCCGCCGGAAACGACAATACCAGCGCATTCATCAGCATTCCAATGTTTATGTTTATCTCGCTCGCGGCAACGGTGCTTCTCCAGCGTCGTTTGATCATGCTGATCAGTTTCATGTCGATGATTGCCTTCGGTCTGAGCGAATTCCTGCTGTCGGTCGATCCTTCTCAATCAAATCCGATGCAGATTTCTGGGGTAATCTCTTTCGGCGTGCTTTTGTTGGTCGAAGGGATCATCCTTCAAACGGTTCGCTACGAGTTCGACAGCCGCTTTGAAGCCCTTGACGACGCTATTCGCCAAGAAGAACTGGCACGTGAACAAGCCGAAGCCGACCGCAAACGTGCCGAAGAAGCTGACAAAGCGAAATCACAGTTTCTCGCCAACATGTCGCATGAACTCCGCACACCGCTTAACGCGATCATCGGCTACAGCGATATTTTGGTTGGCGGCATGGTGGGTGAACTCGCCCCACAGCCCATACGCCTCCTCAGCAATATTCAGTCGAACAGCCGCCGCTTACTTTCGCTGATTAACGACGTGCTCGACTTGTCCAAAATCGAAGCTGGGCGCATTGAAGTCTTTAACGCGCCGCTTCAGCCGCGCCGGTTGATCACGGATACCGTCGAAAGTCTGCGCGCGCTGGCGATTGAGAAGTCCATCTATTTGAATATCACGATCAGCGATGACGTTCCCGAAGTGATCCTCAGCGACGGGCGCAAAATCGCCCAAATTCTCACCAATCTGGTGAGCAACGCTGTGAAATTCACCAGCAAGGGAGGTGTTGATGTCGATGTGACTGCCGACAGCGCCCAGTGGCATATCGTCGTGCGCGATACCGGCAGCGGCATCCCAGAACAGGCGCTGGCGTATATCTTTGAACCGTTCCGGCAGGCGGACAGCACCGATGCGCGCTCGCATAAAGGGACAGGGTTAGGGCTGGCGATTGTGAAAGCGCTGGCAGAAAGCCTGAACGGCGAGATTGAGGTCAAGTCAATTCCGACTCAGGGTTCAACATTCCGGGTCAGCCTTCCGCGCGCCCTCCCAACTGAACTTGGTTCGGTTGCGCCAGCGGCGAACACGTCAGCAGCAATGTGAGTATTCATCGGTGCTGCGATGCTCACCTTTCGATAACATTTTGTGGAGATACGTCTAATGAATCGGCAAATGCTTTCCGTCCTTCTCGTTGACGATGATCCAGCAATGCGCGACATGCTTCAAATGGTGATGGATCATCATCACATTGATCTGACAACGGTTGAAAACGCCGAAACCGCGCTCGATTACCTTGTGTCGAATCAGCCAAATGTGATCATCCTCGACTTGTTCCTGCCGGGTCTGGATGGGTATCAGATGCTTCGTCAAATGCGTAAAAAAGCGCTCGCGCCTGATGCGCGTGTTGTGGCAACCACGGCATACTATACGGCGGATACCGAGCAAGAGACGCTGGACGGGGGATTTGATGGCTACCTGCCAAAACCCATTGACGCCAATGGAATCGTCCCCTATCTTGAAGGCTTATTAGGTTAATCGTGTGGTGTCCCGCTTCAAAACACAGTTGGTATCAATCAGGACAGTGCCGGGAGCAGTATGACCGACTTATCAACATGGGATGTAATCATTGTAGACGATGAGCCGGATAATATCGGCGTCGTAGAATTGGTGATGGAGTATCATGGGGCACAGGTGCGTGTAGCCGAAAACGGTTTCGCGTGCCTCGCGCTGCTTGAGCAGTCGATTCCGACTGTGATGCTGGTCGATATTCAGATGCCGGGGATGACGGGGTATGAACTGCTCCGCCGCGTGCGTGAAAACGCTCTCTGGCGGCATATTCCCTTGATCGCGATCACAGCATACGCCATGATCGGTGATGCGGAACGAATTCTTTCATTCGGCTTTGATGGCTATTTACCTAAACCTGTTGATGCGCTCAAGCTCGCCCAACAAGTGCGAGAAATCGTTGAAGCCAAGCAAGGATGAGCTATGGATGATGACCGTCAGTTTGCCGAGCAGATTCGCGCACACTATCCAGAAGGGCTGACCGGAGTCATCGCGGTTGGCGGCACGCGTACCACGTTTATTTTGGATCAATTAGATAGTACGGGAAACGATTCTGGGGCGATCCGCGACGTCGCGGCATATGCCCGCCATTCGGCAGCCCGCTACTTTGATTTGATACGCGCTTTTTTCGATTTTGGTGGACAAAATCTTGTCCTGCCGTTACTCTCGTTTCAGAGCTTTTATGAACGCGGTGAAGAATATACTGAGCGTTTCTTCGGGTATATGCGCTGGCTCACCGATGTGCCATTCGTTGAGTTTTATCGTGCTGTGGATGCCGATCCGTATTTTGACGGTATTGACACGCTACTGCATCTGCCGCCCGACCAACCCGCGTATCAAATGGGGCGGATGCTTGCGAACTTCACTCAATCATGGGATTACCAGCCGCACCGCCGCAAGTTGATTTGGGAGATGGCACCGATTCCGCTGTTCAGCTTCTGGAAAGCGCAGTTCACCATGCCTGCCGAGGCTCAAGCGGAGCTTGCTGAAGCGATCAACCGCTCGACCGATCTGCGCGAAATTTATCCGCTGTTATACCGCTATTACGCGCGCGCCGCCTATGGCACCGAAATCCCGATCCCACATTTTTACTTAGGAAGCAACCGGAACGGCACGCTCAAACTGCGGGCAATGATGCCGATCTCGATGGTTACAGGTGGCGGCTTTCGCATGTTCTTCACACCATATCCAACGCTGTTCACCACCCGTGACACCCTCAAGCTGATTCTCGAAGACCTCACATTCGGTAAACCGCTTCGCGCTTTAAAAGCCGATTACAGCGGTCAATACACCTCTGAACTGCTCGAAAGTGAGAAGAAGCGTGTAGACGAGCTTCGCGCAGACCCGTTCAGCACATTCGGGTTGACGCGCCATGTGGCACAAGATGACGGGGACACGTAGTTGATGCTGCTGCCACCGCATATTGACAACATGATTCTTGATTTTGATGACACGCTCGTGACGGGTCCGCTCACTTGGGCGCTTGATGTTGGTCTGCCGCGCTTTATCCGTGACCATGATTTGCCAGTGTCGCTTGAAGCGCTCGATGCTGCCGTTTTGCGCGCTCAGGCTAAAGCGAGCGGCGGTGATGACCCGATTGCGGTGCTCAATCAGTTTTTCGTGGAAATGGGATGGAATCGCGACCTGCAAATGCATCTCTTCAATGAAGTATCGGAGCGGTACCAACCGTTGCTGTACGATGACACCCTGCTGTTCTTGACCACCGTCGCCAGCCGAGTCAAGCGTTTGGTTGTGATTTCAAACAATAACCGCGCACCGCAGGTTGCGCAGCAGTTGGGAATCGCGGGGTATCTGCCGCACATGCTCACGCCGAAACGCATCCCCGGTGTGCTCCCTAAACCGGATCGCAGTATGTGGGTACATTTGACAGCCCTTATGCCAGAGGTTTCGCTCGAAAACTCACTCCTGATCGGGGATGACCCTTGGTCAGATGGGGCTTTTGCTCTGGCGTGCGGTTTGCACTTCTGGTTGGTAGATCGTAAAGAACGCTACCGTCATCTTTCCGGCGCTTATCCGATTATCCCGTCGCTTGCTGCTTTGATTATGAGTTGATCAAACGACGGGTGAGACGCGCGAATTCTTGGACTTCAATTGGTTTTTGCAGGATGAGGTCAGCGGCGTCCGCCACTTCCTCGGTGATCATGTGCGGATTCGCCGTCATCACGATGACGAACATCCGCTGTTTGGACTGACGACCTTTGAGGACGCGCAGTACTTCGATTCCGTCCATCTCATCCATCATCAAGTCCAGCACGAGTAGATCGTAGCGTTCGGCGTACAACTTATCCAGCGCTTGAACCCCGTTGACAGCTTCGGTGACATCGTATCCCACATGTTTCAGAGCAATGGCAGCGACATCCCGATTGTAGTAATTGTCGTCAACGACAAGCGCGGTGAAGGATTTCACAGCGGTAGTCATATGCATACCTTCCAAACTCTATTTTCACCTCGCATTCACCCAAGATTCAGTTTAAGTTATTTTTCGGTAAATGGGTCATAAGAACCACAAAATCACGGAATATTTTACGCGATTCATTTGTTAATTTATTCACTAACCCCCTCGGCTCCAACACAGGAACCGAGGGGAAACGATCCCGATCAGCGCGTTACAGTGCGCGTGCCGCACCGGGCGCGAGGAAGTACACCTGTCCAAATCCTTCCGAAACCCAACCTGTGATCGGGCTGCCGTTCAGCGTCGCGTTGATCTGCCACATCCGCGCACCATCGCGGCACTGCGGTCCGCCGATGATCGATACCGTGTGGTTAAACGGCAGTTGATACGTCGGGAACTGCGCATTCGGTTGATCGTAGACTGCGAGTGTCCCGCTCGAATTGGATGTATGCGCTGTTTCGCCAACCGACAGCCGTGTAACGGGTGAATTCAAGCATTCTTGCGGCGGCAGCGGGATCAGCGTGGCAACTGGGATGAAGACCAATTCCAGAGTCGGCGCTGCCGTCGGCAGCACGAGGATCGCATCACCCGCGACGAAGCTCTCCTGCCAAGGCTCGACGAAGTAACCGGAGTTATCCCCTTCTGCTACCCAATAGGTTGAAGCATCGTTCAACTGAATATTCCACCACAGGTAACCACTCGCGCACTGCGGCGCGGTATCCATGACGGCGAACACCGTCCCTTCAGGAAGCTGACCAACGCGCTCCCCATTCGGAGCATTGCGCAGATTCAGCGGCTGACCGTTCGTGAACGCCACGCGCGCGGTGCTGTTCGGCGTCAAACGCGGCGCGGGTGCGCCTTCGCACGCCGGAACCGGATCAGACACGTTCGGTTGTGCAATGCCAAGATCACCTTGGACGACAGGCTGCGCCAGCGTCGTCAACCCGAACGATGCGCCTTCAGGCGTGGTATACACGACATAAAACGGTGAATTCGTTTGGAAAACCGTCGTCCCGAATTCTGCCGCGTAGCCTTCAAAGTTGAGCGCCGTCGCGTGATACAGACGCCAATTCGTCGCGTCAACACCGAGGAAACCATCAGGCGTTGGGGCGATTGCGCCGATATTCGGACCGAGCGGCAGCCCTTCACCCCCTTCGAGCGTAGTGATCCGGTAATGCGGCGCAAACACGCCGTCCTGCACCCGGTAGCCAATCCACTCGCCGCCGTGTAACCACTGCGGATCATTCACCGTGTAGGCATTCGTGACCACGAGCGGAGTCGGCACAGGCTGACCCGGATCGCGGCTGACGATGCGTTCTCCGATGTACGGATTCGGCTGCGCGCCCAACGCGCCGTTGTTCGAGTCGAACGTCGCCAGCACTGCGCGCCCGGTCGTTTTGAACACGTCGATTCCCATCAGAGGGCTGAACAGGAGTTCTTCCGCCGCGAAAGGGTTGGCAGCAAGCGCTGGCGGTGGCAGCGGATACCAGCGCATCGCCGCCGTATACAGATACACATTGTTGCTCACGTTCATGTTGTGCATACGCAGCACAGGCGTACCGAGACCTTCATCAATATCAAACGAGAGGATCATCGGGAAGTATGCCGGGTCATTGTAGAAGGTGTTGGGAATGCCCGCGTCGCCGCGATTCAGCACCGAGACGGCGTTCCCCGTCGCCACCTCGAACACAATCACGCGCCACTGGGACGTATTCGCATCGCGCAGCACCGTCGCAAAATGCGAAGAAGTCGTCGTAAAGTCGGCGGTCGAGTTAGGAGCGGGTGTTTCGTTCGCCTGCGTCTGATGGGTTTGAATCCACTGCCCGCTTGTCAGATCATAGAAGCCAATCCCCCACAAGCCGCTGTTGAGCGGCGCAATCGAAACCAGCGTGCGCCCGTTCGGTGAGATATACACCTCAAGATTCGGCGCGCCCTCCACTTCGTCGAACATCCGGGGGCGCGTAATGCTCGCCTGTTCCCCGAAGGCGGTAATCCAGTGTAGGCGATCCGTCTGCACTTCACGCACGACGGCATACCAGTTCGCGGGCGGCAGATCAACCGCGTACACAGACGTGACAGCGGCGAAAAGCGCAATCACCACTAGGGCGATCACCCAACGTATATGATGCCGATTGATGAGCATGGTGGAACTCCTGACTCCGTTTTCATATGACGGCATCATATGGTATGAATGCGCATGCGATCAACATGTCGAAAAAGATTACGACAAATCTTTGCAGCCTCTTTGTATGTATTGCGTGCGGATGTGTAATACGTAATGTAATCTGTAAGGAGGATCGCCCTCCCCCTCAACCCACGCAAGCGGGGCTGAGGGGAGGCAGCAAGGGATTTGCTCCCCTCTTTATCATTGAGACTGGTAAGCGACGACCCTCACAGGTGCGCCAACACGGATCGATCCGCTTTCGACGACCCGCGCCATAATGCCGACCTTACGCACCAGCGTTTTGGGATCAGTCGCCTGAATATGCTCGAAGCGATCACAACCGTTGCGGAAGCTGACGACTTCGATCACCGCATCCCCCAACTGCACCCGATCCCCCGGATTGAGGTCTGCCACATCAAACCCATCGATCACGATCTGCTCGCCCATCTCGCCCGGCGCGGTTTTGAGTCCCTGCTTGCCGAGCGCGTCGAGAATCTCGCGGCTCATGATGTTCAACTGACGCTGCGGGTGACTGCCTTTGCGGTCGCCCTCAATGCCGTGATCGATCACGAGCGCCGCCTCCTGAAGCGGCACGCGCACGTAAGCATCCGGCGAATGTCTGGGACTGTCTTCAGGTGTAAAAACGATGCTGACAATCTGCGCCATAGTTCCCCCCTAAAGCGGTTGATAGGATCAGTATGCGCGCGATCATCTGAACTCGCAAGAGCCATTGCGAACCGATCAGTCGGTCACGATGACCCGCGTCTTACTCCCCCTTCACCTGCCATTTTTCTTCCGGGACGTTTGCGTGCAGATTCTCCCAGCGCGCCAATGTGAACAGAAAATCGCTCAAGCGGTTGATGTAAGGCAGCACTGTATCACCGAGCACTTCCATATCTGCCAGCGCCGTTATCCACCGTTCAGCGCGACGGCACACTGTCCGCCCCACATGGATCATCGCGCCGCCGGGGGAGCCGCCGGGCAGAATAAATGCCTTGAGCGGTGGCAGATCATCCATCATCGCATCAATACTACTTTCTAACCATGTAATGTCGGCGCGCGTGATCCGCACCACATTCGTCGTTGGCGCATCCAACGGAGTCGCCAAGTCCGCGCCGAGGTTGAATAACTGATTCTGAATCCTCGTCAGGTAAGACTCCGCCCCCGCCGACACGCCGAGCGCCCGTACTGCGCCAAGCACGCTGTTCAATTCATCGACCGTGCCATAGCTTTCGACACGCAGATGGTGTTTTGAAACCCGCCCGCCGCTGAAAAGGCTGGTCGTTCCGTCGTCACCCGTCCGGGTATAAATTTTCATCCTTTTATCCACGTCAATTCAGTTACAATTATGAACAATGTAACGCCTGTCCTGACATTAACTATACTGGATAGGTAGACGATGTTCCAGCGCATCCCATTCGGGGATCAACGCTGTACAAGGGGAGTCGTGGGGCATGATGGATGAATCCGCAATCCGCGAATCGCGTCAGATGCTGCGCCAAGTTCATGAGCATCTTTTGCTAGCACATCAAGACTTGGGTGCGTACCGCGAAACCATCAGTGTCGTTGATGTCGTCCACCATCCGATTAACCCCCTGCCCGACTTCAACTATGTGACCCCGCGCCGCAATACGGCATGGGTGAGCGGTCAGTACGTCAAACAGGGGTTGGATCGGCTGCGGGCACTCGGACGGACGCCGCGTGTACAGTATGTCGAGGGATTGTTTCCGCCGTTGTTCGCCAAAACGCTGCTCGATCTCGGTTTGGAACTCGAACGCGAGACACCGCTGATGATCTACCGCGCCAGCGGAGCGGATACCATGCTCCCGCCCGCCTCAAGCGGCGCGAATACGGCAGGCGTGCAGATTCAGACGATTGCGGATCAGCGCGGGATCGAGATGTGGTGGTATGTGTGGCGCAACGCCTTTTATGATGTGCTCACGCTCGGCGTTGAGCCGCTCGTCGTCGGGCGCGATATGGCGGCGCTCTTGATGGGCAAACATATCGATCTGCTCATGATGCGGCACAACTTCCCGATCGGCGTGGCGCGCTTGAGCGTTCAAGAATCCAACAAGAGCGCGCATCTTGTCGCGCTGGCGATGATGAAAGAAGCGCGCACACCAGAACGGATGCGGGCGCTTTTGGCGGCGGTTCTCAGAGCCGCTTTAGCGCGCGGCTGTGATCTCGTGTTCGCGCCGGGGGAAACCGAAGATGACCGCCGTTTGTGCCGTGAACTCGGTTTTATCGATGTGAGCAGCATCATCTGTTACATCGCCCGGAGCGCCAACAGCGCCCTAGACCAAAGGGATGGACATGGCACGTTGGTGCAGCCTCTTCTTACCCTTCGCTGATGACACGCTGCCCATTGAGCAGATCACCGCAGATCGTCTGCGCGAATCGCTCACGGCAATGGGGTATACGCTGTATGACCCGTTCGGGTTGATCCCCGGACGCGCCTACCCATCCGCGATCAAGTTGTTCGTCACGCCGCGTATGGGAAACTGGATCGCGGTCGTCGGCGCATCCGACGAAGAATCGTTTACGGCGAAGGTGGGGCTGGCGCAGACGATCTTCGGCGCGGAGCCGTTTTCGACCGCGCTTTTGCTCGGCATGGAAGAGCCAACCCATTCGCCGGACTCGGCGCTGATCGAGGTGTGGGAGTACGGCGAACCTGCCGATCCGCACACCACGCTGATTCCTTACCTAAAACCCGGTGTCACGCCGGATGATCTCGCGGCGGCGCTGGCGCTGAATGAAAGCGGATCGCCGGAAACGTCATTCTCGCCCACCGTGCTGACTCTGCTGCCGGAGGATGTCAAAACGCTGGCGGAAGGGGTGGACGAGCAGCAGGCGCAAAAGCTGATCAACCGCCTGAGCGCGAACGTAATGGGCAAACTCGGCGGCGCTCAAGCGAATGCGGCGGATGTGCTCAAATCGTCCGCACCTGATTGGAACAGTGCCGCCGGAAAACGTGTGCGTGCGATTGCGGGATGTCTGACACTGCCGGATACATGGCTCGCGCTCGACTTTCTGGCGATCCGTGACGCTTATGCGCTTTCCCGCCGCTTTGAACGTTTCCCGAATGCCACCCGGCTGCCGGGAGATCAAGCGGCGCTTGATGCAGTGCCTAACGCGCTCGACTACATTCCGGTTTATGGGGGCAAAGGATAGATCATGGCTGTGCCGGATCGCGCCCACTGGGACTCGGTATATCGCCATATGAGCGGCAGCGGCACCCCATACCCTGATCCTGATCCGCTGTTGTTCATGTATACGCCGCCCGTCGCCTTGACCGAGCCGCCGCCGCTTGCACTGGATCTCGCGTGTGGGGTTGGGCAGAATGGTTTATGGCTGGCGACACAAGGCTACACGGTTGATCTGGTGGACATCAGCCGGGTGGGGTTGATGGTCGCGCAGTCAAACGCCGCGCAGCGTTCGATTCGGCGCGCGAATTATCTGCAAATGGACTTGGATACGGCGGTTTTTGAAGGCAAGCTCGACCGCACCGGCTACGATCTGGTGTGCGTGTTCCGCTACTTCCGGCGGGTGATGCTCCCGTATCTGCGCGCAATCGTCAAACCGGGAGGGCGCATCATTTATGAGACATGGAATGCCCATCATCTCGGCATGGATTCAGATTCCAACCTTTCGCGCGATGATGTGGCGGATGTCGGGGAGCTTTCGGGCAGTTTTGCCGATTGGAATCTGCTGCGCAACCGGGATAACAACGGCGTCTCTCAGCTTGTGGCGATTAAGCCTGTATAGCGAATGGTTCATTCTACCCTTCACCATAGGCACCAACTAAAGTAGTTTGCGCTTCTTGCCCTCATCCCCCCTGAAAAGTTCCTCACTCCCTGCCCCCCTCCAACCTTCGGTTAGAGAGGGGAGAAACGCAGGGTTCTGCTCCCCCCTCTCTATCGTTTGCGATAGAGAAGGGGTCGGGGGTGAGAAGTAACACATAAGCGGAGTGATTTGTAATATGACCATCAGTATCAAATCGGTCGCCATGCCCGCACAGCATGGCGGATGGGGCTTTTTAATCGAACCGCTGCTCATCGGCTTGATCGCCGTGCCTTCATGGGGTGGGGTTGGGCTGGTGATCGCGGCGTTCGGCGTGTTCTTGATGCACCAGCCGCTCAAGATCACCTACAAAGATTGGCGAAAACGGCGGCGCTATGCCCGCACACGCCTCGCGGAGCGGTTCGTTATGCTGTACGGTATGATGGCGCTCGGCGGGTTTGTGTTCGCGCTGGTCGCCGCCGATTCCGCTTTTATAATTCCGCTGGTGTTGGCGATCCCGTTCGCGCTCGTGCAGCTTGCCTACGAAGGCAGAAACGAAGCCCGCGAAAGTCTGCCGGAAATCAGCGGCGCACTCGCGTTCGCATCAACCGCCGCAGCGATCCCGCTCATGCACGGAATCGAATGGGTGATTCCGGCATTCGCGCTGTGGATCGCCGCCGCTGCCCGTGTGATCCCGTCAATCCTGTACGTGCGCGTTCGGCTGCGCTTAGAAGCAGATCGCCCGTTTGAACGCACCTCACCCTTGATCGCCCACGCCGCCGCGCTGATCGTTGTGCTGGCGCTGATCGCCGTGCGCTTATTCTCTCCGCTCATCTTGATTGGCAGCATCCTTTTGCTGATGCGCGCCGCGTTCGGGCTGCTCCGTCCGCACCGCCCCACCCCCGCTAAAGTCATCGGTTTTCGAGAGATCGCTTACGGGTTGATTTACGCGGTGCTAGCCGGACTCAGCGCGGTGTGACCCGCTCGAACACGAAAAACCCCTACTGAATCCAAACAAAATTGGGCGCGCTATTCCGCTCCGAGTTGGATACGATTAACGCATTCCAAACATTGAGCCAATGAGCATGAACGATGAGCGCAGCCCTCGAACGGTTTATCTGCTTAAAATCCGTGCCGCTTTTTTCCAGCCTGCCAAAACCAATTTTGGAACAGGTCGCGGCGCTTCTGGTCGAAATCCGCGTGAGCGCCGGAGAGGTTATTTTTGAACAGAACGCCGCCGGAGACTGTCTATATGTCATCGTTGAAGGCGGGGTCAAGGTGCATCAAGGCACGCGGGTGATCAACCGTCTTGGCGAATTTAATGTGTTTGGCGAAATGGCGCTTCTCGATTCCGAGCCGCGGATGGCATCGGTCACGGCGGAAGCGGATTCGCGCTTGTTCCGGCTCGATCAAGCGGCATTTTACGCCCTCTTGGAGCAGCACCCGGAAATCTCACGCGGGATCATTCAAATTTTGTCGCGTCACCTTCGCGCGCGCGTCCGCGATCTGATGCGCGTGACTGAAGACCTCGAAGCGATGGCGAACGGGACGCTCCCCGCCCGCGCCGATATGGTTGGTTCGTTCCAACTCAAAGAACGGGTTGGGCGCGGCGGTATGGGCGAAGTGTATCGCGGCTATCATCAGGCGCTCGATCGCTGGTCTGCGGTCAAAATTTTGTGGCGCGATCTGGCGAGTACGCTTGATTTCCGCGAACGTTTTGAGCGTGAAGCGCGCATTGTCGCCCAACTGAATCACCCCAACATCGTGCAGGTGTACGACTGCGGCGAATACCGCGACACGTACTACATTGCGATGGAATTCCTTGACGGGATCACGCTCGAAGAGTATTTGCGCCAGCATGGGACGCTCGAATTACCGGAAACAATCGATCTGCTGTGCGAAATCTCGGCGGCGCTTGATTACGCGCACGATCAACAGCTTGTGCACCGCGATGTCACACCCGCGAATATCATGCTGGTCAACGACGAAAACCGCCGCGTCGTCTTGATGGATTTCGGGATCAGTAAGGTATTGGGTCGGGGAGCGCCGGAAACAAGCGGCGACTTAACCGGAACGGTACATTATATGTCGCCAGAGCAGGTGATCTCGCCCATTGATGTGGATCGCCGGGCAGATATTTATGCGCTCGGCGTGATTGCTTATCGCATGATTGCCGGAGAACTTCCGTTTGAGGGCAGCACCCCGTATGAACTGCTGGTCAAACATGTCAAGGATGCGCCGACTCTGCTCCGTGAGCGGCGCGAAGGCATTCCCCCGGTGATCGAAGCGGCGGTCATGCGCTGCTTGATGAAAAACCCGGCGGATCGCTTTGAGACGGCGGGCGGATTTGCTGAATCGCTCCGCCACGCGATTGCATGAGCAGCCATTGTCGAATTTGAGCCTCGTCAACGCACCAAGTTAAGCGCTGTTTTGCCCTCACCCCCTGCCCCTCTCCAACCGTCGGTTAGAGAGGGGAGAAAACAAAGCCCTTTGCACCCGCCTCTCCATCGCAAGCGATAGAGAGGCGGGTGAGGACGTATTTCTAAAAACTGTCATCCCGTGAACTCTGCCAGCGGAGAGGGGACGGTATTGAATATCGGACAAGGTAGCTATGGAGAAAAATGGGGCAAGTTCATATTCAATTGATTTCTCGGCGCGTGCCGATGACCGCCGGAAGGATCAGCGTAAAGGTCGAGCCGCCGCCGAGCACCGTATCAACCTCAACCTGCCCCCGGTGCGCCTTGACCGCGCCCGCCACGATGGACAGCCCTAAGCCCGCTCCCGGAATCGTCTCGATGTTGCTCCCCCGGTGAAACGGCTCAAAAATGCGTGCCAGATCATCCGGCGGCACACCGATGCCTTGATCGCTCACGCTGAGGATCGCGTGATGGTGATCGGCGGTCAAGTGAACACGGATCGCATCAGCATTCGGGGAATACTTCGCGGCGTTGCTGAGGAGGCTCAGCAGCGCTTGACGGATCAGCCGCCGATCCACCGATGCGCGAATCATTTCATGATCGGATTGAAACGTGATCAGGTGCCTGCTCCGCAGACTAGTGCGAAACTCATGAACGATGTGATCGAAGTAGCCCACCAGATCGGTGATCTCCGGGTCGAACTCAAGATCGGCGCTTTCGGCGCGGCTGACCGCCATCACATCGCTGATCATCTCGGTCATGTGTTCGACTTGCGTCAGAATATTCTCCATGAACTGGGCGCGTTCGTCTTCCGAAGCACGCGATCCGTATTGGCGCAGCATGTCATAGCTCAAGCGGATCAGCGCCAGCGGAGTACGAAGCTCATGCGACATCATGGTGAGGAAACGCTCTTTAAGGGCGCGCATCTCGCGTTCTTTTTCGAGCGCGAAAAGCTGGCATTCGCGCTCGGTGCGCTCGGCTTCGAGCAGTTTGCGCGCGGTGATATCGCGCAGAGACGCCAACAGCGCCCGTGAGTCATCCCATTCGACTTCGACGACGCGCAGTTCAACCACGCGGTGCGCGCCGCGCGGTGAGACAATATCGATCTCCGTGTTTTCGCCCAGCACGAGCGGAAACCCGAAATATGCGCCGACCAGCTCCTCAGGCGTTTGTGCGAACAGCATCCCCGCCATCGGGTTAGCGAAGCGGACGATCCCCTCTGCATCGATCACGAGCATCCCGTCGCCATTGTCATGAATCAAAGCGCGAAACTGCGCTTCTTGTTCGCCAAGGCGCGCCGTCAAGCGCGCGCGTTCAACCCAAGCTGACAACCGCGCCGTCAGCACATGTTCCGCGTCCTTTTGGCTCAACCCATCGAGCGCGATCGCATCCACCGCGCCTGCTTCTAACACAGCCGCACATGTCGCGGGGGTATCCGCCGCGACGAAAATGGACATGGTTGGAAACCGCTGCTTAAGCTCGCTTAGTGGTATACTTAGGTCTACTGCGATTAACCCGTATGGTTGATGCGCAGCCGCTAAACCTGCCGTCCGCGCATCATCCCATGATAGAATTTGCAAATCGAAGGCTAACCATTCGCTCATTTGTTGGAGTGACCGGTAGAGTGGATTTTGTGATTGATTTGCTACAATATGAAAAATCGTCGGGGTTATTTCACCCATTGCCGCGCACTCATCTCTCAAAGTCCTCCCTCTGCTGCCTTGTTTATACCGGTTTTGCCCTAACTGTGGATAGGAAATCGCTAAGTTGTTCGTAAATCTTGGGCACGATGTCTGATGCTGACCGTTCCAATCTATTTGCGCAGAACAAGCGAGCGAAAATCAAAATGGAGACGATGAGCAAACCACGCCTGCTGGAAGGCACAGCAGCTGAACACGCACAAACGATTCTCGTGACGGCGCTGCTCATGTGTGCGGCAGCAGCAGGAGCGTATTTTTTCTCGCAGACCACCGACGAACAACCGATCATGATCTTTGCAGCAGCCACCTTGACCGCAATTTTGTGGCGCGGGCTGTTGGCGGGAATCATCGCTGTCGCCGTCACGGTGATCGGCTTAACGTATTTCTTCACCGCTCCGCGCTTTTCTTTCATAGTGCTGGATTTCGGAGAGCTGTTTTCAATTACCCTGTTTGGCGTGTGCGCGCTGGCGTTAAGCTGGATCGAAGAAAAGCGGCGCGATGCGCGCACCGAACAACAACATCTCGATGCGCGGCTGCACACACTCCAAGAACTCGCACTGGCGCTGTCACAAGCGCTCACCCCTGCTCAAGTCGCCCGTGTGATCTTGACGCGCGGCATTGAGGCGCTCGGCGCAGATGCCGGATCAGTAGCGCTGCTGGATGACGATGAAACGACCATGCAGATTCTCGCGGCGGTGGGGTACAACGATAACATGGTCGCCCAGTGGAAGGAATTTCCGCTGGATCATCCCACCGCGCCGATTGCGAAGTGCGTCCGCGAAAAACGCTTGATTTGGGTCGGGGCAGAGTACCGCAAGCTCACCACCGATTTACGTCATCATTCATGGGCGGCGCTCCCGTTGATCGTCGATGACGAAGCGATTGGTGGCATGGGCTTGAGCTTTACCACCGGCGCACCGTTCACATCGTCGGAGCGTGAATTCGCCAATGCGCTCGCCAATCACTGCGCACAAGCGCTCCAGCGGGCGCTGCTCACCGAGCGTTTGAAGCAAGCCGCCGCCAATGAGGAACGTCAGCGCTTAGCGCGTGACCTCCATGACGCGGTGAGCCAATCCTTGTTCGCATCGACCAATATTGCCGAAGCGCTTTACCGTACATGGCGCGATGATCCCGAAAGCGCGGAAGCTTATTTAGGTGAACTGGTGACGCTCAACCGGGGGGCGCTGGCGGAGATGCGCACGCTGCTCTTGGAACTGCGCCCGGATTCGATCACGCGCTACCAACTGCCGGAACTGCTGCGTCAGCTTCTTGATGCGGCACGTTCCCGCAAGAGCATTCAAGCGCACTTTGACATGAATGCGCATGATCAACCGCTGCCGCCCGAAACGCATGTCGCGCTGTATCGCATCGCGCAAGAAGCGATCAATAACGTGATGAAGCACAGTGACGCGAGTCAGGTCATTGTCGCCTACACCTGCACCGAAACCGCCATGCACTTGACCGTGCGCGATAATGGCAAAGGCTTTGACCCGTCCAACGGGCGCAATGGCATGGGTATGGGGACGATGCGCGAACGCGCCCAGTCCATCGGCGCGGCGCTCACCATAAGCAGTCAACCGGGGACGGGAACAACGGTTGAAGTGATCTGGGGGCAGGCTCAATAACAAAAGCGCCTCACCCTTGTCCCTCTCCAACCGTCGGTTAGAGGGGGGCAGAGGTGTGAGGCGCTTTCGTTTGTTTTATTGTGCTGCGGTGTGACGTTACGCCACGTCGTTCTGTTGATTTTGCGCCGCAACCACCGATGCCGCCGCTGATCCCATAATTTCTTCGAACATCGGACGATCAATCGTCTCTTGTTCCATCAAAACTTGGGCGATCCGTTCCAGCTTATCACGGTGCTCAAGGATCAAATTCTTGGCGCGGGTGTACTGCGTCTGCACGATGCGCTTAACTTCGTGATCGATTTCTTCAGCGGCTTGTTCGCTGTAGTCGCGCTGTTCGTATAAGTCGCGCCCCAAGAACAGCGATCCCGTGCCGCCGCCAAACGTGCGCGGACCAAGCGCCTCGCTCATGCCGTACTGAGTCACCATGTTGCGTGACATCGCCGTGCAGTTTTGCAGGTCATTCGATGCGCCTGTCGTGAAGTGATTGAACACGATCTCTTCGGCGGCGCGTCCACCCATGCCGACGCAGATTTCATCTTCAAATTCTTCGCGCGCCCGTAGGAAGCGATCTTCTTCCGGCAAGCCCATCACGTAGCCGAGCGCACGCCCACGCGGAATGATCGTGATCTTGTGCGCGGGGACGGCGTACTCCAACAGGTGACGCAGCAGGGCATGTCCACCTTCGTGATACGCGGTGATCTTCTTCTCTTTGGGCGACAGGATGCGCGTCTTGCGCTCTGGTCCCATGATCACGCGCTCCATGCTCTCCTGAAGATCATTCATGGAGATCGATTTCTTGTTGCGCCGCGCCGCAAGGATCGCCGATTCGTTGATCAGGTTCTCAAGGTCAGCGCCGCTGAAACCGGGGGTGATCTTGGCGATGATCTCCAGTTCCACATCGGCGGCAAGCGGTTTGCCGCGCGCATGAACTTTGAGAATTTCATGACGACCGCGCAGATCTGGATTATCCATCACCACTTTGCGGTCAAAGCGACCGGGACGCAGCAGCGCCGGATCAAGGATGTCCGGGCGGTTGGTCGCCGCGATGATGATCACGTTCGTGCCGGTTTCAAAACCGTCCATCTCAACCAGAATCTGGTTGAGTGTCTGTTCACGCTCGTCGTGACCACCGCCCAAGCCTGCGCCGCGATGCCGCCCTACAGCGTCGATTTCGTCCACAAACACAATCGCCGGGGCTTCGGCTTTGGCGCGCTCGAACAAGTCACGGACACGGCTCGCGCCGACGCCGACGAACATTTCTACAAATTCTGACCCGCTGATGCTGAAGAACGGTACGCCTGCTTCGCCCGCGACCGCGCGCGCCATCAACGTTTTACCCGTTCCGGGCGGACCAACCATCAAGACGCCTTTGGGAATGCGCGCGCCAAGGCGAATGAACTTTTCCGGCTCTTTGAGAAACTCCACGACTTCCGCGAGTTCCTGCTTGGCTTCTTCCGCGCCTGCCACATCCGCGAACGTCACTTGCGGGCGTTCCATATCACGGACGACGCGCGCACGGCTGCGCCCAAAGCTGATCGCTTGATCTTGCCCGCTGCGGACGCTGCGCATCATGCGCCACAACAGCCACACAATCAACAGCGTCGGGATCACGGCGATGAACAACTGGAATATAATCCCGGTTGTAGTATCGCCCGCCCGTTCGCTGTATTCGACGGGCTGCCACTGCTCGGCTGTGACGCCGTAGCTTTCCATGATCAGGAAAATATTGCTCTGCGGCTCTTTATAGGCATATGCCTGCCCGCCGTTGCGCAGGGTAACGAACACATCCGTACCACCGCGCACCAACACCTGCTCGACATCGCCTTCACGAATGTACGCTGCCAGATCATCGAGCGTGATCGCTGTGCCACGCGGGATGCTGCTCGGCTGTGAGAAGATAATGACGAACAGGATCACGATGATCGCCGCAGCGATCAACCAGAGACGCTGTGTATTTCGATTCCCAAAGGGGGAAGGGGGAGGGGTCGGGGGCTGCTGCTCCGGTGGTTTATTGCTCACACTCGTGCTTCCTTCATCTCTTACGGGAGAGTGTTGACGATTATACCACATCCATTTCCGTGCGATACAACCTAGACGAAGGGGGAGTGAGGAAGCTCACCGGCTGTTCATCTTGCCCGCGTGATACAGTACTTTCGACGGATCTTTACAGCCGTTTACACCTATGAAGGTTTCTTCAGACCATTTTCATAGTAAATTCAACTGAGAGATCAGCGCAAAATGGGATGAACTGTTACAATGGGTTTATCTTTTTCATTTCGCCATTACACATCATTCCTTCGGCTTATTTTGGAGTCATCCCATGCAAAAAGTGAAATGTCCCTTTGGGGATCACATGATTGACGAGAATTCCAAGATTTGCCCGATCTGCGGAAATCTGCTTTCGGACAACTGGAGTCGTACTCGTGTTATCGCAGTAGGGGATGATGAAACCTCTACCCCTCGGTTTGGAACCTCGTTCTTCAATACCAAGATGATGCTGCATCTGCGCGTGCGCGGCACAGACAAAGCCTTCACGATTGCCGCCGATACCCTCAGCGAAGTCGTGATCGGACGCGCCGACCCGGATAAGCCGGAAAGCTCATTTGTCGATTTGTCGCCGTACAACGCATTGGATAAGGGTGTCAGCCGCCGTCATGCCAAGCTGATCCGCCGTGAGGCGAATACGCTGCACGTATGCGATCTCGGCAGCGCGAACGGCACATTCCTCAACGGGCAGCAGTTGATCCCGCAGCAAGAACGGATCATCCGCAACGGGGATGAACTCCGCTTGGGGACGCTGGTGCTGTTGGTGGAGTTTACCCGCCGAAGCATCGTGCTCAAGTGATTTAGACGATCTTGGGGTACAATCGCTCCACCGGAATAGCTGACACAATGGGCGTGTACGGTGGAGCGGACAGAACGATCCAATGAGCAGTGGCTTGCGGATTTGCGCGGCGGCGACGAAGCGCAGACACAAGCAATCGCAGACTTGAAGGAACGGCTTCAGCGCGGGATATTCTATTACCTCAGCCGCGAACGCAGCGACCTTCAGCACTTTTCCCATCATGAACTGACACAGATGGCGCAAGACCTTGCGCAAGATGCGACCCTGCGCGTGATCGCCAATCTCGATACGTTTCGCGGTGACAGTCAATTCACCACTTGGGCGACCCGAATCGCCGTGCGGGTGGCGATCAGCGATTTACGCCGCGCGCGCTACAAAGATTTCAGCCTCGATGTCCTGACCGCCGATGGCGATATGGTCAGCGCAACCGCCAACCCGATCACCAGCGACAAACCGCCTTCCCCCGAACGTTCGGCTGAACGTGCCGAAGTCTTCAACCGCATTCAAGACGCGCTCCGTGATGTGCTGACCGAACGCCAGTTTCAAGCATTGGTGGCGCACGCCGTCAATAACGTGCCGCTGGAGATCGTCGCGGATCAAATGGGGACGAATCGCAACGCCTTGTATAAGCTGATCCACGATGCGCGCCGCAAACTGCGCACGCATTTTCAGCAGCAGGGTTTATCAATGGAATACATGCTCAACTTGTTTGGCGAATAGCGTAAGATTGCACGATTCGCGCTCATCCAGATCAATAGAGATGAGGCAGTAGGGATGAAGCAGCAATGACGGACGAACAGAGTCACCACGTCGAAGCGCTGATCAAAACGATCTTCGATACACACGCCGACGGCGTAATCGATTGTGAAAGCTGCGATGCGCACCTCTGCCGCTTGGCAGAATTGGTGAGCAGCGGTGCGGATATTTGCACGCTGATCCCAGAGGTTGAAGCGCATCTGAACTGCTGCCGCGACTGCAAAGAGGAATGGGATGCGCTGATTGCGATCATGTGCGCAGAACAAGCAGGACTGCTCAAAGACAGTGCTGAGTAGGGGCAGAATATGCCCTGTCCTGAAGATTTCAAATTTGTGCATTCCTGTTCACGCAGCAGTCAATTTCCCATGCCGCCATCGTTACGTTATACGCCATAGCAAGAGGGACGCTCCTAGATGAAGAAAGTACGTGTCGCCATTATCGGATCAGGTCCCGCCGGACTGACCGCCGCGATTTATACCGCGCGCGCTGAACTCAGCACGGCTGTGATCACGGGACCGCAGTTCGGTGGACAGATCGCCACCACGCATGACGTTGACAATTTCCCCGCCTTCCCCGATGGGATCACCGGACCTGAACTGACCGAACGCATGAAAGCACAGGCGGAAAAGTTCGGGGCGGAGTTCTTGTGGGACAGCGTAACCGCGATTGATTTTTCAAAGGGATCGCCGTTCTTGATCAAGACGCACAGCGAAGAAATCTCGGCTGATGCGGTGATCGTCACGATCGGCGCAAGCCCGCGTCACCTGAACATCCCCGGCGAAATCGAATACACCGGGCGCGGCGTGAGCTACTGCGCGACCTGTGACGGCGCGTTCTACCGCAACAAAGAAGTGATCGTAGTGGGCGGCGGCGACAGTGCGCTGCAAGAAGCAATCTTCTTGACCAAGTTCGCCAACACGGTGACGGTTATTCACCGCCGCGACGAACTGCGCGCCAGTATCGCTTTGCAGACCAAAGCCAAAGCAAACCCGAAAGTCCGCTTCATCTTCGATACAGTGGTTGATGAGGTGAAGGGCGAAAACGGACTGACGACGGGCGTCACGCTGCGTAACGTCAAGACCGATGCTAAGACTCACATGCAGGTTGACGGCGTGTTCATCTTCATCGGTTATGACCCGAACAGCGCGATCTTCGGCGGTCAGCTTGCGCTGGACGATCAGGGCTATTTGAGCGTGAATTCCGATCACAGCACCAGCGTCGAGGGTGTGTTCGCGGGCGGCGAAATCCACGATCAAACCTTCCGTCAGGCGATCACCGCCTCCGGTCAAGGGTGCGCCGCCGCGCTGATGACGATCAAGTGGGTGGATGACCGCGAAGCGCTGCAACCGCTCGACGATATGCAGCCCGTCGCACAGGCGTAAAGAACATCAACGCAAAGACGCAAAGAGGTGCTTGCATTTCTTAGCGCCTTTGCGTCTTTGCATTAACGCTTTAGATTTTTACGCACCCTGCGGCTGCGGCAGTAGATCAGGTGCTTTGGCGAACATGCCCGCCGCGAACGCGATCACGAGCGCGACTGCCCACGCCAAGCCGACACTGATCAGCGCCCATGTGACGCGCTCACCGTCGTTGGCGAACGGGATTTCAAACACCAAGCCGCTGAACGAAATGAAGAAATGGAATCCTACGCACGCGAGCATACTGCCGCGTGTTTTGTTGTACAGTGCCGCCAGCATCACCGCATAGGCGGTCAAAAGTGCGGGACCGAGCAGCAGGATCAGCGCCAGTTTAGTCACGCCTTCCTGAGCGATACCAATGTAGTCCGCCAAGCCGTGCCATACACCGCCCCAAACCAAGCCGACGATCAGCGCGGAGACGAACGGCGAGAAGTGCTTTTGCAGATGCGGCTGCATAAATCCGCGCCAGCCGAATTCCTCTAGCAAGCCCGCGAATACGCCGAACATCAAGCCCATCGGCAGACGTTCGCCAAAGTTGATCGCCGTGTTCCCACCGAGCATCCCGTAGGCGGCAAGCTGCACGAGATTGATCAGCAGGGGGATCACGATCATCAAGCCCCACACGCCCATCCGCCACAACCCGAGTCGGCTGTACAGCGCGCGAATGCTGCCTTTTCCGTAGATCAGTCGTGTGCAGATGAGCGAAGCAAACGTCGGACCGATTAAGCCGAGCATCATAAACCCGAAAGCGGCGGGTTTCATCGGCTGTTCGAGGAGAGTTCCGGCAGGCGTAATCGTCAAGATCAAGCCCCAGAAGAAGAATGACCAAAGGAGTGTCAGCACGACATAACTGAGAACGGGGCGCTGGCGTGCAGTACGGATCAAGCCGTTCATGATGGGTGTGGTTCGCCTTCACAGTGAGAGTGCAGTCTTGCAGGTATCCTCTTGAAATTATCTCCCTCATGCGGCTGGCGCTGATGATGACATTCCTCATTAAGCCATCGTGTGAAACGTGTGTTTTTGTCCCTCTCTGTCAACAGAGAAGGACAAAAACATTGGTGGCTATTCCGGCTCGTTGTACGCGAATTTTGCCCCGCGCATCTCGTAGATGTAGTCCGGCTTAAAGCCCACGTTTGCATAGCCGGGCGCATGAATGGTCAGCGTGTCGCCCACAGGATCAAAGGTGCGGTAACTGCGCTGACCGCCGACTGCCCCCGTGAGCGCAGTCTTGTTGACATTCCAAATCCCAATCGGATTGACCACGCGCATTTCTAACCAAGGTTGGCGCGCAATCATGAGCGCGTTCCGCCAGCCGACGATACTGAGCATGTCGATCAATGCGCTGGGCATCAAGCCTTTTTGCTCTGCCAACCTGCCGCTGATCAGCGAATTTTGATCCTCGTCTTCCATACTGAACACCCAATGCGAATCAACGCGATGAATGACCCCGGTACTTAAGCGCGCATTTAAGCCGAACACCTCACGGTTGCATTGGACGACGAGCGGGGTTGAATTCCATAAGCCGTGACAGATCATGCGCAAACTGCCATCGAGCGCCATCCGTGCGATTAAGGCATACGGGTGTTCGGTGAGCGGTTCGGCTTTTTTGGAGGTGAACAAGGAAAACTGAAGTTCTTGATGCGCACCCACATTCGATTCGGTGAAATTGCAGACCCATATGGCAAGCGGCGACCGCCCGGATGCCGTGCGCATCGGTTCGACGGTTTCATTTATCAACAGATCACAGGCGGCGTCATAGTCGATTGTGCCGCCGATCATCAGCATCTCGCCATTGTAGATGTGATAAGGAAGGGTTATACGGCTGCCATTGGATAAAGTGCGTTCTTCTTTGATGGGAAACCTGCGGAAGAGAGGATGCAGGGTAGTCATGCGAAAACCTCGGCGATGATGTGTCATAATGCTTAAGATCATGCCATATCATTACGCGAAGATTCCATTTGTCTTTATGAATAGTTGTGAATTCTAGGTTGGAATTCGGATAGAGTCTCGCTCGAAAGCGCCCGGAGTGCGGATTTAAGCGTCCGCAGTCCGGGCAGCACAAGGTTAATCGCTTGCTTGATTAGCGTGTTCTGCGGGGGAGAAAAACACAATGATCGTCAAGTCTTCCTTAATGTCGTGGAAGCGGTGTTCGTCGTATGCGGCGACATAGACGATGCTGCCTTCTTGCACCGAGCGGACTTCGCCGCTCACCGTAATTTTCGCTTTCCCGCTGACGATGTAATACACCTCGTCTTCGCTGTGCGGAAGCTGTTGATCGTGCGCGCCAACGGGCAGATGATACACACCCAGACTCATCGATGGGACGCGCAGAAACTCCAGATATGCCTTGCCCTGCTGCGCCCGTTGGATCGCAAGCTCGGTCATCTCAAATGCGTGCATAGGATTCCCCTCTCGTGTATATACGCATTGATTATGCGGAGAATCGATGCATTGGCTACATGCCGATAATCACGAAACGAAGGATCAAAAATAACGCCATGCCGATCAGAATCGTGAGCAGGACATTTTTCGTCCGCCATGCCACCAGCCCGGCAGCGATTCCGGCGACCAGATAGGTATTCGTCGGGCTGATGTCGATTGTGCCTTCGGGCATCAGCACCCCCGGCACGATGATCGCCGCCAGCACCGCCCCCGGCACATACTTGAGCGCGCGAAACACCCCCGGCGGCAGTTTCAGTTTTCCCACCAACGCCAGCACGGGGTAGCGCACGGCGAACGTCACCATTGCCATTCCCAACACGAGCAGAAATTCATTCATATGTCACCTCACCGCTTGATGTTACAGGGGAACAGGGGTGGCGGGGTATATCCGCATAAGCACCAAGTTAAGATTTTTCCTCCCTCTTTTCCAAACTTTGTTCAGCTGAGGGGGCGACAGTAGATTTTCTGCCTACTGCTCCTCACCCCCGACCCCCTCTCCAAACTTTGTTTAGAGAGGGGGGAGAAAAGCGGCGTGTTTGTTTCCCCTCTCTATCGCTTGCGATGGAGAGGGGTGGCGCACCGAAGGTGCGACGGGGTGAGGAGCTTTTCCTCCCCTTTTCGGCTGGTTGACGCATTTCCGCGAACATCCGTATAATCGGGTCAGACGGCGGCTTAGTGGAAAGTCCCCTGTATGGACAAGCGTATGATCGATTTCATCCGGGCGCTGCGCGCGGCAGGTATACGCATTTCCCTTGCGGAAAGCATGGACGCGATGCGAGGCGTGGACGAACTAGGCGTGAGCGACCGCGAGAGCTTCCGCGCCGCCATGAAAACGACGCTGGTCAAAGAGGCGAAGGATCAAGGCACGTTCGAGGAATTCTTCCCGCTCTTCTTCGGTTCGCAAGTGCCGCCGATGCAGAACATCCCGAATCAGCTTTCGCCTGAAGACAAGCAGATGCTTCAGCAGGCGCTCCAATCATTGATCGGCAGCTTGGGCGCGTTGAAAGATCTTCTGCGCCAGTTGATTCAGGGGCAGGCGTTCAGCAAAGATCAACTCGATCAACAGGGGCAGCAGGCAGGGCTGGAGCAGGCGAGCGGGATGTATCAGCGCCCTTGGTTTGAGCGGCGCATGCAGCGTCAAATGGATTTGCAGCAGCTTCAGCAAATGATCGATCAACTGATGGCGCAGCTTGAGCAAATGGGCATGAGTCAAGAGGCGCAGCAGGAACTCCGCGAGATGTTGGAGCAGAACGCCGCCGGACTCAGCGAGCAGGTGAGCCAATATGTAGGCGCGTCGATGGCGGAGCAGATGGCGACTCAGGAGCCGAAGCCGAAAGAAGACCTGCTCGATGTTCCGTTCACGCGCTTGAGCGACAGCGAAGTGGATGCAATCCGCGACGAAATCCGGCGCTTGGCGTCAAAGCTTCGTAGCCGCGCCGCACTGCGTCAAAAACGCGCGAAAACGGGCACACTTGACCCGCGCAAGACGATCCGCGCCAACATGCGCTACGGCGGTGTTCCAATCGAACTCCAATACCGCGAAAAACATGTCAAGCCGTCGCTGGTGCTGATCTGCGACATCAGCACGTCGATGCGCTACTGCGCCGAATTTCTGCTCACACTGATCTACGAACTCCAAGATCAAGTGGCGCGCACGAACAGCTATGTGTTCATCAGCGATATGGTGGACATCAGCATGGTGTTCAAAGAACATCAGCCGATGCAAGCGGTCGAAAAGGTATTGAGCGAAAACCGCCCCGGTTACTACAACACGGATTTAGGCGGGAGTATGGCGACGTTCAAGCGCGATTTTATGGGCGTGCTGACCAGCAAAACGACGGTGATCGTGTTGGGGGATGGGCGGAATAACCATAACGATCCGCGCATCGACATCATGCAGGAAGTGATGCGTAAGAGCCGCCGTTTGTTATGGTTCAACCCGGAACATCCGAGCCAATGGGGAACGGGGGACAGTGATATGCACCTCTACGCCCCGGCATCACACGGCGTGTACCGGGTGACGAATCTGCGCGAACTCGCGGCGGCGGTCGATAAAATTCTGGCGGATGGGTAAATCAGATACAGCGGATTCTTGTTGACACAACCCGCGCTTTCCTGTACATTGAAACCGGATACCAGTCCGCTTTGAAGGATTGATCATGTACTATCAGGTGTGTTGTTGCTGTCCGAACCGGGCATTCACCGAGGGGACAGCGAGCCAAACGGAATTTTTCGTAACGGGCTAAATTTACCCGTTCACGTTTAAGCCGAAACGCCGACCGTCAACCGGAGCGTGAAGCGCCCAAAAGGGAATTCTCCCCTTGCGCTTCACGCTTTTTGTTTGCGGATCGGCGTTTTTTGTTGAAATCAGAGGACAGGAATGACACTCCTATATCAAACACCAAAGATCATGTACCGCGATGTCAGCGATATTGATACGCTGATCGGAAACACACCGCTGCTCGGCTTTCAGCGGATCACCGCGCATCTGCCGCAGAATATCCAGATTTTCGCCAAAGCAGAATGGATGAACCCCGGCGGGAGCGTCAAAGACCGGGCGGCGGCGAATATCATTCGTCAGGCGGAGCGCGACGGTAGACTGCGCCCCGGCATGACGTTGATCGACAGCACCAGCGGCAACACGGGAATCGCGTATGCGATGCTCGGCGCGGCACGCGGCTACCGCATCAAATTGTATCTGCCCGCCAACGTCAGCCCGGAGCGGATCGCCATCTTGCGCGCGTACGGCGCGGAACTCGTGCTGACGGATCCGCTGGAGGGGAGCGATGGGGCGATCCGCGCGGTGCGGGATGAGGTTGCCGCTCACCCGAACGCAATCTTTTACGCCGATCAATACAACAATCCCGCCAATTGGCAGGCGCATTACAAAACAACGGGGGTCGAAATCTGGGAGCAGACGGGCGGCGCAGTGACGCATTTCACCGCTGGGCTAGGCACATCCGGCACGCTGATGGGCACGGGACGCCGCCTGAAAGACTATAATCCGAACGTGCAGATCGCCGCATTGCAGCCCGATTCGCCGTTTCATGGATTGGAAGGACTCAAGCATATGCGAACGGCGATCAAGCCGGGGATTTATGACGAGTTCTTCCCAGACATGCAGATTGCGGTCAGCACAGAATCAACGCACGCGATGGTACGCCGGATCGCGCGCGAAGAAGGCTATCTGGTGGGGATCAGCGCAGGGGCGGCGATGGTGGGCGCGCTAACGCTGGCGGAATCGCTGGCGCTGCGCGGCGAACCGGGGTTGATCGTGACGCTGTTCCCGGACAGTGCTTCGAAATACTTGAGCGATCCCCTGTGGTTGTAGGGACGCGGCATATGCCGCGTCCTTGCGCCGCACTTCACGAATGTTTATGAATGTGAACCGTTGTCCTATTGGCGTAATCGCAATATTCATATATGCTGTAGGCGGTGAAACGTATCTCTATTGTGAACCTATTCACCAACTAATCGTGGATACTTCAACCTCAGAACGCAGACCTGTATGCCTCAGCTTGCACTAATTGTCGATGACGACGCGCCTACCCGCTTCGTTTACGCACGCGTGCTTGCGGCGCTCGGTTTTGAGACGATGGAAGCCGCCGACGGTGATGAAGCCATCGTTTTGCTTTCGCAAAACACCCCTACGCTGATCCTGCTCGATCTGCTTCTGCCTAATCGCCCCGGTACTGAAATATTGGATATGCTGTATGCGGATAGGCGCTTCACCGAAACATGGGTGATCGTCATCAGCGCACAAAACCAGTATGGACTTGAACTGCGCCCGCATGATCTATTCCTCTTAAAGCCAGTTCTCCCTCAACAGCTCCGCGATTTGGTGCGGTCAGCGGTGGGTTAACGACTTCCCCCTCCTGCTGATCGTGAGCTTTTCGTTACAATTAAAGACAAGCAAGATCGCATGCAGGAGTTCCGCAATCGATGGCATTTGAATACGAAGCCCTCGTCGGGCATTTGCACCTCGTCAACGGACGCGCCATCAGCATCCCGCCGCCCGGCGCACTCGTCGAAGTGACGCCGAAGAAAACCGCGCGCGGACGCGAAGCGGATACGTTCTTCGCGCTGGTATTACCCGGCGGCGAGACGCTCCCAAAGCCGGAGTTCTTCGAACGCATGGCAGGGATGGCGTGCGAAACATACTTCGGCAGCACCGGGAGCATCACGAGCGGGCTGGGGAGCGTGTTCAAGTTCTTAAACGAAAATCTCTACATGCACAACGCAGAATCGGCGCGCAGCAATCAGCGCCGCTTTGAGGCGAGTTTGGTCTGCGGGGTGATGCGCGGTACAGAACTTTATGTCGGGCGCGTGGGCGCGGCAGTCGCGGCACTCCGCTCTGGCACGGAGACGATTCCGTTTCCCGCCTCGTTTGAAGACGACGAAGCACTGATCGGTCCGCCGCTCGGCGTGCATGTTGACCCGGATACGCAGATCAAGAAGTTCGACATTAAAGCGGGCATGCGGCTGATCGTCGCTGATCCGGCGCTGGCAGACCTCACCAGCGACTCGGTTGGGGAGTCGATGGGCGGCGAGGACATCACGGCGGTGCTGACATCGATCAAGGAAAAGATCGGTGGTCAAAAACCACAGACGCTGCAAGCGATGATCCTTGAGTTCGTCCCAGCGGCACAGCCTGTTGCGCTCCCCGCGCGCGAAGTCGTATCGACGGCGGAACTTGCCGCCGCGCATACGCCGCCGCCTGAACCGCCGCTACCCGCGCCGGAAACCCCCGCGCCCGCGACGACGAATAAAGCAAACGAACCGCGCCGATCCGCTAAACGGAAAGAGACGATGGATCGGGCGATGGGTGGTGCAGCGCTCGGCGCAGCGGGGACGCTCCAAGTCTCCAGCCGCATCTTTGATATTTTCGTGCCGAAGCCGAAAGAGGGTTCGAAAGGGTGGCTCGCCACACCTGCCGCGACCGGGTTAGCGATCTTGATCCCGATCGTGGTGGTGGCGATTGTCGTGGTGCTGTGGGTGACGGGGACGGGCGAAAGCGCGTATGACCGCTGCATCACCGAAGCGAACGGCACCGCCGAAATCGCACGCGGGATCGCCTCAAGCGAAGTGAACGCGACGATCAACGCATGGAACGCCGTCATCATCAAAAGCGAAGAATGCCTGACCCTGCGCGAAAATGACCCGACGATGATCGCGGTGATCACCGAAGCGCGCAGCGTGATCGATGCGCTGTTGAGCATCGAGCGCCGCGAACTTGTGCTGCTCGACACGTTCTTGAATGCGACGCTCTCGCGGGTGGTGCTGCAAGGCGAAGACCTATACGTGCTGGATGACGGCAATGATCAGGTGTACCGTGTGACGCTCGGCTCGGATGGGTTGAGCCTTGCCCGCCGCCAAGATGCGATCCCGGCGATGCGCCGCAATGCCAGCGTGCTTCAGTTCACCGTCGGCGATATTGTCGATATTGCGTGGGCGGAGCGCGGCGAAGGCTTGAGCCAATCCAACGCGCTTGCCATGCTGGATCGATCCGGCGTGCTGGTGGACTGTTCCCCACGCTTTTTGCAAGATTGCAGCGCGCAGCAGCTCCCCGCGACCGAAACATGGAATCAGCCGCTGAAGATGGTTTTTTGGGGCGGCGGATTGTATGTCTTGGACGCGGCGGCGAATCAGATTTGGCGCTATCGTTCCGTCGGATCGGCGTTCAGCAACACGCCAACCGAGTATTTTACCGGCACAGGTCGCCCGGATATTCGCACCGCCGTTGATTTTGACATCGACAGCGAAGGCGTGGTGTTCATCCTGCTCGGCGATGGGCGGATGCTCAAATTCCGCAGCGGCGAACAAGAGGATTTCGCGTTTACGTTCCGCGAAGGTGCGAGCATGACGAGCGTCAACAACCTGTTCCTGAGTTCTAACCCGATCGCGCAGAGCTTGTATTTCGTCAGCCGGAATGATCGGACGATCTACGAGACGACGTTCAGCGGGACGTTTATGCAAAGCTACCGCGCCTTTGACGAGGCGCTGTTCGCCAGCGTCGCGGACGTGGCGGTCGATGTGAACCGGGGAATCTTGTACGCGGTGAGCGGAAATTCGCTGTTCGCGCTGCGCCGCAGTCTATAGAAAAGCGATTGAACCACAAAGAAGAAACCTTAGAAGTCGTTTGAAAAATCCCCTGACCCCCTCTCCCACGTAAACGAGGGGAACCGCGAGCCTGTTTTTGTCCCTCTCCCCGCCTGCGTGGGAGAGGGACGCTTGCGCAGCAAGCAGGGTGAGGGGTCATAAAGCAAATATTCAAAGGGCTTCTCAATGAATCGCGAAGGTGCTTATTCTCCCCCTCTCTATCGCGTGCGATGGAGAGGGGGTCGGGGGGTGAGGACAGCTAGATAAATCCGTGATTCACTCAACCTTGTTCTTCTCTCCTTTGTGCTCTTCGTGTTCTTTGTGGTGAATCCGCAGTTCGGAGTTTTGCATGGCTTCACAGGATGCGGTTGCGGCGATGCGTGTGCCGCATTTTCGGCTGCTGTTGATCGGTCGCTTGATCGCGCAGATCGGCGAGCAGATGGTGTCGGTCGCGGTGGGATGGGAGATTTACGACAAAACGGGCGATCCATTCCTGCTCGGCGTGATCGGGCTGGTACAGGTGATCCCGATCTTTCTGTTTTCGCTTCCGGCGGGTGTGGCGGTCGATCGCTACAACCGCAAGTGGATCACCTTGATCTCGCAGTTGGTCTTGATCGCGTGTGCGGTCGTCTTGACGATCCTTTCGGTGACGGGTGCGCCGCTGGTGTTCACGTTCGTTACGCTGGCGGTGATCGGATCGGCGCGGGCGTTTAATAACCCGGCGGAAGGTACGCTCACGCCGCTGCTTGTCCCCGAAACGATGTATCAAAACGCGGCAACGTGGTCAACCGGGGTGTGGCAGCTTTCCGCGATCACGGGTCCCGCCGTTGGCGGCTTGTTGATCGGACTTACGGGCGGGGCGGCGAGTGTGTATGTCGTGAATGCTTTCGCGGGGCTGGCGTTGGTCGGCGCGCTGTTGATCATTCGCCCGCGCCCGCAAACCGTAATCGAGCACGAACCGCCGCTCGAATCGGTGCGCGCCGGACTGCGCTTTTTGCGCCATAACAAGCTGATTCTGCCGTCGATCACGTTGGACATGTTCGCGGTGCTGCTCGGCGGGGCGGTGTATCTGCTGCCGATCTTCGCCAAAGATATTTTGCATGTCGGCGCGGAGGGGTTGGGTTGGCTGCGCGCCGCGCCTTCGATTGGGGCGCTGATCATGGCGATGACCATTGCCAACCGTCCGCCGTTCCAGAATACCGGACGCACCCTCTTGATCGCGGTGGCGGGCTTCGGCGCGGCGACGATCATTTTTGGACTGTCCACGAGTTTCTGGCTCTCGCTGGCGATGATGTTCACGCTCGGCGCGCTCGATAATATCAGCGTGGTGATCCGCCACACGATTGAACTGGTGTTTACGCCGGACGAGATGCGCGGGCGTATTTCCGCCGTGCAGTCGATCTTCATCGGCGCATCCAACGAATTAGGCGGCTTTGAAAGCGGAGTCGCGGCGGCGCTGCTCGGTACGGTCGGCGCGGTCGTGTTCGGCGGCGTCGGCACGCTGATCGTGGTGGGGGCGACGGCGGTACTCGCGCCGGAGTTACGCAAGCTCAAGCGGATCAGCCGGGTGGAGACGGGAGTTTAAGTTTCGCCGTTTTTGCTCCTCACCCCCCGACCCCTCCCCCGCTCGCTGCGCTCGCCTCCCCTCCCCGAATTCGGAGAGGGGCGCAAACAAGAGCACTCTCACCTTCGCTCTTGCTCCCCGCTGGCAGAGAGGGAGAATCGTTAGATTATTTTCACCCGATAAGCCCACATACTGAGGAACGGGTAACGCGGCTTGCTCCCCTCTCCGAATTCGGGGAGGGGACGGGGGAGGGGTCTGTTTTGAGGGAGCGTCCGGGGTGAGGAGCTTTCGGCGCAAAGAATCCGCGCCTCAGCCGTTTAGCAGCGTCGTTACCAGCCGAAAGCCCCGCGTGGGATACTGACCTACAGGTGGTCGCCCCTCACGATTGACAGCAGAGGCATAGTCTTTGTCACGATCCCACACGCCGCCACGCACCACCCGGTTTATATGGGTGTGCAGGTCTTCACCTTTCGCATTGATCTTCGGGTGCGCATAGTTCGTCAAGCACCAGTCCCAGACATTGCCGCTCATATCCATCACGCCGTAGGGGGATGCGCCGTTAGGGTAGCGCGTAACAGGTGTTGTCGACTCAATGCCTGATTCGAGTGTGTTCCCGCGTCTAGAGTCAAACTTGCTGCCATACGGATATAAACGCCCATCCGTCCCGCGTGCCGCTTTCTCCCATTCATACTCCGTTGGCAAACGTACCGCCCACTGATCCACCTTTTCCACATCAAAGCCGCCGCCGAGTTTCCACGACAGCCAGCGGCAGAAAGCAATCGCCTCATACCAACTGACATTCTCGCGTGGGTGATCGGCGATCTTGAATCGCTGTTCACCGGGATCGTTTCGCATATCGTGTGCCAGCCCATCCCACCAGTAGTTTTCCCGCAAGCCATCATGCGCTTCGACGAACACTTGATATTGGCTATAAGTGATCGGGTACTTAGCGACTGCAAAGGTAGGCAGCGTTAGCGTGCGATTGTCATCGCCATACAGAAATTCTCCGGCGGGAACTCTACACCACTCAAACGGGTCGCCGATGATGTCGTGGATCAACGCAGCGTGGGCAAGTCCACGTGCGGTAGAAGTCCTTACGTTGGGTTGCGCCTTGATTCCAAACCGTTGGTGTAACTCTGTTGTGTCCAACTCCCCAATCAGCGCCGGATAATCGATACACCACTGCGCGAATGCCGCTTTCGCATCCGCTTCCGTGACCTTACGCTTCGCCAGTTCCGCGATCTCTTCATATTCGAGCGCGGCACGCTGGCGCATTTCAGCCGCTTCTGCACCTTCGACTGCTCGCTTGAGCAGTCCTTCGACATCAACTACTTTTGACTTGAAACCAGAAGCTTGCAGCGATTCGAGCATGAAGCGCGCGCGGCTGTAATCGCCTTGTTCCATCAAATCGAGTGCTTCGTAAAATGTGTCGCGTCCGGCGATCTTCTTCTCGTCCGGGGAAGATGTGGGCGCGGGACGGGCGGCGCTGATTCGCAGCGCCACGCCGATCTTGACGACGAAATCGCACAACCTTTCAACGGCTGGTGTGAAATACTCCGGGTAAAACGGTATCCCCTGCTTGTGTGTCACATCTTTGATGTCGTCGGGCAGTCCGGCGGGCGGGAGTAATCCCTCCACACGCACCATCACCAGCGGAATCCCGCGTGTGAGTGCCTCGCGGATTTCGCGCCGCACCCAATCATGATCGCGGTGGATGATGTCCGCGAAGGTGTGCTCAGAGACGATCAGCAGCACCGCGTCGGATGTCGTCAGATGATGCAGGATCGACTGCTCGAAGTCGTCTTGATCGACGCTGGCGCGGTCGATGAAGATTTCCGCGTCAAGACGCTTGCCGAGTTCATCCACGAGTCGGTCGGTGAATGCCCAGCTTTTGCGGCGGTAGGAAATGAACAATTTCGGCATGGTGCGTCCGTGAGCAACAGCAATTTTATGCGCGCCCGTTAGTTTAGCGCGTGAGCGTATATGGGGCGAGTCAGCGCAAACGCATCAAAATTTGAAAGTGTTCACCAAGGGTTAAATGGACGTTGTAGGGACGAGGCATGCCTCGTCCTCCCGTTGTTCCTTGTATCAAGAGGACAGGGCATGCCCTGTCCCTACTTGCTCTCCCCATGTTGCCGCAGCGTATAAAAACCGTTTGAATGTAACGTAATTCGTCACGCATGACCGACATAAACCGACATAAAATCGATCTGGCACGGCTGAGGGCTGAGGAGCTTTCCCCGCCCGCGCTGTATAACCCTCGGATCACGCACACGGGAGCAAATCATCCATGACCCTTCGAGAACGGGTAACGCGCCTCCTCCGCGCCTTGATTGGCGTGCCGGGGTGGTTGTACGCCATCGCCATGATCGCCTATCTCGCGGCACGGCTGATCGTCGGGGAAGGCTGGATGATCGTCGAACTCGTCAACAGTCTGCTGCCGCTGCTGGCGTTCCCCGTCGTGCCCTTGATCGCCTTTGCGCTCCTGCTCGGTCAGCGGCGATTAGCGCTGGCGCTTGTTCCGGCGCTGGCATTGTTTCTGATTCAGAATGCGCCGCTGTTCTTGCCGAACGCCGCGAACGTGCCGGAGGACGCGCCGCGTCTGCGCGTGCTTACGTTTAATCTCGGCTCGCGCATCGATACAACGCCGATCTTTGAGGCGATCATCCGGTCGGTCAATCCTGATGTGGTTGCGCTGCAAGAATTTCTCTCACCCGCCAGCAGTGAACTCGCTCAGGCGCTGCGGGATATGTATCCGTATCAAGCGCTGCACCCGACGGGCGGCTTCGCGGTCGGGACGGGCATTCTCAGCCGCTACCCGATCATGGAAGATCGACTGCTTGATGGGATTGTGCTCCACAGCCAGTTGGCGCGGATCGAATGGGTGAACGGGCAGGAGATCACGATCGTGAACGCGCATCCCGTCCCGCCGCAGTTGGGGCTGAACTTCAATACGCGGCGGCGCTCACAGGAGATCGGGCGGGTGCTGGATGCCGCCGCTGATGAGACGAACCCGCTGATCCTGCTTGGTGACTTCAATACGACTGATCAAACCGGAGATTACGCCCGCATCACCGCCCGCTACGGCGATGCCTTCCGCGAAAGCGGCATCGGCTTCGGGCTGACGTTCCCCAACCTGACCGGATACGACTACCCCTACAGCTTATTCCGCTGGCTGCCGCCTGTGATCCGTATCGACTATGTGTTTTACAGCCGCGAATGGACACCGATCAGCGCGCGGGTGATCAGCGAAACTGGCAGATCGGATCATTATCCGCTTATGGCGGAACTCGCGCTGACGGGCGGCTGATCTACCCTGCGCCGTCACGCAGCCCCATCGTCACATCAGGAATGCGGAGGGTGACAATTGTTCCCTTGTCCACCTCGCTGATGATGTGGATCGTGCCGTTGTGGGCGTTCATGGCGGCACGCGCCAGCGTCAAGCCGATCCCCAAGCCGTTGATCTCGTCGATGTTGCTGCCCCGGAAGAATGGCTCAAAGACTCTGGGCAAGTCTTCCGCTAGGATGCCGATTCCAGCGTCGATCACGCGGATCGTGACGCCATCCGGCGCTTGCATCAAGTCCATCGTGATCGGTCGGTCGTGATCGGAGTAGCGCACCGCATTTAAAAGCACCTGCCGGATCGCTGTCGCCAGCAGTTCTTCGTCACACAAAATCGTGATTGAGGCAGAGGCGGCGTGAAAACTGATCGGCAGGTTGCGCAGTTCGTTTATCTCGTGGATCAAGTCGATACACAGGGCTTCGACATTGACATCCTTAAATGTGCTGACCGTCAGCCCTTTACCCGTGCCGATCGCGCTGCGAATGCCGTCAAGCATCGACGTTAAATGCGTGATCTGTGCCTTGATGGCGTGGAAGCGTTCCTCGCGCTGCTGCGGCGTTAGGCGCTCCAGATAGCGCGTGAGGAGTTCAAACCCGGTTTGGATCGTTGCAAGCGGTGTACGGAACTCATGCCCGATGCGCGCCATCATTGCGCCCTTCAGGTTGCTTAATTCCTGCTCTTTTTGCAGCGCCGCTTGCAGCCGTTCACGGTCGCGCCGCAGTGTCTCAACTTGGCGGCGTTCGGAGATATCCCGAAAGACGGTCAAGATGCTGGTTGCGACCCCGTTTTCGTCAAAGATCGGCGAGCCTGAGCTTTCGATCCAGATGGGGTAGCCGCCGGCGTGCATACACCGGAACTCGACAAGGCTTTTTCCGCTGGGGTTGTCGCTAAACGTACGCTTGAAGAGATCACGCACATGATCGACATCTTCTGGATAAATGAAGTCGAAGGCGTTCCGCCCTATCAGTTCGTTGGGCGAGTAACCCAATCCATCTTGATACGAAGGGCTGGCGTAAACAATAATGCCGTTGGCATCGACTACCGCAACAAGTTCGCGCATGATGTCGGTAAGGGCGCGCATCCGAAGGCTGCTTTGGCGGTCTGTATACTGTGCGGTGGCGACAGTTTCGCGCCAATGCACCTTTTCCAACGCCATTGCCACCAATTGGGCAAGCAGTTTGCCTTCTTCGATTTCGATGAGCGAAAACGGGGAATGCGTCTGCGTGCGTCCCAAGCCGAGCAGCCCAATGCAGCCGTTCGGGGTCATGATCGGAATATCCATGACCGCGTGTGTATCTTCGGAATAAACAGCGCGGCGGTGTTCCCAGCGCGCATAATCTTCCAGAACAGCGGGTTCTCCGGTATCAAACGCCAGCCATGCTAACCGCGCCGTTGGGCGGACGATGCGCTCATGCTTGATGGGGGTTTGATTCTTCGTGCAAGCGCGCACCACCAGCGCGCCCTCCGAATCCAGCAGCATGATCTCACTGTATGGCGCTTGGAGGAGCTGTGACGCTTCATCCACAATGCGCTGAAGCATGTCATCCAAGTTTTCAATCCGCAAAAGCGCATGGGTGAGCTTGTGCATGGTTTGCAGGTATATCAGCGGTGTGAACGCCGTCATCGTGCCCATCCTGTTAAGCAACCTCGTCAAGCTCGTTGATGAGACATATTTCTATTTTACTGCCATCTGTCGAAAGCGGTGGGGATTATGGCGCAGATTGGCATTTTCGGTCACAATGAATACACGTGAAAACAGGCATTATTCAGTAGAGGAGAGTGCGTGTATGATCCGCCGCATCCGCGTTTTGGTTCTTGCCGGACTCGTTTTAGCGCTTGCTGCCGCAGCGCTGCCCGCCGCCACCGCCGAATTCGTAATTTTTGAACCGGGGGATGGGCGTGTTTCACCACCCGTTCCGCTCAATGCTGCTCCACCGCGCCCAGTCTTGACGCCGCCCGAAGTGCTCCCCGCCGATTTGACCGATGGGGCGTATTTGATCGTGAATACCGATAACCTGTACATGCGTCAGGGTGCGTCGCCGGAGTATGCGCCGGTGGCAATCGTAGACGGCGGCACGTCGCTGATTCCGCTTGGCTGGAACGGCATTTCGAATGATGTGTGGTGGTATGTGCAAGTTGGCGGGATGCGCGGGTGGGTGCGTGGTGAGTTCGTGTACTTGCGCGGCGATGCGCGCGGACTGCCGATCCTCGACTCTCAAGGAACGCTGACGCTCCCACGCCTGTATGTTGGTTGGGAAAACTTTATCCGCAGTGCTCCGACTTACGATGACAACTATATCTGCCTGTTCCCCGGCAACCTTGAGTACGAAATTGTGGGGCGTACCTCTGATTCGACATGGTACGAATTGAGCGTTCGCTGCGATACAGGTCGTGTGGTCGAAGGCTGGCTGCCCGCTGAAAATGGTATTCTCCGCAACCCGGCGGGCGTGTATATTCCGGTGACGTGGTTCTAGGCGATAGTGACGAGTGCTGCACGCTGAGATTCATGACACGGTTTGCCCCTCTCCCCGCCTGCGTCTGAGGAGAGGGATGAGGGGCAACTCTGCAAACATGCCCTCACGACTCAGCACTTTGATTGACTCAGTACTGCAAAAGGATGACTCATCGTGCGCTTGCTGCTGATGTGGTATGACCCCAACGAAAATGTCCAGCGTGATTACGAAGGCACGCTCCCGATCACGATCGGACGCGCCCCGAATAATACGATTGTTTTGGACAGCTTGCGCGTGAGCCGTCAACATGCCTTGATCCAGAAGATCAACGGCAAACTGATGCTCACCGACTTAAAAAGCAACAATGGTACGGGGCTAAACGAGAAAACGCTGCGCGATGAATCGCACACGCTGCGCGATTCGGATCGGATTGTCGTCGCGCCGTTTGATATCCGCGTGACGCTGCTGGATGACGGACCGGATTCGACGCCGGACAGCGCCGACGCGAAGCGCCAAACGGCGAGCTTTGATCTGCCCGCGCCGCTGCATCTCTTGAGCGATACGGAAAGCGCGCTCCTTCAGGACTTCATGGAAGTGAAGCACTTCACTGCCGGAGAGCGCCTGTTTAGTCAAGGCGATGACACCGATGGATGCTACTTGATCGATCAGGGTGTGGTGCGGCTGGAACTGGATAAGCCGGTCGATGACGACAGCGACACCGAGGAATCGCTGGCGCTGGTTGAAGCCGGTAATTTCATCGGGGAATTGAGCTTACTGGATCGTCTGCCGCGCAGTGCGTCGGCATTTGCGCACACCGAACTGACCGCCCGCAAGCTGACGCTCGATGCGTTTGATGAACTGGTACAAGCGCAGCCGAAGATCGCGTTTTCGCTCGTGCTGGCGCTCGGCAAAGCTGCCGCGCTCAAGCTGCGCGCCACGACCAAGCGCTTGGATCAGCTTTCGCGGCGCAAAGCGTAAGATGACTATGCCCTCACCCTAGACGAAACAGAACCGAAGGGCTTAATTCAATGAGCGATCAACCAGCAAAGCAAGACCTCCTAAAAGAACTCGATGACGCACGCGAAAAAACGCGCGCCGTTTTGAACCGTGTCAAGCCGAATGTGGAAATTTACCCCACATGGACGATCAAGCAGGTGTTGGCGCATCTTTCCGGTTGGGATGAAGCATGTATCGCCTCGGTAGAGGCGCTGTTGAACAACGATGAAGGTAATATGCCAGCGCTGCGCGGCGCAGATTATTACAATGCGCAGTCGGTTGAGACGCGGCAAACGCTCGATTATGAGCAAGTGCGCCGCGAATGCGAGATCACGCGCGATCAACTTAAGGCGGCGATCCAAAAAGTGCCGGAAGACCGTTTGAACGAGATCGTGGCGCTGCCTTGGGGTGGCAAAGCCCCGCTTTCAATGCTGATCAGTGCGTTTGCAAGCCATGAAGCCGAACACGCCGACGAGATCAGCGGATTGGTCGATGCTGCGGAAGCGGCGCATCAGAAAACAGACTCGTGATCAAAGCGTAACCGACGCCGGGGATCGTCTCGATCACCGGAGAATCGCCATCGGCTTCGAGTTTACGGCGCAAGCGGTGAACCAACTGCTTCAGCATGATCTTGTCACCGCCGCCGCGCCCCCAAATCGACTCAATCAAGCGATCCGCTGGGACGCCGCGCCCCGCTTCGCCATCGAGCGTGATCAACAAGCGGTACTCCAACGCGGTAAGCTGGATCACGCGACCGCCGCGCTTAACCTGCCGCCGCGTGTGATCCATATGCAGCGAGTCACGCGGGGCGGATTCGATTAGGCTTTCAAGACTGGCGATATGGCGGTGCAGCACGCGCAGCCGTTCGTCAAGCTCGGCTGCGGTCAATTGGCGCGCATCAGCTTGCAGCCGCTCAATGGATGCTTTCACGCTTGCCAGCGGGTGACGCTCCGGGACTGTGATCATCCTTTTTCCCCTCTATAGCAATCCACTGCGAAAATAAAAAGCCCCGACACAGGTCGGGGCAGATGGGCAAAAACACAGTTTGGCGTACAGGCAGCTTAAAGCGGCGCGACTCCCCGATTGGTGTCGATACTGTTGTGACAACAACACGCACAAACGAAACGAATCACGCCGATAACTCCGGTTGAAAACACATACCCTCTTGATTATAGGGAGGTGGCAGATTGTGTCAATGACCGGGCATACGCATCAAGATTTGATTCCCCGGCTCGCTCGAACATAAACGGGACAGGGCGTCCCCTGTCCATACAATGCTCCTCACCTCCTACCCCTCTCCAAACTTTGGTTAATGTCGCAGAATCGCCAGCGGGGGGGTGATCCGCGCGTTTCTATACCCGTATATGTATTAATAGCAACAACAAACGAGAACATGTGTTCACGTTTTTCTCGCTTAACGTTAATAGCCACCAACCGATCCTGACCGAAAACACCCCGTTTTGTTTATAAATCGTTGATTGACATATGCATATACTCTGTTGTGAATAGAACAGGTGGTCGGATCAATTCACAAAGGAGCGGCGATGAACCTGAATCATGCGGTCGATGCGCTGCGGGCAGGCGGGCAGCTTGCGCCCCCCGTGATCGACTCATGGGCGGCGGATCAGCAAGAACGGGCGGAGAAAGTCGCGCTGTTCCGCGATTACACGGCAGGCGATCACCCGCAAGACCTGACGGACGGGATGCGGCGTCTGCTCCGCATCCGGTCGGGGAGTCCGCTGCGCGAGTTCGCGCTCAACTACATGGATATTGTCGTGCAAACGCTGGCGGATCGGCTGCGTGTGGCGGAGATCATGTCGGACGATGCGGCGGCGGCAGCATGGGCGGCGGATCGACTGGCGGACAGCCGCTTCGATTCGCTGCAAGGCGATGTGCATGAGTCGGCGCTGACGGATGGGGACACCTACCTACTGGCGTACTTCGATCCAACAAGCGGCACGGTGAAATGGTGTCACGAACCCGCATTCGACGGGATCAACGGGATGCTGACCGTGTATGCGCTGACGACGGACGCCGAACCGAGCGCGGCGATCAAGGTGTGGCGGATCGGCGGGGATACGCGGGTGAACGTGTATTACGCGGATCGGGTTGAGCGCTATGTGTCGAGCGGCGGCGGAAATTTGGCGCTGTATGACACGGCGGATCAAGCGGGGGTGACACCGCTGATCGGGCGCGATGGGATGCCGCTTGGCTTGCCCGTGATTCACTTTCGCAACCGTTCGCGGCGCTGGGGGGCATACGGCGCAAGCGAGATCGAAACGGCGATTCCGGTGCAGAACGCACTCAACCGCACGCTGTACAGCATGATCATGGCGGCGGAACTGACCGCGTTCCAGATTCGCTACGCGGTTGGGTGGCAGCCGCCGCCGGATATTGCCCCCGGCATGTGGCTGGCGATCAGCCCGAATCGACCGCTTCAGCCGAGCGAGAAGATCGACATCGGCACGATGCCGCAGGGCGAATTGATGCCGTATCTCGATATGGCGCGGTATCTCGCGGCGGAGATCGGCAAGATCACGCGCACGCCGTCACCGGAGTTCGGATGGGAAGGTGCGAGCGGCGAATCGCTCCGCCAGCGTGAGATCGGCTTGATCGGCAAGGCGAGGCGCTTCCAAGTGAAAGCGGGCGAGGCGTGGTCGCGTGCGGTGCAGGTCGGCGCGCAGATCGAAGCGGCATATGGGGTGGGATCACTGCCGACGAAGGCGCGTTTTCGCGTGCGCTGGATGCCGGTCGATGTGCGAGAAGAAGAACAGAACAACTAACGAACCACAAAGAACACAAAGAACACGACGAAGAACAACAAAAGAAAAGGGCGTCAACACAAAGGCGCAACGATGCAAAGCGGCAGCGCGAATTTTGTGGTTCAAAACACAGGAGCAGACGAGCATGAGCGACAGCGAACAGACAGTCGAAAACGAAGCCGCCGCTGATCCGGTGGCGCTTGACGACGGAACGAGCGCGCCGGGAAACGTCCGGGCGCTGCCGGGGTGGGCGCAGTCGATGATCCGCGATTTGCGGCGCGAGAACGCCAGCCGCCGCGCCGAAATCAAGCGCGTGCGGGACGAAGCGGCGCAAATCGACGCGGAACGCGAAAGCGACCGGGTGGTGATGGCACAAGCAGCGGAAGAACGCGGGCGGTTGATCCCCCGCGCCGAACGTGCCGATCAACTGGAGGGGTACGTCAGCGAGAGCGTGGCGAAACGGGTGGCAGCGCTGCCGGATGCACTGCGAACCCTCGTCCCGGCGTATGACGATCCGCTCAAGACGCTGGCATGGCTGGAGACGAACGCGCCAATCTTGAGCGCGCCGCGTGTGCCGTCGCTGGATGCGGGGGCGCGGGGCGAGTCCGCCGGGGCGCGGATCAGCGCCGGTGAGCGCGAAATGGCGGCGAAGCTCGGCGTGACGCCGGAGCAGTACGCCAGCGCGAAAAAGCGGTAAAGATCACCCCTCCCCCGTCCCCTCCCCGAATTCGGAGAGGGGAGCAAGCAAAAGCGCCCTCACCCCCCGCCCTGTCACCGATGGCAGAGAGGGGCATGACGCGCAGCGTCCGGGGTGAGGGCAAAAAGGCGCAAAGAAAAACACAGAAGGAGACAATCGCGATGGGCAGCTTTGAATACGCATATACGCTGGCGGGCGGCGATGGCGTCCCGGCGGTGCATGATTTTCCGGTCGCGGCGAGTCAGACGCTCAAAACGGGCGATCTGGTGGAACTGTCGAGCGGGCAGGTGATCAAATCGATCGGATCGGCGGCGACTCCGCTCGGCGTGATGGCTCAGGACAGCGCGGGCGCGGACGCGGCAACGCTGGTGCGCGTGTACCCGATCCTGCCGGGTCAGGTGTGGCGCGCGGTCGCATCGGCGGCGGCATCGAGCGCCGTGTTGGGGTCGCGCAAGTACGACATCACGAGCGAACAGAAGGTTGATCTGGCGGACACCACGAACGGATCGATTCTGATCGTGAAGATCGGACGTGCGAGCGCCGAGGTGTACGTGACGTTCACGCGGTGCGCGTTGATCGAAATCGGGAGTTAAGTCCGCTCGCCCCTCACTCCCTGACCCCCTCTCCCACGCAAGCGGGGAGAGGGGGAACAGCGTGGTTACGCTGCCCCACAAACGCACACGATCAGGAACGGGTAACAAGGTTTGCTCCCCTCTCCGAATTCGGGGAGGGGTTGTCAGTGTCTAGAACGCACACCATACCCTGAAGTCACAAGAAGGAGACACAACACCATGGGAACTCCGATCACACGGGAACAACTGGGCGACCTGAGCACGCTGGAGACGGCGCTGCGTGCGGTCTTTATGGAACAGGTGGCGGTCGATGCGCCGTCGAGCCTGCTGAACACCCTATTCAATGTGCAGACGAGCAAGCGCGCTGTCGAGCGCAATCTGGGGATCAGCGGGATCGGCGATGTGCCGGAATATCGCGGCACGCTGGAATATGACAGTTTTGAGGCGCTGTTCACGACGAGCTACCAGCACAAGGAATATGCGGTCGCGATGTCGGTCGAACGCGCGCTGCTGGATGACGACGAATACAACGTGATCCGCCGCCGCGCAGCGATGCTCGGCTTGGCGTTCGACCGCACGATCGAAAAGCACGCCGCGAGCGTGTTCAACAACGCGTTCAGCGCGGGTTATGTGGGCGCGGACGGGAAATCGCTGTGCGCGGACGATCACCCGCTGAGTCCGTCATCGAGCGGGGCGCAGAGCAATCTGGGGTCGAGCGCGCTCAATCACGACGCGGTGATCGCCACCAAAGAAGCGATGATGCAGTTCACGGACAGCCGGGGAAATCCGCTGCCGGTGATGCCGGATACGCTGCTTGTGCCGGTTGAACTGGAAGCAGAAGCGCGTGTGATCGTCGAATCGTCACTCAAGAGCGGCGATCCGTCGAACGATGCGAATATCAACCGGGGTTACCGCGTGCTGGTCAGCCGCTTCTTGAGCGATGCGAACAACTGGTTCATGCTCGACAGCCGCATGGCGAAGTTGTACCTGAACTGGTACTGGCGCGTGAAACCGGAGTTCGTGATCGATGCGTCGTCGGAATACACGCTCAAGACCAACTTCCGGGGCTATACGCGCTACTCGTACGGCTATGACCTGCCTTGGTGGGTGTACGGTCATGAGGTGAGCGCGTAACCATGCCGATCTTCAACAAAACCCGAATGGTGGACGTGACACCTGTGATCACGGCGGGCGCTTACGCGGCGGGAGATGTGATCGGCGGGCTGATCGTATTCGATGTTCACAGCGCGGGGGGCGGCGGCACGATCCGCCGCATCACGTTGATCGATATCGATAACGAGAAAGCGGCGGGCAAGTTGTATTTGTTCAACAGCGCACCCGGCAGCACCGCCGATAACGCCCCGTTCGCGCCGAGCGCGGCGGATATGCGCAAGCTGATCGATGTGGTGAGCATTGCCGCCGCCGATTATGCGAGCGTGAACAGCAAAGCGGCAGCGATCAAGCGCGACTTGGCGATTGATTACACGGCGGCAGACGGGCGAATCTACGCTTATTTCGTGTGCGATGGCACGCCAACCTACACAACGATGGGCGATCTGACGTTTCGCTTGACGGTGTGGGAGGACTAGTCATGACGCGAACACGAGTGCGGCGCGCACTGCACGCGGCGGACGGGCTGGCGATCACGACATTTTCGCAGTATACGGGCGCGAACCTCGTCCCCAACGGCACATTTGACACCGGGGCTGGGTGGGCAATCGAAGACCCGGCGCACTGGACAATCGCGGGCGGCGTGCTGTCTGCCACTGCTGGCGCGACGGGCGCGGTTTATCGAGGCGGACTCGCCATGGTCACAAACGACTTCTACCAAGTCGAATTTGATGCGGCAGTGCTGGCTGGCATGGTCACATGCGGCTTGGGCGTGGCAGGGAGCGCAGGTCAAAGTCATGGGGTGAGCGGCAGCTATCAAGAGATAGTGCGCTTCACAAGCGCCACTCCGATCATCGTCTTCGGCGGCTCGTTGGACTTCGTCGGAACGCTGGACAACGCATCCGTCAAAGCCATTGAACGCAACCCGATCTGGACGATGCCAAGCGCGGACGGGACGTACACGTTGACGTTTGCACTGCCGGAAACGCCACGCGCGGGGCAGCGGATCGAGATGCGCTACCGCCATCAGGATAACCTGAATTACTGGGCGGCGGTGGTGATCCGCAGTGCGGATAACACCCGATGGGATCTTCAGATCAACAGCGTGAGCGCGGCGGTTTCGACTAACCGGATCAGCGTGACGGACGTTGGCGCGGTTGACGCAGTGCGCCTCGTATTGAACGGATCGACACACACAGCGTACACGGGCGCGGGCGGAGTGTTCACCCAGCGCGGCAGTCCGGTGAATGTGGCGCACTTGAACGGATTGACCGGAATCACGGCGATCTGCACGAGCGCGATCACGCCGATCCGGTTGAGCGCGGACTAAAGGGGTGATGCGATGATCCAATGCACGGTCGAAACATCATGGGTGCTGGTGGGCGATACATATACGGCAGACGTCGTGCGGCGGTATCCCGGCGAATGGACGGACATCAGCGGACAGCCAGACGCGCAAATTCCGCAGCACTTGGACGGCGTGATCTTCGTCGGCGTGGTCGATGCGGTGGTGTTCGCGCAAATCGAAGCTGATCCGGCGGTCACGGTGAGGGCTAAACAATGACATTCACATACACCCCGTTCGCGGGGGATCGAGATCGGGTGCGGTTTCATATTGGCGATACCAACGCCGCCGCGCCGATCTATCAGGACAGTGAGATCGACGCGCTGATCGATGAGATGGGAAGCTGGCAGGCGGCGGTGATCGCGGCGCTGGAATCGTTGATCGGACGCTTGAGCGTGCCGAACTTCACGGCGGACTGGCTGCGCGTCGATCACGAGTCGGCGCGCAAGGGCTACGAACGGTTGATCGGCTTGAAGCGCGATCAATTCGGGCTGGCGGTGTTCAGTGTGACGGCGGTTCAAGTGGATCGCGTCGATGACGACGATCTGAACGAAATGGTGCCGCTGTGAGCATCGACCTGTTGAGTCTGTTTCGTCAGCAGGCGGCGCGCTACTTAACCGAGCGCTGCACGATCCAGCGGGAGACGCGCACGACGGGCGGCTATGGCGAACAAACCCGCGTGTGGACGCTGATCGCGCAAGACGTGCCTTGCCGGATGGTGATGGCGCGCCGCAGTGACATAAGCGGCATCGAGACGGTGATCGACGGCGAAACGATGGCGGCATACTACCGGATCGCGCTGCCGCACGATACGCACTTGAGCGCCGATGACCGGATCACGGTGAACGGCGCGGTGTACGGGGTGGTGCGGATCGACTCCGAACTCACGGATCGGGTGTTCTTGAGCGCGATCCTCGCTAGACGGTAACAAAGTATCCATTTTTCCTCACCCTCCGAAGGCTTGTCCGGTACTGGCGTAGTGCTTTTTTACCCCTCCCCACTAGCGCAAGGAGGGGGGAAAACAACCTCTCCCCAGACTCGAAGCGACTAGATGTTTTTGCTTGCGCCCCTCCCCGAATTCGGGGAGGGGAGACGAGCGAAGCGAGTGGGGGAGAGGTCGGTTTTGAATATCGGACAAGCCCGCAGGGGGTGAGGAGGTTTTTGCGGTAAAGGGGGAATGACGATGGAGAGCGAAGCGGCGGCGGTCTACCGGGCGATTCGAGCGCGGCTGACCGCTCCCCCGAATGACGACGAAGTATGGAGCGACCGCGTTTACGCCGAACTCGCGCCGAGCGGGGCGGCGCGTCCGTATCTGGTCACGGCGGTGAACGGCTATGAACGCCTTCCGGACACGGCGCGGGGCGCGGCGCTGATGGGACGGATCACTTGCGCGGCGGATACGTTCGCGGAGGCGCACACCGCCGCCGGGCGGATCGCGGAACTGCTCGATGGGGCGCTCGACGGCGGGACGGATTGGATGATCCTGAGCGTGACTCAGGTCGGGTCGATTCAGAAAACGCATCTGGTGGACGGTGTACCGGTCTACGAAGCGGGGGCGGTCTTCCGGTTTGTGTTGGAGGCGGTCAGCGCCGAGCCGCACGGGGCGCGGATCACCCGTGTGGTGAGCTTCGGCGGGGAGGCGCTGCCGGATACCGGACTCGCGTATCGTGACAACTTCGCCCGCTTTGAGCCGCTCGAAACCGCGCTGCCGGGACTCGACGGCGCGTTTGAGCAGGGCGGCGCGGGCGCGGCGGGGCGGATCACCTACCGCTTGCGGCTGATCGCAGACACAGCGGCGCGTGATGCGATCAAAGGGCTGGCACGGGTCGGATCGGCGGAACTGGTGATCGAGCCGCCGGGAGGCGGGCAACGTTCGACATGGGCGCGGCTGATCGACGCGGTGATCGAAGAAAACTACACGGCAGAAATACAGGTACGCGGCGAAGCGGCGCTCACGTTCGCGGCGGCGACTCCGCGCTGGTTCAGCGTAGACGATCCGAGCGAAAGCGGGCTTGACGATGTGTGCAGCGGTGCGCTGACCGAGTTCACGCGCACGGCGGACGGAAACGCGGCGGCGTACCCGGTGATCACCGTGACGGCGCAAACGCCGCTCACGACGGTGACGATTCAACGCATGGTGAGCGGCGCGGTGGTCGATCAAGTGGCGTATGCGGGCGTGATCGGCATGGGCGGCTTACTCGTGATCGATGCGCGGGCGCTGACCGTGACGCGGAACGGCGTTGATGCGTATAACGCCTCTTTCAGCGCGCTTGATCCGGCATGGTTTCGCTTGATGCCGGGGGCGAACACGATTCGCGTGGTGCTGGGTGCGGGCGAAAGTGCGGCGGTTCGGCTGACGTGGCGGGAGACGTGGTATTAGGCGAGGAGGTCGCATGATCCTGTATGCGGACATCTACGACGCGGACGGCGTGACCCGGTTGGGGAGCGGCGCTGTGCGCTTGATCGGCGCGGAAGTCACGCGGCAGTTGGATGGAATCGGGGAGATTCGCTTGAGCGCCGCCGGAACGGATACCCGTGCGCTGACGCTGATCACGACGGAACGCCATGCGCGAATTTTCGCGCGCTCGAACACGGGCAGCAGCATCTCGATCCGCGAATTGGGGCGGGGCGTAATTCGCCGTGTCGAAGCAGCGGGCAGCCGCGACAAGTGGCAGATCAGCGCCAGCGGCGCGGACAGCCTCGATGCGCTGACGCGGTGGAATACCCTGCTCGGACGGACGTACAGCCAGCAAACCCCGGCGGTGATCGGCGCGGCGCTGGTGAGCTTGGTCAGCGGGTGGAGTTTGACCGGAAGCGGCGGAAACCCGACTGATGCGCGCTTTGACGGCATGAGTGTATGGCGGGCGCTGCTGTCACTCGCGGAAATGCAGGGGTTACATGTGCGCGCCGGGAGCGTGGCGAACACGGTTGAGTTGGGCGCGTTCGGGGACTCCGCCGGATTAACGCTGATCGGCGCAAGTCCGCTGCAAACACCGCAAACGCGAACCGGACTCGCGCTGATCGAGCGGATCAGCCGTGAGCAGTCGAGCGAAGCGGCAGCGACCCGCTTATATCCGGTCGGCGCGGGCATCGGCGAGGCGCTGCTTTCATTGGCAAACAGCACGCGATCCACACCGTACCCGATCCAGCAAACGACGGGCGCGAACGGGCAGCCGCAGTATTACCTTGAGGACGCCGCTGGGGTGAACGCGCTCGGTATCATCGAACGGTTTGGTAAGTTCCGGCAGGTCGCGCCGCTTTCGAACAGCCCGACCGACCTCGAAAACGCGGCGAACGCACTGTATGACCTCGCGGCGGCGTGGCTCATGCGCTACTCGGCGCGCGAAGAAGTCTACCGCGTGACGTGCCGGGGTGTGATGCAGACGGTTCAGCCGGGGGATAAAGTGCGGGTGGTGTATCGCGGCGCGGTCGAACGTGACGGCGTAATCGTCGATTATCTCGACCTTGACGCCGACTTGTGGGTGCTGTGCGTGACCGAACGGGCGGGACTCGGCGGGCTTGCGACAGAATTTATCCTCGGCACGATTGATCGCTATCCGGGCGAAGTGCCGATCAAGATCGGCGGGCTGGAAGAAGTCACGATCGACGGCGTACAGGTGACGAGTTACTTCAACCGAGTGGCGTATGTGTATGACCGCTTGATCGATCCGGCACATCCGGCACAGTTTCCGGTGCGGCTGACCAACGCGACGCAAAAACTCAGCCGATGCACGCTGCGGATCAAGACGCGACCGTTCACCGCGACGGCGACGGCAGCCAGCGGCGGCGGGATCGCCGGACTGGAAACCAGCACGGCGGGCAGCGGCGGCGAGTCGGGCGCAATCGCGGAGACGGACGACGGCGGCTACATCGACTCGTACTACTGGCGGAATATCAAGATCACCGACGGCGCGGGCGCAAGCCGCTATCTGCTGCTGCCGATCAGCCACGCAACCGACGCGATCACATGGATGGGCGGCGCTGGCGGTGGATCACACGCGCACGCTTTCAGCATCCCGGATCACACGCACACGCTAACGTATGGGCTTCAGCAGGACTCGACCACGCCGCACACGCTCCGCTTGCTGGTGGACGGAGACGACTACACCGACTCGCTCGGCGGCGCATGGGCGCTCAACGGCGGATCAGTCACGTTTGAAGTGGATGTGACGGCGGCGATCTTGGCGGCGGGCAGTTTGCAAGGGGAACACACAATCACGCTGACGTGTGCCAGCGGGCGCGGGAGCGTCGAAGCCTCGGTTGAGATTTACGAGGTGATCACGGCGATTGCGCTGTAGGGAAAGCTCCTCACTCCTACCCCTCTCCGCTGACAGTTCACGAGACGACACTTTTGCCTCGATGTACTGCTCCTCACCCCCTACCCCTCTCCAACCTTCGGTTAGAGAGGGGAGAAACGCAGGGTTCTGCTCCCCCTCTCTATCGCGTGCGATGGAGAGGGGGTCGGGGGGGTGAGGATGTATTTCTAAAAACTGTCGTCCTCTAAACCATTGACGGAAAGGGACGACGAAAACCAACGGAGGACTCGTGACGACGAATCGACTCTATCTGAATGCGGACGGCTCAATCGGGCAGGAAATCACCGATCTGGGCAACACGTTTGTGAGCGCGACGATCAGCGGCGGGACGATCACGTATGCCGCCACGCTGATGAGTGTTGAACCGGAGAATTTATCGGCGCTGGACGAACTCCACACCATCGCCAACGGCGGGACGGGCAAACTGCTGCTGCTCCGCACGCAAAGCACGGCGCGGCGCGTGATGATCAAACACGGGTCGGGCAATATCTGGAGTACGGCGGGTGATATCCTGCTCGATGATCCGAATCGCCTGCTGATGCTCGTGTACAACGGGCAAAACTGGGTGGTGATGGGGAATGACGGCGCGGGCGGCACGCTGATCTTGACGCCCGACTCGTGCGTGACGTTCTATGCGGACTTCGATTCAGCGCCGATCGGGGATGCAAGCTGGAGTTTCCCGACTACTCAAAAGCCGTTCGGCGTGCATGTTGGAACGGCGGGCGGGATCGGGCAGCCCTACGGCGGGCGCACCAGCCCCAGCGTTTGCAAAAGCACGCAGGTCGGCGGTGGAGCAGTGTCGGAATGCACGGTGATTGTGGATTACGGCACTGAGGCGGCGTGCGAGATCAATCAGGTGCGCTTCTGGTATCGCGCGACCACGAGTGACTACAACAAGCAGGCGTTCGCGCGGGTGCGGTTCTTCAGCGGCGCGGGCGCGCTGGTCGGCAGTCACAACATTGATGAGGGGACGATCAAAACGTCGTGGACTCAAGCACTGTGGCTCGGCAGCATGACTGGCGTTCGCTACGTGGCGATGACCTATGATGCCGGATCGGCTGGCACGACGACCACCTATATCGACGAAGTGGAAGTGAATTAAGGAGAGACAAAGCCCATGAATACAGAAACCATGCTCCTGTTCGTCCTGAACATCGGATTGTTGGGTGCGGCGGTCGGCGTGCTGGTGGCGGCGCGTGCGATGAGCAAGGCGCAAAAAGACGAGGCGGAGCGTCTGTACCTCGCGCTGCCGCCCCAGTGGCAGACCACGATTCTCAAGCTGATCGAAGCGGCGGAAGCGGTGATCAAAGTGGCGAAGGATGTCACCGACGGGCAGGAGAATACCGAGGGGTAAAGCGCCGCTTTGCCTAGCAGTTCAGAGGGCGACAGTCTTGTCTGTTTCAACTACTCCTCACCGCCTACCCCTCTCCAACCGAAGGTTGGAGAGGGGAGAAAACCGGGTGTTCTACTCCCCTCTCTATCGCTTGCGATGGAGAGGGGGCGGGGGTGAGGAGCTTTTCCCGCCTGCACCGGCGGTGAAGGGGGCGTATTACCTACCGCTTCTTCACCGTCTTACCGAACACACATTCCCCGGTTTGACCGTTCACGAGCGCGGTGCGTACATCGCCATCGCGCTCGAACAGTGTCGCAATCCACACCGGCACGAGCAGCAGCGAAAAACTCATCGATTTCGTGAATACGCTCACCGTGACCTCGGTATCTTGCGTTGAATACTGTTCCGTGTGCCGCCGCCGCATCTGCTTTGAAACGATTTCGCGCACTTCCAGCGATGCCTTTTCAAAATCAATGTCGTACAACTGCGCCGGGTAACGCGCCAAGAGTTCCGGCTCATATGCGCTCATTCTGCCCGTCTCAAACTCACCGAGCCTGCGCAGCAAGGCGCGATCCGGCATCTGCGCGGCGGGGACGAGGATGCCCAATTCTGCATCTTGAAAGCGGTTATTTTGGTAGATCGGCGGCGCGTTGTAGTTCCAGCCGTCGCGGCGATTTTCTTTTTGGCGGACGGTCTGCGAGATGTCCGCGATCACGTCGAACATCCAATACGGCAGGTACATGCCGATCAGCTGGGCATTGGCGATCCGGTTATCATCAAAAAATGAGGCGATACGCTGCGTAGTGTCTTTCAAACGCTCACGAATGATCGCCTTTGCCTGTTCCTCACTGACTTCGAACGGAATCAACCCATCCGGGCGCGTGAACGTATCTTTCCCCGCCGATTCGACGACATGCGTTGAGCCGCAGAACATACACAGCATCGAAAGCTGACGCGCCGGAATCGTCCGCTCCGCACCGCAGTTGTTACAGTGAATGATACGCTCCCCGACGATCAAGCGGACGGGCTGCGCTTTCCGCTCAAGCATGGCGACGCCGAGATGTTCACCGCCGATTTCTCGTTTGGGCGCGGGAGCATTGTAGCCGCAGAACTTACACGAAACCCGTCCCGTTTGCTCGTCGGTCGTGAGCGCACCGCCGCACACCGGGCATTCGAGCGTATCGGTCTGCGCGACATGCGGCGCATCGATCCGCTGGATTTGACTCCCGCCCTCCTGCTGCGTGCGCGCCGCTTCTTCAGGCGTGAGCTTGCCATCTAAGACCATCAACTCGCGCAGCGCTTCGACGTTGCCTTGATCATGCGCCAAAATCACCGACAGATGATCGTGCTTCTTCTTCGCATCGGTGGTGAGCTTTGCCGCCCAGAAATGCGCATCCAGAAAATCCGGCTCAAGCTCGATAGCTTTTTCAAAGCTGGCGAGTGCTTGCGCCGTTTCGCCGCGCATACGCGCCGCTTGAGCGTCCTCGTAATAGATCAATGCCCGGTGGCTGATCTTCGTGCGGTCACTCATGCGGAGCAGGTTTGGCGCTTGGGTCATTTTGCCGAGCGCGTCGCGCTTGCGCGCTTGTGCCTCTTGAAGCGTCTCATAGCGCTTATGCCCGCAAGCCGGACACACGTACACCGCTTCCCGTTCGTGGAATTCCATCGGCGTTTCGCATTTGGCGCAAGTTATCGGCGTGGTCATCGAGCATCCCCCGTGTGCGAATCATATGCTTATTGTAAAGTCGGGATCGGCGTATGGATCATCCGAGATTCAGGGGCATCAGGATCGCGGCAGCAAATCGAGCATGGCGCGCAGCGTCTCGACCGGCATGCCGACGATATTCGTGTAACTACCTTCGTAGCGGCTGACCGGATTAAACCCGGTGGTGTCTTGAATCGCGTAGCCGCCCGCTTTGTCGAAGGGTTCGCGGGTGGCGATATAGGCGTCGATTTCGGTTTCGGAGTAAGCGCGCATAACCACCGTTGATTGTGTGACGCGGGTGATGCGTGTGCTGTCCGGCGCGGAAAGATGGAGCGCAGTCAGTGCAGTGGCGACTGTGTGCGGACGTTCACGTAAGCGGATCAACATGGCGCGGGCATCGTCCGCGTCGGCGGGTTTTTCGAGGATGTCCCCGCCTTGAATGCCGAGCGTATCCGCCGCGAGGATCACGGTTGTATCGGCGGCAATGATCAGCGCGGGATCGTCGGGCGCATTCAAGCGGGCGGCGACAGCATATGCTTTGTCGATGCTTAAGCGCGCGACGTAGGCAAGCGGAGACTCCCCGGCGCGGCGTTTTTCTTCAATGTCTGGCTTGATCACGGTGAACGTGATGCCCATTTCGGTGAGCAGTTCACGGCGGCGCGGCGATCCGCTGGCAAGAATGGTTTGCATGGGGTGGGGTTTGTCCTTTTACTGCACCTCCCCCCTGCCGCTGACCTCTCCCCCACGCGGACACGCTGTAGCGCGTCCCTACAGCGCCCGTCTCCCCTCCCCGAATTCGGAGAGGGGTACAAACGGCGTTACTCGAAACGCGGCGAGTCTGTGGAGGAGACAGGGGCAGCAGACAGAGAAGGGAGGGTATGCTTTCACAGAGAGGAAAGGGCGTGCCCTGTCCTCTCCCTACTCTTCGTCTTCTTCGTCGTACTCGTCGCCGTCTTCCCCGTGCGGGTGACCGTGCGCGATCTCGTCTTCATTTGCGACGCGCACGCCTGTCACGCGGATTTCGTACTTGAGCGCTTTACCTGCCAGCGGCTCATTGAAGTCGAGAATGATCACATCCGGCGTGACTTCTTTCACGAAAGCAACATCAATGAAGCCTTCGTCGTCCTCAAGTTCGATCTCCATCCCCGCTTCCAGTTGATCGGCATCGGGGATGTCGGCGCGGTCGAGCGATTCGATCGCTTCCTCGTCGTATTCGCCGTAAGCATCTTCGGCGGCAAGGCTGACGGTGAGTTGATCACCGACCGATTTTCCTTCCAATGCTTCTTCCAAACCGGGGAGAATCATGCCTGCGCCGTGCAGGTAATATGCCTCAGCATATTCGCCGTCCTGTCCTTCTTCGAGAAAAAGTTCGCCATCCGCGAACAATTTGTACTCGAAGGTGACAACCATGTTATTCGCGACTTTGGGGGTGTTCGCTGCCATAAAGTGGCATTCCTTTCAAATCCATTGGTGAAATCCTCAGGTGTCGCACGATTATAACATTGGCGTAGTGAGCTTTGACAGCGCGAGGTTGGGGAGTCAAAAAGGGTATAATCGGGCGATTATCCAACGGCTTAACATCGCATAAATGGAGAACATTACTCATGTCGGTGGCATGTATGGGAGAACTCCTGATCGATTTCGTAGCGCTCGAATCCGGCGTGACGGTTGGGGATGCATCCGGGTTTCAGAAAGCACCCGGCGGCGCTCCCGCCAACGTCGCAGTTGCGGTGGCGCGCTTAGGGGATCGTGCCGCGTTTTTGGGTCAGGTGGGGGATGATCCGTTCGGGCATTATCTAGCGGGCGTGATGGAGCAAAACGGCGTCGATACGCGCGGGCTGACCTTCAGCGCCGAAGCGCGGACGGCGCTGGCGTTCGTCAGTTTGACGGCGGACGGCGAACGGAGCTTCGTCTTTTACCGTCATCCGAGCGCGGACATGCTCATGCGCCCGGAGGATGTCGTCACAGACGTGATCGACGCTTACGACGTATTTCACTACGGATCGATTACGCTGATCGGTGAGCCGAGCCGGAGCGCGACCCTCACTGCCGCCGCTCATGCGCGTGAGGCGGGTAAGCTGATCAGCTATGACCCGAATTTACGCTTGTCGCTGTGGGAAAGCGCGGACGCGGCGCGGGCGGGGATGCTGTATGGTTTAGACGGTGCACACATCGTCAAGATCAGCGAAGAAGAACTTGAATTTCTGCTCCCCGGCAGTGATCCGCATGATCCGAATGCGATTATTCCGCTGTGGCGCGATGGTATGCAGATGATCTGCGTGACGCGCGGCGCGAATGGCGCGGCGATCTACACCCGGGACGGCGATTTTGCCGAATCGCCGGGGTTTAAGGTCGCGGTCGTTGATACGACAGGCGCGGGGGACAGCTTTGTTGCGGCGCTGCTGGTCAAGGTGATCGAGTATGGGGAAGCTTATCCGCAGCATCTTGATGAGATCGCGCGGTTCGCGTGTGCGACCGGGGCGTTAACCACCACCGGGCGCGGCGCGATTCCGTCACTGCCGACGCGGGCACAGGTTGAAGCGTTTTTGAACGGGTAATCCTCAGGGGCGCGCACGCTTTCTACCCCTCCCCAAATTCGACTCACGGGAGGACACTTTATCCTCACTCCCCTCTCCAACTTTCGGTAGAGAGGGGAGTGAGGAGCAGTTTTTTCGCTCAGTTGGTGTGTGCGACGAGGAAGGAGCGAGGATTACTCCTCGTCCTCGAACATCTCGTTAATGCGGTCGATCTCGTTCGGATTCACATGCACGAAATTGCCGCTCAAAATGCCGGTCACATCACGGAACGGTGCGCCGATGTGCATCCCCGACCCGTCAATCCTGAATTCGCGGATTTCCTTGTCGTGCATCGATCCGCGCATCTTGAGGACGGTCATCCCGCGCCGCATCTCCCCGAACAATTCGACATAACGCATCAGAATGATCGAGTCGGTGATCGTGCTGATGTGTCCCTCGGTGATCGACGAGCCGCCGAGCAGATTGGGCGTGGTCGCGGTGTACATCCCCGCCATTTCTTGATGCTTGATGAACGAGGTCAGCGAGATCACAAATTCGCGGAAACCCTTGCTGGTCGAAACCCGCTCCAGTGCCGATAAGCTGTCGATAGCGACCCGCGTCGGGCGGAACTCCGCGATCATCCGCTGCATCGTAATCAGGTGATCTTCCAATCCGGCGGTTTCCGGGTACACGCTCACTACGCGCAGCAGTTCGCGCCGCTCCAAATCGTCAAAGTCGATGCCCCATCCGGCGGCATTCCGGTAAAGCTGATCGCGGCTTTCTTCAAAGGCAAACAGTAAGCTCCGCTCGCCTTGCATTGCGCCGCCCGCCAAGAACGTGGTCGCCATCAACGTCTTACCTGTGCCCGTCGCGCCGCTGACCAAAATCACCGAGTCGCGGAAGAAACCGCCGCCGCACATGCGATCAAGGTTGATGTTACCGCTGCTCAAGCGGACGGTGCTGCTCCGTTGTTTGAGTTCAAGCGCGCTCAACGGGATCACCGTGACCCCCCGCGCCGGAATGATCGTGAACGGAAACTCGCCTTTACGGTGAGTCGTCCCCCGATACTTCAAGATTTCAATCGTGCGCCGCCGCTTTTCTTCTTCCAACACGTTGCGCAGGATCACCACGTTGTCCGCAACGAATTCTTCAATCCCGTAGCGGGCAATCGTGCCGTATTCCTCCAGCCGCTCCGCCGTCATGATCGCTGTGACGCCCATCTGCTTCAAAGCGTGGGCGATGCGGAAAAGTTCCCGCCGCAAGTTGCGTGTGTCGTCAAATTGGCTGAAGATCGCCCCAAGCGAATCGAGCGAGACGCGCTCGGCGTTGGTCTTGCGCACCGCATAATGGATTCGTGCGATCAGCGCATCAAGATCAAAGTCACCCGCGACGATGACTTCACTCGTGGCAGGCGCAGCATCAATAAATGACCATTTGCCCTGTGCTTCCCATGTGGGAATATCCCACCCGAAGCCGAGCATATTCCGGCGAATATCGTCAGGTGCTTCTTCAAAGGTGATGAACACACCCGCTTGATCATGTTGGAGTATGCCTTCTGCCAAAAATTGGCAGGCAAACACCGTTTTTGCCGTTCCCGCACTCCCGCTAACCAGCGTGGTGCGCCGCCGGGGGATTCCACCCTCAGAGATGTGATCAAACCCCGGAATTCCCGTTGCCAGTTTTTCGATTCCGTTTTGGTGTCGCACGCTGCTTCAGCCTGTATGAGTACGATGTAGTTATCCGACCAAACTCCCGCCGCTGGATAGTCCCAGATTCAAAGCGCGTAAGACTTTTTCGCGGTCGCTGAGGTCGCCAATGATCCGCCGCTGTGGGGGCGGCGCTTCGCGGACAAGCGTCGGGGTCGCCAAAATGCGCGCGTCCTCCGCCTGCTGCGGTTCTTCCAACACATCAATGATCAACAGATCAAAGTTCTCTTGGACATAACTCGCGCGAATCTGGCGCAAATTGTGAACCGCCAGTTCGCTGCGCGGCGTCGCGCCGGCAATATACAGCTTGAGTACGACTCGCTCGCTCGTGAGCATCGCTGACCCCCCTCACATATGCTTCAATTCCAAATTCGCCAAAATCATATCCCGGTAAGTCCCTGCTAAACTGCCCAGCACTTCGAGCAGCAAAAGCCGCGCCTCTTCCATGATCATGTGACGCTTTTGCAGCGGCAGGTCTGCTGTCTCTTGGGCGACCGCCTGTGTGTGCAGCCGCACGACGTCGCGCGGTCCTGCCGAATGGCGGGCTAACGCCCGTGCAAACCCGCGTGCCGCCCAGTTGGTTGTGCGCTCGATCTTGAGTGTACGCCGTTCAACGGCGGCGTTGAGCAGACGTTTGTACTGCTCAAGCAGTTGTGTTTCTGCGCTTAACGCTTCTGACGCGCCGATGTCCATCCGTTCGAGCGCGGCGCTCTCGCGCTGATCGCTTTTGTGCGCTTCACTGCGGAGCATATGCCGCATATGTGACCGCGCCGCCAAATGTTCGGCGGTGATGTCAATATGAGCGATCACCGCGCCGCGACCGTCCACCAACGGCGTGACCCGCATCAAATACCACACTTCATCGGTCGGTGAATGGCATGGGTACTTCAGTTCAAACCTATCAAGGCTGCCATCCAGAACCGCGCGAATACCGTTCAGGGCAAGTTCAGCGTTTTCATCGCCTGATTCAACGGCGCGCTGAATTGCATCAAGATAATTGACGCCGATTCCGGTAGTGAGGTTTTCAGGGTCGCCGTGTTCTTGAGCAAAGCGACTCCACGCATCATTGACGAGCCAAATAGCCCCGCTCTGGCTGATCACCGCGATGCGCGTGTTCAAAGAGTTCAGAATACTCAGGGCGAGTGCGTTTTCCGACAAAGTTTTTGTGCCCCGTTACCAGATGCAATTATCTTACCGCGATCTTCAAAAAGCGGTACTGCCTTCTTTTCTCATCTTTGTTCACGTCCATTGACAGCGCTTTGCTTTCGTTTTATCATACTCAATATGAACGATCGTTCATTCACATTCAAGGTGGGTAGAGATGCCTGACGACGATCCAAAATCCCCGCGCGACCAAATTCTGCATGCAGCGATGCGGCTGTTCCTCAGCAAAGGCTACAGCGCGACCAGTATGCGCGATATTGCCGCCGAAGCGGGGCAGCGCGCGGTCGCGGGGATTTACAACCACTTCGCCAGCAAGGAAGCGATCTTCACCGCCTTGGTGAACGAAATCACGCCCTTCGAACTTGTCTTTGGCGAGATCGAAAACATCGAGGCGGAGACAGCACCGGACTACATTCGCCAAATTCTTAGCCGAGTCATGCCGGTCGTCATCCACCATGCCGACTACCTTGAGCTGATCCAGATCGACATGCGCGAATTTCAAGGCGTTCACACCCGCGCCTTGATCACCGACCGCGTGATCCCGCGCGCGCTCAATATTTTCGCGCGCATTCAAACACTGCCGGGGCTGAAAGTTGACAATCCGCTGGTACTGCTGCGTGTGATGGTCAGCCTTGTCGCCGGATTCATGTTCACCTACCGGATCAATGTCTCGTATCTGCACCTGATCCCCGATGAGCAGTGGATTCAGCAGTACATCGATGTGTATTTGTACGGCGTTGCGGCATCACCGCCGCTAGGGAGATCAAATGACTGACGCTTTAACCGTGCAAGCGGTTCACAAACATTTCAACGGCGTTCACGCGCTGCGTGGACTGTCGCTCCGGGTGGAGCGCGGCATCACCTACGGGCTGTTGGGTCCTAACGGCGCAGGCAAAACGACATTGATCCGCACGATTCTCGGCTTGACCACGCCTGAGTCGGGTGAGGTGCTGGCGTTAGGCGTTCGCATGCCGAACAAAGCCATTTTGCAGCGCATCGGCTATATGCCGCAGTCCACCGCACTCTACGATGATCTCACCGTCCATCAAAACGTCGCCTTTTTCGCGGCGCTGTCCGGCGTGACTGATCCGCACCGCGTTGAGCAGGCGATTACGTTGGTCAGCTTGAGCACCCGCGCCAACAGCCGCGTGCGTGAGCTTTCCGGCGGGATGCGTCAGCGCTGTTCGCTGGCGTGCGCGCTGGTGCATGAGCCGGAGTTGATCCTGCTCGATGAGCCAACCGTCGGCATCGACCCACAGCTTCGCGTGCAGTTCTGGGATCACTTCCGGCGCTTGAATCAAGCCGGTGTGACGCTGATTGTCTCCAGCCATGTGATGGACGAAGCGGAGCGCTGTGATCGGCTCGGTTTTGTCCGCGAAGGCACGATCCTCGCGGAAGGCAGCGCGTCGGAGCTTCGCCAGCGCGCCGGAACGCCGACGCTTGAAGAAGCATTTCTCCACTTTGCGGAAAACGGCGCGCCCACCGAAAGGATCGCGTAAACATGTCCACTCAGCGTATTTTGCAGGTGGCGCGGCGCGTGATCGCGCAGCTTGCCGCCGACCCGCGCACGATTGCCTTGATCTTGATCGTGCCCATCGTCGTCTTGACCGTCGCGGGCATCTTGATCCGCGCCGAAAAGACGGCGATCACGGTGGGAGTCATTCAGCAGGACAGCGGCGCGGACGCCGGATTTGGGATCGGTTTCGTGAACTTGGGCGAACGCTTAACCGCCAGCATGTCCAGCGTCAGCGATCAAGTCACGATCATGACGCTCATGCCCGAATCCGCCGATGAAGCACTCCGCCGCGCCGATGTGGACGCCGTGATCACCTTTCCGCCGGAATTCACCCAAACGGTGATGGACGAGCGCGCCATTCATTTGAACGTTGTTTACGAAGGTTCAAACCCGATGGCGGCACAGTTCTTACAGGGGATCGTGATGCGTGCGGCGGTCGAAACGCTGGCGGGCTTGTCGGTCATCACGGCGCAAGCGATACCGGAGATCACGATTGAGGCGGCGTATTTATACGGCGGCGCGGACTTCGACAATCTCGATTACCTCGCTCCGCCGTTCATCGGGTTGTTCGTGTTCCTATTCGTGTTCATCCTGACGAGCGTTTCGTTTTTGCGCGAACGCACGACGGGCACGCTTGAGCGCTTGCAAACCACGCCGATCAGCCGCCTTGAGTTGGTGATCGGCTACATGCTCGGTTTTTCGCTGTTCGCGTTGGCGCAGTCGTTGATCATCCTCGGTTACACGATTTTCGTGTTGGAAGTCCACTACGCGGGGAGCTTGCTCGTCGTGTTCTTGGTCGAACTTCTGCTTGCGCTGATGGCGGTCAACCTCGGGATCTTCTTCAGCACCTTCGCCCGCAGTGAGTTCCAAGTCGTCCAGTTCATTCCGCTGGTCGTCGTCACGCAGATTTTGCTCTCCGGTGCATTCTGGGCGGTCAGCGCCATGCCCGCATGGTTGCAGCCCATCGCATGGCTGATGCCGCTCACACATGCCAATCAAGCGCTGCGCGATGTGATGATCAAGGGGTTTGATCTGGTGCAAGTCGCGCCGTATGTGCTGGCGCTCGGCGGGTTCGCGGTGTTGTTCGTCTTGCTCAGCGCCCGCACGATCCGCCGTCAAGTAGGGGGGTAGTGAAAGGCTTGCTTGCGATACCGCTCCTCCGTGGGCTTGTCCGATATTGGCGTGCACTGTTTTGCCCTCACCCCGGACGCTGCGCGTCCCGCCCCTCTCCGTCAACAGAGAGGGGCAACAACACGTGACCCGCGCCGCAGACCTACACGCAAGCGGATCACCCCCTCTCTGCCAGCGGAGAGGGGGCAGGGGGGTGAGGGCGCTTTTCGCAAGGGAGAGTGAGTCCAAGTTGAATATCGGACAAGCCTGTCGGGGGTTGAGGGATAAAAACGGCAAGCGCTTTGTGCCAGTGCAAACAAAAACGACTCTCGCTTGAGAGTCGTTTTTTGTGGAGCGGGCGACGAGATTCGAACCCGTGACATTCTCCTTGGCAAGGAGACATTCTACCGCTGAATTACGCCCGCGCTGTCATGTAAGAAAAATCATATCACAGGTTGCCCGTTTTGCAAGGGGTTTTTGGATTGTCAGATTTGCACAATTCCAACCTGTTGACAATCACAGGCAGGAGAGGTAATTTAGGTTATATGAAACGTTTAACACGCCGCAGCCCTCTCTGACGACGTGAACCTTTGCATGTGTGTGAATTCGAACAGGGGTTGATGTTGTGCGTACGCCATCCCGCAGAAAACGCCCATGTTAAACGTTTCACATGACCCAATGAAGGATGAACGCCGTGACCAAACGCCTGTGGGATATTACCGAACTGTATTTTGACCCAAAGCGCCAGCACCATTACGAAACCTTGTTCACCACTGGCAATGGGTACTTGGGAACGCGGGGCGCGTTTGAAGAAGGTTATCCCGGCGAAACGCCCACCACCTTGATACACGGCATCTACAACCACATCCCCGGCGCGCTCGTGCCTGAACTCGTCAATGCTCCGAATTGGCTGCCGATCAACGTCACTGTTGATGGCACGCCATTTCAGGTGATCCTCAACGTCGATAAAGCCGAATTCATGAACCCACCCAACGGGTTAGCGCTCGGTTATTCCCGCTCGCTCCACATGGATACCGGACTGCTCAAACGCGAGGTCTTGTTCCGCGCCGCGAATGGAAACATCGTGCGCTTGACGTTTACCCGCTTCGCATCGCTCCATGATCAGCATGTCATGGCGCAGCGCTTGACCGTGACCGCCGTCGATGGCAGCCCGGCGATCACCATCACCGCCGGAATCGATACCAACGTCAACAACGCGGGTGCACATCACTGGTCAGCCGACCGCCAGATCAAAGCGGCGGGAAGTCGATGCGCTGTGCAGGTGACGACTGAGCCGAGCGGTTACACGGTGGGCATGGCATCGGCGTTGATCAGCGAATTTCCCACACAGGGCATCACCGAAGGCTTACGCGCATCAATGGCGATCAGCTTCACGCTCAAGCAGGAAGAAAGCCGCGCCCTCGACAAACTCACGGCGATCTATACCAGCCGCGATGTGATCAGTCCGGTCGAAACCGCTGAAGCGAAGCTCGAAGAAGCGGTCACGCATGGCTATGATGCGCTCTACGACGCACACTGCCGCGAATGGGAAAAATACTGGGCGACCGCCGATATTCGCATCGACGGCGACGAAGAAATCCAGCGCGCGGTGCGTTTCACTACCTATCACATCCTGATCCCCACGCCGCGCCACGACGAACGCGCCAGCGTCGGTGCGAAAACGTTGAGCGGACTCGGCTACAAGGGGCATATCTTCTGGGATACCGAATTATTTCTCGTGCCGCCGCTGATCCTCAGCCAGCCGCACTTGGCGCGCAATCTGCTCATGTACCGCTATCACAATCTGCACGGCGCGCGTCATAAGGCGAAGGCGAACGGGTATCAGGGCGCGATGTTCCCTTGGGAAAGCACCGACACGGGCGAAGAAACCACCCCCCAGTGGAGCGATCCGCAGCCCGACGGCACGCGAATCCGCATCTGGACGGGCGACAGTGAGCAGCACATCTCCACCGATATTACCTACGCGATCCTCAAATATTGGCGCTGGACGAATGACCGCGAATTCTTGCTCAAACACGGCGCGGAGATCATCCTCGATACCGCCGTCTTTTGGGGCAGCCGCGTCGAATACAACGCCGAACAAAACCGCTTCGAGGTCAGTCAGCAGATCGGACCGGACGAATATCACGAAAACATCGATAACAGCGTGTTCGTCAACCGCATGGCGCAGTGGCACTTGCAAACCGCGCTTGATCTGCTTGAATGGCTGCGCGCCAACGCCCGCGCCGACGCAGAACGACTGATCACCGCGCTCGACTTGACGCCGAATCGCCTTGATCATTGGCGCGATGTGATCGCCAAGATGTACATCCCGTTCGACCACGAACAGGGGATTCACATTCAATTCCCCGGCTTCTTCGAGATGGAATACATCCCCGTCCCGAAGTATCACCCGCGCACTCGCAGCGTGCAGGAGATCATCGGACATTCGCGCACCATTCAATCACAGGTGATCAAGCAGGCGGATGTCGTCATGATGATGGCACTTTTGGGGGAAGACATATCCGTTCCATCGGGGCTTGATGTCCGTCAGGTCATGATCAACAACTGGAATACGTATTTCCCGCGCACCGATCACGGATCGTCGCTGTCTCCGGCGATGCACGCATGGGTCGCGGCGCGGCTTCACTTGGACGAAGATGCTTACGAGATGCTGCATCACGCCGCGCATATCGACCTGCAAGACAACAAAGGCAATGTGCGCGATGGCATTCACGCGGCGGCGTGCGGCGGCGTCTGGCAAGCGATCATCTTCGGCTTCTGCGGGCTGCATATTGATGCGAATGGCGAACTCGCGCTCGATCCGCATCTGCCCGCGCATTGGCGCGAGGTCAATTTCAAGGTGTACTACCGGGGCGAAGAACACGCCTTCAGCGTCAAAAACCCCGTGTAAGTATTGGTGAGCACTATTTTTAACTGGAGGTTACACCATGCGTAAAGTTTTCGTGTTAGCGCTGGCGCTCGTCATGGCGATCAGCATGAGCGGTCTGGTGGCGGCGCAGGATACCGTCACGCTTCAGGTATGGACGGGTTCTTCCAGCGACGCGGAAAACGCGGCGAAGGAAGCGCAGATCGCCGCCTTTGAGGAAGCCAATCCAAATATTGACGTCGAACTCTTGATTTCACCGGACTACGGCACCCAGATTCAAGCGTCATTCGCCAGCGGTGATTACCCGGACGTGTTTACCGTCGGTCAGTTCGATTTCCCGTCGCTTCTCGACAGCGGCGTGCTGATGAGCGGCGAAGGCATGATCGAAAGTCCTGAAGGCGTATATCCGAGCCTGCTTGATGCGTTCAGCAGCGATGGCACGGCGTACTGCGTCCCGAAAGACTTCTCGACGCTGGCACTGTTCTACAACCAAGACCTGTTCGATGCGGCAGGCGTTGAATACCCGACCGCCGAATGGACATGGGAAGACATGTATGCAGCCGCCGAAGCGATCGCCAACAGTGATGCAGTCGCCGACGGCGTGACCGGTTTCAGCTCGGCAGCAGATCGCAACCGCTGGCTCGGCTTCCTGTATGGCAACGGCGCGGACATCGCGGGTGAAGACGGCATGAGCGCGGTCAACAGCCCTGAAGCAGTCGCAGCGCTTGAGTTCTACAACAGCTTTACCGCCAACGGTGTCGGCGCTCGTCCGAGCGACCTGAACGGCAGCGGCTGGAACGGTGAAGCGTTCGGTCGCGGTCTCGCAGCCATGACCATCGAAGGCAACTGGGCAATCGGCTATCTTCAGAACGACTTCCCCGAACTCAATTGGGCAGTCGCAGAAGTCCCGCTCAGCCCATCGGGCGAGCGCGGCACACTGACCTTCACGGAATGCTGGGCAGTCGGCGCGAGCACCGAAAATCCTGAAGAAGCATGGCAGTTGGTCAACTTCCTGACCGGCGAAGAAGGCGCGATGAGCGTTGCGACGGCTGGCTTCGGCGTCATGCCCGCCCGTCCGAGCGCGGTTCAGGCGTGGCTCGATACGCGCGGTGCGGAATTTGAGGCGTTTGTCAGCGGCGCGGACTATGCCGTTGCACCTGTGTTCCCGCTCGGCTACGGCGATTTCACAGCGGCGTTTGACGAAGGCACGAACGCGGTGATCGCGGGCGAACAGACCCCGCAGGAATTCCTCGACGAAGTCGCGGAAATTTGGAACGAGATCACCGAAGAAAACATGTAGTATTAGCTAGTACGCTCCTCACCCCAGTTCGCTGCGCTTGCCAGAAGCGCCCTCATCCCCCGTCCCCTTCTCCGCTGGCAGAGAGGGGGTGATCCGCTCGCTTATAAGTCTGCGATGCGGGTAACGTGTTTTTGCCCCTCTCTGTTGACGGAGAAGGGAGGCACGCGAAGCGTGCGGGGTGAGGGCAAACCGAACGGGGGAGGGGTGCTCTTTCTTTCATAGTTAACGAGCCGCAAAGGACAGCGCACTATGGCAACCCAGACCGCTGCCGCTGCTAGCCCCGCCCCGATGAAGAACTCCAACGCGAAACTGCAAGAGGCGATCTCGGGGTGGGGGTTCATCCTTCCAGCATTCTTGATCCTGTTTGTGTTTATGATCCTTCCCTTGTTCGTCGCGGGGTACTTCAGCTTGACGGACTGGAATGGTCGCCGCCCGCTCAACAGCCCCGATCCGTTTGAACTTGTCGGTCTGGAAAATTACCAAACGCTGCTCGTCAGCGGGCGGCGTGTCGATGACTTTTACAACGCCCTCAAGAATACGGTCTATTATGTCGCGGGCGTCGTCCCCACCCAGACTGCAATCGCGCTTGTGCTGGCAGTCATCGTCAACCAGCGCTGGTTAAAAGGGCGCGGGTTCTTCCGCACGGCGTTTTATTTTCCGTCGATTACCTCATCGATCGTCGTCTCGATGATCTTCTTGTTCTTGTTTTCTAACACGGGACCAGTCAACGGGGCGATCCGTGCGATCTTTCCCGATTATCAAAATGTTTCGTGGCTGACCGATAACAACGGGCTGATTCACAACTTCTTTGGCTTGTTCGGGCTGACCGGGCGCACCGCGCCGGAGTTCTTGACCGAGACGGAGATTTTCCGCATCTCCATTTGGGAATGGATTTCCGGTCCGAGTGTCGCCTTGTTCACGATCATGCTGCTGGCGATCTGGACGACCATCGGCACGATGATGGTGGTGTATCTCGCCGCGCTCCAGAACATCCCCTCGCAGGTCTACGAAGCGGCAGCCGTTGACGGTGCGACTCAGGCACAGATTTTCCGCAGGATCACGCTGCCGCTGCTGCGACCGACCACATTTTTTGTCGTCACGCTCGGCTTGATCGGCACGTTTCAAGTGTTCGATCAGATCTACATCCTGCGCGACGAGCAGACGCGCGAATCGACGATGAGCGTTGCTTATCTCGTCTACGATACCGCCTTCAACCTGAGCGATCCACGCATGGGCTTAGCCTCGGCGACCGCCGTCACTCTGTTCGTCATCATCTTCGCGGCGACGATCTTGCAGCGGCGGCTCGTCGGCGGTGATCGTCCGGTAGACGAGTAAAGGAGCGCAGCGATCATGACAGCAGTTGCACAACCCTCAGCCGCCGTTGGCACTTCCGGCGGCGGACGCTTCTTTTTCTTTTTCCGGCGCATCTTCCCGTTTATCGGCTATGCCATCCTGATCTTCGTCGCCTTCTTGGAGATCACCCCGTTCGTTTTGACCATCGCCAATTCGTTTAAGTGCGATCCGGCGATCACATCCTATCCGGCGGCATTCATTCCCACCTTCAACATGGTGCAGTGCGTCACCGAGGACGGCGCGGGACGCTTGAGCGCCGATCAGCAGGTGGACGGCGCGTTCTTCGACCCGACCACCTCCGGCTACGATCGCATTTTGGGGCAGGGCGGAAACCTGCCGCGTTGGGCACTCAACACCGTGATCTATTCGGTCGTCGTCATGCTCTTGCGCCTGATCTTCGACTCGCTGGCGGGTTACTCACTGGCGCGTCTGCGCTTCCCCGGCAATCGCTTTTTGTTCTTCGTCATCCTCGGCGTGTTGATGATCCCCGGCGTTGTCCTGCTTATCCCGCGCTTCTTGATGCTTCAGCAGCTTGGGCTGCTCAATTCTTTCTTTGGCTACTTCTTGGTCTTGGGAGCGGACGCCTTCGGGATTTTGCTCATGAAGCAGTTCTTTGAAAGCGTGCCCAAGGAGATCGAAGAAGCGGCGTTTGTCGATGGCGCAAGCCGCGTCACGACATTTTTCCGCATCGTCCTCCCAATGGCGACTCCGGCGCTGGTTGCACTGTCGATCTTCAGTTTTCAAGGACAGTGGAATAACTTCATGGATGCGCTTATCATTGTCGGCACGGATCAGAGTATGTATAACCTGCCGCTCGGCTTAACCGTGCTGCGCGGATCAGGACAAGATATTCAGTATGATCTTGTGCTTGCTGGTTCGGTGATCACGACAATTCCGATGGCGATCATCTTCTTCGTCTTCCAGCGCTATTTTGTCGAAGGCGTGAGTTACAGCGGCTTGAAGGGGTAATCAAAGATCGCAGAGAAAAGCTTTTACACAACGGCGCAGCGTTTGATCTGCGCTTGGTGTGCGGTCAAAACGATTTAGGGCAAACGCATCAAAAGCTCCTCACCCCCAGCCCCTCTCCAACCTTCGGTTAGAGAGGGGAGAAAGCAAGCGTTCTGCTCCCCCTCTCTATCGCTTGCGATGGAGAGGGGGTCGGGGGGTGAGGAGCAGTACAGCATGACCGAGCGGTGGTGGGGGTTACTTCTGCGGTTCAAAAGGCATTGTTGATGATTGCTGCTTTACGTGTCTCCGTGCGGGCGATCCGCCACTTGAACGGCAACGGTTTCGTCTACGTGTGGGCGAATGTCGCCTTTCTCGTATTCTCGCTGCCCCTCTTTACCATGCCCGCCGCATGGGCGGGGTTAGCCCGCCTCAGCTTCTACGCCATCCGCCAGCCTCACGCCGGATTTGAAGAATTCATGGACGGTGTTAAAGAATGGATCGTGCGCGGCATTCCGCTGGCGATTCTCAACCTCGCCGTCGTCATCCTCAACGGCTATAACCTGCTCGCTTATCGCGGCGTCAGCACGGTGGATTGGGCGCTCCGCCTGTTCTGGATCGCTTTTCTCGTGATCTGGTTCTCGATCCAGTTCTATCTGTTCCCGCTCTATTACGCGATGGAAAAGCCGCGCTTGAGCGGCGCGCTCCGCAACGCGATCATCATGGTGCTGTTCAACCCGCTGTTTACGCTCATGCTCAGCCTCGTGCTGCTGATCATCTGGTCGTTCAGTACCGTCCTGTTTGCGCTCTGGTTCTTGCTCACGTTCAGTTTTATGGCGGTGCTGGCGAATGTCGCCGTTCAAGATCGCATCCGCCGCGCCGGATTTGACCAACCGCCCGCCGTGCCTGAAGTCACCGACGAATTTTTTTACGGGTCAAACGCATCAAAAACCCCTCGCACCTGACCCCATGCAAGCGGGAAGAGGCAGCTTCGTCATCCCCGCGAAAAGGCAAGCGCGGGGTTTGTGATCGTAATCTGATCGATGATGGACTCCATCACCCCGCGTGCTTGCATTGCAGGGATGAAGCGGTCGAATAGAGCTGTATACCCTTTGATGCCATTGGGTTGGGGGATGCCATCGGGCTGTGCTGGATCATACCAACCTGCATCATGCGAGAGCAGCAGTTGATTCGCATAGCCTGCCTCAATCAGGGTGACGACCATATCCAGCAGCACTTGCTGCGCAATCCACTGTTCGTTGCCGACCCCATCAAATTCGATCCATGCGCCCCGTTTTGCGGCGTCGATATGCACCGCCGTGTCGGTTACCGTGTGCGCATGAACCCAGATGAAGCTTTTCAGGTCATGCCCCGCACGTTCCAGTACGTCTATCTCGCGGCGTATAGCATCTTCGCCAATGGTGTGACTCGCCACGACTGCCCCTGTCTGACGACTTGCGAGAGCAGCAGCTTGTAGATTGCGCACTTCAATGTCTGTCGGACCATCGTTGCTCATCGCAATTTTGATAAATCCGGCGCGGCAGTCTGTGTCATCCATCCCTATGTTCAACTCGCGCACCCATCGTTCAGCAAGGGCTTCTGCGCTGAGGTCGAGCATAGAGGCGGGGATGAATCCCTGCTTGTATACGCCAGTCGGTGCGATGATGTGAATTTGAGTCGCCGCTGCAATCTCCCGAAGCACCTGAACGTTACGCCCGACGCCGGGAGGCGCACAGTCCACGAATGCTGTAACTCCCCTTGCTGCGATTTCATCGAGATAAGGTTTCATGCGTTCAACGACATGACCCGCATCTGCTTCAGCGTAGCCGTCTACAAACGGACCGCGCAAGTCCACAAACAGATGCTCGTGCGGCAGTATTCTGCCAAGCGAATCCGCCGTCACCGCGCCTCGTATTGTTTGGATTGTGCCTGAATTCATACTCTACCCCATGAGACTAAGTCTGTGCTGTTCTCACTTCTAAATCGTGATTGTCTTATCTTCGAGCAGCTTGAGTACTGCCTCGTGGACACCCTGAAACGATGTGTAGCGCGGGTGATAGTTGAGCAAACGTTGTGCCTTGGCGATGCTGCAGTTGGGGCTGTGCGCGATATGATCCCACGTTGCGGCAGCATCCTGTTCAGAAACGGTCGTGCGCCACTCATCCCACGGAAGAAAGCTCAGGCGGGCAGTCTGTCCGAACCATGATGCGGTCGTTTCGGCGTAACCACGCAGAGTCACGGCTGCCGCTGAAACTACATGGAAGTTCTCACCGACCGCGCTGTTCCAATGTGTGATCGCCCCCATGAATGCTTGGGCGACATCCTCTGCATGGACGTGATGCACAGTCTCCAGACCCAGATTTGGCAGTTGCAGTTCGTCACCGCGCGCCAGCGTCACAAAAACTTGCGGATTGAAATTTCCTGCCGGGTTCAGCGGAATCCAACCGGGTCCGACAATGTGCCCCGGCATCAATACCGTTGCCGGGAAGCCGTTCCGTCGCGCCTCGTCGAGCAGGTAGCTTTCGATGGCGGCTTTCTGGATGCCATACTTGCCAAACGGACGGCGTGCTTGATCCTCGGTGGTTGGCACCAGTACACTGTGACCATGCGCCCAAATCGTACCGCAGTGCAAAAAGTGCTGGATTTGCCCGCGCAGCGCCTCCACCAGTTGGCGCGCACTCTCCAGCGTAAAGCAGATGAGGTCGATCACAATATCGGGTTTCAGATCGCGCACACGCGGGCTGAATATTCCCGCCGCATCCTCTGCATCACGATCTACTGCGATCTGCTGGACGGCTTTCCATGCACTGTGTGGTTGGTAAGGCTCACGTTGACCCCGGCTCAAGGTGATAACCTCGTGTCCTGCTTCAACTAAACGGGGCACCAGATAAGTTCCTATGTGACCGCTGCCCCCGATGACGACGACGCGCATAACGCACCCCTCCCGGAAATTTTATTGAACAAACGCGAGTATGATCACTTCCAAGAGTTTATCCTTTCAGCTCCATTGACGAAATGCGTTTGCCCTAAGGTTTTTATGGATCGCGTTAGGTACGCTTTCGGAGTACACTGTTTAAATACCGGAACAAGAGTCTGAACGTCCATCCATGCCCACAATCAAAGATGTCGCCAAAGAAGCCGGGGTATCGATTGCCACCGTCTCCTACGTCCTGAACAACAAAATCGATGCGGTCAGCGAAGAAACACGCCAAGAAGTCTGGCGCGCCGTCGAAAAAATCGGCTATATGCCGAACGTCACCGCCCGCAATTTGCGCTCCAGCCGCAGCCGCTTGATCGGCTACGCTTGGCACGAACAACCGCGCAGCGCCATGAACCCCGTCTTACACAATTTCGCGTATTTTCTCGCGCAAGCTGCCGAAGCCGCCGGGTATCACCTGCTGACGTTTACCTTCCCCAGCTATGACCCGATCCCGGTCTACGATGAACTCATTCGCACCGGGCGCGTTGATGGCTTCATCATCGCCAGCACCGTGACCGATGATCCGCGTGTGCGTTATCTGCTCAAGCGTGATTTTCCGTTCGTCGCCTTCGGGCGCGCTAATTCGGAATGGGATTTTGCGTGGGTGGATACCGATGGCGCGGCGGGCTTTGCTGACGGCGTGAACACCCTCCGTGCTTATGGGCATGAGCGCATCGCCATGATCGCCTACGATGCCGGGTCACTCGCGGGCAACTTCCGCGTGAGCGGGTATGTTTCTGCCATGCAAGCCGCCGGTCTGCCGATCCCCGAAGACTACATCTTTCGCGGCATTCACGATGATCAAACCGGACGCGAAGCGCTCAAGTATTGGTGTACGCTCCCGCCCGATCAACGACCAACGGCGATCCTCGCCGTGAGCGATATGATCGCGGTCGGCGTATGCGAACAAGCGCGCGAGTGCGGCATCCAAATTGGGCGCGATCTATCTGTGATCGGCTTCGATAACATGCCGCTCACCCAGCACTTACAGCCGTCCATGAGCACATTTGAACAGCCGCTTGAGGAGATCGGGCGCGCTTGTGTCGATATGCTGTGTACACTGCTCGCCAAGCAACCGCTCGATCCCCATGAGCGCAATCTGCTGCTGCCGCCGCGCTTAATTCTGCGCGATTCGGTCGGTGCTGCGCCGTAATTTGAGCGAACCATCAAAGACCAACGCCGCTCCGAACACCCTCTTCGTGTTCTTTGTGTTCTTTGTGGTTCAAAAGTACTTGAATTTACGGCGTGCTCTTATTGATCCTGCTCAGAATATCCGCTAGCCGCGCATGCGCCAGATCAGGCAGCACGACATCTGCTTTGGTCACGCGCCCCTGCACGCTTTGATCATGCCCCGCGATCCCGACGGTATAGAACCCGCCGCGCTGTGCCGCCTCGATTCCCGCTTCGGCATCCTCAAACACGATCGTGTTTTGCGGATACGTGCCGAGCCGCCCTGCCGTCCACAAGAATAGATCAGGCGCGGGCTTGGTGTTCACGACGCAGTAACCGTCGCCAACCGCGTCAAAACGGTCGATGATGCCTAACTTGGTCAAGACGGTGTGCGCGTTGCGGCTGGCGCTCCCCACCGCCAGCTTGAGTCCGGCGGCTTCGGCTTCGTCGAGCAGTGCCAGCGCACCGGGCAGCACCCCCGCCGGGGTGATCGTTTCCAGCAGATCAACATAGTAGCGGTTTTTGCGCTCCATTAAGTCGAGCGCTTTTTCTTCTGGGATCACCCGCCCTTTGAGCAGACGATTCAGGCTTTCGCGTCGCGAAACCCCGCGCAGCGCTTCGTTATCCTCACGGGTAAACGGATAGCCTTCTTCATCCGCCATCTGTTTCCATGCTTGATAATGCAGTTCGGCGGTATCGGTGATTACGCCGTCGAGGTCGAAAATCAACGCGTTGATATGAGCAGTCATTTACAGCCTTTCCGCTCCCCCCACACACGCGGAAAATCATACCATATCAAGCGACACTCCTCATCCCCCCGGAAGGCTTATTACGATAATTGGTGTGCGCTATTTGCTTTCGCCCGCATCGGCTATAATTCACTGAACCGTCACCCATCTCCTAAGTATGTGCAGGATTCCCGATGACCAGCTCTGTCAACTTCGACCGCGCCGTTGAGTATTACGATCAAACGCGGGGTTTTCCCCCCGGCGTCGATCAGCACATTCCGCTGTTGTTCGCCACTGCCGGAAACTTGACGCCGCGCAGCCGTGTCTTAGAGATCGGCGTCGGCACCGGGCGGATCGCCGTGCCGTCCGCGCCGCACGTCGGGCATTACGTCGGCATGGATATTTCCACCGGGATGATGGGCAAACTGCGCGCCAAACTCACCACCGAAAAGATCGACTTAATTCAAGGTGATGCGACTCATTTACCCTTCGCCACCCGCACCTTTGACGCCGTGATCGCCGTCCACGTGTTTCACCTGATCCCGACATGGCGCGATGTTCTCAAAGAGATCGCCCGCGTGCTCAAGCCGAGCGCCCCCCTGCTGCACGGCTGGAATGGGCGCACCCGCAGCAATATCCTCAACGATATCTGGGAAAACCAGACGCGCACCGGTCACGAAGCCCCCGGCGCGGTCGGGCTGTCGAATCAAGAAACGTTTCTCGTGGATGAAGGCTGGTCGGAATACGGCGCGAAACAAACCTATACATTTTCGGTTGAACACTCCCCGAACAGCTTCTTATCGATGATCGAGGGGCGCAAGTGGTCGCGCTGTTGGTTGATGCCCGATGATCTGATCGCGCGCGGAATCGATGCAGTGCGCGCCTACATCGCCGCCAATTTCCCCGATCCCGACGCGCCATTTATGGTCGAGTCTCACTTTCACGTACAGGCGTATTTGCCGCCGCCCACCCAAAGCTGACCTGATGCACATTTTGCACGTCACGCCGTACTATGTTCCGGCGTATCCGTTCGGCGGAGTCGTCCGCGCGGTCGAGGGCATGTCCGCCGCGCTCATCCGGCGCGGGCATACCGTCACCGTCTTGACGACCGACGCCGTATCGCGCACCGAGCGCTATTCCGGCGATCTTGAAGAATCGCTCAACGGCGTGCGTGTGATCCGCGTCCCCAACCTGATCCCCGCCTTGCGCCGCTCTAACTTATCCACCCCGCTTGCCATGCGCCGGATCGCGCCGGAATTGATCAAAACTGCCGACGTGATCCACCTCCATGAATTCCGCACCGCCGAAGCGCTGATCGTCACACCAACGGCGGCGCGCATGAACAAGCCCGTCGTCTTATCCCCTCATGGCACACTCACGCTCGACGCGGGCGAAACAGCGCTTAAACGCATCTGGGATCGCCTGTTCAGCCCGATCACTGCGCGGCGGATTAGCGCCGTCATCGGTTTGACCGACAAAGAAACCGATGAAGCGCGGCACATCTGGGCGCAGTTCGGCGCGGACTCGATGTTTACGACGATCCCCAACGGGGTGAACGCCGCCGAGTTTGAGTCTTCAAGCGGCGGTGACGATTTTCGCCAGCAGTACGGCATCGGCGATGCGCCGCTCATCCTGTACATGGGCAGGCTGCACCCGCGCAAGGGCGCAAGCCGCCTCGTCAAGGCATTCCTACAAGCCGCGATCCCCCGCGCCAAGCTCATGATCGCCGGACCGGACGAAGGCGAACTCGCGGCGATTGCGCCCTTGCTCACCCCTGATATGATCATCCCCGGCTTTCTCGATGCATCGGCGCGGCGCGCGGCGCTGGCGGCGGCGGATGTATTCGTGCTTCCCGCGCTTGGCGGCGAAGGACTGCCGATCACCGTTTTAGAAGCCCTTGCGGCGGGCGTTCCCGTGTTGATCTCTCCCGCGTGCGGGCTGCCGATCATCGCAAGCGCCAACGCCGGGGTGATCGCTCCCGCCGATCCGGACGCAATCGCCGCCGCGCTCCGCGAGATGCTGGCGGATACCGATCTTCAGCAGGAAAGGCGCGCGAATGCGCGTCAGCTTGCGCGCGATCATTTCTCGTGGGATGCCGTCGCCGCTCAAATCGAGGCGGTCTATCAGGAGATACACCGATGACTGAAGAAGCACTCTTTACCGCGCTCTTGATCTTCGCGCTGCGCGTCGTCAATAACGCCATCGGCACGGTGCGCTTGGTCACACTGGCGCGTGGAATGCGCTGGCTGACGGCGATCCTCGGCTTCTTTGAGGCGTTGATCTTCGCCGTCACGATCTCCGGCGTTGTCACCGACTTAACCAACATCCTGAATTTGATCGCCTACTGCGGCGGATTCTCCGTCGGCGCGTGGGTCGGGATGGCGCTTGAGGCACGTTTCGTCACGACGTTTGTGATCGTCAACGTATTCGCCTCCAAAAACGGGCATGAAATCGCCCTCGCCCTCCGTCAGCAGGGCTACGGCGTGACCGAAATGGAAGGCGAAGGTCACGCGGGCGACGTGACCATGCTCCGCAGCGTGACCAGTCACCGCGATGTGCCGCGCATCAGCACTATCGTCAAACAGATCGCGCCTGATTCATTCGTCGCTGTCGAGCAGGTGCGCAGTGTTCAAGGCGGCTGGATACGACACGGCACGCGCAATCAGCCGACGGTATAACCTTCATGACGGCTTCCACTTCTCCCATCTCCGGCGCTGAGGCGCGGCGCGCGGCGCGCAATGTCGGCGCAATCGCAGCGGCGCGCATCCTCAGCAGTGCCGCCCTGCTGATCTGGCAGTTGATCCTTGTGCGCTTGCTCGGCAGCAGTGATTTCGGTGTCGTCAACACCGTGACCAGCTTATTCGCGGTCGGTGTTACACTGACTACTTTCGGCATGAGCGCGATCTATATCCGCGATGTCGCCCGCGCACCCCAAGAGGCGGGGCGCTATGCCGCCGCATCGCTCACCGTACAAACTCTGCTTGCCCTCCTTGCGTACATCGGCATCAGCGCGGCGGGACTTGCGCTCGGCTACGAGTCGACGATCCGCGCTTTCGCCGCCGTCGCGGCGATCAGTCTATTCGTCGATTTAGCGGGCAATGTCGGCTACGATACCCTGCTCGCCCGTGAACGGATGGCGGTCGCGTCGTTCATTGATGTGGCGCATATCGCCGCGCGGATTCTTTTGGCGGGGGTGGCGCTGGCGCTCGGTTTTGGGCTGCTCGGCATGTACGTGATGACGCTTGTCAGCGGCTTGGGGCGTGCGGCGGCAATGTGGATCGCCCTCTCGCGTGATCATATTCGTCCGGTTTTTCCGGTCGAACGGCGCATCGCGCTGGCGTTGATCCTCGGCGGCGCACCGCTGGCGATCAGTGGGTTCATCAACCAGCTTTATACGCAGATCGACAAGTTGATGACGACCAGCATCTTGACCACGACCGACACCGGACACCTCGGCGCGGCGTTCGTGATCGTGATCGGCGCGGTCGAAATCCTCAGCACCACCGTCATCATCGCCGTGTTTCCGATCATGTCACGCTTGTTCACCCCCGGTCAGCCGCTCGAAAGCGAGATCAACGCCTCGTTTCGCATGTTGATCGAAAAATTGGCGTTCTTCAGCCTTCTGATCGTCATCCCGATGGGCTTGATCATCAGCCTGTTCAGCCCCGCGATCACTGTGCCTCTGTTCGGTGAGGATTTTATCCCCACAGCCGACTTGCTCCGCGTCTTGATCTGGTATGCCTCGATTGCCATCGTCGGCAACATCTACGCGCAGGGCTTGATTGCCATGAACCGCCAGCGCACCCTCTTGCTCGTTCGCAGCGCCGGACTCATCGGCAAATTGGCGCTGAACCTGCTCCTGCTCCCGCAGATCGGCGTGATCGGCGCGGCGCTGGCGTCGCTCGCGGCGGAACTTCTCGTTTTGTTCGGCTTGTTCAGCGCGTATCGCGGCGGCGGTCATGCGCGGGCAGTGCTGCCACAGGTGATCCGCGCACTCGCGGCGGGTGGGATCGGCGCAGCGGTCATGATCCTTGTGGGGGCGTTCTCCCCGATTTTCGGCATGATCGCCGGAAGCATCGCATACTTGATCGCTGTCTTGCTGGTGGGCACGCTCCGCGCCGACGACTGGGATTTACTCTATCGTCTCGCGGCGGCGCTGCCGGGGGGCGGAGTCGTCCGCCGCATCTGGAAGCGCGATACCCCGCTGAACTGGTAATGTGGCTCAAGCTGCCATTGTGACCGGAGCAGCAAAGTCAATGCCGGAGTGCAGTCGCTGCCGGTTCGCCCGATCCCACGCATACGTGTTCGCCCCGTCGCCGAGCAGGTTGCCGTTGTTGTCGCACACATTTTACTGTTTGATCCACAATTGCCGTAATGATTTGGGTATGTAGTTGAGTGGATTATCGATGTGGCACGACCAATGAGATGGGGCATACTTTGTACTGGGATCAATATCCATCCTTACTTTTCCGAATGCTCGATCAACATATATGCGATTGTCAAAGTCAACAATAAACCGCAGGGTTGGATGAGATCCTTGTCGGCGTAAATCTAGCTGGTTAAATACCAAGTTCGGCACTTCATTAAGACGGATTTCATGTTGGGATAAAGTTGCTAAGTAGTCGCTTGCGTGATTTTCATCCACATATGCCAGTTTGCCATGACGCCAGTCACTATACCTAGAATTAACAAAGTAATCTGGGTGCACTTTCGTAATAAATGAGGAAAAATCCAAGTACCATGCCTCCCGCATTTCATAATAGAATGTCCACTGAGATTGAAAGTGAACAGCGCCAACATATGTGTAATCATATATACCTGTTGCCTGTTTCTGTTCTACTATCCTCTGATGTTTATTGAGCCACAGATCTCTAATTGAAGTGGGTATATAGTAGTAAGGATTATCCTCAGCCGAAACCCATCCATCAGGAACATACGGTACGTTTGTGTTATAACCATCGCTTCTTGGCAATTCTATGAATATGTTTTCATCAAAGTTAACCATATAAGCAGCAAATGGCTTGTCAGTGGCTTGAGCTATTTCTGCAGCGCTTAGCTCCATACTCAGTGCTTTACAATAGGCATGAGCATTGGATTTATTGACATAAGGAAAAAGCACACGCCGCTCATTGAATAGTTCCTCTTCTACTTTCGGATCAATTTCCGGATAGGATATATCAGAGCTTAGATATTTCCTATAATCTAGAATCCACGTTTCGCGATCATCATAAAAGAACCGCCAATATCCATCGAGTTTAACGACGCCTAGGTACATAAATGAGTCCATCTCGAAACTTTTTCCCACGGAGATTAGTCTACCCCCAGTTTAATGGCTCATCCGCAAATCGTGTGCATAGCTGAGAGATTATCGGGCAAACCCGCAGAGGGGCATCTATAAAGCAAAAGGCGAACAGACTGTGCTGTTCGCCTTGCTTTTGGGGGGTTGCCACGAGGCATTCGGTTGTTCGCAGACATCACGCGGCGGGTAATTGCCCCTGTGCCGGAGGGCAGCCCGCACTTTGCCAGAGGAGTGCTGCGCTTATCGCGCATGTGTGTCCGCTGAGGTTTCATTGCAGTAGACTGTGCAAGATTTCACAATCACGCTTATGATACCCTGAAAATGCGTGCGCAAACTGCGACAAACGTCACCAGAGATCATGACATGCGGCACTCACAACGGCGTACTGTTCTCCGCTTATTCGACCGCGAACTGCCGCACATCTTCCCCGATCAACATGAACCCCGAATCGTCGGTGTTGATCGTGTAGACCGCGACCGGAATCGTTCCGGTAAATGCACCCGTCTGCGCGATCTCCGTTACGAATGCCTGCTGATTACCGATCACACTGAACAGGATCGAATCGGCGTCAAGCGCGGTCATCCGTCCAACGGCGTAGCCTTCGCCCGTGTACACCAGTGTTTCGGCTTGCGTGACCGGATCAACGCGGTGGATGCTCACGGTGTAGCTCGGGATCGGGTAATCGGGCGACAACCCGATGGCATCACTGACGCGGGTGCGTTCTTCCGGCGTCAAGCCCGCCAGCAGATCACCGCTTTCGACGCGGGAACTGTAGAACACCGCGCCATCCGTGCCAACGGTGATTTGATCCGGGATTCCGCTGGTCGGAATCTCGGTCATCGTGAGCGTAGACAGATCAACATGCACGAGGATCGGGCGGGCGCGATTCGCGTCATTTGGATTCAAATACAGCGCGTAAAGCTGAGTCCCATCCAACGAGAGCGCGGCGCGGAACATGTCGTCGCTGTTCGGGATCGGCAGGTCTTCGCCCGTCGCCGGGTTGATCAAGCCGTAGCCAACGCCCGCGCATGAACGACTGTACAGATAGCCGTAGGGAGTTTCCATGAGCGCCAGCGCATTGCCGAAGAAACCTGCTTCCGTGCTGTAAACCGCGTCCGCCGGGAAGGGGCTGCCGCCGCCGCATCCCACCTGCCAAGCAAAACTGGCGATCTGCGCGGGCTGTGCGTCTGCTTGCGGCGTGACCAGCATCAAACGGACGGTATACGGCGCGCTGCCGCTGAAATCGGGGTTTTCCGGCGGCGCAACGAACAGCAGATCGCCCGCGCTGTTGAACAGCGGCGCAAATGGCTCGACGCCGCTGGCGACGGGATAAGCGCTGCCCGCCGCGAGGTCGATCACCCACACCTGAAAACTAGCATCCACGCTGCCGACGACGGCGATTTTGTCACCCGCCGGATTCCAGACCTGATCTACGACATACGTCAGCGGAAGCGCGTACATAGTGCTGCTTCCGGTTTCGTCATAGACGACGATCCCGCCTTCGGTGACGGCAGAATACAGCATGCCGATTCCCGTTTGCGCCGCCGCGCTGATCGCCAATGCCAAAAGTGCCAACAACACCACCGCGAGTTTCAATCCTTGTTTCATCCTGTAACACTCCTATATGACGAAGCTGCGCAGTTCGCAGCGATCCCGTAAGGGTTGTTTTATACAGTTTACCGAATCTGCTGCCCGAAAAAGCGCGCCAAATATGGCTTGCATATTCCGCTCATCCGTGCCATACACGGTGACATGATCGATCTGGAAGGGGCTAACGGAATGGATGCTTTCCCATCTCGCATTGAGGGGACGATCAACGCGGAGGAAGTCATCATCGGGCGCGGCGTGGTCGTCGAGCCGGGTGTCGTGATCACCGGGAAACATGGAAAGGCGCGGCGGGTCGTCCTCGGTGATTTCTGCTACATCGGGCGCGAAACCCGCATCATCACACCGGAATTTAAGCTCGGTGATTACAGCAAACTGCACGCCAACGGATTCGCGCACGGGGAACACCCGATACAGATCGGGCGCAACTGCTGGATCGGCGGAAACTGTGTGCTTGATTCGATGGGTGGGCTGGATATTGATGACAACGTGGGAATCGGCGCGCATTCGCAGTTGTGGACGCATATCCAATTCGGGGATATCGTCGAAGGATCACGGTTTTATTCGCATAAGTACATGCACGTCGAAAAAGATGTGTGGTTTGTCGGTCACTGTGTCGTGTCGCCCGTTAGCGTGGGTGAGCGGAGTTTGGCGCTGGTCGGCTCGGTGGTGACACAAGATATGCTGCCGAATCATGTCTACGGCGGCGTGCCTGCCCGTGACCTGACCGACAAAATGGGGACGCAGTTTGAAAATCGCACGGTGGCGCAAAAAGCGGCGAAACTGCAAGAAATGGTCGTGAAGTTCGAGCGCGATCATCCTGAATTCGTGGGGGTGGTGCAGGTGGCGCAGTCCGCCGAAGAACGCGACCCGGATCGATGCTGGTTTGATGTTTCGACGCGCACCTACCGCAAAGCGTATCACCCCGCCGAAGTTGCCTTTTTGAAAGCGAACGTCCCGCTCGTCAAGTTTTACCCGGAAGGAGAACCGCCGTTTGTCATTCCTCAGCCGCCGGTCGAATAGGTCAATTATGGGATATGTCTATCTAGGACTCACGATTCTATTTACCGTGTACGGTCAGTTGATCATCAAGTCACAGGTGAGCGCGGCGGGCGAGTTTCCGCCGGACACGGGCGAGAAGATCGCGTTTTTGGTGCGGTTGCTGCTCAACCCGCTGGTGATCACCGGGTTCATCGCGGCATTTCTCGCATCACTGACATGGATGATGACGCTCACGCAGTTTGAATTGAGTTACGCTTATCCATTCCAGAGCTTATCGTTTGTGATCGTGGTGTTTTTGTCGGTGCTGATATTCAGTGAACCGCTCACGTTGACGAAGCTGCTCGGCACGGGGGTGATTTTGGTGGGGTTGTTTATCTTATCGCGGTAAGAGGGGGGAATCCCCCCTCTCACAACAACTCTTAAATATGCTGCCGCGCAAACGCGAGCGCATCGTCTACGGACGTGAAATAATGGGCTTCACGTCCGCCGTACTGCTCCTGCGCCATCGCATCCACTTGAAATTGCACAAGTTCGTCTTTGCCGACGACCAGCATCACAACATTTGACTCTGAAAAACGGGTGTCTTCCGATAGCCCGGCGACCAACTGCTCAAATGTCAGTTCAAAATGCGTAAAGTCGATGATCCGGTAAACCGGGCTGGTGAACTTACGCGCGATCGCGTTAGAAAGATCGCGGTTCTTTTGCGGATCGACCGACATATCCACCGGCTCATAGATGGTGCAAAGGATGATCGGTTCGTCTCCGACTTGCTTAACAACGACGGTCATGATGGTACTCCGAGTGCCGTTAAATTATTCTTAGACTATTTTACGTCTACTTAACCTCACGCGATCAATTAAGGATGATCCGCGGTCAAGACACATCCTTTGCTGCCGAACGCCCCGCCGTTCTACCAGAGAACAAACACCCGCCCAAGAACGTGCCTTCGAGCGCGCGGTAGCCGTGAACGCCGCCCCCGCCAAATCCGGCGACTTCGCCCGCCGCGTATAAGCCCGGCACAGGCGATCCGTCTTTGCCGATCACCCGGCTTGAGAGATCAGTCTGTAAGCCGCCAAGCGTCTTGCGCGTGAGAATATTCAAGCGGACGGCGATCAGCGGCGCGGCTTTCGGATCAAGGATGCGGTGCGGTTTCGCCGTGCGGATCAAACGGTCGCCGATGTACTTGCGCGCCGCGCGGAGCGCCGTGATCTGCGAGTCTTTCCCGAAGCGGTTATCGAGTTCCATGTCGCGCGCCTTGACTTCGCGCTCCAGCGCCGCCGGGTCGATCAAGTCTTCGCCCGTGAGCGCATTCATCCGCCGCACAAGCTCGCCAAAGTTGGATTCGACAATAAAATCCGCGCCTTTTTTCATGAACGCTTCGACGGGTTCGGGCAAACCGCGCACAATGCGTTGAATCAGCAGTCGCCAGCTTTTCCCCGTCAAATCCGGGTTCTGCTCAGAGCCGGAGAGCGCGAATTCTTTCTTGATGATGTTCTTCGTCAGCACGAACCATGTGTAGTCGTAGCCCGTTTTGCCGATGTGCGCTAACGTACCGAGCGTATCAAAGCCGGGGAACAGCGGCACAGGCAGTCGATTCCCCCGCGCATCAAACCACATCGACGAAGGACCCGGCAGGATGCGAATCCCGTGACGACTCCAGATCGGATTCCAATTTTCAATACCTTCGGTGTAATGCCACATCCGGTCGCGGTTGACGACGTTCGCACCAATCGATTCCGCGATGCCGATCATGCGCCCATCGACATAATCCGGCACGCCGGAGAGCATCCGCTTTGGGGGCGTGCCAAGTGTGGGTGACCAATTCTGGCGTACCAGATCATGATTCGCGCCGATCCCGCCCGATGTGATGATCACCGCCCGCGCCGACAACGAAAACGAATCGATCACGGTGCGCGAACTCGGCGCGCCGCGCGGAACATCGCTCGGTTCAAGGATGTCGCCCTGCACGCCTGTGACCGCGCCGCCCGTCATGATCAACTCATTGACACGGTGGCGGAACTTGAACGTGATCAGCCCTTTTTGTGCGGCGTCGCGCACCCGCCGCGCAAAGATTTCGACTAACTCAGGACCTGTCCCCCATGTGATATGAAAACGCGGCACGGAGTTTCCATGCCCAATCGCGCCGTAGCCGCCGCGCTCCGCCCACCCGACGATGGGAAAGAATTTCAGTCCTTGATCGGTTAACCATGCGCGTTTTTCGCCCGCCGCGAACGCGACGTAAGCCTCTGCCCATTGGCGCGCATAATGATCTTCGTCGTCGCGGTCAAACCCCGCCGTGCCGAGCCAATCCCGCAGCGCTAATTCATGCGAGTCATGAATGCCAAGCCGCCGCTGTTCCGGCGTGTTCACCAGAAACAGCCCGCCGAATGACCAGAATGCCTGACCGCCGAGACTCTGCTCCGGTTCTTGATCGAGCAGGATCACGCGCTTTCCCGCGTCCGCGAGTTCAGCGGCGGCGGCTAATCCCGCCAATCCCGCTCCGATGATGATCACGTCTGTCATGTTTCCCCCTCGTGATATTTCGGTGATGAGATGATTGTATGCAGGTTCGGGATTGCGCGCGCCACTGTGCACGGCGGTACAATCAAGCGCAAACAAAGACAATCAGATTCAGAGACAACCACATGACCGACGAACGGCTGAATATGTTTATCGAGCGCTACCAGATTGGCAGCGCCCCTTGGGATACCAATATCACACCGCCGGAGATCGTGGCGATTGCGGCGGAACTTCCCCCCGGTAAAGTGCTCGATCTCGGCTGCGGAACGGGGACGAATGTCCGCTACATGCTCGAAAAAGGGTGGGAGGCGGATGGGATCGACTTCGTGCCGCAAGCAATCGAAATGGCGCGGGCAAAGCTGGCAGGGTTTCCGCCGGAACGCTATACCGTGCTGTGCCATGATGTCACCCTGCTGGATCAGGTCACAGGACTGCGCGCTCCCTTCGATTTGTTGATCGATATTGGGTGCGGGCATGGTTTACCGTTGGAGTCTCAGCCGAAATATGTGCGCGACTGCGCGGCGCTGCTCAAACCGGGCGCGGTGTTCATGGTGTACGCGCATGCGCCGACCGAAACGCGCGCATTCGGGTGGACTCCCGATGATATTCAGCGGCTTTTCACTGCCGATTTTGATCTTGTGCAGCAGGTGTTGAGCATTGACACGACGAATCAATCACCGTCCGGGTGGTATCGCTTGGTGCGAAAATGAGTTAGCGATCCACAACACCTGCCTTAACCCCGGTTAATCCAATTCTACGCCGTGCGAAACTCGATTTCTTCACCCGGTAAAGTGACATTGAGCAGATTCCCCCTGTCAAATGTCACTTCTCACGCGGGGGGCGCGCGCCTACACTGAGCCTAATTGCAAATCATTTGCAGTAAGCGGGTAGGGCGATGACGTTTCTGGAAAAGGCAAGCGACGCAATCCGAACAGCAGGTGGCAGACTCACCGAGCAGCGGCAGACGCTTCTCCGTGTGCTGGCGGACATCACCGAACGCATCGACGCCGAAACGCTGCATCAGCGCGCACAAGTGCATGATCCGCAGATCAACTTGGCGACGGTATACCGCACGCTCGATCTTTTGGAAGAAGCCGGATTGATCCGCGCGCAGTTTGTTTCGCCGGAACACAATCGCAAATATTACACACAGGCGCAAGAACCGTATCACTTCACCTGCCGCCGCTGTCATCAGGTGATCGCCTTCACATCAGATTTGATTGATAGTCTTAAGCAAACGCTCGAAACGGATTATCAGGTGCGCGCGCTCGACGTGTGCATTTGTGTCGATGGTTTATGTTCGGAATGTCTCGCAGAAATGTCGGAGAATGTTCAATGATGACCTTGGAAGCCCCCAAAACGCGGACAACCCTGCCCCTCACGCTGGCTGCACCCGGCGAAGTGGTGGAAATTGTTGAAATCCGACTTCACGGCGACGAAAAACAGCGCTTGCACGAATTGGGCTTGATCCCCGGTACGTCGATCCGAATCGTCAAATGCGATCCGATGAACGGCGTGATCATCGCGGTTCGATTGGATGGGCGGCTGGCACTGAATCGCGGCACGGCACATAAAATCCTCGTCAGCCTTGAAAGGTAATGCATGACCACCGCACGACCGCTGACTATCGCGCTGGCGGGCAACCCGAACGTTGGTAAAAGCACGCTGTTTAATGCGCTGACGGGTGGACGCCAGCATGTTGGCAATTGGCCCGGCAAGACCGTCGAGAAAAAAGAAGGCTGGATGACGCTGGACGCGCAGGAGATCATGATCGTCGATCTCCCCGGAACGTACAGCCTGACCGCCTATTCGATTGAAGAGATCGTCACCCGCGACTTTATCCTCCGCGACCGCCCATCGGCGGTGATCGCCGTCGCTGACGCGGCAAACCTTGAGCGCAATTTATACCTCGTCTGCCAATTGATCGAACTTGGCGCGCCGTTGATCGTCGCGCTCAACATGAGTGACACCGCGCATGGGCGCGGCGTGCATATTGATACGCAAAAATTATCGGATGCGCTCGGCGGTATTCCGGTGATCGAGATGATCGGCACACGCGGCGTCGGAATCGAGGCACTGCAAGGCGCGATCCTTCGGCGTGCCGCACCGCAAACCCCGCTGGTGTTTGACTATGGCAAGACGCTCGAAGATGAGATCGCCGCCTTGCAAGTGCTCATCGAAGGCGATTCGGCGCTGGCGGCGGCATATCCCCCGCGCTGGTTGGCGATCAAGCTGCTGGAAGATGACAACCACTTAAAAGAACAGCTTGCGAAACACGCGCGGCTGTTAAGCGCGGCGCAGGCGGCGATTGCGCGCATCACCGAAACGCTCGGTGATGACCCCGATACGCTGCTGACCGACAAGCGCTACACGTTTATCGGCGAAGCGGCGGCGAAAGCGGTGACGCGGTCAGCCAACAGCGCGGAAACAGCCTCGGATCGCGCCGACCGGATCATCACGCATCGCATTTTCGGGCTGCCGATCTTTCTGGCGCTGATGTGGCTCGTGTTCCAGATCACCGCGAACGTGAGCGCCCCCTTGATCGACTGGGTGGACAGCATATTCGCGGGTCCTGTCTCGCGGTGGGCGGCGTCCTTGCTCGGCGTGATCGGCTTGGGCGGCTCATGGGTCGAGTCGCTGGTGGTGGACGGCATGATCGCGGGTGTCGGCGGCGTGTTGGTATTCGTGCCGCTCTTGATGCTGCTCTACATCACGATTTCGATCCTCGAAGATTCCGGTTATATGGCGCGCGCCGCCTTCGTGATGGATCGCGTCATGCGCTTGATCGGGCTGCACGGCAAGAGCTTCTTACCCCTGTTGATCGGCTTCGGCTGCACGGTTCCGGCGGTCTACGCGACGCGCACGCTTGAAAAACCGCGCGACCGCAAAGTGACGGCATTCCTCGCCACGTTTATGAGCTGCGGCGCGCGCCTGCCCGTGTACGTTGTGTTCGCAGGGGCATTTTTCGGCGCACAGTCCGGCAACTTGATTTTCGCGTTGTATCTGCTTGGGATTGCTGTTGCGTTGATCACTGGGTTGGTGTTCAAACGGGTGATCTACCCGGAAAAAGAGGCGCAGGCATTCGTGATGGAACTGCCGCCCTACCGGATGCCGAATGCCAAGACGATTCTCGCCCAAATGTGGGAGCGCACGCGCGGCTTTGTCGAAAACGCGGCGACGATCATCCTCGCGTGTTCGGTGGGGGTATGGCTGCTATCCGCAATGCCCGCCAACTTTGACCTGAGCCGCTTCAACGCGGTTGAGCCGCAAGAAAGCACGTTTGGCGCGGTGAGCGGGGCAATCGCACCTGTGCTTGCGCCTGCCGGGTTTGGCGATTGGCAGGCTGCCGGATCGCTGATCACCGGATTTATCGCCAAAGAAGTCGTGATTGGCACGATGAGCCAGATTTACGGCGTCGAAACGGTTGAAGCCGAAACAACCGACGCGCCGACACCTACTCTGCTTGAAGATGTGGGCGAAATCGTGACTACGTTCGGTCAATCGCTCGTGCTGACGGGTCAGGAATTCGTGAATATTGTGCCGCGCACGGTGAATATCATCCCCGGAGTCGCCATGCCAGAGGCAAACTTCCTCGGCATCGAAGCCGAAGAGGAAGATACATCGGCGCTCGGTTATGCGCTGACAGGTGCATTCACGCCGCTTTCGGCGGTGGCATTCATGGTGTTCATCCTGCTCTATACGCCGTGCATGACGACGACGGCGGCAATGCGGCATGAATTCGGCACGCGCTGGACACTCTATCAGCTTGGCTACACCACGCTGATCGCATGGGCGGGGGCGGTAATCGTGTATCAGGGTGGGCTTTTGCTCGGCTTGGGAGGGTGATCCACCATGAGCACAACCACGTTACGGCAGGTACTCGACCACTTTGAACGGGGTCAAGGCGCGGTGTCGCTGCCGCAGTTGGCGCGCACGCTTGGCATTGAGCGCGGCATGTTACAGACGATGCTCGAATATTGGGTGCGCAAAGGTAAAATCCGCGAGATCAGCGCCCCGGCATGTACGACATGCGGTTCGGCGTCCGGCTGTCCGTTTGTCGTGACACTCCCGCGCCAGTATGAACTGGTCAGCGGCAGTGAGCCGGAAATCCCGCCCGATCAATCGCCCGCGTGTGGGTGCGGCGGCTGTCACTAAAAACAAAAAGGACGATCCCGCACGGGATCGTCCTTTCTCATTCAATGATTGTCAACTGCTTAGTTTGCCGGAAGCACCGGGATGACCACCTGCGGTTGATCACCGACCAGCGATTCGAGGAACGCCAAAATATAGCGGACTTCATCGTCGGTCAGTTCACGCGCAAGCTGGACGCTCGCCATCGTGCGGACGGCATCTTCGAGCGTAGCCGCGCTGCCATCATGGAAGTACGGACCCGTCAGGGAGATGTTACGCCATGTGGCGACACGGAACAGAAATTCGTCGCTCGCTTCGCCGGTTACGGTCGCGCGACCGAGATCTTCACCGTGCATGAACGGCATCAATACGCCTGTTGACAGCATCGGACCATTATGGCACGCCACGCAGCCGACCTGAACGACGATTTCCATACCACGCTGTGCATCTGCCGACAGCGCGTTTTCATCGCCGCGCAGGAAGCGGTCAAGACCGTCATTCGGCGTGATCAGCGTGCGCTCGAAGGCGGCAATCGCGCGGGCGATATTGAGGAACGTAATCGGGTCTTCTTCGCCGGGATAAGCAGCTTGGAAGTACGGCAGATAACCTTCGATGGCGGCAATCGTTTCAACCGCGAGATCGGCGGGCATCGCCATTTCAACACCAGCCTGAATCGGACCCTGAGCCTGTTCTTCCAAACCCGTCGCGCGTCCATCCCAGAACTGAAGGTTGAAGAACGCCGCATTCAAGACCGTCGGGGCATTGCGTCCACCGGTCTCGAATTCGTGACCGAGGGAGGTCGGAAGACGATCCGTACCGCCGAGGCTGAGGTTATGGCAGGTGTGGCAGGAGATCACACCGCTGGCAGAAAGACGCGGTTCAAAATAAAGCATCCGCCCAAGTTCAACTTTTTCCGGGGTCTGGGGATTGTCTTCGGGGACGGGGGCGACATCGAGCAGCGTCGCAAACAATCCCTGAACAACCTGCGGACGTTCTTCTTGCGCGTACAACATCGCGCCAGTGAACACGAGCAGGACGCCAATCACAACCAACACGACCATCAAAGTCTTCTTCATGGTTACTTGCTCCTAATGTGCATTTATGTGTGAAGTAGCGCATATAAATACGCACAATATCATTTTAGACTATCAACTATAGTGGTACACCGTGACAAATAATATGGATTATTCATGAGGAATTGCACAACCTATTTTTGGTTTTGTTGTGTATCGGCGGATTTGGAAGGAGAAAATTTCTGATTTTGCAGAAAACAAAATGGGCGATTCTTTTGATGAATCGCCCATTCTTGAAACGTCAGTGCATGACAAAACTCATTATGCGATGGTGACTTCCGGCGCGAGATACACATCTTGGATGGCGCGCAGCAGTGCCGCGCCTTCCGCCATCGGGCGCTGGAATGCCTTACGACCGCTGATCAAGCCCATGCCGCCAGCGCGCTTGTTGATCACGGCGGTCAGGATGGCTTCCTTCACGTCGTTTTCGCCGCTTGCGCCACCGCTGTTGATCAAGCCCGCGCGCCCCATGTAGCCGTTCGCGACTTGATAGCGAGTCAGGTCAATCGGGTGATCGCTGGTCAACTGCGAGTAAATACGCTCATCGAGCTTGCCGTAGCTGCTGCCGCCAGAATTGAGCGCCTTAAAGCCGCCGTTCACGGTCGGGAGCTTCTGCTTGACGATGTCCGCCTCGATGGTCACGCCGAGATGATTCGCCTGTCCGGTCAGGTCGGCGGCGGTTTCGTAGTTCACGCCATCCACCTTGAAGCCGTTGTTGCGGGTGTAGCACCACAGCACCGTCGCCATGCCGAATTCGTGCGCTTGGGCGAATGCCTGCGCGACCTGAACCAACTGGCGGGTGCTTTCATCGCTGCCGAAGTAAACGGTTGCGCCGACGGCGACCGCGCCCATCTCATACGCCTGCTTGATCGTGCCGAACATGACCTGATCAAACTTGTTCGGGTAGGTCAGCAGTTCGTTGTGGTTGATCTTGACCATGAACGGAATCTTGTGGGCGTATTTGCGCGCGACTGCGCCGAGCACGCCGAACGTGGATGCAACCGCGTTGCAGCCGCCTTCAATCGCTAACTGGACGATTTTTTCCGGGTCAAAGTAGATCGGGTTCTTGGCGAACGATGCGCCCGCCGAGTGTTCGATCCCTTGATCGACCGGAAGAATCGACAGGTAGCCCGTACCGCCGAGCCGACCATGCTCGTACATCGACTGCATGCTGCGCAGAACGCGGGGTGAGCGATCTGATTGTGACCACACGTCATCGACGAATGTGGGGCTGGGCAGGTAAAGGCTTTCTTTCGCGATGGTGTGCGAAACGTGGCTGAGATAGTAGTCGGCATCTGTGCCGAGCACTTCGACAATCCGATCAATCGTGTAGGTTGTATCCGGGTTTAGGGCAAGCGCCATTTCCGTTTTCCTTGCTTCTTAATGGGTTTTCACGCTAGAAGTGTATCATGCGTCAAAAGCGGTGCGCTATAATCAGTTAAAGAAATCCGTCATCAGGATGCACGATGAATATCCCGACTGTTGTTCGGAATAGACCCGTTCTTTATAGATTGCATCAAGCGATTCGGTGGTTGTGGCGGATACTGGTTGAGCCGCTTGTTCCGTCAGAAGTGCCGATCACGCAAGTTCATCTACTGTCGCTGATGCTGATACTGCTTGTTCCGGTACTGCTCACCAGCATGCTTTGGAATGTTGGCGTGTCCGTAAGCGGCACGTATAACGTTTATGCAATCGTCAATGTTGGATTTGCTCTTATCGCATATATTCTCAATCGGGCGGGGCGCTATTATCCCTCCGCCTATTTGTTGACCGCCATGCTGATCGCTATGCCGTATGCCCTGCTGTTTATGCAGCATGATTCGGATAATGAGCGGGTGATGGTGGTGATGATTTCGGTGATGCCGTCCATCATTGCGACCTATTTGCTCCTCGGACTGCGCGAGACGATTATTTCGGCAAGCGCGGCACTGTTTTCAATGGCGCTCCTGCCCGTCATCGCCAAGTCGATGACTCTCAGCGATGTGATGATCCCGACTTACTTTGTGACGATCATGGCAGCATTGATTATCAGCGCGGCGCTGGTGCGTCACCGTCAAGTTGTGGCGATGCAGCAAAAAGGGCAGGCGCTTGAGGAAAGTGAAACGCGTTTTCGTGATCTGTTTGAAGCAACGTTTGAGCCAATTGTGCTGGTCGATCAATGGGTGATTGTCGATGCGAACCCGGCGCTGGCGGAACTTCTCCATACGCCGCTTCCCGCGCTGATCGGTCGCAACGTCCGCGATTTCGTGCATCTTGATGATCAAGCGCAGTTCATCGGGATGGCAATGGAAATCAATCAAGCGACCGAACTGCGGGCGGTCACGGCGGACGGACATATCTTTCCGGTGGAGGTGCGCACCAAACTGCACCGCTATCGCGGGCTTGATCTGCGCATCGTTGCCATCCACGACATGAGTACGGGCAAACAGGCAGCCGAGCGTCAGCTTGAATTGGCGGTTGAGCGCGAAAAAGTCGGCGTGCTCCAGCGCTTTATTGGTAACATGAGCCATGATCTGCGCACGCCGCTCACCGTGATGAAAACCAGCGTTTACCTGATGAAGCGCCTGAAAGATGAGCCTGACCGGATGATGGCGCAAATGGACATCCTCGCGGAGCAGGTGATCCACTTGCAGCAGTTGTTTGACGATTTGCTCAGTATGTCGAAGCTGGACAAAGCCGATACGAGCGATTACCGCTTTCAGATGGGGATGGTCAACGATGTGATCGATCAAGCCGTCGAAGAGGAGCGCCGGGTCGCGCTGCGGCACAGTCAAACGATTGTTTTTCAAGCGGGCGATAAGCTGCCTAAAGCCCTGATCGATGTGGACGAATTCCGGCGCATGATCAGACACCTGATCCGCAACGGGTTAGGTTATACCCTTGAAGACGGTATGCTGACTCTGTGCTCTTATGTGCGTGAGAATGATATCGTGATCGATGTGATCGATACAGGTGTCGGCATCAATCCGGCGGATCTACCGCATATCTTTGACCGTTTCTATCATACCAACAGCATGCACGACAGCGCGGACGGCGGCACAGGACTCAGCCTGAACATTGCCCGTAAGATCGCGCAAGCACACGGCGGGATCATCGAAGTGAGCAGCGAAATCGGCAAAGGCAGCATCTTCAGCGTGCATATTCCTATCGTCACGAATCAGACAGCCATCGAATTGTTGGATGGAATCAAAAGAAACGAGCCTGATGACGCCAATTGAACAAACGAAAGTCGAACGCGCTTCCGCGACCTATGCTGATCTGGCGCGGTTGTTCTTGCGGATGAGCGTGAGTTCGTTTGGCGGACCCGCCGCGCATCTGGCGATGGGCATGGATGAAATCGTCGTGCGCCGCAAGTGGCTCACCCGCGAGGAATACCTCGATTTGATGGCGGCGGTCAACTTGATCCCCGGTCCGAATTCCACCGAAGTCATGATCCATACCGGATATATCATGAAAGGCGTCCCCGGCGCGATCCTCGCGGGGGCGTGCTTCATTGTGCCGTCACTGTTGATCACCATCGCGCTAACCGCGCTGGTAGTCACTGGCGGATCGCTCACGCTGGTCGAGTCGATCTTTTGGGGATTGAAGCCCGTGATTGTGGCGATTGTCGCGGTCGCGGGGGTACGCTTGATTCCCGGTGCGCTCAAAACGCGCGCCTTGATCGCGCTGGCGGTCGCGGCGGTGATCGCGCTGGTGGTGTTCAACCTGCAAGAACTCGTCGTGATCCTCGGATCGGGCGTGATCTACGCGCTGATTCAGCTTATTTTGCGCGGCGGCGCGGCGGCGATGATCGGCGGGGCGTTTCAGAGCATATCGCTCAACTTGAGCCGCTTTGCCGAACCAATCGCGCAAGCCACCGCCGCGCTCACCGTGCCAACGGCGTGGGATTTATTCTGGTACTTCCTGAAAATCGGCTCGATTTTGTTTGGCAGCGGCTATGTGCTGTTCGCGTATGTGCATCAGGATTTGGTCGAAACCTACCGCTGGCTGACCAATCAACAGCTTCTCGATGCGATTGCGATTGGTCAGTTCACGCCGGGTCCGGTCTTCACTGCCGCCGGATCGATGGGGTACATGACGGCGGGACTGCCGGGGGCGCTGGCAGCGGCGTTCGGGATATTTCTGCCGTCGTTCTTCTTCGTGATCATTTCCGCGCCGTACATCTCGCGTATGCGTCAAAGCCGCGTGTTAAGCGCATTCTTGGACGGACTCAACGCGGCGGTGGTTGCGGCGATTGGCGTGGTGGTCGTCGAATTGGTGGGGGCGGCGCTCCGTCCGTATTCCGGCGGTTTTGAGGCGAGCCTGCCGATCAGCGTGATCGGTGTGATCTTGATCGCGCTGTCGCTGGTGGCGCTGCTGCGCTTCAAGATCAACGCGACATGGATGCTGATCGGCGGCGGAATCGTCGGGTTGGTAGTGGGGGCGACGTGAGAATACCCCTCACCCCTGCCCCTCTCCATCGCATGCGATAGAGAGATGGCTGGGGAGTGAGGATTACACCAGCGCCACGACTTCGATTTCGACGCGCGCGCCGGGGAGCGGCAGCCCTGCCACCTGTACGGTTGAGCGGGCGGGCGGCACATCGCCAAAATAGGTCGCGTACACAGCGTTCATCGCTTGAAAGTCCGCGAGATCGGTTAAGAATACGGTCGTCTTGACCACATTCGCCATGCTCGTTCCGGCGGCTTCGAGGATCGCCTTGACGTTATCTAATACGCGCTGCGTTTGAACCGTCACATCACCTTCGATCAGCTTCTTCGTCTCCGGCACGAGCGGCACTTGCCCCGCGACGTAGACAAAGCCGTTGGCGATGATCGCCTGTGAATACGGTCCGACGGCGGCGGGGGCATGATCCGTTTGAATACGAGTTTTGCTCATAGGTCACGTTTCCCTTGAATAGAACGCTGAAAGTATCTAGAGTCGTGACTATAACGCTAAATCAACCAGCACGGAAAGGCGCGGGTGAACATGCGAAAACTGATCAGTCTTGGACTCGGCTTTTTGGTCGGTGCGGGCTTTGCAATCGTGGTCGTGGCGCTGTTCGCCCCATCGAGCGGCAAGGCGCTGCGCGATACGATCAAACAAGGCTATCTTGACACAATGGATGAAGCGCGGCGCGCCAGCGCAGATCGTCAGCGCGAACTTGAAGCGGAACTCGAAAAGCGGCTCGGTAAGCCTCTGCTGCCGGGCAAGCCCGCCAACGTCAAAATGAACTAAAGCGAACCGCGCGCTTGTGTGTCTGCGATACGCTTAACTCTAGGAGTGGTAAGTGTGGTGACTCTCCATTTGATGGTTGGACTTCCTTGTTCGGGAAAAACCACGCTTGCGCAGAAGCTTGAACGTGAGCAATCGGCACTTCGATTGACAGTCGATGAATGGCACATACATCTCTTCGGTCAAGATGCTGAGCAACCAGAACATGATGCCCGGCATATTCTAATTGAAGCGATGCTTTGGAACATCGCAAGTAGAGCGCTGGAATTGGGAACGAATGTCATCCTCGATTTCGGCTTCTGGGCACGAGAGGAACGCGAAGACTATCGGTCTCGAGCGAAGCAGCTTGGGGCTAGCAGCGAAGTCCACTTTCTCGATGTATCGGCGGATGAGTTGATGCAGCGGCTCGCGGTAAGAAATTCGCAGCCTTCGCAGACAAGTTTCTATATTCCCGAAGCGATGATGAAGCCTTGGATTGCGTTCTTCCAACGCCCAACGCCCGACGAACTTGAGCGCCGAGAGTAGAAGCAAGGAGGTCGCATTGAAATTAACGGTGGCGACCTGCCAGTTTTCCGTGAACGCGGCTATCTAGGGTAATTTAAAGCATGCAGCAGACCAGATGCTCGGGCAGTCCTCAAGGGGAAGCAGAACACTCGACTTTCCCCCCTCTCTAACCGAAGGTTGGAGAGGGGGGTGAGGATGTCGTTTTACTCCCCCGGCGTAATCGTGATCGTGTACGGCATCGGTACGGTCGTGACAGGCGCTAAACCGCTGACCGCCAAAAACGTCATGTCCGCGTCGGGATCGCGCTCCATCGTGAGCGTCCGCCCGTCGTCGGGGATCATCCAGCGGGTGACACGCACTTCATCGCGCAAAATCTCGATCACCTGCACCCACGCCCGCTGAGGCATCCGGTTATTCGTCCAAATCCAGCCTTCGGACTCCCACCCGCCGTCATCATCTTCAAACGTCGCGGAGTAGTTGAGCGCGGCGATCTTGATGTCGTCAATCGCCATCCCCGGTTGATTCACCGCGTCGTCGGTGATCATCTCAAAACGAAGCAGGATTTGCTGTCCGGCGTAGTCATCGAGCGAGACGCGCTCATTCAGCCAAACCGCTTCGATTCCGCCGCCGCTTGTCCCTGTGTAGCCGTGACCATACGCGGTGTTATGCGGGTTGTTCGTGGTTGTGTGCGGCGTTTCCAACGGAGTCCACGTCGCGCCGTCGTCGGTGCTGACCATCAGATAGCCGAAGTCCCAATCGGCTTCAAAGTGATACCAGACTTTGTACTCAAACGCGGCGCTGGTCACGCCCGTGAGATCAAAAGCACGGGTGAGGCGGGTATCGCTCATATCGGCGCGGTTGCTGTACCAAAGATTCTCACCGCTCGGCGCAGTGACCGGAATCACGCCGACTTCCTCCGGCGTTTCGACGGTGAGCGTCAGCGACTCGCCATCGACTGACGAAATATCGATGTAATCCGCCGCGTACTGGTGAACATCCGAATCGAGTGTGAGCGAATCGAAGCTGTGGATCGTCTCATAGCCGAGACTGTCCAGCCCAAGATCGAGCTGTTCGTAATCGCCTGTCAGGTTAGCGACCACCCAATCCGCGAAGAACTGATCGACCCCCGGCTCACCGAATGATTGCAGCACGTTATCGACCGACTGCAAGCCGCGCGGCGCGTTGTCAGCACTGAGGGCGTGAATCGCGTCCAAGCCGTAGCGCTCATAGAGGTAAATCAAGAACAGATTGGATGCGCCGTAATTGCGCCCGCGCTCAAAACTTTCTTCTGCCCAACTGTTGAGTTGGGTATCCGGCATGTACAGAAAATCGTAGACCGCGAAGGGCTGATCGTCGTACAGGTAAACCTGTGTGAATTCGCTCGTGCCTTCGTTCAACCATGTTTCTTCGTTTTCTTGCAGGTTATCGCGCACCATGTGTTGAAATTCGTGCGCGAAGATGCTCTCCACTTCCGCCGAAGTGTAATAGTCGAACGCGTTCAGGTTGAACAAGAACATTTCGTGTTCGTTGCTGGTCGAAACCACTTCGCGCGGGAGCGTATTATCGCTCATGTAGTAGGCAGCCACGCCATCCCCGGTTTGATCGGTGAACAGCACATAAATGCGCGGGTCGCCGTCGATGCCGGGGCTGCTTTCTTCACCCCACAGATCGCGCACACCTTGATAGATGAAATCATCCCACGCATCCGCAAGTCCTTGCAGATCGCGGTCAGCGACGAAATGCCCTTGATCGGTTTGCACCCAGATGTAGATATGTTCACCGACCACGCGCAGAGTCGCCTCAACGCTCACGATCCGGTTATTGGTCGTGTCATTCACGCTGAACGCCTCTTGAGCACCAGCTTGATACGCCAGTGCCGATGTTGGCGGCGCGGGAATATCAGTCACGCCGAGCAAACGCCGCGCCAGATCAACTCGATCACGCACAGGGATCGGCGTGGTGTTCAGCGCTTGATCGAGCGGGGGCGGCGCGTCTTGCGCGTCGAGCGAAAACGGCAGCGCCAGCACCATCAGCGCGAAAACGACAACGAAACGGCGAATAACCCCAATCATCCCGTGACCTCCACTTGAATTCCCATTTCACCGAGCGCGTCTTGCAGCATTTCCCATTGATCGGCGCGAATGATCGCCGCCAGATCACCGAGCCGCGCCCCCAAAAAGCGGCGAGTCGCGGGCGTATTGACGATCTGTTCCATGATTTCTACAGATGTCGCGCGCAGAATCATCACCCGCTCAAACGTGACGGCTGCCGCCGCGCCGCCCTGCCAATTTTGCAGCAACCGCGTGATCACCGGCGGCAGCGGGTTGAGAAACTTCGACAAAAATGCGCCGATATGTCCGGAGTCGATCCCCTGTGCTTGCGCGCGCGTGATCCCCGCCGCATCGAGCTTATACGTGTACGGTTTGCCCGCGAGATCAGCCGCGCTGACCCACGTCGCAAAGCGGCACACCTGAAACCGATCCATGCGTGAGACTTTGCGCGAAACAAGGATCACGCCGTCCGGTCCAACCGTGAGCGCATCCGGGGTTTCCGCTGGCGTCGGGAACGGAGTCATACTCAGCAAGCCGCGCCCGTAGGCGGTCAGCCGCGCCGCGCCGTCCGCGAGATCGAGCATTCCCAACCAGTGCAGCGGGCGCGTGATCATGAAGTCGAGGAGCGCGCCTTCGACCGCATCCCAACTTTCGATGCCGTTCAAATAGTCGCCGTCGTCATTGCGGATATACCAACTGTCAAAATCACCATTCGGACGCTGAAAATCGGCGCTTTCTTCGCGTACGATGTCGATAAACTGATCGACACCCCACCAATCCGCTTGTGGGAGTGTGCTGCTCATCATATCGAGGATCGCCTCACGCGCCGCCGCCGGATTATATTGATTGAGCGTTCCCGCTTCCGCTTCGGGGTGCAGCCCCGGCACATGAAACAAATCGATCCACACCGTACCGTTCTTCCAACCGTTCGCAAGCTGCTTGATCTGTTCGGCGCGCGTGCCGTTCAGCCAGCGGCGCAGTTCAACGCGGTTGGTCGATGCGCGCCCGTTTTGGACTTCGATCAAGTTGGCGCTGATACCGATCCCCAACATAAACACCAGCCGCGCCCGGTCTGGGTTCAAAAGATGCGCGGTGATTCCGTCAACATCTTTCTTGCGGAAGAAATCGCGTTCGAGCGCGGGCATGTTGATCTGCAAATATGCCAGCAGGGTCGTCAAGTCGTCGATGATCGAGGTATCCGCTGCGCGCGGGTTGATCACGTCGTCTTTGGTGAGCGGTTCAAGCTCCGCGAGGGTGTCAGCGCCTTCGTCCGCCTCGTCCTCGATCTCGTCAAAATCCTCGTCCTCAAGGTTGTCATACGAGGTTTTGCGCGTCGGCAGCACTTGAACCAGATCATCGGGGACGTAGATAATCGTTTTCGGTCCCGTCGCGTCCGTCTCGTAGCCGAGCGCGATCAAGCCGCGAAAAAACAGCGCTTCCGCTGCGCTCTGCGGATTCTGGATCGGTTTTTCGCGGGCGATCTCTTTGGCGCTCAAGCGGCGGATTTTGCCGTAGAGCATGGCGAATTTCGGCTCGTGCATCTTCGCGCCACCGCTGATCAGCATTTGCAGCGCGCCGCGTTCTTTATCGCCAAGCGCGTCCCAGATCGCTTCGGCGCGTTCGCGTTCGAGCATCGCTTTGGAAACCGCATCGATTGCGCCGGGGGTATCCAAGCCTTCGATACGAACGCCCCAAAGCTGCGCCAACAGAGGGAGCAGCGCCGGGTCGCTTTCCCGCAGAGTATGGAAAATGCTGGACATGCGCGTTTTATCCAAGATTTGTCGGGTGAACACCGCCGTATTGTAACCTAAAAAGGAACAAATTTGCGGCTTTTGGTTGACGTAGAACTCCTGTTCGTCTACAATCGATGAACAGGGGTTCTACATACAAATTGCATGGAGATGCGATCATGAAAGACCGCACAAAGTTATCAGAACGGCAGAAGGCAATTCTCAAGTTTATTGAGCAGTATCTTGAACGGCATGGTTTCCCGCCCACTATTCGCAACATCGGCGAGGCAACCGGAATCGACTCAACCTCGGTCGTCAATTACAACCTGAACAAGTTGGTTGCGGCGGGGTATCTTGCGCGTGAAGCACAGGCAGCGCGCGGTATCCGGTTGGTAAAAGAGAAGAACGGCAAACGCGGTTCGACTCACTCTGTATCCGCAAATGCAACTCCGGTGCAGGTGATGATGTTGGGTCCCATCGCCGCCGGTCAGCCGCTGCCGCTTCCGGCGGAAATGTCGTCTGACCCGGCGGATGCGTTCGATGTGCTTCCGGCGATGCTGAAAGGCGCAGACCCGGCGGAAGTGTTCGCGCTGCGCGTGCGCGGCGATTCGATGATCGACGCGATGATCGGTGATGGCGATATTGTGCTGATCCGCCGCACCGAAACCGCCCGCGATGGCGAGATGGTCGCGGTGTATCTAGAAGACCGGAGCGAAGTCACGCTCAAGTACTTCTACAAAGAAGGGGAGCGGATTCGCCTCCAGCCCGCGCACCCAACCATGCAGCCGATCTACGCCGACGCGAAGAACGTCCGCGTTCAGGGGCGTGTGCTGTCTGTACTGCGCTTGAGCGTGTAGGGGTTCACGTGCTCCTCACCCCCCTGCCCGCTTCTAACCAAAGGTTGAAGACGGGCAGGGGGTGAAGCGATTTTTACGGGCAGCCGAGATACAGGTTATCCGGCGCGAGTTCAAACATATCGTAGCCGTTGCTGAAATAATACCCGATGGAGCGATCCTCAAGCGGCGTCGCGCGATGTTCGTCGGCGTAGATGTTCACCACATCACATGCTTCGCCAATGTCTCCCGTACCTTGATATATTTCCCAGAAAACACGCGTCATCGCCGCGTATTCGTGTCCCGGCGTCCCTTCAGGAAATGTCCACTGAAGTCTAGTGAAATCTTCCGCCGCCCTCAGCCGGTCACCCCGTATCACTTCCAACTGCACCAAACGGTAATACGCGAACGCGGTCAGATAGGCGCGCTCATCGGCTGAATTGTTATTGAACTCGCCTACATCGGCAGTGATCACATCGCGGTAATGATCGAGCGCTCCGGCAAACAAGCCGCAGGAAAGCGCATCCTCTGCCGTCGCGAGCAGCTCGATACGGTAGGCAAATTCGGAGGGAAGAGCATATCGCTGTGCGCAGATGAGGTCGAGCGCGTCGGGCGTGCTCCATGTCCACACCTCGGCGCATTCATAATTGATCCCAATACCCCGATCCGCGCGGTCAATCAGGAATAATTCATCAACGCCATCTCCGTTCGCATCGAGAAAACGCGCCGCAAAACCCCCGCCTTCATCCAAGGTCCGCGTTTCCGACGTTACATACAGGTAATAGCCGCAGTCGTCATACGCTCCATCGCTGCCCGTGAATTCCCACTCCCAAGTCGCACGTGTGAGCGCCTGCCCGTTCCATTCGTAGACGCGCATCGTGCTGTAACAGCCGCCCGTTCCGGCGTTGCTCACGTAGAAATGATACACCTCGGCGGTGCCGTTTTGATTCAGGTCAGCGATGCGCGCAAAACCATAAAATTCGTCCGGGCACGTCCAACCATAGAATGTTTCGATGTGCTGCTGGACAAACGCGCCGTCCTCACAGCCGAACAGCAGAATCATTCCATTGTAACCGCCGTAGCCGCCGTAGCTCACGCCGAACTGAACGAGCACCTCTGCTGCGCCGTCTCCGGTTACGTCGGCGGTGATGACATCGACGGCGAAAACGAATACTTCATCGCTGATCGGCACATCGAGCGCTTGCACCAACCCGTCCGCGCTGCCGACCTGATTCAAATAAGCAAGGATTTGCGCCGCCGCCATGCCTTCGAGATCGCTCTCCATTAGAAAACTCGACTCAAATTCAAATGGGGCGGGCGTTCCGCTCAATGGCTGCGGACAGGCATCTTGCGCGGCGGTGCGGGCGGCGTTCGCCAGCATCCACAAAAAGACGAAAGCAGTCATGAAAAGGGATAGTTTTTTCATCGGCTCACCTTCACCTGTGCGCGTGTGCTATGCCGATATTATCCGACGAATGCCCAGTGATTGGACGCTGCGAACTCATATCACAGGCGAAGCGTTGATCTATCCTGTGCTTGGCTTTACAATTCCGCGCGTGTTTAATGGTTCGTGACGAGTATTCCTTGACCCAACACCGCGCACGTTTCCTCCTATACTTTCTCGTCGCTCTCCTGCTGCTGGCGGCAGCGTATCCCGCCGCCGCGCAAGATGAAGTGAGCGATCTGCTTGGGCGCATCAATAATCTGCGCGCTTCGGTTGGGCAAGCGGCGTACAGCCTCAACGGGGCGTTGAGCGCCGCCGCGCAGTCACAAGCGCAGTGGATGGTGGATACCGGAACAATCGCCCATGCGCGCCCCGACGGATCGAATCCGCGTTCGCGCGCGATGAATGCCGGGTATCCGTCAGCGATGGTGAGCGAAAATATCTACGGCGGCACGAATGCGAGTGCTGGCGTGGCATGGTCATTTTGGATCAACAGCCCGATCCACTACGCGGGCTTAACCAGCCCCAACTACAGCGAAGTCGGGATCGGCATCGCGGGCGGGGGGTGGGGACGCGCGTATGTGTTGGTATTCGGCAACCCCGGCGGCACGTGGACTCAGCCCGCCGCGAGTGGAAGCGCGAATACATCCGGCGGAAACAGCGCCCCAACCGCACCGCAGCGCATCTACGCGATCGGCGTGGACGAAGCGGGCAATATTCAACATTTAATCGCCACCGGCGACACGCTTGGCGATATTGCGCTGATCTACGGCTACACATGGGATGATATCCCCGGCATGATGTCGCTTAACCAATTGGCGGACGCGCGTTCGCTGCTCCCCGGCGAGATTTTCCTTGTCCCGCCGCATGATGGCACGAACACCCCCGCCCCGCCCGCCGCGACCAACACGCCGGAATTCACCGCGACGCCGCTCCCCCCGACGATCACGCCGTTCATCGCCGCGACCGCGACCTCTCCGATCATCCCAACGCCAATGATCGTGAATGGGACGGTGGTTGTGCCGCCGGATGTGCTGGAAACAATGCGCGTGAGCGAACTCCCAAACCCGGAAACCCAGTACCCGACAGCCGTCGAAATCGCGGCGGAAACTGAAACTCCTACGCCGAGCGGAACACCGGCGGCGGTCGAAGTGGCACAAGCGAACCCGACCAACCCGGCGGGCGTGATCAACGCGCCGGAAAGCGGTGCGCCCGCCGCCCGTTCGGGTTCACCGAATTGGTTGGTGATCGCGCTGGTGGTTCAGGTGGGGATTTTGGGGATGGCAGGGCTTGAGTTCGCGCGCCGGACGTTCACGCGGCGGGCAAGCGCGAAAGATACGTTCAAACGGGGGCGGCGATGACGGCTCCTAAGCGCGGGATCGGGCGGGTGATTCGCGCGTTCTTTCAAGCGACAGCGATGACCCTACGCGGCGAAAAACTGCCGCCGCCGCTCACCCCTGAGCAGCAGATCGCAGCACGCTATCCACAAGCGGCGGTTTGGTTGGCGGAGACAATCACACGGGTGAAGGCGGTCGAGCAAGCAGCGGCGGGGATCGACTTGGATGCGCTGAAAGTGCGCGTGGATCGGCGCGAGATGCGGGCGCGGACGATCCTAGAGGCGATCCGGTTTCGCGCCGTTCAGGAATACCCGTTTATGCTGCTGAATCCAAGCGATTACCGGGCGATGGGTTTTCAGGCGATCCATGCGAATGATGTGTATCTGTTGGAGCGGCTGCACGAAGCGGACGGACTGCCGGAGGGGGTCAAGACGGCGCTTACCGAATTACGCGATCATCTGAATACCCTACAGACGATACTTCAAACAATAAACTAGTGTAACTCAGGCTTTTCCGACATAGAATTTAGAAAGTTTCACAAAACATTTACGCTTTTACTGTTGTGCGGCGAAAGAATTGTGATACGCTTTCAATGAGTGGGAATTACCACTCTAACGCTAGCGTGTTTATTGCAAGGAGATGCACTCATGCTGTATATGCCTCGTGAAGAAGGTCAAGGTCTCGTCGAATACGCGTTGATCCTCGTCCTCGTCGCCGTCGTCGTCATCGTCATTCTCGCCCTGCTCGGCCCGGCGATCGGTAACATCTTCAGCAACATCGTCAACACGCTCTAATTGGATCGCTTCTGCGAACCCGAACGCCCCGGTACGCCGGGGCGTTTGTATTTCTAGCCCCGCTTACAGCGCGATCCCGTCCGCGCCTGCCCCACACACCAGCACACACAGCGTCTCATCCGGGCGTGTGACGAATTTATTCGTCAAAACCGCCGCCATACTCGCCGCCCCGCTGAGTTCCGCTGCCATGCCCGTCTCAAACCACAGCCATTCCGCCGCCGAATACATCTCGTCGTCGCTGACGAGCACGATCTCATCGACCGTTTCGCGGATGATGTCGTAATTGATCTGAGCGGTGCGGCGCGGCGCAAGCGTCCCTGCTTTGGTGGTGATCTGATCGAGCGTGATCAAACCGCCCGCCGCCAAACTTGCTTTGAGCGTCGGCGCGCCTGTCGGTTCAACACCGATCACGCGGGCATGCGGTTTTGCCGCTTTGATCGCCGCGCCGATCCCCGCGATCAAGCCGCCGCCGCCAATCGCCACGACGATGGTTTCAAGGTTGGGCAGGTCTTCGAGGACTTCCAGCCCGATTGTCCCCTGTCCCGCGATGATCGTCGCGTCCGCGAACGGGTGGATATAGGTTACACCCTTCGCCTCCGCGACTTCGAGCGCGAGTTTTTGCGCATCGTCAAACACGTCGCCTTCAAGAACGACGGTTGCGCCCCACCGCTTGAGCTTGTCGATCTTGTGCGTGGGTACGGTGCGCGGCAGAAAAACTGTCGTCGGCACGCGGGTGATATGCCCCGCATATGCAACGGCGATCCCATGATTGCCGCCGGACGCGGTGCTGATCCCGCGCTCTAACTGCTCAGGGGTGAGCGAAAGAATCTTATTCATCGCGCCGCGCGCTTTGAACGATCCTGTCACCTGCAAGCTTTCCAGCTTCAGCCAAACATCCGCTTGAAACGGCTGTTCGCGCAGCGCCGACGCGTGCAGCATCGGCGTCCGCCGCACCGACAGCGCGATCCGGCGGCGCGCCGCTTCGATTTCATGCAGTTGTATCATGAGTTACCCGTTGGTCAAATAATCGTCGATTGCGCTGCGCGCGATCCTGAAACCACTCGCAGTCCGCGCGGCGGGGAGTTTACCATCGTCGATCAGACCTTGTATATCCGCTTCGGTCACGCGCAAATAAGCGGCGGCTTCCGCGACCGTCATCACGCTCGGCGGCGGGGTGGTCGGTGCGCCGTACCCCGGCGTTGAAAGCGGGTACGAAGCACTCGGCGGACGCATCAGCGGCGGGAATTCCGCAGGAACACCCGGCGGCGTTTGCGGACGCGAGAAAATCAGGTAGCCCACGACCACGAGGGCGATGATCATCGAGATCACTTCGAGAGCCATCAATCCGGCATATTCCGGCGACTCCATGACTGTCATCAGCGTATCGACCGAATCGAGCGCGGTTGGATCAATGGTGCTCATATACGACGAGACGATGAAGAAGCTGGCACAAAAACTGATGGTGAACGGCGCAGCCAGCACGATGCCGATCAAACGCCCTTGATCCTTCGGGATGCTGCGCCCTAGTATCCGAAAATCGCCCTTGATCAGCAGGAAAACGCCGATCAGCAGTAATACAAGACTCATACGCGCCACCATCCTCAATGCGGGAACTACCTACAATACCGTCACTCTATTATAACCGTCACTGGACAACAATCTTGTCTGGTTTACCTGCTCCCCTGTCCCACGCAAGCGGAGGGCGAAATTGCATCAAAGCCCATATCGCTGATAAACTGAACGTGAACATTTGGGTTTCTTGGCAACGATCACGAAAAACTATCCCTCATCCATCGTGATTGCCATCCATCAGATAAAGAAAGGGCTTCCATGCGCATTCGGCACCAGATTGCATTGCTTACGCTCGTGAGCGTGGTAGGGCTGCTTGTGCTGGCTGCGCCGCTCACACTGGCGCAGGAATCGTCGCCTACACAAAATGTTTGTGCAGCCTTGATCGATCGGGTCTTGAACGAAGTCGGCAGCAACTGTGCCAACCTTGACGGCAGCAGCGCTTGTTACGGCTACGGCAGCATTTCGGCGCAGCTCACCAGCGGCGATGCAAGCACGTTCCACATTCCGACTGACCGTGTGCGCCTTGATGCGCTCTCCGCTCTACACACCGCCGCCCTCAACCCGAACACGGGCGACATCGGGATCGCTATGCTCAACGTAAACGCGAATCCTGTCGTACTCGATGGCTTGAATCTCGGCAGTGTGAAATACTTCCTGTTTGGCGATGTCGAACTCGAAAATGCTGTCCCCGCCGATGACATGTTTTTGACGGCTGATGCCGCCCCCACCGCGTCTGTGATCCACCCCGCCGCCTTGCGCGCCATGCCTTCCATATCCGCGCCTGAGCTTACCGAACTCGCGCAGGGGGAAGCAGTTCGCATTGACGGCATCACCGCCGACCGCGCATGGCTCCACATCGTCAGCACTTTATATACCGCATGGATCGACTCCTCTGCTGTTGGTGATATTGCCCTGAGCGCACTCCCTACCGTGCGATCAAGCAGCTTGTACCCGATGCAGGCGTTCACCTTTGCCACACATGGCGCGCCGCTCGAAGGCTGTGCGGGTGTTCCGGCGGCGATGCTGGTTCTGCAAGCACCTCCCAACGCTCTTGTCGAAGTGACCGCCAACGGCGTACCGTTCCGCTTCTCGAATACCGTGTTCCTCCGCACCGGCGCTGACGGCGCGCTGGAAGTCCTCAATATGTCGGGCGATGTCGTTGTCAATGCGGGCGACGTGAGTCAGTCACGTATCCGCCAAGCCGGAGCGCTTGCCGCTCGTGTGACCTCTCAGGGTGTCGATTATGCCTATCGCCTGATGAGCCGCGACGAACTCAACGCTGTTGAGGTGCTCGAAGCAGTGCCCGAAAATCTGCTGTATGCCCCGGTCGAACTGCCGCTCGTTGTCCAATCGTCGGGCAGTGGGAATCCACCCCCGCTCATCATCCCACCGGACGGCGATCCATTCACGCCGGGGACGGGAACACCGATCATTCCTTTCCCAGTCCCACCATTTGACGTGGGTACGTTCGGTCAGGACTTAGCCGCGCCGCCTTGGGAAGGTTTCTCGGTCGGTGAAGGCGTGTGTTCGCCTTTCATCATCTATCATGGTGATCGCACCGGTACATGGGAAATCTATCTCTCGCGGCTGAATGGCGAAGAAGATATCAACCTCTCGCAAAACAACGTGACGCCGAATATTCAGCCGTCAATGTCGCCGGATGGCGCATGGGTCGCCTTCACCAGCACCCGCGAGGACGACAACTGGGAAATCTACATCACGCGCACCGATGGTACAGAAATCCGCCGCGTGACCTACAACACAGGCGTCGATCTGAATCCCGTGTGGGGTTCAAATAATGTCTTCCTATTTGAATCGAACCGCGATGCGAACTGGGAACTGTACGCCTTCGACGTGACAACGGGCGAACTCACCCGCTTGACCGATTACCCGGACGGCGCAGATGTTGACGCCTCGTGGTCAGACGATAACCGGCGCGTCGTGTTCAGCCGCTACATCGACGGGGATTACGAATTGATGCTCTTGAACATCGATACGATGGAATTGACGCAGATCACCGATAACGATGTTGATGACCTCAGCGCGCAGTTCAGCAGCGACGGCACGAAGCTGGCATGGCTTCAACGCAGCGCAGCCACCGGTGTCTTGAATCTGATGTTCCGCGATCTTGAACTACCGGAAAATCAGGATGATGATCTGACCAATAACACCGATGTCGTGTTGGTCGATATGGGCACGAACGTCAGCTTGAACTTGTGGTCGCCGGATGATCGCTTCATCGTGTTCGATGCCAATATCGACGGCGATTATGATGTCTTCGTGGTCGAAATCGAACTTGAGGATGGCGATACCGTGCGCGATATCAAGAACGTGACCGGAAACACCTTCCAAGACCGCGCCGCGACGTTTATCTGCGGACCGGATCGCATCGCGTTCCAATCCGATTCGGTCGATGAAGCGCGCAACTTCGACCTGTTCGAGACGAATCCACTCAACGCCAGCGGCGGCATCGAGCCGAATGATCCGCCAAACGCGCCGACGCAGATCACCGAATTCCCGGAAAACGAGATTTACTCGGTCAACACGCGCACCGATGAGGACGCCAGCCGCGAAGGTCGCGTGCCGTAACTGTCCACCTCCGCTGACGCTTCAGAGGATGACATTTTCCCCTCTCTATCGCTTGCGATGGAGAGGGGTGGCGCGCCGAAGGTGCGACGGGGTGAGGAGTTCCCTTTCTTTGTGGTTCAACCTTCCCGTCGCGTTGATGCATTCCCCCCACCACAGGTTTATAATCAGCGCGGGCATGCGAATTTAACAAGAAGGAAAACCCATCGTGTCCGATGATCTGCGCCCCTCCCCCGCATACAAACCTGTATCGCTGTTTGTCACCTGCATGGTAGATATGATCTACCCTCAAACAGGTGTTTCCGTCGTCACCATCTTGGAGCATCTTGGAATCGAAGTGCGTTTCCCCGCGTCGCAGACCTGCTGTGGTCAGCCCGCGTTTAATTCCGGCTTCCGCGATGATGCCCGCGCTGTTGCCCGCCAATTCTTGAAAGCCTTCGCGGATGCCGAGGTCATCGTCTGCCCGTCCGGCTCATGCGCCGCGATGGTGCGCGATTACTACCCCGAACTGTTTGAAGATGATCCGGTCTTGCTCAAACAGGCGCAGTGGTTAGCAAGCATCACATGGGAACTGACCGAATATCTGGTCGATGGCTTAGGCATTACCGATTTGGGCGCAAAGCTCCCGCCGACCAAGATCGCCTTTCATCATGCCTGTCACGGCTACCGACTGCTCGGCTTAGGCGAACAGGCGAAAGCGCTGGCATCCCATATCGAAGGCGTCGAGATCAATCCGCTGCAAGGTGAGGATCAATGCTGCGGCTTTGGCGGCTTGTTCGCCGTTAAAATGCCGGAGATCAGCACCGCCATGTTGAACGATAAAGTTGAGGCGATCAACGCCGCCGATGCTGATGTGATCGTCACCGGCGATGCTTCGTGCTTAACCCAGATGAACGGCGGACTCAGCCGCCAAAGCAGTACGCGCCGCGTCATGCACATTGCGGATTTGCTCGCCAAAGGGTTGGAATCAAAAGAGGAGTGATCGCTCACTCCTCTAACTGCGCTCCGCGTTTGTTTTCCCCCTCTCTATCGCTTGCGATGGAGAGGGGGGCGGGGGGGGTGAGGACTGCTCTACTGCCCCGGTGTCGCGGTCGGCTGAATCAACTCGATCTGCGGGACTTCCGGCGCGATAAAATCGGGGTTCGCCGCGATGCTCTCCAGATCGAACAGGAACGGCGAGTTCGACGGGATGATCGCCAGACGCACGTTCGGTCCCAACGTCTGAATATACTGGTACTGGATCAGCAGCGGATTTGCCGCCAACTGCTGGCTGACCAAACGCAGCGCTTCGGCTTCCGCCTGAGCACGCAGAATGATCGACTGCGCTTCACCTTCCGCGCGTGAAATTGCCGCGTCGCGGTCACCGGCGGCGATTTCACGGGTACGATCCGCTTCCTGAATCGCTTGCAACGCGCGCTGTTCGGCGGCTGCCGCCTGTTCAATCGCTTCGACAAATGTCGGCGAGAAAGAAAGCCCGCGCACGTTCACCGATTCGAGCAAGAATCCGCCAGCCTCCAAACGGGGCGCTAGCTGCGCGTCAATCTGCGCCTGCATTTCGACGCGCGAACCGCCGTAGACTGCCGCCGCACGGAAGGTCGCAACCACATCGCGCACCGTCGTCCGTACGGTCGAGCGGATATAGCTCTGCCACCGCTGGCGATCACCACCCCATGTGCGGTGGAATTCGTTGATCGAGTCCGCAGATGTTTCGATCGTATAGAACACCGTCACATCCAACGATACCTGCTGACCGTCGGTCGTGGTGGCGTCAACGGCGTCGTCGCCGCCGATTTCACCCTCAAATTCGGTCGCGGACATCGTGTATTCCTGCCGCGTGGTGGGGTAGAATGTCGCTACCTGCAAGCCGGGGATCACGATGCTCGTTCCCGGTTGGCGCGGCGTTTCCAGATTACCCGTCAGTGTGTTGGTGATCACTGCCACCTGTGTGACGTCGACGAACAGCAAGCCGTTGCTGACCAGCGTGAACACCAAGCCGATAACCAGACCGATGACCGCCAGCACAACACCGCCGCGTGCGCCGCGTCCCTGTGAGGATGCCAACACCACGAGAGCGACACCGATCAGGAATATGACAAAACCAACGAGAGCAACCGCGCCTACAATCGCGCTTAATCCACCCATGTATGTATCTCCTCAGTGATATTTCGGTGTGAAACCTATCCGTATGATTCTACGTCCTCTATGATTAAGGGTTGCAGTTTACAGGCATTTATTCGCCCCCTAATAATACGGGGGTTGTGAGTTTTTCACATGATCGTTGATATTTTTGGCGTTCAACTTAACGCCTATTCCGCCGCGTTGGGCGCATCCCTTTTGACTGCGCTTGCGGCGGCAGCGCTTCAATTGCGCCGGACAGCCTCCCCCGTCCGCGTGATCGATGCCGTGCTTCCCGCGCTCGTGATCGGGTACGTCTTTGCGCGCATCGAACATCTCGTCTTGCAGTGGGATTACTTTTCATCGGCGGCGATCTCGTTCCGCGAATGGGTGTTTCCTACCTACGAAGGGGGACTTGGCTGGCACGGCGCGTTGATCGGCGGCTTGTTCGGCTTATGGATCGGTGCGCGCTGGCAGGGGATCGCGTGGGAGCGGCTGATTTCCGCGTGCGCGCTTGCCCTCCCGTTGATCGCGCTCGGCGGTTGGGTCGGCTGCGCGTCGGTCGGCTGCGCTTACGGAATCGAAGTCGATACGCTGGCGCGTTACTCGCCCGTGCTGGTTCACGAAGCGCGCGATATTTTCGGCATCGTCGCGCCGCGCTTCGCCACGCAAGCATGGGGGATCGTGCTGGCGTTCGTGATCGCGCTTGTGTTGGTTGCTCCACGCGGCAAAATGCCTACGCTCCGCCGCGTCTTTATGGGGATCGCTGTGTTGAGCGGCGGCATGTTCGTAATCGCGTTGTTCCGCGCCGATTCGGTGCTGTATCTATCGGGTGTGCGCGCCGATCAAGCGCTTGATCTGATTGTGTGCGGTTGGGCGGTATACTTTGCGCTGCGACAACGTACCGGGCGAACAACATGGTCAATACGCTGAAGGGTTTCATCACCGATATTCGCTACACGCCGCGTCTAGGGAGCGTCCTCAGCGCACACCCCATCGACACGTTTGACATCAACGCCGCGCCGCCTTCGGGGTTGGTCACGGTTGAGTCCGGCGATCAGATCGCCTATTCCAAGTGGGTTTCGCCCAAACGCACGCGCTCGTATCCCTTTGCGCGCATCTACAATACCTACCACCTCAACACCAAGCGTGTCACCATCATTCCGATCATCAAAGACGAAGGCGCGGGCGCTGATCTTGACCGGATCAACTTCATCACCTTTTCATGGATGAATCTGCTCAATGTATACATCATCCTTGCGTGGTATACCGACGCGCACAGGAGGACGGATGACACGATCACCGATCAGCGCCTAGATGCCGAGTATATCCGGCGAAAATTGACAGAACTCTCGTCGTATCATGCCTCAGCGCTGCATTGGAATACCTCGCACTTTTTGAGCGACTTTGAACCCACACTCCGCCGTGCGGTAATGAGCTATCAAGCAGTGTCCGAACGCTTGGAGGTTCGTGTCCATCCTTCACGCGGACATGAGCGCTTTTTGGCGCGGGTGAGTAAACCGGATGGGTTGTTCTCGATTCAAGGTTTCAAACAGGGAACATTGAGCCGCTCTTTGCTTGCCGCTTTCCGCGAAACCGCGACGATCCACCGTTACGAGTCGCTCTCCAGCGGCGACAAAGCGATCATGTCGATCTCGAACTATCTTGGCGGTGAATACTTTCTCACCGTTGATGAGGTCTATCTTGAAAATGGAAATGGGGTGCTTGTCCTTCAAGAATCGAAAAACAGCGGCAAAGGCGGCAGACTCCCCAAAATTGATGACGTGCGCGACGGTTTGTTCCGGTTGATCCTCTATGCCAACCTTGAGCGTGTGCAAATAAATGCCGAGCCGACCGAATTTCGCGTTCGCTTGCGCTTAACTGGAAATTTTCGCGGGCGGCTGCGGCTGCCGGATGACTTGGCGCAAATCGAGGATTACTGCCGGATGAATCAATTCTCGCTGGACGAGACAAACTTGGTCAAGCGCTTGTATGATGAAGCCATCAGTAATCCTCGAATCTCAATCGAGCTTCAAGGGCATCACGCATGAGTCGGAAATACGGTGTATCCAGCCCGCTCCGCTACCCCGGTGGCAAATCGCGGGCGGTTGAACAAATCCTAAAACAGGTTCCGGCGGCGATGACCGAATATCGTGAGCCGTTCGTCGGCGGTGGGTCGGTGCTTCTGGCGGTACTCGGCGTGTTCAAGGCACGGTTGCGCCGCGTCATCATCAACGACTTGAACACCGACCTGATTCATTTTTGGTATGCCGCGCGTGATGACAACGAAGCATTAGCGCAAGCAGTGAGTGACTACCGCCAGCGCTACGCATCGAATGGGCGCGAATTGTTCCAACTGCTGTCCGATCCGAAACACTTTTCGACGCCGTTTGAACGCGCTATTCGCTTCTTCATCGGCAACCGGATCACATTTTCCGGCGTCACCGATGCGGGCGGCTATTCGCAGCAGGCATTTGACAGCCGTTTTACCGCCTCGTCTATTGAGCGTTTGCGCTCACTTTCCGGCGTGCTGGAACGTGTCGAGATTTTCAACGAAGATTATGAAGCGATTCTCCAGCTTCCGCCGGAAGGAGAAACCGTTTTCATCTTCCTTGATCCGCCGTACTATACAGCGACGGGATCAAAGCTCTATGGCAAGCGCGGTGAACTGCACACCGCCTTCGATCACGAACGCTTCGCCCGGGTAATGCAAGATATCTATCATCGCTGGTTGATCACCTATGACGATTCGCCGCACATCCGCAGATTGTTTCAATTTGCGCGCATTCAAGAATGGGAACTGCAATATGGGATGAACAACATCAACGGAAAAAGCGCAGCAAAAGGTCAAGAATTGTTCATCTCAAATCGGTGAGGAGAAAAGCGGGTGAGGATTAAGATCGGCTTGGCGCAGATTTACCCGAAGATCGGGGATGTGAACGCGAACTTAAACAAACATCTGGAGGCAGTCGAAAACGCTGCCGCCGCCGGGGTGGATCTGCTCATTTTCCCTGAACTTTCGATGACCGGATATCAGGTGCAAGACCTCGTGCCGGAAGTCGCCCTCGAAGCACATGCGGGCGATCCGGTCTTTCAGCGTTTGCTCGACGCGAGTCACCGGCTCGATCTCGTCGTCGGTTTCGTCCAGCGCGACAGCCGCCAGCGCTATTTTGTCGCGCAGGGCTACCTGAGCGGCGGCGAGGTTGTGCATGTGCATCACAAAGTCTATTTGCCCACCTATGGCATGTTCGATGAAGCCCGCTATTTTGACGTGGGCGAAGGCGTGCGCGCCTTTGATACCCGCTTTGGGCGCGTCGGCATGTTGATCTGCGAAGACTTCTGGCACATCTCCCCGCCCTATCTTTTATGGATGGACGGCGCGGACTTGCTCATTTTCAGCAGTTCCAGCCCCGGACGCGGACTCGACGGCAGTGAGCGCCTATCCGGGTCGCGCTGGGTCGAGCAGGTCAATCAGGCATACGGGAGCGCCTTCACCAACTACGTTGTGCATGTCAACCGCGTCGGCTACGAAGACGGGAAAGTCTTTTGGGGCGGCTCATCCATCGTCGATCCCGATGGTCAGTTTCTCGTGCGCGGTCACTACTTTGAAGAAATGCTCATCACCCACGAAATCGACTTGAATCAGGTGCGCCGCGTTCGCGCCCGCCTCCCCCTGCTGCGTGATGAGCGCCCCGCGCTCGTCCAGCGTGAGCTTGCCCGCATCTTGGCGAAAGACGAACATACGCTATGAGGCATGTCCACATCCCAACCGAAGAGAAAGATTTCGTCAAGCGCTTGACGATCAACACCGAGGTCGCCTGCAAAATCTTGTGCGGCTTCATCCGTGACGAAATGGACAAGGCGGGTATGTCCCGCGCTGTGATCGGCTTATCCGGCGGCATTGATTCGGCGCTGTCCGCTTATCTCGCAGCAGAGGCGCTCGGCGCGGAAAATGTCCTCGCCGTGCGCATGCCCTACCGCACCTCGTCACAAGACAGTCTCGACGATGCTGATCTGGTGATTCAGGCGCTCGGCTTGCAAACGATGACCGTGCCGATCACCGATATGGCAGACGCGCTGATCGGGCAGTTCCCCGATATGAACGGACTGCGCAAGGGGAACATCATGGCGCGTCTGCGTATGATCGTCCTCTACGATCAATCGGCGACCTACGGCGGGCTGGTCGTCGGCACGAGCAACAAAACCGAAATGCTGCTCGGCTACTCGACCATTTACGGCGACAGCGGCGTTGCGCTCCAGCCCATCGGCGACTTGTACAAGACTCAAGTGCGCCAGCTTGCCGCCGCCTTGAACATCCCCACATCTGTACAAGCCAAACCGCCGAGCGCTGACCTGTGGGAAGGTCAAACCGACGAAGGCGAGCTTGGTTTCACGTATGCCGAAGTCGATAAAGTTCTGCTGCTGCTGGTGGACGAACGCTACACCGTTGATGAAGTCGTCGCGGAAGGTTTTGACCGCGCCTTTGTCGAAAAAGTCTGGCGGCGCGTCAAGATCAATCACTTTAAGCGCACCATGCCGAACGTTGCTAAAGTCAGCCGCCGCACCATCGGGCATGACTGGCTTTATCTGCGCAACTACACCGGACGCTAACCCCTGCCTTTGTAGGGGCGCGGCGCGACGCGCCCGCCAGCATTTTGAGACATTTCGGGCGGCTCGCGAGCCGCCCCTACCGCTTGTTTGTCGAGTTGCTCAATACTGTTTAGGAGGATAAGCGGTTTTCACGCCCGTTCTGCCGCCAGTGCCTTTTCGATATCCCCCGCGTGCAGCCGGTTGTGAATCACCGTGAAGTACAGCATCTCACGCATCGAGATCATGCCGATTGCCGGATGCAGCACCTGAGCGCGATCCAGCGCATCATCTGACCAGTTCGGCAGCATGTCGATGATCCGCTGATTCGCTTGCAGCCATGCCTCCCGTAAGTGCGCGTGTTGATCCACTACGCTATCGGGAAAACGGTAGGCGGTTGGCAGCACATTTTCGTAATCTTCCGCGCGCACCCCTTCCGCCAGCCGTCCGAAGTACATCGCCTTCACGTCCTCATACGTGCGCGGCGCGTGAGTCGTCTCTCCGAACCGTCGGATCACATCCTCCGGCTTGAAACCGATCAGCTTTGAGATCGGTTTGACTGAGATGATCAAATGCTTCAAGTACCCCACCGCCGACCATGATTCAGCATCGCCCGCTTCCAACTGCGCGGCGGAGGCGGCTTGCACCATGTTCGCCACCCGCTGATTCACTTCGTCGAGCGCCTCCGCGATCTGCGCGGCAGTATTTGGAATCATCAAGAATCCCTTCCGGTTCTCAGACACATACATAATAGGTCTGCCTGAGACGAAAAGATGCGCGGAGGCATTCACTCCGCTTTGAGCAGCGCCGCGATCTCCTCCGCGACTGCGTACAGCGGCTCAGGGCTGCGGAACGTTCGGCACAGCAGAATTCCGCCCTCCATCGCCGCAAGGATCAGCATCGCCAGCCGCTCGGCGCGCCCCGATTCGATCCCTGCTTCTACCATCCGGTCGCGGAACGCCAGCCGCCACTGCTCATAAATCCGCTCACACTCCACCCGCAGCCGATCCTGCCGTGACGCCACTTCCATCGCCACGATCGTGATTGCGCCGCCCGCTTGATACCCCGATGCTTCGATGGCTGCCGCTGTTTCCATGATGAAGTCGCGCATCGACTTCACCACATCATTCGATAACGCCAACTGCGCCTTAATGCGCTGATGCACGGCATCGCCCGCCCGGTTGAGCGCTTCTGCCGCCAATTCTTCTTTGCCACCGGGGAAGTAATGATAGAGTGAACCTTTTGGGCTGCCGCTCTCACGGATGATCTCGTTGAGTCCCGTTGCATGGTAGCCTTGCAGTTCAAGCAGGGTGCAGGTCGTATCAATGATTTGATCACGCGCCACTGTCATAACGCCCCCAAATGCAATAAGATTGGAATGATCTTATTTTAACAGCAGAATGCACGGCGTTGCATTGTGATCAGGCGCAAAAAAACCGCTGATCTGCTTGCGGGCAGACCAGCGGTGCTGGCTTTACTCGTTCTTCGATTTTTCGTTCGGGTTGAGCGGATTCCGCCCGCCGAGGAACAAATACACGCCGACGCCGATCAACGCGACCGGGATCAACCACTGCGCAACTCCGGAATTACCCGCGAAGATGAACACTTCAAAGAACGCCGCCATCGCAAGGAACACGATCCCGAACGAAAGCGCCAGCCCACGCCCCGCCCGAATCTGGCTCTCTTGACCTGTTTTACTCCCGCTCAACATCATGGCTACGCCGACAGACGCCGGGATCAGCGCCCACACATACGCCCACGATTCCCATTTATCGGTCATATTCTGAAACAGCAGGATTGCGCCAATTCCCGTGACGATTGTGCCGGGGAAGAAAAAACCCACCGCGTTGCGATCTCCGAAAAAGGCGAGTCCCAAAAACAGCAGACCGGGCAGCAAGATTAGCAGGGGCCACGCCGAGCCGAACAACCAACCGATCCCGCCGCTGAACTGCGCGACCAAAAATAGAACGCCCAAGCCGATCAAGATGAGTGCGGGGATGGTGCGCGAACTTGAGTTTGAATGGTACTGCATGATGTTACCCCCTTATGGGTCACTGTCATTTCTTTGTATCTTTACGCAGCCATTCGCGGATTCGTTGCAGGGTTGTCGCGCTTCTTTGCAGCTTTTTTGCATGATTCCTCGCCCACCCCTGCCCCTCTCCAACCGAAGGTTGGAGAGGGGAGAAAACCGAGTGCTTTGCTCCCCCTCTCTATCGCGTGCGATTTCACGGGACGACACTTTTGCCTCACTGTACTGCTCCTCACCCCCTACCCCTCTCTAACCTTCGGTTAGAGAGGGGAGAAAACAAAGTGCTTTGCTCCCCCTCTCTATCGCGTGCGATGGAGAGGGGGTCGGGGGGTGAGGATGTTTTTGCACGGTGAGGGGTGATTTATTCCGGATCGATCTCGACTTCCGGCAGCGGCTCCCATGCGGACGGGTCGAACGGCGGGAGCGTGGGCACGGGTGCGCCGAGCGCGATCAAATGCGCTTTCGCGGCGTTGAGTCCGCGCATATACGCCCACACTTCTTGACCATCGCGCGAAATGCCATCGCACCACGCGAGACGATACGCCTTTGTTGCCGCTTCAACCGCCGCGTCTTTGTTCCCTGCCCCGCGCTCGATCTCCGCCAGCAGGTTGAGCGCGTCGGCGTGAATCATCGGATAGGGTCCGCGCTCCGCCCCCTCCCACACCTGATCGAGCAGTTCGCGCGCCAGCGGCACATCCCCGCGCACCAGCGCCAGCCGCGCCAGCGCGATCAATGCCGGGAGTTCTTCTTCGGCAAGGTTGACTGCCCGCGCCCGCACCAGCGCGAGATGCAGCCGCTCATCGGCGGTGGAGAGATCGTTCAATGTCAGCGCCGCACACCCCTGCCGCACCGCCGCCCGGATGAAATCGCCTTCGTAACGCGCAACCTGCGCCAGTTCCCACGCGCGGTCGGCATAACCGCGGGCGGCGAACGCCTCCCCCTCCCCACCCGCCAGCGCCCACTCGGAGAGGCAGGTATTCACCAAGCCTTCGGATTGCTGGTTGTTATCCTCTGTGAACAGTCGCAGTGAATGCCGCAGCGCCGCCCCCGTTCCCACGTACAGCGGATCAGGCTCAGCGCCCGCCCGCGCCAACCGCGCTAAACCGAGCCAATACAGGCTGATCGCCTCCTGAAAGCGATCGTTCGCCTCACGCGATAGGATCAGCGCGCGGCGGGCGGACGACTCGCTCAGGCGCAGACTCCCGGAGAGGCGGGAGGCATCCGCGAGGTTGTACAGTCCGACGGTGGGTTGATCGCCGTTTTGTGTTCTGATGTCGATGTTCATGCGGAACAGCGGCACGGCGCGCCCCGGCTGCCCGCTGTTCTGATACGCCAGCGCCAGCGAGTTGAGCGTCCACGCCTGCCATGCTTTCTCGGTCAGGCGCGGCGGTGAATCGACCCCATCTGGGAACAGCCGTTCGAGCAGGTCAGCGCGCTGGCGGGCGGCGCTCAAGCGGTAAAGCGTGGCATGGTTAATGCGGTCGCGAAACAATTCTATCGCCGCGTCGTACTGCTCCATGCCGACGAGCGCGTTGTACAGTTCCACCGCCGGGGTGAGGTCGTCGTAGCTTTCAACATGTAAACCATCGGGGACGTTTTGGGCAATGGGCGTGAAGTGGTCGCTGATCGTGCTGTAAATCCCGCGCTGCTGGTCGGGCTGCACGCCGCCCCATGTGACCGCGCGCACGATCGGGTGTAAGTCGTAGCGGTTGGCGATCCGATCCCACCCGACCAGCCCGCGATCTTCGAGCGTGTCCAGCACGGCATCGAGTTCGGGTTCGGTTGTGAACAGCTTCGGCGCGGGCGGTGCTTCTTCATCCTCAGAATCAAATTCATCATCATCTTCGAGTTCGATGGGCTGCGCCGCCCCTTCGACAAACAGCGCCGCGAGGGTGTTATACGTCGCGGGCATGCGGAAGGCGGCGATCGTGTCCAGCACCTGCTTTTCTGCCGGTTTTAAGCCGCGTAAGGCGTATTCCATCACATGCGCTTTGCGGTCTTCGCTGCGCAAGTTCGCCAGCACGCGCCCAAAATCGGGGTTGTGGGCGATCCACTCGTCAAAGTTTCCCGGCGCGCGGCGGTAGCGCGCCACTTCCCCGGCAAGCGCGCGGATCAAGAGCGGGTAGTTATCAAACTGCTTGAATAGGTGCAGCAGATGTTCGCGCGTGCCGCTCACCCCCATGCGCCGCCACAGATCAACCGCGTCATCGTCGGTCAAGCCGGGGAGAAACACGGCGGAACATCCCGGCAGTGGATCACCCGTGATCATTTGCACATCTGCCGGGTACAGGCGCGTGCTCACAAGGATGCGCGACTGCTGCACCCCTGCCAGCTTGCGCAAAAACTGCCCCGCGCGCACATCAGCGGTTTTGCGAAGCTGATGCTGCCCGATGAACGAATCGGCGGCGCTCGGCGGCAAGCCCAACGCCCCCGCGACGCGGTTGGCGGTGCGTTCGTCCACGTCATCGTCCATCAGGTGCGCCGCGTCCATCTTGGCGTAAGCGATCAAGATGCGCTCCAAGCCGTCCATCACCAGCAGAAATGGCTTGCTGTTCAGGTGATCGATCAACTGCTGTTCGCGCTCCGGCGGCGGCAGTTGGGTGATCGCCTCGCGCGGCTGACCGCTCACATACGCCAGCGTGCGGATCACGAAGTTTTCAAAGTGGGCGTCGCTTTCGTAAAAGCTCCACCAGATGCGCCCCGCCAGCGTCGGCATCTCCAGCGGCGCGATCTCGGTGAACCATTTCCACGTGAGCGCGCTCTTGCCCATGCCACCGATAGCGACGATGTGCAGCATGCGCGCCCGGTGCAGCGGTGACGACGGCTTGGCGACCCAATCGGTGAGCAGGTTGAGTTCACGCTGCCGCCCGACGAGCTGCGCCGCGCTCAACAGGACATACGGGTGCGCGATGTACGGCTCAGGCGCGGCGGGGATGTCGGTATCACGGTGGAGGGCGGCGGCGTTCGCCTTGACGCGGTGCTCGGATTGGGCGAGGCTCTGGACGATGTGGGCGCGCAAATCCTCCGGCGATTTGAAGAACTGGACGATGTTTTCGCCCATCACGCGATCTTTGAAGGCTTGCAGTTTGGCGGCTTTGTCGCCTTTGTCGATGTCGCCGCTTTTCATCGGGTGATCGTCGTGCATGACGAAGATCAGGCGCTCTTTGCCCAGTTTTTTCGCGTGGAGGTATTCCATTTCGGTCACGCTGATGCGGTCAGGGTTGATCGCATCATCTTCCGGCACGAAGCCGTAGCGGTGCGCGTAAATCCCGATGTACACAGGCGCGCTTTCGACCAAGCGCAGCGATTCGGTCACCGCGTCGCGCGGCGCGGCGGGGCTTTGTTCCATCATGACGGGAAAGAAACTTGTCCGCAAACAGGCATCTTTCGCCTGTTCGCGGTGATCCGGCAGGTCGCGGATCGTGCTGCTGATCATAACGTTGGGGTGATGGAACGGATTTTCAGTCGGTTGGATCATGGGGGCGGCATCCCTTCGAGATCATCGGCGCACCCCTCTATTGTATGAGTAAATCGCGCAAATACGCGGATCATGCTGCGAGGAACAACAATGAACCGCGCTTTTTAGGTCGGTGGTGCGTCCACATACAGCAGAAAATGAAAAAACACGTAGATGATCAGGAATCCCATCGCCCCCGCAAAACTCGCCGTGAACGTCGTCAGCACCGCAGTACCGATCCATGCAGCGAACATGAGCGGGATGAGCAAACGCAGCACTTTTCGCCAAATCGGCTTCATTTTCCCAAAGCCCACATCGCGGAGGGTCACGGGTGTAAGTGCTGCCGTGATCCCTAAAATCGTCCACCAAAGCACCTGCGACATGATCTCGTCGGAGGCAACTTCGCGTCCAAGCAAGAGGGCGATCACGACTGCGGGGAACAGCGCGAGTGCAGCCATCCTTCGACCGTTTTCGTAGAAGAAGAAAGAATGCGGGCGCGGCAGACGCACCTGCGGCAGAGGACGCCGATCACCGTTCTGCCAGTACTTGAGGAAACCAGAAATGCTCAACCAGCGATCCGGGCGCAAATACGCGTACTCGGTAAATGCCGGATCACCGGCATAGCGGTGGGCTTCAACGAGCGCTTGATTGCTGAGCGACGACCACGACAGCAGATAGAAGATCAGCAGTGTCATGCCCAAGATCGGATTTGCGATGATGCCCGCCAAGTCGAACAGACAGACGAAACCGCCAAGTACCCTCAGCGGCAGGTTGAAGCAGAGGAATACGAAATAGACAATGGGGTGGTGACCGGACATCGGCTTGAACACCCACTCATACAACAGTTGATGGAAGGAAATTGCCAGCAAAACGATCAAGAACGAGGGTGACAGCACTGCGCCGAATATAAGCGCCGCGCCCCATCGAATGATCACATGCCGCATGGCGGCATTGGGTGAGGAAAACGATGCGAGCTGCAAACGATCAGCATTGATACCGGCAGCAGTATCGGCGGTGCGATCGCGCACATCGTTCCAAAGAAATTTCGCCTGCTGAAGCAAAATTTCCTGTACGAAGAAAAAAAGCAGCGCCCGGATGAGCAGCGCGTCAACCGCGAGGCTGGATTGCGCAGCCGCATAGAACGGCACAGCGATCACGAAGCCATGCCAGAAGAACATGCCTTTGTGCTGAAGTCCCAGCGGACGCGGAAGCATGATCGCAAAAAGACGCTGTGTCAGCGTTTGTTCATTCGCGTTCAGAGTGGCGCTCTGCCTTTACTGTTCAGCGAAATATTCTAACAGGAAGCGGTGGATAAACAGAAATCCGCGTCCCGTCTGCCGCATCAGATCATTCTTCTTCGCGTACAAAAGAAACGAGAGGAGGCTGGGCGGCGTGCTGTGGGTCACGATCTGGATCGCGCGCAAGATCACGTATTTCAGCCCATCAAAGAGTCCATAGAGCAGTGCTAACGGCAGTGACGCCGCGAAACCGCCCGCAATTGCGACGGGCAGCACGTCCCCAATGGGTAAGCCGAACACTGCGGTTCCGGCAAGAAGCCCGGCGGCGATGCTCAACGGTGTGAACACCAGCACCAAAAGCAGCCCGTTCGCAAATGAGCGCGCAATACCGCCGCCGGGACTGCGAACATTCCCAACGCGATCCGGTTCACCGGCGATTCCGCCGGACAAGCCGTTGACGATGAAACAGGCGGGTAAAATCATCAACAGCGCCGGGCGACCGAACACCAGAAGCATGACACCGATCACGACGACAGCCGCCCCAAGCAGTGCGCCAACGCTGAGCAGCATCTTGGGGATCTTCCAGTGCAGCGTTTCTACCGGGTAGATATCTCGTTCATCCTCGTTCATCGAGCCGATGTTGCGGCTGAGCGCCCAGTGCGAAAGCGCGCCGATCCCGACGCCCGCGGAAACCGCAATGATCACGCTCAACGGGGGAATGACCGCATACTGGATCACCAACGCAGCGGGAATTACCGCCGCACCTACGACGAATGCGCGCATTCGTCGACTCAAGAAGCGTTCATTGGTGCTCAAGTACAAAATTCCAACGCTGATCGCCAGCACCGGTGCAGCGACACTCCATGCCAGCGACCCGTAATGGCGCTCCAACATCAGTCCGCCGAGCACGGCGTAAGGGACTCCGAACAGCAGCATTCCCAACAGGCGGGTCAGCGCGAAGTACCACCGCTGATGGCTCTCCGTCAGCATATGAACCTGCATCTGTTCGAGCAAGAAGATCGATAGCGAGCTTTCCTTCATCCAACGGGCAAGATAACCCAAATAACGGAGCGTAGTTGCATACGTGTACGCGTCCGAGTGCCGCAGACGGGTTTTCACATACCGCTTCAAGAGCGCATCACTGCGCTCCCCCGGCTTTAGATCCAGCAGGGTATCGATCACCTCATCGTCGTTGTCGTTGCAGTAGGTCTTCACAAGCAGCAGTAGATACAGCGGGACGCGCGCAAGCTCCATCAGATCGGGGTCGCGTTCCAGCGCTTGCGCTAGATTCGACAAATAATCATGGTGACTGATCGATTCACGCACCTGCTCTGGCGTCAGGCGGCGCACTTCAATTCGGTAGGGGTTATCGAAGTAAGGCGATAGCAGTTCAAACTCGTCAATCCGGCTGCAAATCACCATACTGACTGAATCTTTACCTTCTTCTGCGACAAACCGGTTGATCGATTCAACCAGCGGGACTCGCAATTCGGCGCGCACTTCATCCAAACCATCCAGCAGCAGCACGAAACGGCGTTGTTCGATAAACCGCCGCGACGCCTTTCGTGAGATTTGGTAACTGATCTTCAACTCATCCGCCACCCATTCGAGAAAGTCCGGCGTGACTGGCACACCCCCCTGCGATGACTGCGCGGCGTCGTATGCCAGCACCCACGAGGACAGATTCATCACCACCGGAATGCTCGCATCGGGGTTGGCGTCGGCTTGTTCAAGCAGACGTTTCGCCAGCTTTAGGAGTTCGGTTGTCTTCCCTGATCCCGGTTCACCGAGAATGATCAAGCGCCTGCCGCTTCGCTTATACGCGCTCTCAATCGTGCGGTGTTCCGATGCTTCGGCTTTGTCCCCCAACTCGCGCTCAGGATCGCGTACAACTAAATTCGGGGACGGCATCACAAAATCACCCACGTCCAGCTCAGTCAGTGACTTTTTGAGCACCGAGTCGACCCACTGAGTCTTAACTCTGCGTATGACGTCGCGCTCGTCTATGGGGCGTATGCGCTTCGAGACTGTTGGAACACGCTTGGCGGGGGTTTGGGGGGATGCCGCGATCTCGCGTTCGATCTCGGCAAGCCGCGCGCGGAGTGCTGCGAACGCGTCTTCTTTCAGTTCGTCGACCATTTCGATGTATTCGATTTTGCCGAAGTAGTCGTGTTTTTCCAGCGTACAGGGACGAAGGTGCATCAGCAAAAGGCGACCGGGCGGTTTATCAAGTGCCCGCTCCCACTCCGCCATAACGACGGGACGCCGAATCGCCTGTGGGGTCATCACACCGACGATCACATCGGCGCGTTCGAGCGCTTCTTCAATCTGCACATCCCAGTCGAGACCGGGGGTTATCGAACGACGGTCGAGAAATGCTTTGCAGCCGCACTCGTTTCGCACAAAATCGTACAACTGTAGAGCGACAGCACGTTGATCAGGACGATTGCGATAGCTGATGAAGACTTCCATGAGGTGCACTCAACAGGTGAATAAGGATTATCTAATTTTACGGTATAACGCCACACACAAGCATAAAGCTCCATAGAGACCAAGTGACATCACTAAAGGAAACGCTGCCAATTGAGGGGAAAGCTGCGGCGACTCGCCGTGAAACGCCCACACCCGCTGAATAAGCATCAGCGCAACCGCCGCCGCCGTGAGGATACGCACTGATCGGGGGGAAGTGCGCCACCCGAAGATCAGCAGGAGCACCGGCGCGACGACCAGCACGTAGAGGTTTTCCCACGCGCGCGGCGAAACGATGATCGAGATCAGCAGGAGCAGCAGATACGTGGATAGGTTTCGCGGCATGTCCGCCGGGTGGCGATGCTGACTGCGGACAACTGCCCAGAAACTCCATCCCACGAGCGCCGCGCTTGCCGCCAATGTAACGGTGCGCGCCAGATCGGGCGTGGACACCCACCCGTCTGCAAACACCGAGTCGGTCAGCAACCGCCCGAAAAACCCGTTCAGCGATTGATTGACCGGGTGCGGCTGTAGGGTGGACAAGAAAGGCAGGACATCGCGCACGTAGATCACGTTGTAATCCAGTGTCGCGGGCAGCGTGATAAGAACGACCAGCGCCCCGGTCAGCACAGTGTAGAGGGTCGTTTGCCAGCGTCGCCGCGCAAGAAAGTACACGATGAGCAGAATCGGCGCGACCTTGATTAAAATCGCCGCTCCGAGCGCAATTCCGGCGATGCGCTGCCGGTCGTGGTGATCCCAACGGAACGCGCCGATCACAAGCGCGAGCACGATCATGTTGACCTGACCGACGGAGAGTGCGTACAAGGTCGGCGGAAATACCAATCCGAGCAGCAGAAAACCCCAAAAGACGCGTGCTACGTCGATCGACTCGGTCAGCAGGTCTGCCAGCCAATATAAGCTGATCGCAAACGCCGCAAGGTTGAGGAATCCCCAAAGTGCCGCCAGTACGCGCCCGCCGATATCCACAAAAGGCGCGAGCGCGAGCGCCATATACGGCGGATAAATGTAATCACTGTTTGGGATATACGGCAGATTCAAGTCGTTGAGTAGGTCGCCTGTGAGCGCGCTGCTGTAGATATTCTGCTGCTGGTTGAACAATACCGCCCCGGCGTAATACGTGTAAAAATCGACATTGGCATAGGGCACTGTGACGGGAAAATCGAACGCCATCACCAACACGAAAGCGCTCAACAAAACCAATACGATCAACGCGAGTGTACGAACCTGTAAGCGGATCATCGTTTCGCCAATGCCAGTTGTGAAGTCCGCGAATAAACGGCGAGTGGACAGTATCACGCCCACACCAGTACGACTTTACACGTATTCCCACTGCCTGACCATAGATCGACACCGGAGGTTTAGCTGGCAGAGATCATGATTTGCTTAGATGCGCTGGGAAAACTCACACAGTTGTGGGAGGGCAGCACCTACGAAGATCGCAACCGGATGGCACACAACCTGTTCGATCACCTGATCTTCGATTTAGATACTCGACGGATTGTAGATTTCAAGCTGAAACTGTGGGCAAATCAGTTTGTCGTGGTGCGTGCTGCCACACTAGAGGATGAAGAAAAGTATGGTAAATGTGACTCCGGAAGGGATCGAACCTTCGACACTCCGCTTAAAAGGCGGGTGCTCTACCGCTGAGCTACGGAGCCAACAAGGTTCAGTCTACAGGAAAACGCGCGCCGCTTCAAGACGCAGTTACTCGGCGCACTGCGCACACGTCCCGTAAATCGCCATGTGATCGATGCGCGGCTGAAATTGATGATCGCGGCGGATACGGGCACGCAGTTCGTCAAACAGCGTGTCCGGCAGGTCAGTCATACAGCCGCAGCGTAAGCAGATCAGATGATGGTGCGGTGGTGCACCGATCACCTGATACACCACCCCCGACTGCGCAATGTCCGTCTGCGCGATCACACCGATCTCCTTGAGCCACTGCAAAATCCGGTAGATCGTCGGCTCAGTGAGCGAGTCGTCGCCCGTGTGCGCGCTGATGTGCTGGCGTATATCGCCAATCGTCATGTGCGCGCCGCTTGCGGTCAGCGCTTCGATCACACGGCGGCGCTGAATCGTCAAGCGTTCGCCGTGTTCGCGGAGGCGGTTCAGGATGCGTTCGGTGTCATTCATGGGAATTGCTCCCGGTGTCTGAAAGATGCGTGTGGGGGATCAACGAATGCGGTTTTTCCAGCCCGTGCGCTTGCATCAACACTTGATCCGCCATGATTGTACGCGCTGCGCCGTCCGCGACAACCCGCCCTTCGTCCAGCACGATCACACGGTCGCAGACTTCGAGGATCAATTCGAGATCATGCGAGGCGAGCAGAAGCGTGTGCGGCGCGGCTTGCAAAAAGTGAATCAAGCGACGGCGGGCGCGTGAGTCGAGATTCGCATCCGGTTCATCGTACAAAACCAGACGCGGACGCATCGCCAGCACCGCCGCGATCGCCACCATGCGTTTTTCGCCGCCGGATAGATGATGCGGTGCGCGATCCGCAAGGTGCGCCGCTCCCGTAAGCGTGAGGGCTTCGCTCACCCGCGCTTCAACCTCGGCTGCGCTCAGGCTCAGGTTGACCGCGCCGAACGCGACATCTTCGCGCACGGTCGGCGAAAATAGTTGATCGTCGCTGTTCTGAAACACCAACCCAATCGACGGCTGAACTTTTCCCAGTGGCAAAAGCTCACCCCCGGCGCGAATTTCGCCGCTTGAGGGCGTGAGGACGCCGCAGATCGTCAGAAACAGCGAGGTTTTGCCCGCACCGTTTGCGCCGATCACGCCGACACGCTCCCCGTACTGCACTGATAGATCAATTCCGTTCAGCACAGGCGGTCGCCCCGGATAGCTGAACGCAAGCCGAGTGATCGAGAGGGCGGGAGTGTCGGCATCATCTCCCGCTAGAGAGGGGAGAAAAACAGGTGCGCTGCTCCCCCTCTCTATCGCTTGCGATGGAGAGGGGGTTGGGGGGTGAGGAGCTTTTAAGGCGCTGGAAGGGCTTTCCCCATATCCCCTTAAGCGCATCGCGTGATACACGCGCTCCGCTTGCTCATAGCTGCGGATGAACAGACTCGCCAACAGTCCGGCAAGCTGAGACGCGCTGCGACCGTTCAAGTGGGTGAGCGAGAAACCGCGCAGTCGCATGGCGATCTGCATGCGCTGAAACGCGTCCGCGATCTGGAAAAGATAGCGCACCGTGAGCAGCAGCAGATCGGCGAGGAGCGGCGGAATCCCCAAGCGGCGGAGCGTGCGCACATGCGTCATAAACGGCGCAGTCCCGAACAGAATCAGCGAGACGGTCAAGATCGCCGCAAAACGGCTGACGACGAGCGCCATATACGTCAGCCCTTCGGCGCGCACGCTCAAAAACCCGATCTGCGCGATCACGGTGCTGCCTGTAAAGAGCGGCAGAATGATCACCAGCGCCAGCAGGAAAACGCCGGGATACTTCAGCCGCGCGATCAAGAAGGAGAGCGGCAGCCGCGCCAGCGCATAAAGTCCCGCCGTGATCACCAGCATGAACGGAACAAGGTGCAGATCGCGCACCATCGAAAAGGCAATGATCAACGCGAACAGCGCCACAAATTTCGCGCGCGGCTCCCAGCGGTGGATCGGTGAATCAAGGTGGGCGTACTCGTCAAGGCGTAACTGCATCAGCACTCACAAGCTCCGGGCGCACGCGCCGCAAAAACGCGATAATCAGCGCTGTAAACACGCCTTCAATCACGGCTAACGGGAGATGCGCCAGCGTCAGTGCGCTGATCGCGGCGCGTTCGGCATTCGCATCCATATAGGCAGGAATGGTGGCGATCAGGATCGTGAAGGCGATCCCCGCCGCCAGCCCCAACCCGACCGCACCGCCGACAAACGCGAACACGCTCACCCATAACGGCTGATGCAAGTTCAAGCGGGTGTGTGTCCCATATACACCGTAGGCGATCAACGCAGGAATGCCCATCATCGCGGCATTGACTCCGAGCGAGGTCAAGCCGCCGTGCTGAAACATCACCGCTTGCAGAAATAAGCCGACAAGGATCGACGGGAAGGCGAACCACCCCAACACCACGCCGAGCAGTCCGTTTAAGACGAGATGCACGCTCGTTGGCGGGAGCGGGATATGAATCCACGATGCTGCGAAAAAGGCGGCGGTCAGCAGCGCGGCTTTGGGAATTTTGGACTCAAAATCCGGGTCTTTTTGAATCTGCCGCAGCGATACCCATGTGATCGCTGCGGTGACGACATACCCGCCGATAGCGACTTCGGCGGGCAGAATCCCATCAGGAATGTGCATCTTAGGTTGATCCTGTCTTACGGCGCGAGAAATACAGCGCCGTGCCGATGAATCCCCAGATCACGCTGGCGGACATGATGATCACCTGCACGGGGGTGAAGCCGTTCCCTAAAAGATTGTTCTGGGCGGGTGAATCTGCTGAAACAGGCGCAGCGGACACGAGAGAGTCGGCGGGCGGGATCATGCTGGCGTTGAGCGTCAGATGGATCAAGCCGCCGTGCCCCGCTTTGCGAATCTGCACATCCCACACGCCCTCGATGGTGTAATCGGGCGCGAAGGTGAATACGCCGTCCGTATCGGTGACGCCCGTCATCCAAGGGTTGATCATGTCGCTGGGCGCGAAGATCGCCACCTGCGCTTCAGACAGCGCTTCACCCGTATCAAATGCGGCGCGCACGGTGATTATGCCGCTGGTGGGATCGATTGTGTGAGCGATCTCCACGCCGTGCGCGGCGGTGCTCAACGTGGGGAGCATGATCAACAGCAGCACAAGCAGAAGCGTAGGTTTAATACTCATGGCAGTGACCTTCACCCGTGTGACCGAGCGTCGGCAGAATCTCCGTCAGCAGTTGATAATCGGCGGCGCTCAACCCGGCTTCGAGATCAGCGAGCGAGACATCAAGCACGCCCTCCGACGCCAGCGCCGCGAACATGTCGAATCCCGGCGCGAGCGTATTCAGCGAGTCTTCCAGCGGTGTACCGGCATCACCAAACACATGATCCAAGTGGAAGGTGAGTTCGACTTCACCCGATGCACCTTCTTGAAGAATACCTTTGCGCTCATCGCCGATGTACGCGCCGCAGTCATATGATGAAATCGTGTCGATACGGATCACAAAGTTGATGGTCTGCCCGTCACGCGCCGCCGCGCCGTCGATCACGAGCGCATACCCGGCGTGCTCACCGTCAAGCGCGGGCGACAGCTCAAACGAAACGGCGTTGTAATAGCCAATAGGTGCATCGCTCACCGTGCCGATCAGGATCGGTGCGGCGGATTCATCGCCTTCAGCCAAATCGATCACATGCTGACCGGGTAAGCCGACCATGACCGCGCTCCGCGTCAGTTCACCGGAAAACGGATCAAACGGCGGGGTCGTTTGGTAAGCGCGAATATGTGAAAGCGCAGCGATCACATGATCAAACTGAAGCGACCAGCCATCTTTGGAGATAAATCCCTGCCGGATGAAATCCTCGCCGTTGGCGCGGAAATCGAGCGGCGAAACGGGGGACTCTTGAGCGCTGACCGGAATCAACACGAGCACGGAAAGCAGTACGAATAGGACAGCCTTGAGCATCGCATACCCTTTGAGCGAAGTCGTCACACAGATGCAGAGTATTGCAGATGCAATAACTTACAACAAGGCACTGGTGACAGGAATCACGCGGAAGGCGTGACATCCTGTGGCGGACGAGTCGAAAGCACGGCGGCGATCAACGCGGCGAGCATCAACCCAAACGGCATGTAAAACGTGATCGCGCTGATCGTCGGGTGGCAGGCGACATGCCCGGATGCGAACACCAACCACGTCCACGAGACAGGGATTGAAAACAGCGTCGCCAATCCTAACATGCGCAGTTCAGATCGCCGCGCGGCGTAATCCGTGACACGCGTCCTATGCGGGAGCACGAACGCCAGCACGATCAATCCGGCACTGCCCGCAAACAACAAAATCACCGGCAGCGTGAAAAACGACAGCTCAATTAGGAACATGGCGTACCGCAGCACCAGCGCCGCCCCGATGCCGATCAGCGTAAACACGACCGCATAATACGAAAACAGCATCCGAAGCAGCTTAGGGGCGCGTTCCAGCGGAATCACCGCATGACCGATGAACATCCCCGCGACGATCAGCACGATTGCCAGCGGCGAACTGATCAAATAGGGGACGGAGGGCAGCAGCAGACTTTGCGCGCCGATCTGCAAGATATTCCCTTGGAAACAGGCTTCAGGGCGCGTGCCAATGGTGCGCTCCGCTGCACGATCCGCGATCTTGCTCAAAATTTGATCGATTGATCCGAAGTACAGCGTCCCCTGCACAATGTGAATGCCGACCGCCGCCGCGAACCCGATTGACCCCGCGATTCCAATCCCGATGATGCGCATGATCACGGCGCGCAGCGGCATTTTCGCGCGCAGCCCGTAAAACACAATCGGGACGGACGGCGCGGCGATCACGTTGGTGATGTACTCGTAGCCGGAGAGAGATTTTAGGGTGACGAGCGCGCCGATCACGAGGCAGAACGCGGCAAAACTCAATTTGCCACGCAAGACGCGCGGATACAGCACAAACGCGGCGGCGAACGGCAAAAAATGCGCCCAGATCACCCAGTACAAGCTCAAGGAATATTCGGACATGATGCGGAAGAAAACGATCACGACAGCCGCAGTGGCGACTGCCGGAAGTCCGCGCGACCCCAACACCTGAAAGATCACCAGCAGGATCACGCCGATCCACACGAGCGCGTTGACGGCGCGGGCAATGGTCAAAAAAGTGTCGCCGCTCATGAATGGGCGCGCGATCTGATAAAGCAGGTGGGTGATCATCCCCTGCACGCCGGACTGCGACAGATACGGCAGCGTGTCTAAACTGCCGTCCTCGATCCGGTCATAATAGCGGCTGACGTAATGTAAGAATCCGCCGTACTGCTGAAATTCTTCGCCAACCGTCAGCCCTGCCAGCACTTTCTGCGACACGAGCGAGTCGCTGTCCGCCTGAAAGAATGGCTGATCGGCGGCGGGTTGTGAGAAAACTTGTGTGGTGAACACGGCGAACATCCACAACACGGCGGCGGCAGTCCAGACTCGTACAGCGGCGGCTCTCATGAGTGCGTCCAGTCTTGTTGAGCGATCCTACAGATTATACCGAAGCGCTGATCAGCGTCAGAATTTGATGCACCGCGGGAGAGTCACCCCTCCCTCGGTGAATATGCGATTTCACGGCAGCGCGCCGAGCAGCGCCCGCACCTTCTCGCTGAGTTCCGGCGGCAGCCCGGTTAAATCTGGCTGGCGCTCGCCGCTGACGATCTGCTGCAAGATGCGCCCCATCGTGCGGAATTCGGCGGGCAGGCTGGCATCGCCCGCCATTTGACCCGTCACCGTGTGAACAATCGCGCTCATACCGGGCATCGCATCCTTGCTCTGCGACTGGCGCACGAACTCGATCAACTGGTCGAGCGTGACGCCCTCCGGCTCCGGTGAGCGGGCGGGAGCAGGCGCAGACGGCGCGGGCTGTTGCGTTTGCCCCCGCGCTTGATCATCGATCTGGGCGATTTCCGGCGGGACGGGTACGCCGAGCCGGTGCAGCACTGCCAGCACCAAGACGATATCCTGCCCGTCAAGCCCTGCGACCAGCGTATTCAAGTCGCGTTCACCGTCCCAGATGCGCCGGATCGGGGCGGCGATTTGCCAGCCGTCCTGTGCCATGCGCGGAAAGACATTTTCGAGCGCATCCCGCGCCGCCGTGATCCCTTTCGCGCCATCCACCGCCGCGCGGATCAAATCTTGAAAATGGGTGATCAGCTTGCGAATTTCCGCCTGTGCTTCCGCTTCGCTTGATGGAGCGGGCGCAGGCGCAGACGGCGCGGACGCGGGCGCACCCCCCGCCAGCCGCTCCAAAATCGCGCGCACGATGGCGGCGCTGTTGCCATCAATCCCCGCTGTGAGCGCTGCCGCATCGCGTTCGCCGTCCCAGATGCGCCGGATTGGGTCAGCAAACTCCCAACCATTTTCGGTGAGTCTCGGGAAAATCTCCTCAAGCGCTTCGCGCGCTTGAGCATTTCCGTTCGCGCCATCAATGGCAACATCAATCACCTGCGCGAATTTCTCCACGACTTCGCGTGTCTTTGCGTCACCGCTCCCCGCCCGCACCTGATCATCCACCCGCGCGATCACGGCTGGGACGGGCACGCCGAGGCGGTGCAGCACCGCCAGCACAATCGCGCGCGAGTTGTAATCGATCGCCTCCGTCAGCGCGTCGGGATCGCGTTCGCCGTCCCAGATGCGCCGGATCGGATCGGCGATTTGCCAATTTCTTGCCTCCAACTGCGGGAAGGCGGCTTCGAGCGCGGCGCGCGCCTCAGCATTCCCCTGCGCCCCTGCGACCGCTGCACCGATCACATCCTGCCCCCGCTGCAAGATGTCCGCGAGTTCGTATGCTGTGCCGTCGAAGGCATCGCGCGTTTGTACTTCCTTACGCCGCCATGCCTTCGCCTCGTCCGCGCGCCCCTGCTTGTGGGCGATCTGGGCGAGGATGTCGTAGGTATTCCAAGGCGCAGCCGAGAGGTCAAGCTGTTCTTTCAGCTCGGCGGCGCGTTCGGCGGCGGCACGCGCCTCGCCAAGGCGGTTCTGCTTCAGGTAGAGATTGGCGAGATTGCTCAAGTCGGCGGACAGCCCGCGCCAGTCCTTGAGCTGCTCATCAATCGCGATTTCACGCTTGTACCACTGCTCCGCCTCATCCAGCCGCCCCGCGCCGACGCACACGATCGCCAACTGGTTGCAGGTCGCCGCCATATAAGGAAGATTATTCTGCGATTCTTCCAGCCGCAGGCTCTCGCGGTAGCAGCGTTCGGCGTCGTCCCAGTTGTGCTGCGCCTGCGCCACCATGCCCAATTGATGCCAATAGATGGCTTCGCTGGCGGGTTCGCCCATCCTCCGGAAGGTCTGGAGTGCGTCTTGGTATGCCTTACGTGCTTCGGCGTACTGCTTGCGCGCCAACGCCAGCGTTCCAAGCTGACCGAGCGTCACACCGATGCCGCGCTGATCGTTCATCTCGCGGGCAGTGGCTAACCCCGACTCATATGCCTGCTTCGCCTCGTCAAACCGCCCCAACATGAGTAGATTGTCGCCGGAATCCGCTTGTACTGCTGCTATCATCTGCTTCGCGTCATTGTTCTCCACGCTCAGGCGTTCGAAGATCGCCAGCGCCTGCCGCAGCGGGTCGAGCGCCTGCGCCGGTTTCCCCTGCGCGCGCAGCGCCCGCCCCAACCACGCCAGTGTGACCGCGCGGGCGTAATCGACCGGATACGCCGCCCCCTGATCCATCTCCCGGAGCAGATCACGGAAGACCACTTCGGCGGCGGCGGCGCGCCCCTGCGCCAGCAGCGCCTCGCCCTGCTGACTCTTGTGCAGGTAGCGCGCTTTGCTCAGCCCGCCGCCCGGATCGGACTTGAGTCCCTCCAGCCGCGTCAGCATCGCCTCAAGTTCGCGCCGCCGCCCGAAGTTATCGAGGAATCTGCCAGTGCGGTCGGCAAATGTGGCGACCGTCTCCGCGCTGGCTTCGACTTCCCCGCGCTGATGCGCCGCCAATGCCAGTTCAAAGCCGTGCTTCAGGTTCGGCATGTCGCGGAGGGCGATCGCGCGCGCTTGATGCGGGTTTTGAATGTCGGTACGGTACAAGAAATCGGCAAGCGCGTAATAGCGCTGCCAGTAGCGGGTTTCGAGCGCGGCGCGGCGTTCCGGCGGCAGCACCCGCGCCAAATACGGGTCAGCGTTGGGTGAAAGCGCAGGAACGGCGGCTGAACCCCCGGCACACTCTCAACGATCACGAGCGCGGCGGCTTCCAATTCGGCGCGCGCCGTCGTCCACACCACCGGGTCGATCTCGGTGATGGCGAGCATATCATCTTCAAACGCCGCGCCCTCAAACACGGCGAGGGCGGGCAGCGCGTCGCGCGTCGCTTGCCCAAGCCGCTTGAGCGAAAATTCGAGCGAAACAGCGAGGCTTTCGTTGCGCTCCTTCGCCTGTCCCTCTTTGAATCCCGGCAGCAGCGCTTCAAAATCGTTGATCAACTGCTGCGGCGTGTGCGCTTTCAAATGCGGCAGCACCAGATTGAGCGAGAGCGGATGTCCGCCGAGATGATCGATCAATTCCAGCAGCGGTTCGAGCGGCGCGCGCGACGGTTCGATCCCGTGCGCCTCCATGAGTTCACGCGCCAAGTCGAGCGCGTCTTCGCCGTTTAAGCCGCTGATCGGCAGATGCGCGCACAGCTTCGACGGCTGAAAGCGCGTATCGCTGAAATGGGTGTCGCGGGTGGTGATCAAGATGCGCGCCCCCCACACGCCGAGCTTGCGCTTGCTCATGCCTGTCTGCGCCCATGACCAGACCGCATCCAGCACCGCCTTGAGTTCGTCAGCGGGCATCAGCGGCGCACTGCCGAGCACCGACTCGAAGTTGTCGAGGATGATCAAGGCGGGCTTCTGGCGCAGCAGTTCACCAATGCGCGCCACCGGATCGCCTTCGCCGAGCGCGAAATTGGGATCACCGCTCACCGCCTGCCCGACGAAACTGCACAGCGTCGCCAGTCCGCCGCCGTGCTCAAACGAGACGAACGCCGCCCCGCCGGGGAATCGCTCGGTGCGGTGGAACCAGCGTCCGGCTTCGGCGGAGAGCGTGGTTTTGCCCATCCCGCCGCCGCCGTGTATCACCACGACCGGATGATCGAACAAGTCGCGCTCCAGCTTGAGCAGTTCACGCGCGCGCCCATGAAAACCGTAGCGCGGCACAGCGGGCAGCCCGCCGGACGAGTGTTCATCCGTCAAGGCGCGCGGGAGCGCACGCGGCGCGGGGATGTTATCGGCGGAATACGGGAACACCTTCACATCGCTCGACTGCTGGTAGAGCGCGGGCAAAAACCAGTCGGACAGGTGCGTCGTCTCCTGTTTCAGATTCCCTTCCGCATTCCGGCGCGTGATCGTGTGACGGTCAGGTTCAGCCAGCAGACGACGGCGCGCGCTGTCCACCGAACGCCCGATGCTCGATCCATTCGCTAATGCCGTGTAGAACGCATCAACAAACTTGCGCGCCGCCACCACCAGCACCGAATAATTCATCGCCAGCACATTGCGCACCCCGGCGCGGATCAAGCGGGCGGCGACGCTGGCATACGGGTTCGACTCGGCTTGGGCGGCGCTCTGGCACGCATTCAGCACCATCAGCGGCACGCCGCAGTTGTTGAGCAGCGTCCCCAAGCGGTTCGCATCGACCGGATCGGATTTGTGATCGTCATTTTCAAACAGCAGATAGCCTAACCCCTGTTTGCTGTCATACACGCCGTGCCCGTCAAAGTGGACGACATGCACGGGCGGGGCGTTTTCATCTTCGAGGCGTTCGCTCAAAGCGCGCAGCGTTGGCGGGAACAAGAATTCGGTCGTGACTTTTTCGCCCAACGCATCAACGGCATCGAGCATTGGGCGCGTCACCGCCCGCGAGTCGATCAATCCGGCATCTTCCGGGCGTGACACCACGACCAGAATCCGCACCGGCAGTTTGAACTCACGCTCAAGCGTGTTCGTTGTCGCGCTCTGCAAGCGCCGCCGGATGCTGATCTTCCGGCTAAACAGCGCCCCGCCCACGTCCGCCATGAGTTCCCAAGGCAGCCGCAGCACGCGCGGATCGGTCGCGTCGATGGTGATGACCTTTTCGCTTTCAGGCGAATCAAGAAACTGCTGCCAGAGGCGTGCCGTGTCCATGTCGGCGATGACCGCCGTATGCAGCGCCTTCCCCCATGCTTCGAGCTTCTCTTCGATGGCGGCGGCGCGGTCGTAATCCGGTCCGGTCGGCCACAGCGAAAAACCTTCTAAATACCAGCGGATCTCTTTCAGCTCCGGGTCATCCATCGGCGGGGTGAAGGGGTGCGGTGTCGTGTACACTCCGCTGTCCGGGCGGAATAACCGGACGCTGATCGGGGAGTTTTCGACCTTTTCATCGGATGTGAATTGCAGCGATAGCTCAAGCATGAACGGGCATCCTCTTAATAATCCAATACACGGCTGACGTTGGCGTTCGCGGTCTGCGGGAGCGCCAAACGAATTGGTCCAAAACGATTTTCAAGCGTGGCGCTGAGTTCAATCGTCACGCGCACGCCCTGCGCGCCTTGCGGAGCGGCGATCACGACGTACACGCTTTGGCAGCCGATCAGCGGGTGGGCGCTGTGGTGCGCGAACCGCCATTCAGCCCGCGTTTCGCCTAAGCCGTAGCCCTGAATCACCGGGAAGGCTTTGTGATATTCGATCTCCGCCCCCAGTTCGAGCAGCTTGGCGTCGATCTGCTCCGCGAATTTGAGTTCAGGTGTGAGCGCGACGGTGAACTTACCCGCTTGATCCACCGCCAGCCGCTGCGGATACAGATCATGAGCGACTGCCGCCCCGCCGCCCTGTTTGGGACGCAGATACACGGTTAATGCCGCGTCGGTGTAGTGCGCGCGCTCACCGCCGGGGGGATACAGATTACATGCCAGCCGCGCCAGCAGATATGTTCGCCCATCGGTGGGCGGAGTCCACTGCTTGCCGGTTTCGTTTTCCATCGCTTGAGCGGCGCTCCAGTGAACCGGCTCACCGAGCGTCACCCGCGCCGATGGGGTTTCCCCACCCCGGTACACGCCGCCAAGCGGCTCAAGCGTGCCTTCCCATGCTGTCTGCTCAATCGTCGTAGGCGTCAAGATGCGCATATGCTGCTCCGCTAACACGAATCTCTTTATGTTGAATTTTAGTATGTTAGCATCAGGTTTGAACGCGCCACAACTGACAATCCGCGTAAGATCGGTGTGAGTTCGCCCGAACTTGACGCCGGTTCTTTATTTGACCCCGCACCGTTTGAGTGTAATGATCTTGATGTGCTGGAACTCGACTACGGCGAATCAAAGATGCGGGGCTGTTATAGCCGATGGTTAGGGAAGGTTTAGTGTCAACCTTTGGCGGCGCTATACCACGGTTGACTCGCTTTTCCGTTGCCTTGATAATGCTCGTGACCGTCAACAAAATGTATTCAACTGAATGATCACAGGATCAACACAAACAAAACTCTCCGCGCTATCGATTGCCAATATTCCGCTGTCCGCGCCGACGTTTCTCGCGCCGATGGCGGGACAGACCAATTACGCCATGCGCCAACTCTGCCGCGAGATCGGCGGCGTGGGAATGACGTGTACAGAACTTTTGTCGAGTCAGGCGATTCACTACGGCAGCAAGAAAACTTTTCAAATGTTCGACTGGATGCCTGATGAACATCCGGTCGCGGTGCAGTTGTTCGGCGCTGATCCCGACATGATGGCGGAAGCGGCGCGCGTGGTCGCGGACAACGGCGCGGACATCATCGACATCAATATGGGCTGTTGGGTGCCCAAAGTTGCCAAACAGGGCGCAGGAGCAGCACTGATGCGCGATGTGTGTACGGCGACTGCCGTCGTTGAGGCGGTCGTCAACGCAGTCAATATCCCCGTCACGGTGAAAGTACGCGCCGGATGGGAGCGCGAAAACCCGACGTGTGTCCCGTTTGCGAAAGCAGCAGAACAGGCAGGCGTGAAGGCGATCGCGGTGCACGCCCGCTTTGCGACACAAGGGTTTCAAGGCAAAGCCGATTGGTCATGGATTCGCCGGGTAAAAGAGGCGGTCAGCATCCCCGTGATCGGCAACGGCGATGTTGAAACGCCCGAAGACGCGGCGCGGATGTTTGCCGAAACGGGCTGCGACGGTGTGATGATTGGGCGGGCGGCGTTGGGCAATCCTTGGATTTTCCGCGATATTCGACACTATCTTGAGACAGGCGAAAAACTCGATCCGCCGACCTCGGTTGAACGCGCACGGGCGGCGATCCGCCATGCTCACTTGACGCTGGAAACGACGAAACTCCCCGAAAAGACCGCGATCTTCGAACTGCGCGGACAGCTCACCAAGTACGTGATTGATGTGCCGGGAGCGCGACGCATCCGTGAAGCGCTGGTGAATATCTCGTCGCTTGAGGAGATCGAAGCCCTGCTGCTGCCGCTCACCGTCTAAATGGTCTTTGTGTTCTTTGCGGCTTTGTGGTTCAATGCGCGTCTCTTTTGAACAGGGTTCTTTATAGGGGAGCAGGCAGATGACACGCGCATTCATTATTGATACCGACACCGCCTCCGATGATGCCGTCGCCTTGATCATGGCGCTGCGCGCGCGCAAGATCGGCTATGACGTTGATGTGAAGGCGATCACCGTCGTCAACGGGAATATGCCGGTCGATCAAGGGGTGCAAAATGCGCTCTACTCTGCCGAGCTGTGCGGATCGGATGTGCCGGTGTATCGCGGCGTTGATCGCCCGCTGATGCGCGCGCCGGTGTACGCCTATTGGTTTCATGGCAACGACGGCTTATCGGATCGCGGGTTTGCGCCGACGCGCCGCATCCAGCCGAACCCCGGTCACGCGGTGGACGCGATGATCGCGGTGATCAAGGCGAATCCGGGGATCACGCTGGTGACGCTTGGACCGCTGACGAATGTCGCGCTGGCAGTTTCGCGCGCGCCGGAGATCGCCAAACTGGTTGAACGCTGCGTGGTGATGGGCGGCGCGGCAGCCACAAGCGGCAACGTCACCCCGGCGGCGGAGTACAACATCTGGGTTGATCCCGAAGCGGCGCGGATCGTGTTTCACAGCGGGATGCCCGTCGAGATGGCGGGATGGGAACTCTGCCGGGGTGAAGCGGCGCTCACACCCGCCGAGATGGACGAAGTGCGCGCGATTGGCACGCCGCTGGCGCAGTTTGCGATGGACTCGAATATGCGGGCGATGCAGGCGGCTTACGAACAGTCGGGCGAATATGGGCTGACGCTGCCTGATCCGGTGGCGATGGCGCTTGCGCTTGATCCCGAAGCCGCGCCGGAGCGCTCACGCCATTATGTTGATATTGAGACAGTGAGCGAACTCACGCGCGGAATGACGGTCGTGGATCGTTTTGGTGTGTCGGTCGATGAGCGGAATACCATCGCGTGGGGCGAAATCGTCGCCCGCGAAAAGAACGCGACGATCTGCTGGTCGCTTGATATTCCCAAGTGGAAAGCGATGCTGCACGCGGCGCTGAAGTAGGGATAAAAAGGGGGAGGGTTACTCCCTCTTTTCGTTACTGCTCTTCGGGCGGCGAATCGTCGCCCGCAATCGGAATCGGACCTAGTTTCTTTTTGTGCGGCGGAAGATGGTGCTTGTCGAATGCCACTTCCGCCGTAGCAGCGATCACGATCTGAATCACCGGGTAATCGGAGTCCTCATCAAGCGCGTCGTACAGCGGGAGGAACGGGTTGTACTGATGCTCACGCGAGTCCACAATCCAAGGTTCGAGCACATCCGGCTCTTGCCTGCTTCGCCGCATCTGCCATTCCCCGTTGACGTCGTTGCGCATCACCTCACCGACATAGGCGAGCAGCGCCGGAAAGACAGGCAAACTCAGACTCTTTTGCCGACCGCGATGTTTGACCTTCTTCTCGACCTTTTCGAGGCTTGCCCATGAGTAATCCAATTCGAGACGGGGTATCTTGAGCAAGTCAGCCAACTGATCGACGAGCGCACCCACATGTGCGGGGAAGTCCTCTCCATATGGGAAACGCCCGTCCACACGTAAGATATGCTGCGGCTTCTGCGTTCTCGATTGACGATGCCATTCTAGGATGGTATTTAGGTCGTGCTCAGAAGCATAAATTCCACCAACCGATGGGTGCTCTTCAAGAATTCGCCCGTCGCTATGACGATAGATTGCGGATGCGCCTAAAAACCTAGCTAATGTTGCATCTTCATCCTTGATCCAAGCATTATCCTGCAGAACTTTCCGCATTTGTCTCAGCGTCAGGCGTGTGAAATTGATATCAGGATGATTGGTCATGGGGTAATTCTCCCAAAGCGCTATCATCAGGATCATTTACACTTTTCATACTTGAAGTACAGCGCCGGTGCGCAGTTCAGCCCAGCGAGGCTTTTAGCACCCCGAATAGCACGTCTCAATCGTCGGGATCATCTCAATCATCACCGCTTGCAGCGTCTCGCGTTCGCGTGAATCCGCGAAGCCCGCCATCACGATATATTCCCCACGTTGAACTTCCGCAGCGATGAACACGGTTTCAGTTTCGCGCCCATCGTTGGATTCAATATCCGAGTTGAGGATCGCATACGGAATATCGTCAATCGTCCCCGTCTCTACCGGCTCGACCACAAGCTGGCTGTCCAACACATCGTATTCGACCAGATAATCCATCCATGCGCGGTACTCGTAGCCGACAATCGCGGCGGGATCGCCCAAGCTGTCATACGCGCTGGCGTAGATCAGCCGGATCAAATAGCTGCCTTCCTCGCGGTCAAACGCGAGATTGTCCAACTGCACGCGACCATCACTGTACACCATCACAAGCTGCGGATTGTCAAACTCCGTCACCGTCCAGCCATCCGGGTAGCTGAAAACAAAATTACCGTTGTCGAATTCTTCAAGGCTTCCGCCCTTGGTGTCTTGCGCGGCGGCGCTGGTGACGAGAATCACGCTGAGGATCGAAATCAGCAGAAGCGCCCACACTTGGCGTGTACGGGTCATGTTCGTTGAGTCCTTTTCTACGTCTATGCAGGAATGTTTCTGAGTCCAGCATACGCGATTTTTGCGGCGGCGCTGACCACCGCTTCGCAAACTCTCGTGCGACGTGTTATCTTCGCATCCAGCACACGGCAAACAGGAGTCAGGTTATGCGCCTTGCGGTGATCGCGGATATTCACGGCAATTTAATCGCGCTTGAGACGGTTCTGGCGGATTTGGCGGACAGCGGCGGGTGGGATCACCTGTGGATGTTGGGGGATGTGGCGGCATTCGGCGCGCGCCCGGTTGAGTGCATCCGGCGGATCAAAGGACTCGCCGAAGCGGACGGCAAAAAACAGTCGGTGCGCTTCGTGCGCGGCAACACCGATCGCTATCTCGTGACCGGAGTGTGTCTGCAAGTCAGGCAGGTTGAGGATCAAGAGTCGCTGGACATCATGCGCAAGAACGTCGCGACGAATAACGCCGCGGTCTTGTGGGGGATGAATCAGCTTGAGTACGCCGATTACGAAGTCTTGAAGAAACTCAGCGGCGAATGCGATCTGCATGCGCCGGGGTACGGTTATGTGATCGGGTATCACGGCACGCCGGGGGACGACGAAGGCGCGCACATCACGCCGACCACGCCCGACGAAGAAGCCGCCGATGCACTGCTCGACCGTGAGGGGCGTTTGGGGATCGGCGCGCATATCCATGTGCAAATGGATCGGATGCTGCCGGGGAACTGGCGCGCGATCAACGTCGGCAGCGTCGGCATGTCGTTCAATCAGCCGGGCTACGCGCAGTATGGCATTTTCACGTTTGAAGCCAACGACGTGCAGGTTGATCTGCGCGCGATTCCATATGACGTCGAAGCGGCGATTGCGGACTTGGAGGCGGTCGGCTATCCGAGCGTTGATGTGATCGCCAACCGCTACCGCAATGGGGTGAAGTCGTAGAGAAGAACATCCTCACCCCCCAACCTCTCAGCCATTGCAAGCGATAGCGAGGGGGAGGGGGTGAGGAGCACTTAAACGGCAGCCAAACGAAGCAGAGGATACATATGCCAGACCGGAACAAACTCCTGAGCGATATTGAAGGACTGAAGCATTACGGCGTGCTGCTGGCGGTTCAAATGGGCGGCGTTCCTAATGAAATCCAGTTGATCTTCCAAACGGCGGAATTTGATGAAGCGGCGCAGGGGCTGCGCCCGCTCAACAATTATGTGATCCGCGCTTTAGGCGTGCGCGAACACAAGGTGAGCGTGGGCTTGTTCGGACGGCTGGCATTCATGGACGATCACCCACTGCTGATTCATCACAATACGCCGCGTGTCGCCGTCATGTTCGACGGCGCGCCCGCCAACGTCAACGAGATGGCGCTTGATCTTCAGCAGGCGTATATCAGCACGTTCACTGTGTGGCGGCATTTAGCGGAAATGGGCAGCGACCTAAACACGACGATCCCGCTGACAGAACTGCTCGCCAAAGATGACGGCGAAGGCAGTAAGATGCTCGGCGTGATGCCGAAGCCGCTTGCAGAACGGGTCGAAAAGGTGCTGGCGCATCACGGCTTGCCGTATCACAGCGCGCAAGACCCCGATTGGACGGACACGGACGAGCATGGGCGCTCTCAGCTTTCCAAGCTTCTGTTGATCGATCAAAGTTATGTCATTGCATTGGATTTCAGCGTCGAACAAATAGGCAAAAAGTAAATCAAATGATCGCAGCCATTCGCCAGAACTTGCGTGACCTGCCGGGGGCGGTCACGCTTCCGTCGATCCTCTCCGGCTTGCTCGTCATCGTGATCGGTTACTCCGCCTCGCTGGTAATTGTCTTTCAAGCGGCGGCGAATGCCAGCCTGACTCCATCGCAAACCTCAAGCTGGGTGTTGGCGATCACCATCGGTTCAGGCGTGAGCGGCATCCTCATGAGCTTATGGTTTCGCCAGCCGATCGCGGCGGCATGGTCAACCCCGGCGGCGGCGCTGCTGGTGGATGGTCTCGCCCGCTTCAGCTACCCTGAAGCGATCGGGGCATTCATCCTCGCGGGCATTGCGATCACGATTCTAGGGTTCTCCGGCTTGTTCGGACGGGCGATGGCACTTGTCCCACAGCCGATTGTGATGGGCATGCTGGCGGGGATTCTGTTTCGATTCGGCGTGGGAGCATTCAACGCGATCCCGACCGCACCCGTGATCGTCCTGCCGATGATCGCGGTGTTCTTCGTGCTGCGGCGGATCAAGTTCCGCGCCCCTGCTCCGGCGGCGCTCCTCGTCGGCGTGATCATGGCGGCGCTGACCGGAACGATCCACCTTGAAGCGTTTTCGCTCACACCAGCCGCGCCAGAACTGACGATGCCCGTGTTCAGCGTCGAAGCGGCGTTGAGCCTCGCGCTGCCGATCTTCGCGCTGGCAATCACCGCGCAGAACGCCCCCGGTTTAGCCGTGCTGCGCGCCAGCGGCTATGAAGCGCCCATCGACAAAGCGCTGATCGTGACGGGGATCGTCTCGGTGATCGGTGCGCCGTTTGGCGGGCATGGGATCACGCTGGCGGCGATCACGGCGGCGCTGGTGACGAATCATGACGCACACCCTGATCCCGACAAACGTTATGCGGCAGGGGTGTCAGCGGGGGTGTGGTATATCGTGACGGGGGTATTCGGGGCGGCGCTGGTGGCGCTGTTCGCCGGACTGCCCGCCGCCTTGATCGCCGCGACGGCGGGGTTAGGCTTGTTCACCGCGATTGCCGGATCAATGAGCGGGGCAATGGCAGAGCCGACCGGACGCGAAGGCGCACTCGCGGCGCTGCTGTGTACGGCGGCGAACTTCACCCTGTTCGGGATCGGCGCGCCGTTCTGGGGCTTGGTTTTCGGCGTGATCGTGCATTGGGTGATGACGGGGAAGATCAGCGGAAAAAAAGGGTAAGGTGCTCCTCATCCCCGACCCCTCTCCAACCGAAGGTTAGAGAGGGGAGAAAACGGCATGCACAGATTTTATGTCGGTTTATGACGGTACATCACAAGGCTTATGTTAGCAGCCTTGTGTCGTGCTTATGATGAGATTCCGATCACCACACGCCGGGGAGCAGGCGGTAGCGCGTGCGCTGCGCGAATTCGCGGTAGCCGGGGAGTTCTGCTTGCAGCGCGCGATCCTCAAGCGCTGTGCGCACGACGAACAGCACCGCCGTAAACACCGCCGGAATCAGCGCCACCCATGTGCCGAGCGCAACCGGCATGGCGATAAATTGCAGGATCAACCCCAGATAACCGGGATGCCGCACGACCCGGTAAGCACCGCCGTCCGCCACCCGCTGACCGCCTGCGGGATCAATCGAGACTGCGCCTTTGAAATAGCGGTTCGACGCCATCCCCCACGCCAGCGGCACGAAGCCGATCAGCATCAAGACGATTCCGGCGGCATGAATGACGGGCGACGTTTCGCCTGACCAGCCGTTCGCATAATCGAACCCGGCGACGGTTGGCACGACGAAGATCATACCCATGTACAGGAACAGGATGATCATATCCCACGATTTCGCTCCGGCGACCATCGCGCGCGAGCGTTTGCCGCGCTCGTTGAGCAAGCCGGGATTCACGCGGGCAACATAAATGTTCAGGCTGATCCACCCGATCAGAGTGACAGCGGTGAACACCCAAGCCCAATCCCATGACAAGGTTTGCGCGGCGAGAAACAGCGGGGCACAGGTGAACAGGGCGAGCGCCGTAAAACGCGCCATCGCGTTGATGCCGTACTTGGTCAGCGGCTCTTTCGATACGGTGGCTAGGGGTGTTGACATAGTTCATGTACCTTTGAGGGGAAATACTCGATGCAAGGCGGGCACATATCCGCCATCTCGTGATTCAGTGTACGCGCATTTGCGGGCGGAGATTCCGTCCGATTCTGGGGTTGACGAGGGGAGGAAATTTACGAAAGCTTCTCCCCTCCTGTTAGGCACGCACGCCCGAAGGGCGTTTTTCGGGGAGGGATCAAAACAGCGCTTCACTTATTATGGGGGTTTGGTACGCCAAACCCCTACACGTGAATCTTCTTTTCGTCCCTCAATTTCAAAAGAGCTTACTTGATCTCACGTCGGCGGTGAAAGCAAGCTTTACTGCGGCGTGGGAATAATCCGGTTTTCGACCGCCAGCGCGACAGCTTGTGTGCGGCTGATCGTGCCAAGTTTGCTCAAAATATTGCTGACATGGTTCTTGACGGTGGAACTGCTGATCACCAACCGTTCCGCGATTTCGCGGTTGCTCAAGCCTTCGATCATCAGCGCCAAAACTTCGCGCTCACGGTCGGTCAGGTCATGTCCAATCGTCGGCGGGCGGGTGGTCGCGCGGATCAAGACCTGTGCGGCTTCCGGCGCAAGCGTTGATTGTCCTTCGGAAGCGCGGCGAATCGCGTTGGCGAGTTCTTCGCCGCCGACATTCTTCAGCAGATACCCGATCGCACCCGCTTTGAGCGCTGCCTGTACCGTTTCTTCATCGCCAAAGCTCGTGAGCGCGATCACCTTCACGTCCGGACACAACTGGTTGATCTGCCCCGTCGCGGTGACGCCATCCACACGCGGCATGATCATATCCATCAAGACGACGTCAATATCCCCGCGCTTGCACAGCGCAATGGCTTGATCTCCGTCATTCACGTTTGCGACGATTTCGATGTCGCTGAAACTGCTCAACAAGACCATCAAACCGCGCCGCACCATGTCATGATCATCAACCAGCATGACACGAATTTTATCGCCCATCGGTGCACCTTCCGAAACTCGTTTCGCGCTCAAGGATACCATCTCATCGGTGATACGGGTGCTTCTCATTTTTGATTACCCTTTACAATTCCGTCTTCATCCAGCGCACGCGAATTTGCGTGCCATCCCCTACACGACTGACAATATCCAACTCGGCATTGATCGCCTCTGCGCGTTCGCGCATGATGCTTAATCCCATACTCGCCGCCTGCACCCGTGCCAGATCAAACCCTGTGCCGTCATCATCTATGCTGAGGGTGACATAGCCGCCGCCGTCCCACACGGTGACACGAACTTGCCTTGCCTGCGCGTGCTTAATGATGTTGTTCAGCGCTTCTTGCATGATCCGGTAAAACGCGACCTGCACGACTTCCGGCAGAGGCGCAAGATCGCTGATCTCCAGATGGATGCTCGTGCCGCGTCGCAGCTCAAATGCTTTCGCGTACTGTTCGAACAACTCTTGAATATTCGCTTTTGACATCGCTGTAGGGCGCAGTTCCAACAGCAGAATGCGCATTTCGGCAAGCGCGGCGGCGGTCAAGCGGTTGGTTTCTTCCAAAAGTTCGCGCGCATACGCCGGGTTGCTTTCAAGCTGGCGGAGCGCGGCTTCGCCCATACTGCGGCAGACAAACAGCGTCTGGCTGACGTTATCGTGCAGTTCGCGGGCGATGCGCTGGCGTTCTTCGATGGCGGCGATCGTCTGCGTTTGCTGGCGGATCGCATATTCGGTGCGGGTGCGCTCAATCGCGTAGCGGATCGCCCGCACGAGCAGCCGCCCTTCGATCTCGCCTTTGACGAGATAATCTTGCGCGCCATCGGCGACGGCGCGAACGCCCAGTTTTTGATCCAAATCGCCCGTCAACACGAGGATTGCTGTGTTTGGAGCACGCTCATTGACCTGCCGCAGCGTGTCCAATCCTTCACTGTCCGGCAGTCCTAAATCGAGCAGGATCGTGTCGTAGAACTCGGTATCGAGCGCGTCCAATCCGTCGCGCAGCGTCACGACGTGCGACCACTGAATCTCCCATTCAGCATAGGTGAGGAGCATCTCGCGGATCAGCCGCGCATCGCCGCTGTTATCTTCGATCAGCAGGATCGAGAGCGTTTCAACGCCCATATGTTCCTGCCTTCGTTGTGCTGCGGTTTTGGCTTGTACATGCATCACACCAGCCCTCGATCCTATTCATGTCACTGTGATGGCAGTTTGACGATGCTGAACCAGAAGTTTTCGATATTCTTGACGATTTCGATGAAGCGGCGCATATCAACCGGCTTGGTGATGTAACAGTTGGCGTGCAGGTTGTAGCTTGCCAAAACATCGCGCTCATCATCAGAGGTGGTCAAAATCACGACGGGAATTCGGCGCAGCACCTCATCGGCTTTGATCTCTGCCAACACTTCGCGCCCATCTTTGCGCGGCAAGTTCAGGTCAAGCAGGATGATGTCCGGACGCGGAACATCCCTAAAAGGCGCGTGCTGATGCAGAAAGTCCATCGCCTCTACGCCGTCGTGGACGACATAGAGGTTGTTTTTCATCTTCATATCTTTAAGCGCTTCTCGTGTAAGAAGCACATCTCCCGGATTGTCTTCGACCAATAAAATATCAACCGCTTCCACTAGAAACATCCCCATGCTTGCTTATGCTCCATTCACGATTGGCAGCGCAAACGCAAAGGTTGTGCCTTTGCCGATTTCACTTTCGACCGTGATCTTGCCGCCGTGATTCTCGACGACCTTCTTGACGATGGCTAACCCTATACCAGTGCCGGGATATTTTTCACGGGTGTGCAGCCGTTGAAAAACAATGAAAATCCGGTCGAGGTACTGCTTTTCGATGCCGATGCCATTATCCGCAACCCGGATGTGAACCATCCCGTCTTGCTTCTCGCACGTGATGGTGATCTCTGGCACAGCCTCACGCCGGAACTTGATCGCGTTGGCGATCAAGTTTTGGAATAACTGCGCCATTTCAGCCTCGCTGCCCCGGATAGTGGGCAGTGTGTCATGTGTGATGATCGCACCGCTTTCGGTGATCGAAACTTCGAGGTTTTGCAGCACGCGCAGCAACACGCGGTTAAGATCGATACGGACGAACGCATCTTGATGGCGCTGGACGCGGGAATACATCAATAAGTCTTGGATCAGCGCCTTCATACGGGTCGCGCCATCAACAGCGTAATTGATGAACACGCGCCCTTCGTCGTCCAAGCGGTCTTTGTAGCGGGCTTCGACCAACTGCAAGTAGCTTGTGACCATGCGCAGCGGCTCTTGCAGGTCATGAGAGGCGACATAGGCGAACTGCGTCAGTTCTTCGTTGGCGCGGCGCAGTTCTTCAGATTGCGCCGCGAGTACGCGCTGCCCTTGAACGCGCTCACTCACATCCATGAAGACACCGTACAGCCGCGCAAGTCCTGTTTTATCGATGACCAGTGACGTATGGGCATCAATGTGAATGACCCGCTCATCCTTGCTGATCACACGGAACGACACGACGCCCGCGCCGCCGCTGTCGGTAAAGATGCGTTTCGACTGCTCCACGACATTTTCCCAGTCGTCAGGATGACAAATCTCCTGCCACATGTTGACCGACTGCATCCAGCGTTCGACGGGATAACCGAGCAGTTTTTCGGCATAAGCATTGACAAAATCGACACGCCCATTTGCGCCCGCTTGCCCGCTTGCCTCCCAGACAATCGCCGGAATGTTGGCGACGATGCCCGCCAAGCGTTCGCGCTGGTCTTCGACCTCTTCCGCGAGTTCGAGTAAGCGCTGATGCGATTCTTTCATCGGCGTGATGTCGCGGCTAACAGTGACGGCGAGCCGGGGTGCGCCGCGCTGGTTGACAATCGGCGCGGCGCGCAGCGAAAACCAGCGGCTTGAGCCTGTATCCTTACGCACAAGGCGGACGATGACATCACTGGTGGTTTTTTCGGCAAAGGCGCGGTAACGCGGCAGCCGGGTAAACGGGAAAGGTTGATCATCCTCACCGTAAAGTTCGACTGCTGACTGAAGCTGCGTGATCGGCGCTTTTAGCATGTCGTCGACGCTCGCATAACCGTTCATCACGGCGGCGGCTTGGTTGGCGTAGATCACCGTACCGTTTGCCGTTTGCACCGTGACCGCATCCGCAATTGCCATCAGCACGGTTTCTAACTCGCGGCTGATGTTGCTGTGATGGCGCTCTGCCCTCTGGCGGCGATCCTGCGCGTAGCTGACAGTGACCGCAATCAAGACAAACAATGCGCCTTGAAGCACGCGCTCCGGGTGTTCGGCAAACGTAAAGGCATTGTTGGGTGGGGTGAGAAAATAATCAAAATAGAGCAGCCCAACCAGCGCTGAAATCACCCCCGGACCAAGCCCACCGAAGAATGCGCTGAGAACGACTGCGAAACTGAAGAACAGAAGCAGTGAATCGCCCATGACCGCATGAAAGACGATGGACAAGATCAGGGCGACCGTCGTAAAGATGATGGCATTGCCATAACGCATGGCAGGCGGGGAAAGCCCGCGCCCGCTGCTTTCGCTGAGTATCTTCCGCGCTGCTTCGTTCATGGTAAACCTTTGGTGATCCGCTAAACATACGATGTTTAGCGCCCGATGACCAAGCCTCCGGGGGTGGTTTCATCCGTTTCGACAGATTCGCCTGTGTTCAAGATGACTGCGCCTCCTTCGATCTTGTTTGCTACTTTTTCGACCTGCGGCTCAATGACAAGAGTCCGCAGCAGAATCGTGATCGTTCCGATGATGGGCACGGCGATAATGCCGCCGATCACTCCGTACAGTGTGAACCCTGCCAAAATCCCGATAATCACGAGGAGCGGGTCGATGCGCATACTGCGCGCCATCACACGCGGGGTCAGATAGTGGGTTTCTAACTGCTGAACGAGCACAAACACGATAAAAACGAGCGCGCCATGCACAGGAGACGAAAGCGCCGCCAGTAGGGTCGCGCCGCCGCCGCCGATAAAACCGCCTACCACAGGCAGCATAGTCATCACACCGATGATAAAACTGTAGGTCGCCGCGTTTGGGACGTTTAAAATGAGCAGCACGATAAAATTCAGCGCGCCGACAATCAGCGCGACGGCGATGACACCCCGCACGTAACTTCCGACGGCGGTTTCGACTTCCAAGATGATCTGGTTTGCCTTGTAACGGCTGCGCAGCGCGAGGATGTTTTCGATAAAGTCCGCGATCTTGTCGCGTGAGGTCAACCAATACACCCCCATCACGAAGATCAGCACAATCTCGCCAACCACCCCACCCAGATCATCGACGAACTCCGGTGCGATGTCGCGCACCTGTGTGACGATTGACTCGGCGGCACTGCTCAGATCCGCCGCGTTGATCAACGTGACCGGACTACCCGTAATGCTTGAAAGGGTGTTTTCCAGCCAATTGACCACCACTTGCAAACGAACCGCGAGTAAATTCTCATTGGAAAGGAAGTTCGCCAACTGATTGACGACCGGAGGCACAATCAACAGCAGGAGTGCCCCGATCCCGATTAAGATTCCGCCATAAACAAGCAGGATTGCCGCCGCCGAAGGCAGCCCGATCCGCTCCAAACGCCGGACTGCGGGGCGTGCCGCCGACGCGATAATCACTGCAAGCAGGGTGACGATGAGAATGCGGATACTGCTTACCAAGATAAAGGCAGCGGCGACTGTCGCCAGCACAATGACGGTATTGCGAAAGACGATTCGCGCTTCCACTTTCCCTCAATTCAGCCGCTCGCCGGAATTACCAGAGGATAACATTTCGCCTATATGATTGTATGCAAAGCGTAGAGTAAACCCATCCACTGCCTGCCTAGGATTAGAATAGGACATGTGACCTATCTGAAGGGGGATCAAATAGAATAAATTAACGAGGAGAATGGCGCAAAATAAACCCGGCGTGACTGCTGTCAGCGCCGGGTTTAAAAGGGGAACCGAGCGGTTCCGGTTATAGATTGATGCGCCGCCCGAAGATCAGTGACAGCAAGAACAGCACGATGAACACGACGAAGATTAGCTGCGCGATACCCGCCGCTGTTCCCGCGATGCCGCCGAAGCCGAAGATCGCTGCCACCAGTGCCACCAACAGGAAGAAAATTGCCCAACTGAGCATGAGAGTTCTCCTTACTGTGCTGCGCGGTCGTTCATCTGTGTGATCCGCCGCGTCTGACTTGTCAACAGTGCTTGAAGATGGCTTCACTTTACGCGGTTTTTCGCACGCACTGATGGGCGGCGTGGTACATCTTTGTACGGGTGAATTGGGGGATCACTACGTAGATACGTCGGGGCAAGGGTGGTTTACAGGGAGGGGGTGAGCGGACTTCGGCACGCTGATCCGCAACCAGCGCTTGACTTGATGCCACAGCGTCGGCGCGCACGGGTCAGCCGCTTTCCGGGTTGCTTTTTGCACGCTCTCCGCTAGTGTGATCGCCTCACGTTCGCGGATCATTTCACGCTGCCGCTGACGTTGTAGGATGACCATTTCGTAGTCGTTCATGGCGGGACTCCCTTCATTCACAAACGCACGACAATTCCATCATATGACCGTATTGACCCGTCCTCAACTGATTTCGAGTTTTCGAAATGATTGGAACAAATGGGCGGTTTTGTCGTATCCTTTGAAGGTAATCACAGTTGGATGAAAACGATGAACACGATAAACATCCACTTGACGCCGCACGACTTGACCGGGCTGCGTTTTTCTTACAGTCCGTTGGTGACGATGGTGAACAGCTTCAAGCTGTTGGCAAACCCTCGTGCGTATTATGGGCTGTACCATCGCTGGATAGACGAAGCGCAGCGGGCGCTTCATGGGCTAGAGTTTCCGTTTATGGAGTCGATGATCCTGCCGCACAGCTATATCGCGGATTTCATCACGCCGACGCCGGAAAATCGCATTTGTGACACCGAAACTGAATTAGCGCGTGTACTCGCCACCCCGACGGACGTGATCCGCGCCAACGTCGAAAAGTTGATTGACTTGCACGGGGAAACCGAACCCCGCCGCTTTTTCCTCAGTCATCCATCGGAGGCGATGGCGTGCTTGATCGAGGAAATTCGTCTGTATTGGCAGCGCGTCTTAGCCGCTCATTGGGATCGAATGATGCTGCGGTTTGATGAAGATATTTTGCAGCACGCGCGACAGTTGGCGCTGCATGGCGCTGATGTCATGCTCAACAATATGTCATCAGCCATGACATACGTGCCAATGCTGATCCTGCTGGACAAGTCGAAAAGCACATGCAGCCACTCCTTGACGGATGTCATGCTTGAGGGACGCGGGTTGTATCTCGTGCCATCTATGCTGACCTGCCCGGAGTCCGTCATGTGGCAAATTGTCCCGGAATTCGAGCCGATGCTGATCTACGGCGCGCACGGGAGCAGCTTGTGGTATGAATCGCCTGTACTGGCGAACCCGGAGAAAGAATTGGTGATGGCATTGGGTGAAGGACGGGCGCGTGTGCTGCTGGCGCTCACCAACCCCGCGCCAACAAGTGAATTAGCGCGTCAACTGCACATGACATCAGGCGCACTGAGCCAGCAGTTGAAGCGCTTACGCGGCGCGGGCTTGGTTATCACGCAGCGGCGCGGCTACTTCGTCTATTATGGGTTATCGGAACGTGGGCAGAAGTTGATCGATCTGTTCGTGGGGTAGACTCCGCCTGCTCCTCACCCCCGCCCCCTCTCTAAACTGAAGGTTGAGAGGGGGGAATGCTGGGTGATTTGCTCCCCCTCTCTATCGCGTGCGATGGAGAGGGGTTAGGGGTGAGGAGCAGTAAAACACTATTTCTTCGTGGCGAGCGCGGCGTGCGCGGCTGCCAAACGCGCCACCGGGACGCGGAACGGCGAGCAGCTCACGTAATCGAGTCCGGCACGGTGGCAGAAGTCAATCGACTTGGGATCGCCGCCGTGTTCGCCGCAGATACCGACTTCGATATCGGGACGGGTGGCTTTACCCTTCTCAACCGCCATACGGATAAGGACGCCGACACCGGCTTCGTCCAACACTTGGAAGGGATTTTCCTTCAGGATACCTTGTTCAACGTATTCGAGCAGGAACTTACCTTCCGCGTCGTCACGGCTGATGCCGAACGTGGTCTGGGTCAGGTCATTCGTGCCGAACGAGAAGAATTCGCTGTGTTCCGCCATCTTGTCCGCCAGAATGGCAGCGCGCGGCAGTTCGATCATCGTGCCGACTTTGTAGTGAACCGACACGCCAAGTTCGCCCATCACCTTATCGCCGATGCGCGTAATGACTTCACGCATGATGGCGACTTCGTTGGGTTCGTTGGTGACCGCGACCATGATTTCTGGGCGCACATCCATGCCTTCTTTGACAAGCTGGCATGCCGCGCGGAAGATCGCCTCAACCTGCATTTCGGTGATCGCCGGGCGCATAATGCCCAAGCGCGTCCCGCGCAGACCGAGCATCGGGTTGAATTCCTGCAAGCCTTCGACAGCCTTCATCAGTTCTTCGATGCGCTGGAGTTCGTTCGGGCGGTCGCCCATCAAGCGCAGACCGGCGGCGCGCAGCGCAAGCTGTTCGTGTCCCGGCATGAACTCATGCAGCGGCGGGTCAAGCAGGCGGATGATGACCGGATAGCCGTCCATCGCCTTGAAAATGCCGTAGAAGTCGTCCTGTTGGAAGACGAGAAGCTGCTTCAGGTGCTTGGCTTCTTCTTCGCTGCCGGGCACGCTGAGGATCATCGCCTGCACAATCGGAAGGCGTTCCTCTTGGAAGAACATGTGCTCAGTGCGGCACAGACCGACACCCGCCGCGCCGTAGTCACGCGCACGACGCGCATCCTTCGGGTAGTCGGCATTCGCCAGCACGCCGAGGCGGCGAATTTCGTCCGCCCAACCGAGCAGACGCTTGAGGTAGGTTTCGCGGTTGAAGTCTGGCTCAACGCGTTCGATTTCACCAACGAACACTTCACCCGTACCGCCGTCAATGCTGATCAAGTCGCCTTCGTGAACGACGACATCACCGACCGTCATTGTGCGCGTGCTCAGATTGATATCGAGGGATTCAGCGCCGCTGACGCAGGGCACACCGAACTGACGTGCGACGACTGCCGCATGGCTGGTCGCGCCGCCGCGTGAGGTGAGAATACCCTTGCTGGCGAGCATCCCGTGAACATCGTCCGGCTTCGTTTCCGGGCGCACCATCACGACTGCTTTACCGGATTTGCCCCACTTCTCCGCGACATCCGCATCGAAAGCGGCGACACCGACTGCTGCACCGGGGCTGGCATTCACGCCCTTCGCCAGATAGCGGTTGCCCTTGACGGCGGCGGCTTTGGAGTCAATGTCAAATTGGGGGTGGAGGAGTTGGAGGACGTGTTCGGTCTTGACGCGCTTGACCGCTTCTTCTTTGCTGATCACGCCTTCATCGACCATTTCAACGGCGACACGGACGGCGGCGCGTGCGGTGCGCTTGCCATCGCGGGTTTGGAGCATCCACAGACGCCCGTCTTCAATCGTGAATTCGACGTCCTGCATTTCGCGGTAGTAGGACTCAAGCTGCGCGGCGATGCCGACAAACTGCGCATAGACGGCGGGGTTCTCGCCTTCCAACTGGCTGATCGGTTCAGGCGTGCGGATACCTGCAACGACGTCTTCGCCCTGTGCGTTCATGAGGAAGTCGCCGAACAGTTTCTTTTCGCCCGTCGACGGGTTGCGCGTGAAGGCGACGCCCGTGCCAGAGGTGCTGCTCAGGTTGCCGAACACCATCGTCTGCACGTTGACCGCCGTGCCGAGATCGTGCGGGATACCAGCGGCGTTGCGGTAGTCAACGGCGCGCTTCCCGTTCCAGCTCTTGAACACGGCTTCGATTGCCAGCGCAAGCTGCTTAAAGGGGTCTTGCGGGAAGGGTTCGCCAACTTCTTTGGCGTAGGTCGCCTTAAAGACTTCGGTGATGCCCTTCCAGTCTTCGGCGGTGAGTTCGACGTCCTGCTTGACGCCGCGCGCCTTCTTGACTTCGGTCAGGTGATCTTCAAAGGCTTCGTCGGTGATGTTCATCACGACCGTGCCGAACATCTGCACAAGGCGGCGGTAAGAGTCATAGATGAAGCGCGGGTTGCCTGTTTTTTCGACGAGAGCGGCGGCGGTTTCGTCGGTCATGCCGAGGTTGAGGACGGTGTCCATCATACCGGGCATGGAGAACTTCGCGCCGGAACGCACGCTGACGAGGAGCGGGTTATTCGGATCACCGAAGACGCGACCCGCCTTCTTTTCGACTTCCTTGAGGGCTTCGAGTGCCTGTTCCCACATGCCGTCAGGGAACGAGCCGCTTTCTTGATAGGCGTTGCAAGCGCGGGTGGTGATGGTGAAGCCGGGCGGGACGGGAACGCCAGCGCGGGTCATATCCGCCAAGCCAGCGCCTTTGCCACCAAGCAAGCCTTTAACATCATCCCATTTTTTGCCAATGAACGATTCGACTTTTTCAATGTCGCTAAACAGATAAACCCATGTTGGGGTTTGCGCGGTGCCCTGCGAGTTTTTGCTGCGGGGCGCAGCCGTAGAAGCCATGAGGTCGTACTCCTTAGTTCTCTTCAAGTGTGATGTGGCATACATTCCGATTGTCCTTCCCGGTGTCGAATGCGGGTACTGACAATCGTCGTGGGAGGCGCGTCATTTGTCAGGGAATGCGGGGATCGCAGTTGAAGACTTCCATATATTCACTTCATCCTCACCCCGAAGGTTTGTCCGATATTCAAAACCGCTCTCATTCCTAAAAAGCTCCTCACCCCCTGCCCCTCTCCAACCTTCGGTTAGAGAGGGGAGAAAAATAGGTGCTCTGCTCCCCCTCTCTATCGCTTGCGATGGAGAGGGGCTGGGGGTGAGGATGTATTTGCACAAAACTGTCGGAGTCAAAACCGAATTCGGGAGAGGGGTTCTAGTTTGACCTCTTCTGACCCCTGTTGACATCACATTTAATTCATGATACGCTGACTCATGTGCGGGTCGATGTGGATGGGTTACCACTTCAGATGGACGGTTGCGGGTTCGAGTCCCGCCGTGTGCGCAAGCACGCGTAGCTCAATTGGATAGAGCAGTTAAAACCCCATTCGCGCCACTTATCCGCACATTTTGAAAATCGCACGATCAGCAGCCCATGTGCGGGTCGATGTGAGTGGCTTATCTCTAAAGAAGATCAGACCCACAGGGGTCTGCCGCCATTCGCGCCACTTATCCGCACATTTTTTATCCCTATTCGCCGGGAGGCGATTCCCGATGAACGCTTACAAGCAGCACATCCGTAACAAGAAAGCGACCCCGCAGACCGCGCCGATCCCCGGCAAGGGGATGGTGCGCAACAACGCGGGCGGCTACGTCTTTCAAGTCGATCAATGGGAACGTCTGCGCCGCTTCTTGATTCTGGGGAGTGAAGGCGGAACATATTACGTCACCGAACGCGCGCTGACCACCGAAAACGCCGAACACGTTCTCACGTGCATCGCCGAGGATGGCGCTCGTGTGATCGCGGAAACGGTCGCAATCTCGGACGCGGGTCGCGCCCCCAAAAATACCCCGGCGATCTTCGTGCTGGCGCTGTGCGCGGCGCATGGTGATGAACTCACCCGCCGCGCCGCGCTCGATGCGCTGCCGAAGGTATGCCGCACCGGAACGCATCTGTTTCAGTTCGCGGAATTTGTCGATGGCATGCGCGGCTGGGGTCGCGGACTCCGCCGTGCGATCAGCGCATGGTACAACGGACACGAAGCGCACGATCTCGCCTATCAAGCGGTGAAGTACCGCCAGCGCGAAGGCTGGTCACACCGCGACCTGCTCCGGCTGGCGCACCCGTCACCGGTTGACGAAGCACACGATGCGATCTACCGCTGGATCACCGCACGACCGAGCGAAAATGCCGAACGTCAAGCGTCAATCGCATGGTCACAGGCGGAAAACGCACCGGGAACTGCCGCGCTTGATCTGATCTGGGCGTTTGAAATGGCGCAGCGCGCCGACAGCGAACAGGCGATTGTGAAACTCATCCGCGAGTATGATCTGCCGCGTGAAGCGATCCCGACCGACTCGCTGACTTCGGCGGAGGTGTGGGCGAGCCTGCTCGATAAGATGCCGATGACCGCGATGATCCGCAATCTCGGCGTAATGTCGAAAATCGGGTTGGTTGAAGCGGGCAGCAACGCCGAGCGGCAAATCGTCAGCCGTTTGAGCGATGAAAAGGCGCTCCGCAAGGCGCGCATCCACCCGATCGCGCTGCTTTCGGCGCTGATGGTCTACGGGATGGGTCAGGGCGTGCGCGGTTCAGGCGAACGGACGCCGACCGAGGCGATCAAGCGGGCGCTCGATGAGGCGTTTTATCTGGCATTCCAGAACATCGAACCGGCGAACAAGCGCTTTTTGCTGGCGCTGGACGTTTCCGGCTCGATGGGTATGGGGCAGATCGCGGGCGTGCCGGGGTTGACTCCGCGTATGGCATCGGCGGCGCTGGCACTGATGACCGCGCGCACCGAGGCGAATCACCGCTTCATGGCGTTCTCGAATACGTTCATGCGGCTGCATATTCGCGCCGACATGCGCCTTGAAGCAGCAATGGCTGCCGTGAGCGGGCTGCCCTTCAAGGGGACGGACTGCGCGCTGCCGATGCTCTGGGCGCTCGAACACAAGGTTCCGGTTGAAGTGTTCGTCGTGATGACCGATAACGAGACTTGGGCGGGGCAGATTCATCCGTCACAGGCGCTTGAGCAGTATCGTCAGGCGACGGGGATTGAGTCGCGCTTGATCGTCGTCGGCATGACCGCGACCGATTTCACCATCGCTGATCCGGCGGATCGCGGGATGCTCGATGTGGTTGGATTCGATACCGCCGCACCGCAGTTGATGAGTGATTTCGCCGCAGAGCGCTTATAATCTATTGGCGCGAGCCGAAGCATGTGGGTTCTCGATCAAACGAATACGTCCCATATGCGCCCCTTGTTCGCGCTGAGCCGCTCCCTCACCGGAGCGGCTTTTTTGCGCCCCGCCGCTGTCACCCGCCGATGGTGACGTTCGTCACTGGAAGTGTGATCGGGTTCGGCTTAGGATGCGTATGGAAACCGCACAAATGAGCTATTTTCACCGGGGTTTCCATCACACAGGAGAGGTATTCATGACCACTCAATCGTACACGGTCGCACCCATCGGAACGGTGCAGACGGCGGATGGGATGTTTCGGATCGAGGTCGATGAGGCGTACCGGGCGGGGCTGCTCAAGATCGGCGCGTTCAGTCATGTGATCGTGTTCTGGTGGGCAACGGGGTCAGACAACGCACAAGATCGGGCGATCCTGACTGAGAAGCTGTATTATGCAGACAACATCGAGGCGGGCGTGTTCGCGTGCCGATCCCCGCGCCGCCCGAACCCAATCGCGATGTCGGTATGCCCGATCGTGGACGTGGACGAGGCTGCCGGTGTGATCACAGTCGGATACATCGACGCCGAACCCGGCACACCGGTGATCGACCTGAAGCCCTACATTGGTATGTCAGATCGAGTCAAGACGTTGAACTCTGCCTCATGGTTTGCCGGATTCCCCGAATGGATACCGGAAAGCGCGGGCGACATCCCCGACTGGGTGATGGAACGGCTGATGAGCGAACCGGAAGAATAGCGGCATCCGCGCCGCCGATAGAATCAAAGGCTGCCTCAATGCGTGGAGGCAGCCTTTTTCTTTGTGACTCGCGCCTGTGTTCCCCGCGATACTGATAGATAACAGATGTAAACCGCAGAGTTTACAAAGAATTTCAGCCGCCTCCAGAAGATTATTACATTCGTAATCACAATGGGTACTAAGCGCATGATGCGCGCTTGAGACTTCGCAGCACAATCACAATGGAGACAGCAGTCATGAACAGCAAGCGCATACGGTTAATTTCTCTTCTTCTTATTGCCGCGTTGATTCTGCCCGGATCGGTGCTGGCGCAAATGCCGAGCGGCGGCAGCCGTCCCTCACCGAGCATGTCCGGCGGCAGCACAGGCGGTCCCGGTATGTCCGGCGCAGGCATGACAGGCGGCGCATCGCGCAGCGGGAGCTTGCCGCAAGGGGGATCAGGTGGCGGCACAGGCGAACGCCCACAAGGTGGCGGACTGCCATCCGGCGGTGGACTTCCGTCCGGCGAACGCCCCGAAGGTGGCAGTTTCAGCGGATTCAGCGGTTTCAGCAGTGAGGGTGAAGGTATTGCCGGACGCTTTGGCGAACGCGGATCGGGAACTCTCCCGATTGAACTCCCGTTCAGCACCGAAGGCGGTTGGGCGGAGCAGTTTAGCGCGGGCGGATTCGGATCACGCGGACGCGGCGGCGCTGAGGGCGAAGAACCACCAACGGGTGGGATTTTCGATGCAAACACACGTCCCGACAGTCTGCCGACCGACATTCCCGAAGCCCCCGGCGCATTCGAAGACTTGAGCGGCTTGGGTGAGCTTCAGTCGGATGCATGGACGGCGATTGAAGATGCGCTGGCGGATGCCTCCGGTACTGCCTCCGAGTATGCCGATCAGATGACGCAAGCGGCGCAGGATGCGTATGATCAACTATGGACGGATTATTACACAGCCGTCGATTACACGGCTCAGGTGTACTACGATACCGTCACCGCGACAGCCGATTATATGCTGGAAAGCTATTACGCAGCCGTCGAGACCACCACACAGGCGGTTGATTACTACCTCGCGTACTACGATCAATATGCGTATTACTGCTCGCTCTATCCTTGGGACTGCTACAGCTACGCCTATGATGCGGTGACGTACACCTACTACTATGTTGGCGATGTCAGCAGTACGCCGAGCGGGACAACGACGGTAGGCGATGTGACGACGAACGTCACGATCATGGTTGAGCCGCCCACACCGTCCGCCGAAGCATACGAAGCGATTGTCCTGTTCGCCAATGATCAGCTTGGCGCGATAGTTGAACCGCTGTACGCGGGCACGGTCACAGCAGAGATCGACCAGATGATCCAACTGCTGCCCGAAGAAATGCAGGCGTTCATGCTGAACTCGCTTGAGATCAGCGGCACGGAGTATTGGGGCATGCTCAACGGCGGCGCGGCGAGCGTGATGGTGGGCGACTGCGCGGCGAATCCGGCAGGCTGCGCGGTGACGACGGACACGCTGAGTATGCAGCTTTCGAGCGCGTCAATGGGCGCATATGCGATCCGCGCCAGCGCCGCTGTGCCAGCAACGGCAGACGAAGCACTGCGCTTGATCACGACGGTGTACCCGAAGCTGACGGGCTTGAGCTTCGCGCAGATCAGCGATGTGGACGGCATGGCATTCACAGCGACAACCGCCAGCCTCGGCACGGATGTGAACGGTCAGCCGATTTCCGCCGCGAAGATCGTGTATGCAGGCGTGGTCAATGTGAACGGCACGCCGTATGTGTATGCGATGGTTGCAGTCGGTGAAGGTTACGCGAACGTGTTTGCGAACTAACGTCAGCCAGCCTGCGCACTCTGCCCAGATCGTTCACAGGACGACACTTTATCCTCACCCACCGAAGACTTGTCCGATAATCAAAGCCGACCCCTTCCCTCTCCAACCTTTGGTTAGAGAGGGGCAGGGGGTGAGGACATATTTTTAAAAACTGTCGTCCCGTGAAGCTTGGATCGACAGGGTGTGCGCATCCTATCGGGTTTGACTCCGCTGCATGTAGCGGTGCGGAGTCAGCCCGACAACCGCGCGAAACTCACGGATAAAATGCGCTTGATCATAAAAGCCGAGATCGGCGGCGAGATGCGCCGCTGAGGGTAAGCTTCCTGCTTTCAGCCGCAGGCGCGCCGACTCAATCCGCACCAGACCCGCATACTGCTTCGGCGTCATCCCCACCTGCACCCGATATAAGCGCTCTAACTGCCGCTGGCTGATCGACAGGTGATCCGCAAGTTCAGCGATCGAGGCTGTGCCTTCGGTTTGGCGAATCAAGTCGAGCGATGCCGGAATCAGCGGATCGCGGGATTTGCCCAATGTCAGCCGCTCGATCAGCCATGCTTCGATAAGTTCGATCCGTGCTTCAAGCGTTTTCGCTTCGTATAAGCGCGCATACAGCCGCATCAGCGCCGGACGTTCGAGCGCGTCGAGCAGCGCGATCTCGTTGCTCAATTCGGCTAACGGGATGGTCAGAAACGGGTATGCGCCGCCTTCGTGAAAATTGATTCCCATCACTTCGACCGTACCACGAAATCCCATCTGCCGGCTGATCGTGTTCGTGCCATCCAGAAAAATGGGTTCCGTCAGCGCGATAGAGTCTAACGTGAGCGAATCGGCGAAATTGAACACGATCCCGTAACCGCCGCGCGGGTGCATGTATTCCTGATGCAGTTCTGTGAGCGGAACGTGACGCCGGAATGTCCAGTAGGTGCGGACAAACGAACGCAATGGCAAGCTCGGTGGGATGCGCTGGAAACCCAGATACGCCAATTGTGCTTCGGGCGGTTTGAGCATTGGTTTTCTTTCGCAAGGATGTCGAAAAAATACAATTCATGCGTGCGCGCTTGTTTTATTCTACAAGGAATAGAACAAAAGGAGCGCACACCATGTCCAAGCCGCTTACGATCGGCATCATCGTTTTTGATGGGGTACTCACCGGTGAATTGATGGGCGCGGCGGAGGTTTTCGCAATCGCCAGCACAAAAACAGGTTTTGAGGGCGGGGCAAACGTCGTATTGATCGGCGTTGAGCCGCAGCCGATGATCCGCACCGAAGAAGGGATTCGGATCGCCGTTGATGCGACGATTGACGATGACTTGACGCTCGATGTGTTGTTTGTGCCGGGTGGAAATGATGTCGATCCGCTGCTCGCGCATGAAGCCCTGAACGCATTCATCCGCAAGCACGAACAGTCGGCGGAATGGGTTGGGAGCATGTGCGCAGGCGCATTCGTCCTCGGCGGCGCGGGTGTGCTGAATGGCAAACAGGCGACAACATGGTTCGGCGGCGAAGGCGATCTGCAAACACAATTTCCGGCGATCCGTGTGATCCATGATCGCCCGGTGGTGCTGGATCAGCGGCGGATCACTGCCAACGGGGGTTTGGTGAGCTATCGCGCTGCGCTGGTTTTACTCGGAAAACTGAGCAGCACGGCGGTCGCGCGCTCGGTGTATGACAGCCTCAATATGGGGCGGCTCGGCACATGGGCGGACATTGAATCGTCGATTGCTGCGGAGAGTTATTAACCGAAACTGACGCACGCGGACGGGCATTCCTTCCTATATGAGGGATGCCCGTTGGTGTGTAAAGAGCTTGCCCGTTATAATGAACGGAAACATCGACCGCTCAAGGAGCTTGTGTGTTTCCGACTGTAATTTCAATGCGCGCACGGGTGATCGCCTTAGCGCTGTGCGCGTTCAGCCTCAGCGCATGCGGCGGCGGTGATGCCCCGCCCGCGACGCAACCCCCCGGAGTTGACGCGCCTACCGCTCAGGCGATCCAGCCGACTCCGCTGCCCACGTTTGACGCCGCCTCGCTCCCCACCGATGAATCGGGCAATGCGTTGATCGCCCGTGTGAACGGGGAAGCGATCCTTTTCAGCGATTATCAGCGCTCATTGGCGCGCTACGCACAGCAGCAGTTCGCCATTGCGGACAGCACCCTGCGGTTAACCGTGCTCAACGAGTTGATCGACCAGAAACTCATCGATCAAGCGGCGCGCCAGCAAAATGTCGCCATCACCGACGACGAACTCAATACCGAACTCAATGCTTATGTCGAAGCGGCGGGCGGATCAGACGGTTGGGTAAGCTGGCTGGCAAGCAACGGCTACACTGACGCCGAATTCCGCGATACGCTGCGCGACTCGCTCACCGTCAATCGGATGCGCGATCAAGTGACGCTCGTCGTGCTGGGATCGCTGCCGCACGTGCATGCGCGTCATATCCTCGTTTCAGATGAAGCGCTGGCGAGTGATTTACTCACGCGCATTCGGAACGGTGAAGACTTCGCGGCGCTGGCGGCGCAGTATTCGATTGATACGCTCACCGCCCCCAACGGCGGCGATCTTGGGTGGTTTATCCGCGAAGAATTGATCGACGCTGATCTCGCGGCAGTCGCGTTTGACCTTGAACCGGGCGCAATTGCCGGACCGGTGCAGTCAGCGCTTGGGTATCATATCTTGCAAACGCTCGAACGCGGCGACCGTCCGATTGACGAGGCAAAACGCCCGCAGTTGGCACAGGTCTTTTTCGATCGCTGGCTGACTTCGCTCACCGAGTCGGCGGACATTCAGGTTTATCTCCAACTCTAAGAAGAGGGACGGCATGGGACAGGGACGCGGCATTATCTACAACGTTCTCAGCTTGATTTTCGTTTTGCTGACCATCGGCTGGCTCTTGTTCGTGGTCGTGCGCATGATCGCACCCCCGCCCGCCGCCGCTCAGGTTGTGGTGGATGTGCCGACGCAGATCGTACTGCCGACGATCACGCCGACGTTTACGCCGAGCGCGACAACGCCGCCGACGGATACGCCGCTGCCAACCGACACGTTCACGCCGACCAATACCTTTGAGCCGAGCGTGACCCCGACCGATGCGCCGACGCTGACTCCCACCGATCCGCCGACACTAATCCCGACCGAGACATTTTTACCCGGTACGCCTACGCCGGATGGTCCAGCATTTGATCCCGGCATCCTGCCGCCGAGCTTCACCCCGGTGACGCCGAATGCGCCGACCAACACCGCCCTGCCGTCCACCCCAATCGAAGTGACGCCGGTCACGCTGCCGACGAATACGCTGTTCCCGTCGATCACGCCGTCCGGCACGGCAAGCCCGGTGGCGACGCTTACCGAAGCCCCGCCGTCACCGACACCGATTGCGGGCGGTGCGACGTTATCGCCGTTCCCATTCACGCTGCGCGAACCCATCACGCTGACGGCGAATTTTGCCAACGGCGCGGGCTGCTTGTGGCAGGGTATCGGCGGGCAGGTGTTTGATACGAACAATAATCCGCTTACAGGTGTGAGTGTGCATGTGTTTGGTCCCGGCGTAGATACATTCGTCGTCGCGGGGTCGAATACCCTGTACGGGCTGTCCGGTTTTGAAATTCGCGTCGGCAACACGACATCGCTTTCAACATACATCATTGAACTGCAAACGTCCGCCGGAACGGTAATCAGCGATCAGGTGCAGGTGAGCTTCCCGGCAACCTGCCAGCAAAATCTGGCGCTGGTCAACTTCCGCCAGACGCGCCCGTTCTAGTTAGGCGTTCAGCCGACTATGAGCAAACGACCTGATGAGGGGGGCTTCGCTCCCCTCCCCGAAGAATTCCGCGATTACGAAGCACTTGCCCGCCGCAAGCGCTCGAACCGTTTGGGCGCGAATCTGCTCACGCTGGTGTTTCTGCTGGCGACGTTCGGCGCGTGCGGCTGGATTTTCATGATCTGGAATGACCCGTATGCGGCGATCAATCCGTTTCCGCCGAATACCCCGTTTCCGATGGTCATCACCGAAACACCCGCCGCGACGGCGATCCCCAGCGCGACGCTCACGCCAACACGACCCCCGACCGACATCCCGACGATCACCCTGACGCCCACCGAGACGATCATTCCGGCGACGCTGACATTTACGCCGATCCCGGCGGGCGAACTCGGATTGACGCTCGGCACACCGGGCGCGTCCGGCGGATCAGGCGATCCCGCCCTGCCGCCGACTCCGGTGCAGCCGTTTGTGCTTCAGGTGTTGAACAGCCAGCAGGTGTTTTACATCACCAACCCGGACGGGCGCGGCGGCTGCATTTGGGCGAGCATCACAGGCACGGTGATCGGATTGGATGGCTTAGGTGTACTCGGTTACGGTGTCCACATCACCGGAGACGGCTTCGATCAAATCGTGGCGACGGGGAGCGATTCCAGCGCGGGACCCGGCGGTTGGGAAGTGCAGATCGGTGATGCGCCGCGTGAGGCGACGTACACCGTGCAGTTGATCGACCCGTCGGGCAGTCCGGCAAGCGAAGCATATCAAGTCCGCACGGTCGATGACTGTTCGCGGAATATCGCGGCGGTGCGCTTCATTCAGGTCAGTGGTTCGTAATCTTTGGGGGAAGAATCACTTCCCCCATTTCAATCCACAAGCAATAACCGAAGTTGAGGACTTTCGTACCTGCTTTGATTCACGGTGCGAGATATAGCTTACACTTGTTTGGTATACAAAACCGCGAGTAGATGTCGACAAAGTGAGCGGGGAATATTCATAGTGTCCCAATCCACAAGAATACATATTGGTCAGGTCGCCGCGCTAGCGAAAGTTCCTATCACCTCGGTTTGGCAGGTGATGATAGGGCGCGGAAAAACGATTGACGCGCAAGAATTCACGCGCATTAAGCACATCCTTGATCAGTATGATTCCTTCATCCTGTCATCTTCGCAGTCACAGGCAGGAGTCAAACATATTGGCGTCGTCGCGCAAACGGTGAGCAAGGGACTCGCGGGTGATTATCACAGCGTGATCCTTGAATCGCTTATGCACACAGTCGATTTCGAGCGCTATATGCTGGTACATTACTTCTATGAACGCGAAGATTTGCCAAATCTTGATGAATTCGTGCGTTTCATTGATGGAATGGTCATGCTCGGCGGCGCAGAAACGCAGGCATCGGAGAAGTGCCGCGCCGCCAACCGTCCCCATGTGCTGATCGACCCGGGTCAACGGGAGATCAGCGATCAGAGCGCGTTGATCCTCCTTGACAACGATGCCGCGATTCGCTCAGTGGTGGATTACTTGGTCAGCTTAGGACACCGGCGGATCGCGATGATCGCCGGATCGCTGGAAAATGTGGTTGCGCGTGAGCGGCTAGAGGCGTTTCAAGCGGCAATGAAAGCGCACGAGCTTCCTCAAAAACGGGAGTGGGTGAGCGACAGCCATTGGACGGAGGAGTCCGGACATGAAGCCGCGCTGCGTATGCTGTCTCTCTCAGAACCGCCCACCGCGATCATCGGAGCGAATGATCTAATCGGGTTCGGGGCTATCCGCGCGGCGCGCGAAATGGGCTTGCAAGTCGGCAGCGACGTATCGGTGACGGGTTTTGACGATCTACCGCTTGCGGAAACATGGCAGCTTACAAGCGTTCGCCAACCTCTGCGCGAGATGGGCGCTATGGCGATTGACCTGCTAATCCAACTGATGAACGGTATCCCGATACCGGAGCGGACGGTCACAGTATCAACGGAACTCGTGATCCGCCAGTCCACAGGCAGAGCGCGTCATTCGCGATAACCCACCCGTGATTTCTGGTCGATGACTGTTCGCGGAACATCGAGGCGGTGAGATTCATTCCGGTAGGGGGATAAGTACGAACAAATGTGATACAATTTTCCGCGTAAGTTGTCGTGACGACTTTGGCACGATACAGCAATCTGGCAAAGTAAATCTGGTGTTTAATAATGTCTAGTGATTTCGCACAATACTCACGTGACGATCACACAATCGTGCATGGCGACACTTTAGTTGCGCTTGATAAAGTTGTAGCGGACAACTCGGTGAATCTTGTTTTTGCTGATCCCCCCTACAACATTGGAAAACAGTTCGGCGAGTTCAAAGATCGTTGGGAGAGTGACGCACATTATGCCCGCTGGTGCGCTGAGTGGCTGCAAATCTGCATCCGAAAGTTGCGCGCTGATGGAACGCTCTATGTAATGACAAGCACACAGGCAATGCCATACATTGACCTGTTCTTACGTGAGTCTATGACAGTTCTCTCACGTATTGTATGGCATTATGACAGTTCTGGTGTGCAGGCACGACATTACTTTGGCTCGTTGTACGAGCCCATTATCCATGCCGTTAAACACCCGAAGCGGTACACGTTTAACGGTGAGTCTATTGCTGTTGAAGCGAAAACGGGGTCGGTACGTAAACTTATCGATTATCGAGGCGCAGAGCCAAAACTTTATAACACGAAGAAAATTCCCGGAAATGTCTGGTTTTTCCCGCGTGTTCGTTATCGGATGGATGAATATGAGGAACACCCGTCACAAAAACCCGAAGCACTCTTAGAGCGGATTATCTTGGCAAGTTCCAATCCGGGTGATTTAGTTCTAGATCCGTTTGCTGGAACATTCACCACATCTTTGGTGGCAAAACGTTTAGGGCGACGATCCATTGGGATAGAAATGCAGCGAGAATACATCAAAATCGGATTACGACGTGTAGGTATTGCGACTGAATTGGATGGCGAAGTCCTGATGAAACCTGAAAAGAGCTACGTTCGAAAGAATGGAAAAGCTAGCTCAACCAATGAACACTATTCAGTGACTTTGTTCGGAGATGATGAATGAAGCACGACTTTACGCCAACTATACTTCAGATTCTTGGTGAGTGCTTTGGAGATCAAGCCGACGCAGTCTTCACAGCTAGTCCGTTGCTTCAATATCTTAACATTAAAACACGTTCCGCAAATCGAGGCTCAAAAGCGCGAAGCTCATTTGCGAACCATTATGCTTTGTATGTGTTAGTTGAGGACTATATCAAGAAGGGGTTTTCCAATGCTCGGATTGGACAATATGCAGCATACGAGGGCGCGAGGTTTACTGACCTTATGCGTCGCCAACGTGAGCTTCCATTTGGTGCTAAACTGCAAAACCATGCCCTAAACTCCCGCCTAAATGAGGAATTTGCGAGATATTTCCCGTTAGCGGAAGCGCGTCCAGTCATTCGTGATCTACAGGAGCAGCGATATTGGATCAATGAGCAGCTTCTTAATGTAAGAATTAGTGACAGAACAATTAATATCGCACAAGCAGTTATTCAAATCATCGAAGCTTACATAAGCAGAAAGCGTTCGGCATTTGAGAAATTCATTGATACATGCCAACAAATCGCAGACTTATCTCAGGCAGATGCAGTTGCGGCTGTCGAATTCGTCAGAAGTTTGTTGCAACCAAACGTCGATGCACGAATATTTGAAATAGTAAGTTATGCCATTCTCAAAGCGCATTACGGTGAGTTAACAATCGTTTGGGGATGGTCTGAAGATGAATTGCAGCGCGAGTCCCTAACCCTGTACAAAACCGGTAGAACAAACGCTAACGACGGCGGAATTGACTTTGTTATGAAACCTCTCGGTCGCTTTTTTCAGGTAACAGAAACGATGGATGCGGACAAGTATTTTCTTGATCTGGATAAGATCCAACGCTATCCATTGACCTTTGTTGTAAAAACGAACGACTCCCCCGATTCAGTCAGGCTTCAGCTGGCTACCCAAGCACGGCGTAAGTACGGTGTTGAAGCAATCATTGAGCGCTATCTTGATTTGGTGGAAGAAATCATCAACATCACTAGTTTGTTGGCCATACTTGAGAACCTCATCAAAAAAGGTCGCTTACACCTTGTAATGCGCGAAATCGTGGAACAGAGTCGCCTTGAATTCAACCAACCGTAGAACAGCACTGTAGTGCGGCGGTTTTTCTGGAAGGAATTAGACCGGAGATAAGGTAGGGTAGCACGCTTGAGAGCCTGCCGCCAACTCAAACTCCGCCGGTGTGAGATAATCCAACGACTGATGCAAACGCTCGGTCATGTAGGTCACT
>JBGSVJ010000014.1:0-29691 GCA_041753015.1 Anaerolineae bacterium
TCTCTCCGCGCAGCACCTCCATCACCGTTTCAAATTTGAATTGCGCCGTAAACTTGCGGCGTTTCTGTGCCATCGTTTCTGGACTCCTTGACCCCATGATACTCTCTTATTGGGTCTTCCAGTTTTTCCGCCGCACTACAAATATCATCCCAATTGGACATGGGATGAGTATTTCAAGATCGTTGAATGGATTCTTGGCAAGGTTGATCAAACCGGAAAACCTGTCCAGTTTATTTCAGTTGATACTTACCGGCGTATGGCTTCGCCGCGTGGGGATTTCTTCGTTCGCGCACGCGGACTTTTTCCGCGCATGCTCAAAAGCGGCTGTTCAGTCGTTTATGTCAATCCATCATCGATCACCAAAGCACTTATTTCGATATATTCAAAGCTTTCTCCAGAAACAAGCAAGGCTATTCGGTTGGCGAATTCGCTTGAGGAAGCAAAGCAAATGGTGTCATCCGTGATGCCGAACAGTGACTCTCAAGAGAGCGACTAACCGGATTGTATCGCGGCGCCACGCCTCTCTAAGTGCTGTTTAAAGAGGGGGAATGCGGTAGTCAGTCCATGCGGATCAATCTTTATGCCCCTACCCCACTTTCGATTGCAGTGTCTTGACAGTGGGGTTAGCCCTGTGTCGGTGTCGCTGATTCCATTCCACATGAGCTGTGAATAATTTTTAGGAGGATTTTCACGGAATTCGTTTGCAGCATACCACCGCAATACCTATGATTTGATCACAATGTTTGTTCAAGTTTAGGGGATAAAATTGGCAGTATTCTCACATGCAACGCTTACATGGGATGACCCAGAAGAAACCATCATTATCATCAACTATGCACAACATTGGTCATGGGATTCGTATTTCGCCGGTGTGAAATGGATCGTTGAGCAGTCTGTTACGCGGAATGTCGCCATCAATGTGATCACTGTGAACAACTACGGCAGCCCATCGCTGCCGCGTGGGGATTTCTTCACCCGTGCGCGCGAGTTGTTCCCTAAGTTGATCAAGAACGGCTGCACAGTGACCTATGTTCGCCCTAGTCCGGCTGTGCGAACGCTGATCGCAATCTTTGTGCGCTTGGTACCCAGTGCCGCTAACCACGTCAGCACAACGAACAGCATCGAAGAAGCGCGGGAATGGGTTCTGGCGCGCCGCAAACGGTTGGCGAAAGAAGTCGAAGAAGCCCACTGATGAATGGAGAGCGTGTATGGCAGCTCTCCATTCACTAATCGTTTCTCTTAGGACTTTACGGTTTGGAAGTGCGGCAGAATCTTTGTTGCGTATTCCTCGACGATCCGTTCTTCTTCGCCGCACATCAGATAAATGTTGAACTGCGTTACGCCGTTCGCCTCAAGTTCTTTGATCTTGGCGATGTGCTGCTCCGGGCTGCCGAGTACGCCGAAGCTGTCAATGATGTCATTGCTGATGAAGCCGAGATGATCCGCGTCTTTGTCAGCGTGATGCTTGTAGTCGTAGCCCTTGCGCCCTTCGATGTAATCCGTCAAGCGCTGCGGAATACCACCGCCGCCATCGCGCCCGTACTTTTCCACCAAGTCCGCCACATGATTGCCGACCATCGCCGGGAACCAGCGCGTTTGCGCCCGCGCGCGTTCGATACCGCCCACCCACGCGGGAGCGGCGCTCATCACGCGGAATCCGGCAGTATCGAGTCCGGCATTCCGCCGCGCCACCAGCGCTTGATCAGTGAACCACTTCACCAGCCAAGGATCGGCAAGCTGAATGATCAGCCCATCCCCATGCGCGCCCGCCGCTGCCAGCGCTTTCGGACCATACGCCGCGAACCAGATCGGCATGTCGTCGCCGCCCGCCCATGTGAGCTGCACATCGGCATATTCCTCACTGTACTTGACCGTTTCGCCGCGCACCATGCGCTTAACCTTATCCGCGAAATCGACCATATGCTCGACCGTCTCTGGACGCTTGCCGAGCATACGGCGGCTGGAGTCGCCGCGCCCGATGCCGAGATCAAAACGTCCGCCGCTCTGCGCGCCGAGCGTCGCGTACAAGCTCGCCGCCACCGACCAATCGCGCACGGCGGGGTTGGTCACGCATGGACCGAAGCGCATCCGTTCGGTGTGTTCCATGCACATCGCCATTGTCACGTAGCATTCGCGCCACAGCACATGTGAATCAAAAAACCAGCCGTAGGTAAACCCCGCCTGCTCCGCCATCTTGCACAGGTTCACGGTGCGGCGCGGATCGATGTCACCCTTAAACGTGATTGCGAATTCCATTGCTTCATCTCCATAAGTGACTACAGCGAAAACTATTTGAATCGCCCCTCACCCTAGCCCGTCTCCAGCCTTCGGTTGGAGACGGGCTAGGGGATGAGAAGTATTACCCATTCAGCGGCGTGATCACATCCCCCGGCGCGAACAAATCGAGCACGCCGTTTACAATGATATACCCAGAGTTCGTGCCAAGCGTCCGCTGCGCCGAGCGCAGATCGAGTACGACGGCACTGTTGCCGCCTTCCACCCGCGCCCCCGTCGAATCGATCACGATGATCGTCTCATCCGGTATGCCAATCGTCACCAGACTGGGGTCTTGATACGCCATTGCGATCAGCCGTCCCCAGCGGTTATCCGCCATCAAACGCGGCTCGACCGATGCTTCTAGAAGGCGCAGCCCTTCGCGCACGAGCACGCCCCCATCGATGAACGTGCCTTGTGTCGCCGCGACGATCTGCGCGTCGTCTCCATCATAGGGTGTGGGCGGCATCGCAGTATAACGACGGGCGGCGAACCCCGCTGCATCCCCGACGAACACCATCGGCTTGCCTGCCAGCCAGAAATCTTGCAGGGGTTCACGGATCAACTCGAGGATCGCCAGCGACGCATCCCCCGCATGCATGATGATCTGATCGTAGCCGGAAAGATCAGGCATTTCTGCCGGGTCGCCTAAATCGATCAAGGTGACCTCGGTATCTTTGTAAAGCGTCATCGCCTGAGCCACCGCATCCGAGTCGGGGTAGCCGATGAACAGCGCCGCCGTGTTGGGGGTGAGGTCGAAAACGCTGGTATCGCTCGGCTCACCGCCGATGAGCGTGATCGTCCCTGATCCTTCCGGTACGCTCAACGTCTCAAAGGCGCGGCTGACGCTGGTGAGCGACGGAGTCAGCGATGGCTGACGCGCCGCGATGTCATATGAAAAATCACCCGGCGCGAACGTATGCAGCAGCACGTTGCGCACGCTCAACACCTCCGCCGGATTATCAAACGTCGCGGTCGCCCGCGCGCCGAGCGTTTCCACGTCAAGGATCGCGCCGCCGTACACACCGAACGCGCTTTCGAGCCGGTTGTTATCGCGGATCAACGCGCCCGTGTAGCTGTCCACACCGATCCCGATTCCCGGTACGCCGTCCTGCACGATCGCGTTGAGCAAGCGGGCGATGCGCGCCCGTTCGTAGAAGTGCTGTTCAAGCACTGCGCCCGTCACGCCAAAATCCAGCCCGCGCCGTTCGCCTTCATTCCAAATATCGACCGCGCCGAGCCGGAACGCATTTTCTGGACCGAATTCATTCCCCCCGTACCCGCCGATCATCGTCCGTGATTCGATGGCGAGTCCGGCGCTGTTGCCGCCCATCACCACACCGCGCGCGAATGCCGCCGCAAGTTCTGTTTCAAGCGGCGTTCCGGCGGTGATCTGCATCGCAATCGTTTGATCGCCGCCGAGGTAATACACCCCCGCCAGATCATCCGCAAAGTATTCGAGCGCTTCGGGCGACTGCGCCGCCTCGCGCGTGTAAATCGGCGGGGTGACGACCTGGCAGTAAATCTCAGCAGGCATCATCGCGCGGCACACGTCCTCAAGCTGACGGCGGCGGCGCTCCGAGTCGCGGGTGTTCAAAAGCAGGTCGTCCGGCGTGAGCGTGGTCGCATCAATGCTGAACGTCATCGGCATAACGAGGATATACAGGCGATCCGTCCCGAAGCGGGCGACATTTTCATACGCCGCTTCGATGAATCCGGGAAAGGTATCCGCATAGAAGCCGCCAATCGGAATCCATGTGGTGACGACTGCAGCCTCTGGCGTTACTTCAGGGGTAGCCTCCTGTGCGGTAATTGGGATGCCGATCATGAGCGTGAACACAACGGCAAGCAGTACAGCGCTGGCACGACGTTTCATGCGTGAGTTTCCTTTTTGTATTAAAAAGTGTGGAAGGATTGTAACGTTTTGCCGTGAGGCGGCGCAAACAAAGCGAGGAAGTCTTTTAAGGCAAATGCATCAAAGCTCCTCACCCCCTGTCCCTCTCTATCGCTTGCGATGGAGAGGGGCAGGGGGTGAGGACAGCTAGGCTAAATCCGTGATTTGCTGAGTTTAGCTGACGATGCGTGTGGGCAGCGGCGCGCCGTTCTGCGGTGCTTGATAGCTTGGCTGCATGGTGTCTTTGCGCACCCACAGCGTTTGGCACGCCAGCACAACCTTATAATATGTCTCGCTCGCATCCTGACCGATCACGGTATACGTACCGGGGTTGAGGACGACGCCGGGCGCAGCCTGACCGGGCGCGTAATACGCCTGTGCGCCAGCCGGGGCTTCACCAACAACCGAACCGGACGGAATCACAAGGCTGCACGTTCCGCCCGCATTTGGCACGCCGTTAAACAGGATGTTTCCTGTATCGCAGCCGTCCACAACTAACTGCCATGCGTATAGGATCGTCCCGACCGGGCGCTCCAAATAGAAATCGAGACGCATTTCCTGACCCGCCGGAATCGGGTATGTGCCGGGGTTCGGTACTGCGCCGTAGGTGAAATTGTCAAAAATGTTCCAGCCGCTCAAACCGTTGACCGAGATGCTCGCCTGTTCGTTCATATAGATCAAATTGCCGACGGTGACGACGGTATGTACGTAGTACGTGCCGCCATCGAGGTTTGCACGTTCAACCGTCATACCGAAATTGCCGGAATTACAGCCGACCGTGTTTACAGAAATAACCTCAAATGTCTCTCCGGCAGCGAGGGCGGTTGAAACGCTGCCCAACAGAAACACGAAAACGAGTGCTAAAAAGGTGGACTGCATGACACGCTTTGCAGACATGATGTGAATTCCCTCCAAGCAAATTGGCGTAAGTGCCTAAATAAATATTACAACATATATGAAGTCTGCGCCGCCTGTATCCCGCAAAGAACTTGTTTCAAGTTGTAAAAAACCTGCAAAACAAAACCCGATTCTCCCTGAACCTTGACGCGGCGCTTAAGCCGGAGAGAATCAGCGCTGAATTGGCGCACACGGCAGGACTCAACCCCATGAGCGGATCGTTCTTCTTTGTCCTTGAAGGCATGGATGGCAGCGGTAAAAGTGAACTCTCGCGGCGGCTGGCGGCAGGCTGGCGCACCCGCATCGGTGATCGCGTGCTGCTCACCTTTCAACCGCATGATGACAGCATCGCGGGAAAATACATCCGGGCGGTGCTTTCGCGCGAATGGGAAGTTGTTTCGCCGACTCTGGCGCTGGCATTCGCCCTCAACCGCCTCGACCACATCCAGCGCGTGATCACGCCGTTTCTCGAAGGCGGCGATCAGCGGGTCGCCCTATGTGACCGCTACGTGCTGTCCTCGCTCGTGTATCAAACCGTCGCGCCGCTGAGTATCGACGATGTGATGCGGATCAACAGCGCCGCCCGCGTCCCTGATCTCACGATCTTCTTGGATGCCAGCGTCGAAACCTGTTATCAGCGCATGGGCGCGCGCGGTACCAGCCGGGAGCTTTTTGAAAGTCAGTTGAACGAAACCCGCGATGCGTATCTGCGTGGAATCGAGTATTTGCGCGCACGCGGCGAAACCGTCATGATCGTCGATGCGAATGGCGATCGCTTGAGCGTCCTAAACGGCATTCTTGCGGCGCTGCGCGGAGCGGCTCCGGCATGGCTGCCGACTGAACCACTCCATGAACTCCCATCCGTGCCGCCGCTCACCAACCTCGCGCCCGCCATGCGCGTTTTTGAACAGCATTTTGTTGATCCTCAACGGCGCTGACGCGACCGGAAGAAGATCCAACTCTGCTGTCCCCCCTCGCGTTCGGTCACGGCGCGCTGACGTGCAGCAGGATCGCGCAAGAAGTTGAGCACGGGATAGTCTTCGGCGCGGCGCGGTACAGCCGGAAAGACGGTGCTCTCATGCGTTGAGGCGAGCCGTGCTGTCAAAACATCCGCGCCGTTCTGCCCGCCCTGATACTCGTGGATTTCGACCAGAATATCCGCCCGTGTGAGCGATGGCGCGCGCTCAAGGTCAAGCAGATCGTATTCGCAGCTTTCGCAGTCCATCACGATCAGCGTCTTGTCGTCGATCAAGCGCTCAAAGTCGGCGCAGTCGCAGCGCGCGCCAATCGTCACCCGTGATTCGACATGGTTCGCTTGCGCCAGCGCGCGGCATTGATCCTGTTCACGTGGGTCGATGTCAAACGCAAACACGCGCACCTGTGGATCGCGGTACGCGAACCCCGCCGCGTAATAGCCTTCAGCACTGCCGACATTGATCAGCGTGGTGTAACCGTTCTCTACCAGATCATCAACCACCCCGTGAAGTTCCTGCTCATACATGCCAAGCAGTTTGGGGATGAAACCGTGTGCGGGTGGCACGCGGATATACTTCATTCCCGCGAAGGGTCCGCTTTGAACGGTCAGCCCGACATGAGATTCGGTGATGCGTTCGAGCCGACGCCAGCGCAGATAACGATTGGCGGTGCGGATCAGCGTACCGTTGGTCATTCCCCGTACAAGCGCTCCGGCATAATGCGTTACGCGGTTCAATATGCTCACTTGATTCGCACCTTTTCAGCGTGAGGACTCCGGAGAGTATAAGCAAAAAACTGCGCGCGGTCACTCCAACGGCGTAATCCCGCGCTCGGTGATCACCAGCGTGCCGCTGAACTGCTGCTCGGCGTGATACGATCCCACCCAGAAGCGCGCCAATCCCGTCCCAGTGCCGCCAAAAACGGTGATCATCGGCAGCGTCGTGCCGCCCCAATCATCGGCGCAGTACCAGTGCCCATCTGGCATGGCGGCGATCAGCGTTGGATCAGCCTCCGCCGGATCAGGCGCGATCACGAAGGCGCGCAGAAACGGCAGTGAGTCGGTCAGTTCAAGCGTGATCGCGGGCGTATCGGCGTAATACCCCACACACCCCGATGTCGGATTATTCAGCGCCGCCTCGATCAAGCCGCCCGCCGTGAATGGTACGGTCAGCGGATCGCGCAGTACGTCCGCCGCAAAGTTCGCGCCGCTGAACCCGATCAACGGCGTGGTGATCGGCGTACTTGCCTCCAACGTGATCCCGTCCGGCGTGAGTTCGCGCCGCTCGGTGATGTGGAGCGCGCCGGGGATCGATGCGCCGCGTTCGGTTTCATGCGCCAGCCAGATCGTGTAGCGCCCCGCCGCCGGATTCTCAAACTCAATCAGCGGATCGGTGAACCCCAGCGCGAAATCGCGGTTACACCACCAAGTTAAATCCGGCGCTTGAATGATCAACGCGGCATTTACATCACCTGATGAGATCGCCGCGAAAAACACGCGCAGTCGCGTGGATCGTCCGCTCCAGTCGAGCGTGAGCGCGGGTTCAGGCGTGGTGAATCCGGCGCATTCGCCCGTCCCTGATGCGCCGAGCGATCCCCCGCCGACTTCGCCGCCAAATGTGATCGCTTCGATGTCCGCCTGCAAATCATACGCCGGTACGTCGAGCGTTCCGCCCGCCTCCGCGAATGTCCAAAACGGATCGGGCAAGAATCCGCCGTTCAGGTTGATCGCGCCGTAGCGCGGTTCGGCTTCTGAGTCGAGATATGTGCCGGGGATCAGTGTCGGCGTGGCTTGACTGGACGCAACGGCGGTTTCGCGTACAGGCGGCACAATAACACTCGTCGAGTTGGGATACACATCCTCGCGCCGTGTCGCGTACAGCGATCCGTAGACAGGTTCTTCGCTGCGCGCGCCGATCCAGATCAGATAATCGCCTGCACCCACATTCGCTAAGTCGATCACCGGGGAGAGCACGCCATACGCATTATCACCGCAGCGCCGCCCGCCATCTGGCAGAATCACAAACATCGTCGGATCAGCGTTGACGACATCCGCCACGAACATCAGCCGCAAGAACGGCAGATCGCCCGCCAGTGTCAGCCGAAAATCCGGCGCGGCGCTCGTGAATCCGGCGCACGAATCGCCCGGCGCATTCCGGCTGATGTCCACATCACCCCCGCCGATCAAGCGCTGCCCGCGAAACGGATCAGGCGTGAAGTTCACACCGAGTGCGGCGCTCCCGTGTTCAGGCGGCAGGGTCGGATCAACGGTCGAAGTCTGCGCGCTCACCGTGACAACAGCGGCGGCGATCCAGCAGATGAGCAGGGGGTGTTTCATCAAAAATCCTCGTAAACGAATGCGCCACATTGTAGCATTGGGTTCCCGGTTTGTGACGATTGAGGCGCGCCAATGACGTTTGACTTCATCCCGTATCCGCTGTGGCGACGAAAAGTTTCGCCCCTTCTTGCGCCGCTGTACCGCGCCGCTGCGAACTTGCTCACGCGCGGTAATCAGCCGATGGATGATCCGGCAAATCTCACTCCCGCGCGCTTTGCGGACTATCTCACGCGCTGGCACATGCTCCCGCCGGGGATGAGCGCTCATGACGTACAAGAAGACCTCGCCGAGATGCTGCACGTCGGGGATGATCTGGATCGCGTACCGGCAGATGCCGCACCCGATCTGACTCCGCCTGCCGTCCCGATCCGCCTACCCGCCCAATGGGAGCGTATGGAGGCGGTGATCGTCGCGTTTCCGGTGCTGTATCCGCCGGTGTGGAAAGTTCACGCGGCGATGATTCAGGCGATTGCCCCTGTCGCCCGCGTCGATGTGCTGATCCCTCATCCGGCATGGTTCGCGGCGATCACGCTGTGGATGGATGCCTATTATCCGGTGGCGTGGGAGCAGGTCAACTTCATCGTCGCGCCGCTGGATGACATCTGGGTGCGCGATTACGGTCCAATCGTTGGGCATGATCCGCACGGTAAGCAAGTGGCGGTCGATGCGCGGTTTTCGCCGCTTTCGGCATACCCACAGGCGAACGATGATCAACTGCCCGTGCGGTGGGCGGCACTGCGCGGGATGCCCGTCCATCATCTGCCGCTGTACACCGAAGGCGGGAATATCTGGTCAGATGGCGCTGGCACGCTGATCATGAGCGACGAATTGATCGACCGGCACGCCCATTTAGGGATTCCCCGCGCTCAAGTCGAGTCGCAGATGCGGCAGTATTTCGCGTTCGAGAAGTTGATCCTCACGCCGCGCTTGTGGCGCGAAGAAACGGGACATGTCGATCTGGTGTGTAAGCTGGCGGACGCGCGAACGATCCTTGTCGGTGCACCGACTCCGTTCAAAAATGTGGATCGGCTGCGGGCGGCGCGGAGAGTGTTCGAGCGCGAGACGAACGCCGCCGGAGAACGCTACCGGGTGATCGATCTGCCGATGCCGCAGGTGTCGCTCAACTGGGGGGTGTACCCGATCTGGCGCAGCTACACGAACAGCTTGACGGTTAACGGGCGGGTGCTCGTCCCCGTGTTCGGCTTGCCGAGCGACTCCGCCGCGCTGCGCATTTATCAAGACGCGATGCCCGATCATCAGGTGATCGCGATCCCGTGTGAGGCGGCGGTCAAGGGGGGCGGGGCGGTGCACTGCCTGACGAAAGAAATCCCCGCCGCGCGCTGATTCCCTCTTGCAAGGCACGCGGAGATCGGCTATGATTTTTAACATTACGGGCAGTTAGCTCAGCTGGTAGAGCACTCCTTTGACGTGGGAGTGGTCAGAGGTTCGAGTCCTCTACTGCCCAACCTTCTCTCAAATCAATCGATATACAGGACACGACTCGAACAAGGGCTTATGGATATAAGCCCTTGTCGATTTCAGAGGATAGACGGATATCTCTGCATCGCGGAGTTCACGTCTAGTTCGTAGAGCAAGAACATCATGCAACCGTGATAACGACATTTCCTTTCTTATGCCCCGTATCGACATGTCGATGCGCTGCCACGATCTCCTCAAGCGGGTAAGCGCGATCGATCACCGCGCTGAACTTGCCCGCGTCGATCAAGTCGCGCAGCAGCACCAGATCGTCCATGTGCAGCGTAGGATTACCCTCATCGACCGACATGGTTTTGCCGTTCGGGGTCACGGCAGCACGGCACGCTTCCTTGAGCGCTGACGTCTTCTTCTTGCCGACCGCATCCAGCACCAGATCGAACCGCTGCCCACCCGGAATCGTGTCTTGCGTGGTATAGTCGATTACCTCATCCGCGCCGAGCGACCGCACCAGATCAGCGTTCGCGCCGCTGCATACCGCCGTCACCACCGCGCGATAGTGATGTTTGGCAAGCTGAACCGCCGTCGTGCCAATCGCCCCCGATGCCCCGTAAATCAATACGTGCTGTCCGGGTTGCACCGCCGCTTTTTTCAGATAGTAAAAAGCAAGCCCCGCCCCGTAAACCACCGCTGCCGATTCCTCATAGCTCATCGTCGAAGGTTTCAACGCGATTACTCCGGCAATGTCCCCCGGATAGCGGGATCGACTCGCCTCCGGTACACAAGTGTACTCGGCGTAACAGCCGAAGCGCGTGCCGGTCATCGCATACACTTGATCGCCCGGTTTGAATCGTGTCACCCCTGCGCCGGTCGCTTCGACCTCACCCGCCAGAACCATGCCCAGAATCGGATTGCGCGGTCCGGAAAACCCAATGACAATGCCCATCATCAAACCCATCGGATGCCAGAAGGGTAGTTTAAAACCCCTCACGATGCAGTCACTTGCGGTAACAGCTGTCGCGTGGACTCTGACTAGAACCTCTGCATCACCGGGTGCCGGTTTTTCTATCTCCCGAACCTCTAGCACTTCCGGTGGACCATAGCGTGTGCAGTACACAGCCTTCATGAGTCCTCCTCAATGATCTGCCATGCAAATATACTGTGTACATCTGTACGGCAGAACCAGCCGGAAGTTGCATCCCCTTACAAGCAAATCCCGAAACCTAAGCGGAATAGCTCCGCCCACTGCTATACCAACGCCGCCATCATCCGTTTTTGTCTCGAAAACTTCCGCGTCTCCCAACGTCAGGCGGAGCGCTACATCACCGCCGCCCACGATCAGATCGCCCGCACTGCCCAACCCGACCGCGCCGCCCTCGTTGGCATCGCCAACCAGCGCTTTTCCATGCTCTTTAACCTTGCCACCCACCCCCATACCCTGCCCCTCGCCCTCGAAGTCCTCAAGGAGCAGACCCGCCTTTTGCTCGATCACCAGCCCGCCCGCCCGGATACCCGCTTGCGCCGCGCCATTTACCGCGTTGCCGCCCGCGCCCCGCGCCATACCAATGCCTACGTCACCCCGGAAGAACTCCGCGATTTCTACGATACCCCCACCGCCGTCATCTCGCGGTGGGATGACGAGCAAGCCGTCTATCCCCCTCCCACCCCCGATCCGCCCGCTTAACCAATCTCAAACAATAAAGATGCACCCGCGCCGCTTCATGATACTTAATTTTATCTCAACGATCCTTCGACATTCTCCGACATAAACCGACATAAATTTCCGCCTCCACCCCTCTGTCTCAATGCTTAATCAATCAGCCGGGGCTGACGCTCCGCGCAAGCTGTTTTGGTCGCGCCGGAACACCAACCCCGTCTTTAGGCGGAAAACTGCCGAACACCGATGTTGAGGTGATCAGTGCGGACTGCGAATTCGGGTTGCTAGTGCGTCGCCGCTCAGTTGGTGAAAAGCTAAGGCTTCTGCCGGTGTGCCACACGCTGGAAAACCCTCAACAGCGAACTTGGTAAACCGCCGAGACTTCCCGTCCGCGCCCAACCATCCCACCCTATTCAGCGTATCGAGAAGCGCATCGCCAAGTCCACCCACGGGCGCATGATCATCGATCACATACACATCGGATATATCGTTCAGCGCTGCTATGAGCCAATTGGGGTCGATCCGGTTGAGCCATGGAAGGTCAATCACGCGCAAACCGAAACCTGCTTCCGCCAAGTATTCGCTTGCACGCAGCGCCTCGTGGAGCATGATAGGACCATATGCGAACAGGACAGCATCAGTCCCTTCACGGAGCGTAACGCCTTGCCCGAAGGTGAGGCGATAGTCTTCAGGCAGTTCAATCAATCGCGGTGATGGTCCGATCGCCAGTCGAATTGCTACACTCTCGGTCGCTTCCTTAACGGCGTAATCGACCACCATACGTGTTTCTGCGGCGTTGGCAGGCTGCATCACAATCACGTTAGGCAGCGCTCCGAACAAGGAAATGTCGCGCAGGCTTTGATGTGACTTCCCCGGTCCTGCCGGAATCAACCCTGCGTATGTGCAGCCATAGATGATCTTGCGTCCTTCGGTTGCTGCGTTGTAAATCTGCTCGTTGGCGCGGGAGGCTAAGAAACTGGCGAACGAATTGACGACGGGGAGCATCCCCTGACTCGCCAGTCCCGCTGCCGTCGAAACCATATCCTGTTCCGCAATTCCCATCTCGATGAATCGCTCCGGGTAATGCTGTTCAAAACCGCGTACTCGGCAGTCCGCCGCGAGATCAGCGTCAAGAACGACCAGATCGGGCCGACTCGCGCCCAATTCCTCCAAGCGATCCCCATAGGCTTTCACGACATATTCAGGGCTGACGCCGCTTTTCGGCTTATCTTCCGGCGTTACATCTTCGGTCACCAGCGGGTCGAGCGACAGCGCTGCCAGTCGATCCTGAATACGGAGCAGCAGCTCTCGATGCGCGGCGGTAAAAGCTTCGTCATCCGGTGCTCCGGCATGCCACGGATACAAGCCGCCGTTATGCTCCAGCGCAAATGGATGCTCCATAAACGAGACGCCGCGTCCCTTGATCGTGTCCGCGATCAGGAGCTTGGGTTTATCGGCAATCTGCCTGAATTCGGTGAATACACGGTCTAGCGCGGCGTAGTCGTGCCCATCACAGCGCGCAACATGCCAACCGAACGTCGACAGTTTGTGTTCGAGATCGCCGAGCGCCATGATCGCCTCAACGGTTTTGTCCGACTGTAGTTTGTTATGATCGACAATCACGATTAGGTTGTCAACCTTATGATGCGCTGCCGACGCCAAGCCCTCGTAGTTCTGCCCCTCTTGCAGCTCACCGTCGCCCGTCATGACGAAAACGCGACCACCGCGCCGTTGTAAGCGCTTCGCCAGCGCCATTCCTTTGCCTTTGGAAATACCCATGCCGAGCGACCCGGAGTTCGCTTCGATACCGGTCACGCCGATGTCGGGATGCCCGTCCAAACCGCCGAAGCGCCGAAGCTTAAGCAGTTTGTCCTTTGGCAGCACGCCCAAGGAGAACAGCGTGGAATACAGTCCCGGCACATCATGCCCTTTGGACGAGAAATAGATATCGCGATCAGGATGATCGACACCTAAGGTTCGCGTGTTCATCTCGTGATAGTACAACCATGTAACGATGTCCATTGCGCTCAAGCTGGCACCGAGATGTCCCGACCCTGCGCGTTTGACTGTCGCCAGCGTGTTAGCGCGATTCATATCGGCAAGGAGTGCAAGGAGATCGAGGCGCTCTCGGTCGGCGTGGTCAACCCGCACAAATTCCGACTGGGGGATTAGAGAAATTGTGACGGATTGTTCTAGGATGTGAATATCTTCTGCAGGCATGCTGATTTACTCCATATGTGGTGGCGGCACCGTGACCGGCGGAAGTTCCGCCAACCCACGTTTCAACATTTCTTCGGCGCGCCACCAATCCCAAGGGTCGTTGATATCAAAGCCTTCTGCACCTTCAGTGAGGAAGGGAGTGATAGTATCTCCGGCTATACTGCCCGCTTCGAGAACTACCCGCGCCCACGCAATTTCCAGACTGGCGTTCTGCACATACACCTCCGGCAGCGCCTGATAGGGCGTGCTGTGCCATGGAACGCCGCGCGGGTTGAGGAGCAGAGGAGTCATGCGGTGACCGCGCACGATCCACATTTTGCCGGGATGCTGCTTGCATTTCTCAACAGCACGCAGCGAATCGACCTCACCGACCGCAAGAAATTGAGTCCATGCCCGGCGGATCGTGTCCGCTGTTCGAAACGGGCTGGTCGGGCGCAACAGGCTGAACGCTTCTGCAGTTTCACCTGAGTTGCGGAGCCGCGCGAGCAGATCGCCCAACCATTCAATATCCGGAGAGGTATCCGTTGCGTATTCAGCCGGACGCAAGAAAGGCACCTCTGCGCCATAATGCCGAGCAACTGCGGCAATCGCGTCACTGTCTGTGGAGGCAATGACGCGCGCGAAGATTCCGCTGGATAACGCTGCGGCGATGGTGTACGCGATCAGCGGATGATCGTTCAGTGGTCGAATATTCTTGTTGGCAACCCGTTTGGAACCCGCACGAGCGGGGATGAGGGCGATAATACGGGTCATAGCTGCGCCGGATCGATGATCATATAGATGTCTTTGAGTTCGCAGTAAATATCAAGGGCTTCGGTTCCCGGTTCGCGGGAGCCGTTGCCTGAGGCTTTACGCCCGCCAAAGGGCATATGCGGTTCGCTGCCATAAGTGCCCCCATTGACGATTGCCACTCCGGACTGCACCTGTTCACAGAAGCTCAAGGCACGGTGGACGCTTCGGGTATGTATCGAAGCGGTCAAGCCGTAGGGGGACTCGTTTGCCAACCGCAGCGCATCTTCAAAGTCGCGCGCCCGGTAGAGAATCGCAATCGGTCCGAACAACTCTGAGCAGGAGATTTCCGACTCCGGTGTTGCGTGTTCAATTAGTGTGGGCTGCATATAGTAACCGTTTTGGTGCGCCTCGTCGGACATGCGCGCTCCGCCCGTAAGAATGGTCGCGCCCGCCGCACGCGCTCGATCGATGGACGCCAGCATGTTCGTGATCTGTTGAGCATTGATCACAGCGCCGAAATCGTCGTCATCGGTATTGCCGACGCGCAGGGCTGCCACTTTTTGCACCAGTAGCTCACGAAACCGTTCGTAGATGCTGTCGAAGACAATGATTCGGCTACCGGACGCGCACCGCTGCCCTGCATTGCTGAATGCCGACAGCAGTACCCATCTCGCCGCATTGTCGAGATCGGCATCGTCGCACACCACCAGCGGGTTCTTGCCCCCCAGCTCCAGAGAAATCCGCGCTAAGCGCTCCCCAGCGATCCGGTTAATTAAGCGCCCGACTTCGGTAGAACCGGTGAAACTGATCACGCCAACATCATCGTGTTCGACAAGCGGCTGACCGGCTTCTTCGCCGTAGCCTTGCACAATATTCAGCACACCTTCGGGAAGTCCTGTCTCATGGGCGAGTCTGCCAAAAATCCACGCCGTTGCTGGCGTGTCTTCGGCAGCTTTCAGGACGGCGGCGTTCCCACAGATAAGCGCGGGGAATACCTTCCATGCCACATTGGCGATGGGCGTATTCGCCGCGATGATCAAACCTGCCACGCCAATAGGCTGGCGGATAGTCATTGCGGTTTTGTTTAGTGCGCCGCTAGTTGTGGTTCGTCCATACAACCGCTGTCCTTCACTGGCGTAAAACAGACCGCATTGGATTGCGCCACCCGTCTCAGCGTAAGCGTCCTTATAAGACTTCCCGGTTTCGAGCGCGACCACGCGAGCTATCTCGTCCTGATGATCCTGCATGGCACGCACAATATTGAGGAGAATAAACCCCCGTTGAACGGCAGGTGTCCTGCTCCATGCAACCTGAGCACGCTTCGCCGCATTCACCGCCGCTGCGATGTCCTCCTGACGGGAGCGCACGACACGGGTTAGCAAGGAACCATCATGAGGGTTCAGCTTGTCAAATACTTCTCCGGAAAGCGCGCTGCATGCGATACCATCGATCCAGTTGGTGATTAATTCCGGGATTACCACGCTGTCCACCCTCCATCAATCACCAAGTTTGCACCTGTCATGTAGGTGGACGCTTCGGAGGCGAGAAACAGGATTGCACCGTTGTACTCATCTTCACGCGCCATGCGACCGATCGGTATATGTGCGGTATAATTCGCCAGGAATTGTGGGTCTTGGTGATTGAACACGCCCGCCAGAGTCAGGGTGTTGACGCGCACACCCTTTCGCGCCCAATAAGTCGCAAGATAGCGTGTGAGGTTGAGCAGGGCAGATTTCGAGACAGAATAAGCTACGGGTTTGAAAAACGGCTTACCATCGCGCACTTCACGGTAAGCGTAAATATCTTGATTAGGCGAAACTAGCCCATAAATCGAACTGATATTGATGATCGATCCTCGTCCTGCCGCCGCCATTTCCCCGCCGATGATCTGGCAGCACAGCATTACACCCTTCACGTTGACATCCATGATGCGATCGAATGAGCCTTCTGGATAGGTCTCAAACGGTCCGTTTTCTTCCGCGGGGGCGTTTGGCGGCGAATCGATTGCTGCATTGTTCACCAGAATGTGCGGCACGCCCCAGCGTGTCATCACCGCATCTAACCCGGCGCGAATGGAATAAGCATCTGTAATATCCACGCTGAAGAATGCCACATTGTCTGGTACAACGGGGTACCGTCGCGCGATGGCTGCCGGAGCATCAGTGAGATCAAAAACCGCGACTTTCGCGCCGTAGTGTGCCAGCGTTCGCGTGTACTCTGCACCCAATTGACCGAGTCCGCCAGTCACGATGGCAACTTTATCCTGAACGTCAAACAAGTTGGTCAATCTAGCTTCCTCATCTGTTCAATTAAATCGCACAATTCACGAACCGCCCCGAAACCTCCGGGGCGCGTCGTGCGGTACAGGGCGTATGGTACGACATCCTCGTGTGCATCCTGCACGATGACGGGAAGGCCAACCTCTTGCAAACACGCTGCGTCGTTGATGTCATTTCCCATATATGCGGTTTCAGCCAAAGGAATATTCAGTTCACGGGTGACGGCTTGCAGCGTTTTTAGTTTGTCGTTGCAGCCTTGGATTGCGCGGATCTTCAGTTTGTTGGCGCGTACAGTCACCACCGGATTGGTTTCCGTCGACAGAATCAGTTTCTCTATGCCAAGAGCGGTCAGTTTCTGTAATCCTAAGCCATCGCCGCGCCAGCAGCGAACACTCTCTTTGCCGTCCTGATCGACGTAAACGGTATTGTCGGTAAAGACACCATCGAAATCAAACACGACAAGACGCAAGGAACGGATAATTGTGTCCAGTCCCTCCATGTTACCTTCTTCTATAATATGTGTGGTAATTGAATGCGAAGCACTGCCCTGAAAACATCATTTTCCCCATGATGTGCGAGGATTATATCTCAAGAGTCGGTAATGCAGAAATCACCGTTTATGAATATCTCAGCCTTGTGCCCCGTTCAACAAGACACGATCTTCATCGCTGAGCGGTGCACCGCCCACGTAGCGGTACAGGGCACGGAATACCCGCGCTGTATATTCCCAATTGAACTGATGTAAGCGCTCCTGCCCGCGCCGCACATATTCATCGCGCAGCGGCGCATCTACCATCATTTTCGCGGCGGCATCTGCGATGGACTCTACCGACAGCGGATCGATCACCAGCCCCGCATCACCGACCACTTCGCCTAATGATGAACCGCAAGAACTGACCAGGGCTTTTCCCGCATTCCATGCCTCTAGGGGCGGTGTACCGAATCCCTCGAACAGCGATGGATAGATCACGAACGCGGAGAGCTGATAGAGTGCGGACAAATCGACTGCTGGAATCAACCCTAAAAAGCGCACCTGATCCTCAAGCCGTAGGTGGTTGATTGTTTGTTTGAGTGTCTGCCAGTAAGGAGTGAGACCGCCCGTACAGACGAGGTTAAGTCTAATCTTGTGCTGATCGCGCAGCAGCGCCAGTGCTTCGAGCAACCGTTGGTGATTCTTGTGCTTCCACGTATGCGCCGGATACAGCATGAATGGCAGTTTGAGATCATATGCCTGAATCACCCGCGCCGGATCGCCTGTCTGTGCGCCGTTCGTTTGCAGCGGTGGTCCCGGTGGAATGCGAAACAGCTTGCGAGCAGGGAGGGCATAGCTCGTGCTGACGTCATCCCGGACGAACTCCGATGCCACCACCACCGCCTGTGCCAAATTACAGCCAGTGCGCAGCAGCACTTCGCGTGCTGCGATTTCTTCAGGGGTGAAGAACTGCGGATAGTGCAAATGCTGCAAATCCCAAGGATGATAAATCGATGGGAGTGCCGTGATCACAAACATCTGGTATGGAAAATGGATAAGATCGCAGCCGAGGCGTTCGTAGAAACCATTCGAGTACGGTGTTTGCTGCGGCAAAGCACTCACGTTGAGAAAGCGACGCCCTAGCTGTTGCGCCTTGAGCAGAAGGGGACGAAGCGCGCTCCGGGTGAAACTTCGGAGTGCGGGCATTGAGATCGGCACGTCTACCCACCGCTGATTTGTGCCGAGGTCGATGTCTAGCCAAGTACGGGTGTCGGTGCGCCCGATGATCGTATACGTTTCGTCGCCGTCGTCAAGCCGACCTAACGCGCGGATCAGCGCCGCCGTGACGGTTGCGGTGCCACCCGCGTTAGCTTCAAACTGCGCGTTGATGGCGATGTGCAGGGGTTTGCTCATCGAATCATCTCGATACAGGCAACGGCACGCGCAGCAGCAGCATAATCGGGTTCGTACTGTTTAGTCGCATGAAAATCGAAATAGCGACAGTCAGCGCATTCGTCCTTCGTCGCAAGGTGCCAACCGTCGGGTAGGTAGCGGTAGTAGGTGATGCTGCTTTGCGTGCCGCCAAAAGCGGCGATCACATCGGCGACGCGCTCTGCATCGAACTGTTGAAGCCAACCATGGTTTTCGTAGCGTCCGTAGGGGACTGTGAGCAGCAGCTTACCGCCGGGCTTGAGCACCCGCCGAAACTCCTGTAGGACAGCCCGGTAAGCGTGCGTGTCCGACTCTTGAAAGTGGGTATCTGCTGTATACAGCAGGGTGTTATTCATGCCGATGTGTTCCAGTGTCGAAATACACACCACCACATCAAAAGCTGAATCTTTGAGGATCGTTTCGCGCAGGTCACCATATAGATAAGAGACATTTGGCAGACTGAGCATACCTTCGGGGGCTAGGTTATAAATCACTATCTTCTTACCGCGCAGACCCGGATGGGTGACAAGAAAATCAAAGTTCAGTGTTGATCCTGCATCTAGCACCAACCCTGAGCCGTCAGGCATGCGCGCCAACGTCCATGGATACTCTACTACCCGTTCATCAAGGCGCTGCCCATAGCTTGAGGGCAGCGCATCGGGTACGGTAAACGCGTTGAGCCGACCAAGATCAAGTACGACATCACGGATATATTCATTGCGATAATTCCAATATCCGACCGACCAAGGGAGCAAGCCTCCCTGCATATAGGCACGGCGATCACGTCCTCGTTTATAGGCGTTGTAGTAACGGTGCAGCGAAGTGAACAGCGATCGTGCGACGTGCATTACATGAGTTCCTCTGCCGGATAAATAAAGGGATTGCCGTTCAGGATACCGGTGCACACCACATCTAGCCCCTTGTCTGCACCGGGCTTAAGCTGTTCTAGACTGGTGATGTTCGCGCGCAGAAGGGGCCAACCGCTGAGAGGTTGCGTGAATGCGAACGGGATCATGCGGCGGAAGAAGAAATGGAATGCATACCTACGCGCTCGGTTAACCGTCTCCCCATCTAAACGCGATGCCAGCGGCAGGCGATCAAGAATGCCGAAGTAGCTATCGCGGTCTTTGACATCGGTTGTCAGCCCTTTATTACGAATCCACGCTTCGCCAGCGACAATCACCGGAATGCCGACGCTCGTTAGTTCGATGCCGGTTTTTGTTCCATAAATCAGCACGCTGTTGCACACCGACATCACTGCATAGGTGCTCACGTCGCTTTCGGGTGGGATCACTTTGATATGAGGCGGCAGTGAGGGGAATTCGCGTTGAATCTCATCGACCACGCGCTGACGGGATGGCACTGCACCTCGAATTTCCGCTGGATGAACGCGTATCACAAGCTGCAAATCGGGGCGGTCGTAAAAATACCTGATTGTCGCGCGTATCCATTCGACCATGTTGGGAAACGCGTTCGCGGGATAGTGAAGCTGCGCATCCCAGATGACGTTCGTCAGCATCCCGATGATCGGCTTGTTCAGGTCGAGATCGAGTTCCGCCGTGATATGTTCCAGATTCATTTCTGGCTTCTCGTGAAACCAGATCCAATCCTGTGTGCCTTCCCACCGGCTTTTCAGGTAGTCCAATGTCGCCTGTTCCAGTTCGGGTCGCCATGTGATCTCATCCCACGCCGATACAGGCTCATCCATCATCGTATGGTGATAGGTATCGCCATGGCTGAAAATGCACGTCTGCTTGCGGTACGACGGATTCCAGTTGACGACCCGCACGCCGCGCTGACGCGCTACCTCGCCGATGATCCCCTGCGGCACATAGATGCCGTGATGGAAGCACAGCACATCATAGTTTTCGCGTTCTAGCAGTCGCTTCATCGCATACATGGTGAGCAGCGCGGCGTGTAGGTAGCGGCGCAGCACGATTTCGCCCGCTGGTTCGCTGCTGATGTCGCCGCGCGCGAAGTAGCGCAGCGCGCCTGCCAGCGCATGCTCCCCGATGGCGAGATTGTCGGGGCGGTATGACGGGATCGCATCAAGCGGCAGACTGCGCGCGATGTCTGCTGCCTGCGAACGCTCGGCTTTCGTGAGAAGGCTGCTGTAATGCTGAATGGTGAGGTTGAGCGGCGCATACGTGGCAATCCCGACCGGCGCACACGTTGCGCACGCCACCGGGCGAACCCCCGCCTTAAGGAACAGTTCATGATCGACGGGGTCGGTACTGCTCAACTGCAAACAAGCGGGCAGCGCTGCATCGCACAGCAAAAAATGCACATCAGCGCCGCGCAGAGTCAGCGCTGCCGCCAGTGTGCTTTCGATTGGGGTAATCGCGCCGTGACCGCCCGTGCTGGTGGCGATCAACACCTTGCGCCCACCTTGCGCCGCTTGCCGAGCTATCTCCCATACGGAATGATCGCGCTCAAGCACCGTGCGCCAATCGGTTGCGGGCGGATGAACAGCCTTCCAACCGTACCAGCGGTTGCGCACGCGCCGCTTGATCAAGCGCAAACGGGGATGATGGTATATGCGGTTGAACACTACGCGCCCTTTTTAGCTTTCCCCGTCCAGATGATCGAACGTAATCAACTCTTCTTCACCCAGTGCACGGATAAGCCTCCGACCGATCACTTGGTCCAACATATACGGAGGCAGCCCTCCACCCGGCGATTTCACAGCAATGTCCTCAGCAGTCAACACATGCCCGACGGGCAGCGGACGCGTGGAAAACAGTGTTTTGCCCATTTTAGTCATTGCGCCGATTTCCTGTGGCAGCGTCACCTTCACTCCGTCGCCTAGAGCGAGACGTATGCGCCTCAGGTCGCGGATCATTTTACTCATGCCGATGGGTTCCAGCGACATTGCATGATCTGAACCCTTCCACGTGTGGTTGAGCGTGAAATGCTTCTCGATGATGCGCGCGCCCAATACGTAAGCAATTGGTGCCATGACAATCCCGTTATAGTGATCGGACAACCCGATCACAATCTCAGGGAAGCGGTCACGAAATGTTTCGAGGGTGCGCAGATTCATTTCATGTGCTTCGGATGGATAGGTGGCTGTACACTGCAAGATCGCAAGCTGCGGGTTGATCGGCATGATGGCATCGTAGGCACGCTGAACGTCTTCGAACGTGCCGCCGCCTGTGCTTACGATCATCGGCTTGTTGTACCGAGCCGCATGACGCAGCAGCGGGATGTTCTTGAGATCGCCGGAGGCGATTTTAATCGCGGGCATATCGAGTTGGGCGAGAAAATCTGCCGATGGAATGTCAAACGCTGTAGCAAACAGTGTTACACCGATCTCGCGGCAGTAAGCGATCAATTCGGCGTATTCGTCGCGCCCGAATTCGAGAAATTCGCGGTGTTCACCGTAGGTTTCACCGAAGCTGTTTTCGTTGTCGTAGGGCTTGTTGTACATGGTGCGCGTGTACAAAGCCCGGTTATCCCGCTTCTGCAGTTTGACCGCATTGACACCGCATTCTTTCGCAGCGTGGAACAACTGCTTACATTTTTCCACGTCGCCCTGATGATTGTGCCCGATTTCAGCGATGACATAGCAGTCGGAGTCGTCGTTGATGACGGTGTTGTCGATCCCAAGCGCGCGCATGTGTACACATCCTATGGTGTTCATATCCAACCAAATCCATCGGGCTTAATCATCCCATGATTCTGTCAGATAATTTGACTGAAACTTGACTGAGACGTTCGACAGCGGATCACGGACTATGCTTCGTAAGAACCATCTGCCCGGTTAAAAGATGTACGGCGGCGAAGCGGCGATCCCGTTGCAGAAATTCGTCGACCGCGTCTTTGACCCCCGGACATGTGGTGAAGCCATAATCGTCGACAACAATCGTGCCACCGCACACCAGACGATCACCGAAGAAACTCATCCCGAAAACTGTCGGTTCATAAATGTCAACATCTAAGTGCACAAAATGGAACTGCATGTCAACGAATCGGTCGGCGCGGTCTTGGATACGCCCCTTAAGTACCTGCACCGTCGGGAACTCGGACAAGTAGCGCGAGACATCCTCGTGGGATGTGTTCTTGAATACTCGTGCTGCGCTGCGCGTGTGTTCAGGGTCGCGCTGGCTGTCCAGATCGTCGGGAGAGTGTCCTTCAAAGGTATCAATCGCAAAATGCGTGGCAGATTCGATTCCCATGCTCCGAAGCACCGCCGCGATGAAGTAGCTGCCGCCGCCACGATACACCCCGACTTCGGCGGTGTTCACGCCGTTCGCCCGCCGCTCGACGGGCAAGCGGCTCACGTTGATCAAGGCTTGATAGAGGGTATACAACCGGTCATAGTACAACAGTGATCGTCCATCTGCGCGCGCTTGCGTCGCTAGGCTCTGAAATGGCTCTAGCTGGCGAATGTCGATCTGCTTGTGCGCGGAATGCCCGTAGACATCTGGTATGTAATGAAACCCCGGCTGCGCACGATAGATGTCTAGTCCGGCGCGATGCAACCTCTTTTGCATCAGTTTTAATAGTTTCCGCGAGGCACGCATAGGAAGATTCATGGGATTGGGCCTCAACCTGTAATATCAATCGCAGCTGATACCACATGCGACGCTACCTGATCGCTCAACCACAACCTGCCACTCTGGTTGAGATGTTCGGTCGCGAGGTCTGCGTCAAAGAAATATGCCGATGATAGCGCCAGTGTGAAGTCGTCAAATGTGACCGGGTACTGCGACACACTTGCCTTGATCAGCGCGGTCTGTTCCATAAGTGTGTCGCTGAACCCCTTACCTACGTAGCGTTCCCCTGCCTGAAAATTGATCGGGGTTGAATACAAGTACAGCCGAATGCCTACATCCTGTGCCAACGCAGTTAGCTGGACGAGACTGCGTAGGCGCGGGTTTTCGCTCGTCAACGAATGCAAGTAGTGAAAGATGAAGATCGTCCGCTTTCGCTCAAATGCAAAGTCAGGCACGTCCGGTTGAACCGCGATCACCGCTTTGAAGTCCTCAACGCGCCGCAGTTCGCTCAGCGGATATTGCACACTGCGTGCGTGCGCATGTCTGCGTCGTTCCTCAAGATTACGAATGTCACGCACGCGCCCCAGTGGTTGCCCATCGATGAAACGCTTGAGAACATCGATTTCCTCTAGGAACTGCCACTGCGGCTCGTACATCCACTGCGGAGAGAAACATCGGAGGTTGACCGGTACAACCAGTACCTTCGGTCGCGCACGCATCCGGGTAACAATCGCCCTGAGCAAGTAGTAATGCACTTCCGGGTGATAAGCACTGTGTGACAAGTAGACCGCATTGGTCTCACCAGCCAACCGATCAACCAGCATTTGACCTAATGTTCGCTGATCATCGTCATCGCGGGAGACACGCTCGACGACTGAATCGCCAAAAATGAGCGTGGCAGGGCTGGCAATCGGATTGTCGTACCATGCGATCAGACGCAGCATTTCGTCGTAGTCATGATCCGTTGGATGCAAGAGTGCTCTCGCGTCCTTGACCAACCGGAAGAACGGTGCCAACATCCTGTTCATGCGCACGCAGTCCCCATTATGGTTGTAACTGCTTCGGTTCGAGCGGCGCGATACGCCACGTGAGCAGCGGGCGCATAACACCGCCAATTCCCTCACTGTAATCACCGCGCGCCGACTTCCCTGTGATTGAGTCATAGACTTGAAAGGCAATCGCATCTTGAACTCGACACAGATGCTCTTTTCGTCCCCGTGATGCGAAGATCGAAATATCGACTGTATATTCACCCTCAGCCAATAAGTTGGCGGGAATTTCGACAATCGACTCGTACACACCCGCCTGTTCGTGACTCATTTCCTCCGGTTCCATCGACACAAATGCACATGTGCCTTGCGTGTTGAATATAACTGCACAGCGAAACCGCATTCGATCAGTTTCAGTTTGATACTTGATCGACAAATGGACCGGGCGCTCTATGTTCAAGCTGGTGACCAGTGTTTCATCTTCATCGAACAGCCCAACTGACAGCAGCATAAAACCATTTGTCCCCGGACGCAGGCGTGGATCATCCCACGTTCGCTGCGCGCTCGTTCCGAACTCACTTGTGGTGTATTGCTCAACGACGCTCAGCGCATCACCTTCAGCCACGATCTGACCGCGTTCCAATAAAATTGCTCTAGAACACAAGCGGGTGATAGCGGGCATGTTGTGGCTGACAAATAAGACCGTTCGCCCCGTGCTGGCAACATCGCTCATTTTCGCCAAACACTTGCGCTGAAATTGGGCATCCCCCACCGCCAGCACTTCATCGACGATCAGGATTTCCGGGTCAAGGTGCGCCGCGACCGCGAACGCCAGCCGCATGTACATGCCGCTGCTGTAGCGCTTGACCGGTGTTTCGAGAAACTGCTCGACTTCCGCGAAGGCGACAATCTCGTCAAATCGGCGCTTAATCTCGCTGCGGCTCATGCCGAGGATCGCGCCGTTCAGGAATACATTCTCGCGTCCGGTTAATTCTTGGTGAAAACCTGTCCCGACTTCCAAAAGCGAACCGACGCGCCCGCGAATCTCGGCGCGCCCGCTGGTGGGGCGGGTGATGCGCGACAGAATTTTCAGCAGCGTGCTTTTGCCCGCGCCATTTCGCCCAATAATGCCAACGGCTTCGCCTTCGCGCACCTCAAAGCTGATGTCACGCAGCGCCCAGAACGTCTCCCGGCGCGACGATTGGTCGCGGCGCGCAAACGGTCGGCGGAGTAAACCGACGACTTCTTCTTGGAGCGTGCGATATTGCCCGACACCGCGAGTGGTGGCGATTTGGTACGCCTTGCCGAGTTTTTCCGCCAGAATGATTGTGTTTGCCATTAGATCACATCCGCGAAATTGTTTTCGACGCGGTAAAAGACCAACGCCCCGCCCACAAACATCAGCCCACCGATTACCAACGCGATCACGGTGGAGACCAGCGGAAACTCACCGACGCCAAGCAGTGTCCAGCGAAAACCCTCGATTACGCCCACCATTGGATTAAGCGCATAGAGTGACTGGAACGCCTCTGGAATGAGTTCAGGCGAATAAACGACCGGCGAAGCGTACATCCACACTTGAATGAGGAATGGCAGCGCGTAAGAGAAATCGCGGTAGTACACATTGAGCGCAGACACAAACAAGCTGACTCCGAGCGCGAGCAGCAGTACGAGCGCGACATACAGCGGCAGCACGAAGATATTCGGTGTCAACGGGATGCGTGTGGCGAACAGCAGCACCAACAGCACGCCTAAAGCGACCACAAAATCCACCAGCACCGCCAGCGAACTGGAAATTGGCAGCAGAATGCGCGGGAAGTAAACCTTCGATATCAACCGGGCATCGGTGAGTAAGCTGTTCCCGGCGCGCTGAAGCGCATTGGCAAAGATGTTCCACCCCAAAAGCCCAGAAAATACAAACGGCAAATAGTTGACCTCGTCGGAGGGAAGCCGCGCGAAAAGTCCGAAAATTACCGTAAAAATTCCAGCGGCTACCAGCGGCTGTAAGATCACCCAAAGCACGCCCAATGCTGTCTGCTTGTAGCGCAATTTCACATCGCGCAGCATCAGGATCATCAGCAGATCGCGGAATGCCCAAATCTCGCGCAGGTTGAGTGCATCTAACCCGCGGGCGGGCTGAATTATAACGGTGTGTGACCGGTTGGCAGGATCATCAGGCGTGGATTTAATCACAGGATCAATGCTTCATACCTCCAGTCAAGACCTCTACGAAATTATAAAGCAAAACTCGCCCGATGAAAGGATTAGGATAGTTCGGACGATTAATGTGCCTGAGAATCGGGACTCAGGGGAAAACCTCGTGGTAGTGGTTGACCGACCGCAACCCGCTCACACGTCCAGCAGTGTATTGAGTTTGGCGAACACCTCGCTCAGGGTGTGTTCCGGCAGTTTCCCGATCAATTCCGTCTGACGCATACGCCAATCCAAGTGCTTGAGTTGATCCGCAAGAATCACGACTGTGATCCCGGCATTTGGCAGCACCATCACCTCAAACGGATATCCTTTTTGCTGGTTCGGGACCGGGCAAACGAGCGCCAATCCCACCTTGCCGTTGTAGGCGGCAGGACTCAACACGACAGCCGGACGCCGCCCTGCTTGCTCATGTCCCGCCTGTGGATTGAACGTGAGCCAGACAATATCACCACGCTGAGGCACGTATGCCATTACCACGCCTCGTTTCCGAGTGGCGCGCCGCTGTCGATCTCATCATGCAGGTTCTCAGGCGTGATTTGCATCAGCATTGCTTCAAGCGTGAAATGGAGCAGCCGGTTGAACGATCAACTGCCCATCCCGCATCGTGAGTTTGACCTCAACGTTTTCATCGAGTCCCGCTTCGTCTGCCAGCGGCTTGGGAATGCGGAGCGCGAGACTGTTTCCCTACTTCTGGATTCGGGTTTTCATACGCACCTCACGTATACACAATGTAGATACAGATGTACACGAGATTGTATACATGGTGTAGATGAAACGGCAGACGGCTACATACTCACCTGCCACACCTCGATCACGCCGTCATGCAGGTGAGCAAGCTGCCGACTGTCCGGCGACCAGTCAACCGGTCGCTCATCGTTTGGTCTGGCTGGTTTCCAACGCCTGATGGAAACGCTGCTAGACCTGTGGTATCGGCATTGACTGTAACCAACGATCAAAATGCTCAATCACAGTTTCGCCAAAGGTGCGTTGACCTGTGTAGGTCGTGGGTAGCCACTCAATGGATGCGATTTCCTCCGTGATCCAAGGCACAATCTCATACTCTTGAGTGTGAAAGCTGTCTATAACAGTTACTTGCTGTGGATTTCGCAGGAGGAGTGTGGTTCGCGTGGTAAGGTCATAATCGAAACCTCGAGTTCCGCCTAAATCGGCAGGAGAATAGAAAGACGTGCTGTTTCGAATCACATTACAAGCCGCGGCATCGCCAAGAGTGCAATTCTCACGCATGAATACGCCCTCCTCAATCCAAATCGCATCCTGACCCATGCCCAGATCGGCGCAAGGGTCTTGAAAAGAGAGCGCACATAAGTAATGTGGGCTAACAGGCTGACTGGTATCGAACGCGAGAAAAAATCGTTCACCGGGTGAAAAAATGCCGTCTGGCAGTACAGCACCCATGATCAGGTCAAGTGTGCGCGTGCTGCCTGTGCTGGTCGTGAAGGCAAAATAACGCCCAGTTGGTGAAAAGTAACGTGCAGTGGCAGATCCGCTTGCGTCAGATGGGATCAACAAACGAGTATCACCAGAATACACATTTAACAACCATAATCCCGCGGCATCACTATACGCAAGCAGCAGCCCATCTGGACTCCATGATGCTTGACCTTTCCACTGTGCTCCCTCATGTATTGCTTGGGTGAACAGAAGCTCATGTCCCAATATCCACATGCCTAGGTGGGGATAGTAAAACGTATAGAACTCCAGTTGATCTCCATTCCAAACCGCGATCAGTTCATTGGTCGCGGAAAACAGAAATGCCTCACCCGGAATAAGCCAGCTATCGATTTGGACCCCGTCGGATGTCAATACAGCCCTAGTTTCTCCATTCGGTGAATATACCCTGCACCCAACGACATTACAGCCGGTTACGCCGAGTAGATTTCCACGCCGCCATACACTGTTACGCCGACGAAGATTCTGCAAATCGTCCCGACCCAAGCGAACAGGCGGTGTATAGTCAACAGGTAGCAAATACCCTTCCCCCGAAGCAGTGGTCACCAGCACCGGAGCGGGCATTGGGTAAGGATCAGTACGCGTTGGAAATGCCGGAACAGAACCACTGTATTCAAAAACCAGTCTACGAAACTCACCCTCATTGACTTGTTGAAATTCGGATACAGCCCATTCTCCTGATGGCGTGCTTTCGCGCAGCCCCACGAGCGCCGTCGCGTCCGGGGTTGGAAAACGATAGCTAATCGTCTCGTAGTTAAACATATTCGAACGAATGCTGGTGCTGTAACTGCCATCGAAGTTGCGAATGAGAAAAAGGTAGACGACTTCATCCAATTGCAGCGGGGGTACAGACATCGCGCAGCTTCCCGGTCCAACCTGTCGCGTGTCGGGAGTAGACAATCGATCATTGGGGAACTGAGTCACGAGCAGCAGATTCTGTTCTCCTGCCCCAACGAGATATTCAATGACCTCGACGACGCCTGCTTGCCCGGTGGCATCAACATCCAATACTCTCGCTTTGACAACAATGGACGCACTCTGCAGTAAATCCATGAGCGGGTTGGGCATTCCGCCGCTGCACGCTTGTACGGAGATAGAGGGAGAAAACATCAGGGTGAATAACGAAACCGCAATTAGAACAGCAGCAGATAACTTCATCCGAAATGCTCCTAAATTCTACTCGCAGCATGATCCTAGCCTGTTTGATGAGCTTTCTCTCAAAGCGACGGCGAAACGTCAAAGTACCGTCGGGGAGCATGACTTCAGCTTGATGCACTCCCTTTCTTGAAAACCGATTATCCCCGCCGCTCGCCCCTGAACTTCGGCGCGGGATCAAAGAAATCAAGCTGATATTCTTTCCGCCAGCGCACGCGCGACGCAACCACCATAAATCTCGGACGCGATGCGCGTATTCGCGCCCTGATGCGCGTGAACTTCCGCCATCCACGCCTTCGGTACACGCAGCATGTGCTGGCAAGTGCGTTGGCGTAAACAAATTAGGTATTCTTGAGAAAATGCACCCATTCTTTTGATGCCGTACAAAAATGACCCTTCCAAAAACCAATGAGGATAAGAGGCAGAAATCAAGATGTCGCAGCCATTGAGAATTGTCCGCACAATACTTCCTCTATTGGTAGTTTCGTTGTGTATTTTGATCTTCATTGTCGGGCGGTTTATTCTTCAACCCGAACGCCTCCTAGAAAAGGCAAATGAAGCAGCCGAACAAGGTGAATTCGATAGTGCAGTTGGTTATCTAACTGTATATCTAGCCATGAACTCTGTAGTGCGGCGGTTTTTCTGGAAGGAATTAGACCGGAGATAAGGTAGGGTAGCACGCTTGAGAGCCTGCCGCCAACTCAAACTCCGCCGGTGTGAGATAATCCAACGACTGATGCAAACGCTCGGTCATGTAGGTCACT
>JBGSVJ010000015.1:0-37214 GCA_041753015.1 Anaerolineae bacterium
GAGCGGCACGTCGGCGTTGAGGGTGATCACGTACTGACTGCGCAGCAGCGCCGCCAATTCCGTGTAAATCGTCTCCAACTGCTCCGGCGTGGGCGATTCGTAGAAGCGGGCGTTGGTGCTTTCGGAAAGCTGCGCGAGATAGCTGCGATCCGTTCCGAATCCCAGTCCCACCGTGTAGACGGGCACGCCGCGCGTCAGGGCTTCCAGCGCCGCGGCATCGCGTTCGACCAGACTGTTTCCGCCATACTCGCCGCCATCGCTCAACAGGACGACCACGCGCCGGGATACCGGCGCTTCAGCGGCCAACCGGACGGCATCGTAGCCGGCCTGATAAAGCGCCGTTTCGCCGCCGACGTTCAGGTTATCGATGGCCGCCAGAACGGCATCATGATCGGTGGTGAAGGGCTGCACAACCGAGACGCTGGTGCCGAAGGTGACCAGAGCGACCGGATCGCCCTCGCGGATATCCTCGACAAAGGCGCGAGCGGCTTCTTTGGCGCGCCCGAAGGGAGACCCTTCATCAACAATGCCTGACATGCTGCTGCTGATATCCAGGACCAGCACGGTGGCAAAGGGGAGTGCATCGTCGGTGATGTTCTGGACCTCGACGATCTGGCCGAAGTCGGCCAGCGCGCCGGTCAGGGTGAACTCGGCGGCGGTCAACCCGCTCCGAGGCTGCCCCAGCGCATCATAGACATTAGCAGTGATGACGGCAGTTGGAAGTTCTGTCGCATTCACCCCGGTGATTTCGATTCTCACCGCACTGCTGTCCTGCATGGCGAACAACGTCACCGGCAGCAGCACGACGACAAAAAGCAAAAGCGGCAGGAGTTTCTTCAAAAGTGCGCCTCCCCCAAAGAGATGCTGGCGTCCGCGTAGAGCCCATAAACACAAGGATCAATTGTAAGGGAGTTTCGTTGCTTTGGCGAATGCTGCAATCCCTCAGCTAACAGAAAAGAATCGGCGACCCGCGTGTGCCTGGACGCCTTCCCACGCCGACTCCGATTTCTTGAGGATTGGCCCTATTAAACCGATGATATAATGCGGACAAATCGAGACAAGCAGCCTCAGGACGAAAACCACATGGAACTATCGCATGATGAGGTCCGCCGCATCGCCGAACTCGCCAAGCTGGAGCTGACGGACGATGAAGTCATCCTTTACGCCGGGCAGCTCTCCCATGTGCTCGATTACTTCCAGAAACTTCAGCAGGTGGATACCTCACATATTCCACCCACCGCCTCAGTGCTCCCGTTGAAGAATATCTTCCGGGAGGACATCCCCAAGCCGCCGCTTTCGCCCGAGGAAGTCGTGGCCAACGCCGCCCACACGCTGGACAACCAGTTTCTCGTCGAGGACGTCTTCGGCGACTGACCCGCGCTTTCGCAGTTCGCCGCATTCCGCTGGCTGAGCACTCGGCGTCGAGCTGACGCGCGCCGCTCGTGTGTCAGACTGCTCTGCGGACCCTCTTTCCTGGAAGCCGACCCTGCACCCTGAGGACCTGCTGATCTCATGCGTAAACGCCTGCTCATCATTGAAGACGACTTCGACGTAGCCGAGCTGTTGACGACCTACTTCCAGTATGCGGATTTCGAGGTGGCGCATGCCGCCAATGGCCGTGAAGGCGTCGAACTGGCGCGCCTGACCCTGCCGCATGTCATCCTGCTCGACGTGATGCTGCCCGATATGGACGGCTACACGATTTTTCATGGAATTCGTTCGACCGCGTTCACGCGCTATATTCCGGTGATCTTCTTGACGCAGCGCGATGAAGCCGCGTACAAGATTCACGGATTAGAGATGGGCGCAGATGATTACATCACCAAGCCGTTTGACGTGGAAGAACTGCGCCTGCGCGTGCAGGGGTCGATCAGCCGCGCCACCCGTGAGCAGCTTCACGAACCGCGTACCGGACTGCCCTCCGGTCGGCTGATCAACGAAGAATTGGAGCGCCGCCGCTACGAGCGCCAGCCGTATCACGCGCTGCTGTTCCGCATCGACGGCTATGATCTGTTCCGCGATGTATACGGATTCATTACGGCGAATCAAGTGCTGGAGTTCGCAGCGCGTTCGATTCATGATGTTGTGGGCGAACGCGGTACGGAGCATGATTTCGTCGGCATCGACGGGGAACGCTTCGTCGTGCTCACGCACACGGGCGACCCGCGTTTGCTCGTGCGCGGGATCAAAGAATCATTCGGGAAGGGCGTACGCGCTTTCTATTCATGGCAGGATGCCGAGCGCGGCGGGATCGTTGTGCGCGCAGACGATGGTACGGAAAACATCAGCCCGATGCTTTCACTGGCGGCGCGCAAACTTTAGCTCGTCGTTTGGCTCGACATTATTTGCGTCATCATTGCAGTTCCCTACCCCTGTCACGTAGTCAGGGGTAGATTTTATTACCGCTTGCGCGCTTGATAATTGAACGCAGAATGCTTCGCGGATTTTCCGTCGCTGTTGTTTGCCGTTCGCTGACGGAATGTATGCCCCCGGCGGCGGTTGAGTTCGGCGCGTTCGTTGAGTTCATTCATGCGGCGGCGGATCATGCGGTCGCTGACGCTTTCGGCTGATTCGGCAGTCGAGGGATACATCCTCCCAATCGCGTCGCACCCATCGCGGGTGATGCGGTACACCCACACATGATCGGGCGAGGCGAGACGTTCTTCCATACAGCCGCCCATCACCAGCGTTGAAAATATATCTTCACTCAAATATGGGCGCAGTGGATCACGATCCGGCTCAATCCAGTGCCGTCGTAAATGCCACACGCGACCATCCGAAAGGGGAAGTGTCGTCCCTCGCACATACGGCAGAAAAGACGAGCCTTCCATGCGACCGCGCATCAGATCGTGCGCGAAGATGAGTGCTTTGCGCTGCGTTTTGCTGAGGTTCGGTTTCATAGCGCCCTGAAGACAAACGGAAGCTGATTACGCTTCTACTATAGCGGTTTCCGCTCGTGTGTCGAGTTAAAAGAGCGCTAATTTTTTCTAGGACTCTTAACCGCAACGCAAGCGATAGCGCATGCGTATTGAAGAATAAACGCGGGTGTGTTCAGGAGGCGTAGAAGTGCGCGAACGAGCGATTGCAACCTTAGGCGTATGGGCGGCGGTACTGCTGTCGATCATCGCGCTGTTGAACAGTTTGACGGTAGAGGTTTTTGTGCCGTTTACATATGAGATGATCCTGCCCGATGGCGCGGTTCAGACCGTCAACCAAATGATGGCGCAGCAAGAATTCGTGACCGGAGCATGGCAGTTTGCCGTCGCCGGGTTGATCATCGGTTTGATCATCGGCGCGGCGCTTTCGACCGGGGCGATCTGGCGGAATGCGATTGAGCATCGGGCGGCGCGGCAGGATGCGAAGATCAAGCGCGAAGAACAGGCGCGGGCAGTGTATACGCTCGATGATGCAGTGGATGAGGAGGAGGCGCAGCGCTACGCCCGCTTGAATGATGACGGTGAACGCTATGCCCGCCGTTAGCGCAAAGAAACGCGGATACCGCTTAGCGTCTTTGCGTTAATGCTTTTACCGGCTTTTCGCTTTTTCGGGCGTGTCGTAGGTTGCCGCGTGGAGCATGCCCGCCAGCGCCCCGGTGATCGGCACGATCAGCGCCAGCACGACCGGAATCCCGATTACGGTGACGCTCAAAAACGTGAACAGTATATACGCGAGGATCATCCCGATCCACCACTGGCTGATCGCGTCGAAGCGCGTGCGGAATTTATCGAACAGCGTGCCGAATTGGAAAAACTCGTTCACACGGCGCGTTTCGGCATAGCGCCCCTGCGCGATTGTGAACATCGGCAGCAGCACGAGGTTTAAGAGCAGGATCAGCGGGAACAAACAACACGCGACAACGAGACTTACACCGCCGCTGACGATGTTGGTATCGGCGGAAAGCGTCGTCACCAGCCATGTGAACGCACCCATGAACAGATTCGGCAGGTTGTACACGACATAGGCGATTAAAACGGGCAGCCCTTCCATCAACATGCCGCCGAGATCGCGCCAGTGAGGGAGGGGCGGGACGAAGTTCGCGCGCACGTTCCGAATCAACGCGCTCTGATACCCGAATAACAGTGCCATCCCCAACGCGCCGATCAAGAGCGGCGAAGTGGTGAAGCTGATTCCGGTCACGATCATCATGATCAGCAGCTTTGTGACCCAATCGGAATCGGACAGGTAATACGTGAACGCGCGCGAAATCGTCATGATTGCTCCAGTTCCGCGATATACGAATCGAGCAGTTCGCGGGTCATTTCGCCATAAACGGGCGAGCGAACAATCCCCCGTTGGTCAATCACGAATGTCGTCGGCAGGTTGAACACGCCGTAGCTGTCGGAAACATCTTGCGTCACATCGAGCAGCACATTCAAGTCGGTGATCCCCAACCCCTCCAGATACGGCACGATTGTTTCGGCGTCCTGCCCGTAATTCACAGTGATGATGATCGGGTCATCCGGCGCGGTGTGATCGCGCGTGAACTGCTGGAACGTCGGCAGTTCGCGTTCACACGGTGCGCACCATGTCGCCCAGAAGTTGAGAAAGACGATCCGCCCCTCAAGGCTGGTCAGCGAGATCGTACCGTCGCCTGTCAGCGTGGGGAGCGAAAAATCGATCACCGGCGCATCGATCACTTGCGGCAGCGTGGCGCGAGCAGCAGGCGTGACTTCGACCGGCGCGGGGGTGTCCACCGCTGCCGATCCGCCGCTGTTGGCGCTGGAGAGCACGATCACCGCCGCGATGATTCCCAATGCGGGGAGGATCAAGAAAATCCACAAATTCGATCCGCGTTTCGGCGCGGGAGGGGTATCGGTCATGGCGTAAATCCTTTATTTAAGGCACCCAGCGCGGCAGGTACGCATTCACGGCGACTTGCGTGAGCGCCCCGCTTGCCACGTCGAGCGTCCAAATCTCCGGGCGTGCGAGATTATCCGGCTGCCCGTTTTCGTCCAGCAAGCGCAGCCGCTGGATTACGATCTGCGTGCCGGTTGCATCCCAATAATACACGCCGTCGGCATACGACGGATCACCCGTGAGCGGTGTTACATCAGCGGGCGAGTCGGGATCGAGCAAATACAACTGATACCCGCGTGTGTAGCGGTCATCGGTGTAGCGCCGCGTGATTGCCAGCCATTCGCCATCCGGTGACCAGCGCGCTTGATCATCCTCAATCGGATCGTCCGGCATACTGATGTAACTCAACTCTTGAGACACCAGATCGACCAAGCGCAAATATTGGCTGACGTTCTGCCCTTCTTCGATGGGCGGGATGTCGGGAAAAATCAGCCGCGTCCCATCGGGCGATAACGCGCCGCTCGTTCCGCTGCGGCTCGGCACGGCGGTGATCTCGCCCGTAGTGAAATCGTACACCAGTATCGCCACGCTTGAACTGTCGAATACTGCGATCCGGTTTCCGTCGGCGCTCCACTGCGCGTTGTAGCTCAAAAGCTGTGACTCTTCAAACAGTGGGCGTGTTGGGGCGGACGCGGTCGTCATGTCGATCAGCCAGATGCGGGTCGGGCTTCTGCCAACCTGCAAACTGGTGTTGAAGTCTACCCGCTCATAGGCGATCACCTGCCCGTCAGGACGCCATACCGGAGTCGTACACGACGAATCTGGGCAGTTGGTCAACTGGCGGAGCGCGCCCGTGTCGAGATCGATCAGCTTGATGTCGGAGGTGCCATCGGTTGAACGTTCGCTGAACGCGATCTGCGATCCATCCGGGCTGACGGCGTAATCATAAATCCCGGTCGGGCTAAACGTGAGCTGTGCCGCTTGATCCGGGTTTGCGGGATCAACCGCCCAGATATTTTGCGGCACGTTATCCGCCGGGGATAGATACGCGACGCGCGGCGTGCGCACGGTGAACGTAAACTGAATTGTGGAAAGGAGTTCACGCCCGCTTTCCGACTGCGCGCCGCGCCCGATCTCGACCGTGTACGACTCACCCGGCGGCAGTGCATGATCTGGCACAAACGTGAGCGTGCTGCCGCTCCATGCGTAGTCCCCGGCGATCTCCGGTGTGACCGTAAAACGTCCGGTTACGCTGTCGCGGTTCATGGTTTCGCTGAACGTGACGCCGATCCCGCTGGTCGAACGCGCTTCACCGAGCGGCGACACGCGCTCGACGGTTACGCCAACGCGATCACCGAGCGCAACCGTGCCGACGATCAAGCCAATCGCCAGCGCGATCACGATCCATACCGTGCGGTCAAATGGGCTAATGCTGAGTTTGGAGCGAAGGGCGGTCATGGGTACAGGTACGGATGCTCCGGCTGTTCGACCACTTCGAGACTGTTGGCTTGCAGAATTGGCATGGTATCGCCGCGAAACTCTCCGACGGTAAACGATCCCTGCACACGCACCCACGCCCCTTGTTGGGGCGGTTCAGCGCTGGTGTAGAACGTCGGCAGTCCGATTGCCGCAGCGTCCGCGACGCAGCAGCTTACGGTGAAGCGCGCCAGCATGAACGAGTTTTCAGGGAAGGTCGGCTCGATATACACAAAGCCGATCACATCAGCGGGCTGACCGCTTGTTTCGGCGTAATCGGTGAGCGAACCGAAGTAGCGCAGCCAATCGAGCACGTTGCGATCCAGCGGTTGTTTGGTGAACGTGACCATTTCTCCGATGGAAGCGCTGGTACTCAGCGCCCCGTTGACCGCCTCCGCGCCGAGCGGACGCGACGGGATCAGAGTGCCGATCAGGAGCGGGACGGCAATCACCGCCAGCGCGCCCCACGAAGTGCCGTGATGATGATCATGCCCGTGATCGTCGTGGGAATGCTCAAGCGCTTCGTGCAGCGCGTTATGATCGCGCAAGGCGCGCACCGCGAGAATCAGCGAATACCCGCCGAGCACGAGAAAGATCGCCGCCGCGACATAGCTCAACCAGACGAAGCGCTCATTGATGTAGTTCGTCAAGTTTCCGGTTGTGATCAAATAGACGAAGTACACACCCAACCCGATCAAGATCGTGGTTTTGATCCACAGCGCCGCGTGATCGGCGCGGTGATCGTGATGCGCATGTTCTTCGTGATGTTCTGTATGCAGCAAGTATCCCTCCGGGGAAACTCGTCATCCTTTCACGTCTATTCTACCGCAAAAAAACGCCTCCCCGCTGTGGGGAGGCGTTGGTATTCACGATGAAAGACAAATCAAGCGAGATCAAGTTCGTCCGGCGGCGGCACTGTCACTTCCAATCGCGGAGTCATCGGCGTTTTTGGCGCGGTCATCCCCTTCAAGGCGCATCACAATCGGGGCAAGCTGTCCCGTCGTGCTGTGCGGATCGGGAAATTCTGGCAAGGTGGATGGCTTTGCCGCTTCGGCAGGGTCAACCGGGGGCAGGTTGACCTCGACACGCGGCGTTCGCCCGGTTTGACCGGGTTCGTAGGGCGCTTTCGGTTCGGGCATGGTGATACTCCGAAACATGAGATGCCGCTCTTATTCTAGCATGTCTGTTCGACAGTTGCGATCAAAAAAACCTGTAAAAGTCTACGACCGGATCATTATGAGTTGACGAAAATATTAAGAAATGACACAACTAACTTTAATATTATGGTTTTTTGCGAATAGCGCTGTAGACTCAGATTTGGAATTTTTCACACAAGGAATATGTCCTCATGTCCCTAAGTTCCAAGTTCACCCGTTCGATTTTCGTTCTCATTGTCGTGTTGGCACTTCTCATTCCGGTTTCTATCGCGTTTGCTGGGTCGGTCTCAGGCACAGTGAATATGGGAGTCACCTGTACCACGTTAACCTTTAGCGGCGGTGGGAATATCCATTGGGATCGGGACACAACGGGCACTGGTGCCGAAGCCATCATTCTTGAGGTTGTCGATGGTCTTGGAAATGTGGTCTTTTACGGTTTGGATTCGCGCTTAGTCGGTCAATCAGCAGGCTTCAGCCCAGCCTACGCCTACACATCGTCACCGGCGGCTAACCCGATCACGGCGCGCATTTACAGCCCGGCGGGCAACGGCTTAGCAGAACAGACTATCCTTGAAGTCACCGGCACTTGTGTTGGGCTGCCCGGCGCGAACTCGCCCGGTCCCGGCGTCCCGGCTGGCTTCGTGCTGCGGACGATCACCTGCGAAACCCCGGTATACAACACGGCAGCAGGTCAGCCTGTCGGCAGCGGCATGATCCATGCAGGACAGACATGGTACGTCAATCCAACTCCGGTTGACGGCGCGGACGGCATTTCGTGGACGGAAATCTTCAACGGCGGTCGCGTGAACGGCTTCATTCCGACGAGCTGCGTCGGCGGCTGATCCCGCGTCATCGTTTGTTACGGCGGCGGCGCGCTCACCCATTCAACGGCGAGCGCCCCCGCCACCACCCCCGTAATTTCTTCAACCGTCCCATTGATCCGTGCCACAAAATAGCGCCGCACTTCGTTTTCGTTCGTCACAATCAAGACGGCGGTGCGATCCGGACTCCACGCGACCCGCTCCGGCGCGACATTCCCCATCGGTGCGCTGATCGACGTGCCATTCGCACTCATCAAGGAGAGCGGGCTGCCTGCACCGCTCTCCGTGCCAAGCCCGATTACCCCGGCGGGGGTTTCCGCTGCATAGCCGATCCAGCCTCCGTTTGCGCTGGCATTGTAGATCGGCGTGACAGCACCCGTACTTACATCGATCCAACGGACGCCAATCATGCCGTCTTCGCCCGCACCGCTGGCGAGTACCCGCGTTCCATCGTTTGACCACATGGCATACTCGTAGCGGTAGATGCGCGGGAGTTCGGCGGGGTTAGTACTGGTCAGCGTCGGAACGAGCGCGAATGCGGGAGCGTTGTCCTCTAAGTGCAGCCGGATCAACAACGCGGTGCTGCTGCTGTTCCATTCAAAATCGACCGGGCGGAATTCATATGGTCCTGCGTCGTGGCGCACCAGTTGACAGCTCAACTCCGGTGGACAGCTTCTAAACAGTGCGTGCGGCGCGGTCAGCCCCGGCTCGAAGAAGTAAATCCCGTCGTTCTGCAGATTGTTATCGGTCGATTCGTCGCTCAAGGTATCGATCAAGAAAGCGACGTAGCGCCCATCCGGCGACCAGCGGACGAGCGTCACGCGGGCGTTATTCGTCTCCGGCGATCCGGGTTCAAACTCTGAGAACGGCGATGCGCTCAAACGTGCGCCGGGATCACCTGCGCCGTTGACGACGAACAGCGATCCGTTTTGCGCGACACGGGCAAACTGCTCCGGGTTGACCGGATTTTGAGCAAACGTGAACGCTCCGCCGGGGAGCGCGAACGCATCCCCGCGCAAGCCGCCCGATGTCGAAAGCGCATACGAGCGATCCGCCGGAGCGAACTGAATCAGCGGATCAGGGTTGATCGGCTCAAACAAGGGCGTAGGTTCAAACGTCGGCGCGGCGGGCTGCGGCGTGATCGTCTCCAGATCGCCGCGTCCTTCCGCTTCTCCGCCGCCGATGGGCGGGGTGACGGTCGGCGCATCCAGCGGCGGCGCGCTCGTCCCCGGCGCGGCGGTGACGTAAATTGGCGTTACGTCGAGCGTTGGCTGCGGCAGCGGCGTGAGCGTGACCAGTGCCGGAGGCTGCGTCGATATCACGGTTGGCGGTCGTGTGGGCGCGTTCACCGCCATCTGCGTGATCGTCGCGGCGATCTGCTCAAACTCGGCGGTCAGCGTGGCGGCGTTGATCGTGCTTTCGCCCGCGATCTGCGCCTTCTGCGTCGCTGATCCATCCAATGATGGAGTCGCCGTCGGCGGGGGTGGCGTGCTGGTCGCGGACGCGGTGAATGTCGGCGTAATCGACGGCGTGAGCGATGGACTCGGCGTACCTGTTGGCGTCAAACTTGGCGTATTCGTCGCAATCGGCGTGAGCGTCTCGGTTGGCGTGTCCGTCGGGATGATCGGCAGGGGCGTCAGCGTGGGCGGGCGCGTCTCGCTTGGCGTGTGGGTAATGGTTGGCGGGCGTGTATCGGTCGGGATCGGCGTAAGGGTCAGGGTGGGTGTCAAACTGCTGGTCACGGTTGGCTCACCGGTGCGGCTAGCCGCAAGCGTCGGGAACGGCGTATTCGTGATTGGCTGCGTCGGGGCGGCGGTGCGCGTCGGCGCAAGCGTAGGGGTCACAGGCGGGGTGGACATGTTGCAACCGGCAAGCGCCAGCATCAGCGCCACCGCCGCCCCTGAGATGATCCGCCGCATGTGCTTATCCCCCTTTAGCCGCCGTTCCCCACCATTATAAAGGCGCGGTACGCGCCGGATACGGCGGCTCAAGTACGGATGATCGGCGGATCGCCTACGGGCGCTGAATCAGTTCGTCAAGCTGGCGCATTTGATCCGGTGTGAGCGCACCGAAACGCATCGCTCCGGCGTTGTCGTCCACCTGTGCGACGGTGCGAATCCCCGGAATCGGCACGGTAACCGGGCTGCGCGCCCAAATCCACGCCAGCGCGCCCTGTGCCAGCGTGCGCCCGCCGCTCGTCAAGATGTCGCGGATCACGTCGAGCTTGTCAAAGGCGGGGAGCAGGATGTGTTCACGCGCCCATGAATCTGTGCGCACATCGTTCGCAGCGAACACGGTATCACGGGTGTATTTTCCGGTCAGTGCGCCGCGCGCCAGCGGCGTCCGGTTGACGCTCGCCAGATTGAGTGTTTCGCATAATGCGAGCATTTCCGGCGCATCCAGCACCACGTTGAGATCATGCTGAATCGCGGCGCAGTGTTCGCCTTCGGCAAACAGGCGCGCCGCTTCGGCGTTATCGGTGCTCCAGCCGTAGGCGCGGATTTTGCCTTCGCGCACCAGTGCTTCGAGCATGCCGACTAATTCCGGCACATGGCTAACCGGATAATCCCACACATGAAGCTGATACAAGTCGATGTGATCGGTGTTCAAGTGGCGCAAGCTCCGCTCACATTCGGCGCGCACGTTCGTGATTACCTGTTCGGGCGATTCATAGCCGCGCACCCGCTTGGCGGCTTCATCGACATCCCAACCGAACTTGGTGGCGATGATGACTTGATCGCGCTTACCGGCAAGCGCGCGACCGAGCACATCTTCGCTGTGACCCGTGCCGTAATTCGCGGCGCTGTCGAAGAAATTGATCCCGCTGGCGATGGCGTGATGCACAGCGCGGATCGACTCGTCGTCGTCCACTTCACCCCACCCCGCTTGAATATCGAGGAACTGCCACACGCCGCCGATTGCCCAACAACCCATCCCCAACGGCGACACCTGAATGCCAGAACGTCCTAACTGCCGCATATCCATCGTGCGTGATCCTTTCGGATTTTGTCCTATCTATGTATGACTCTACAAGTTAGAGCGCGCTCTAAGTCAAGTCCTTTGCATAGGCAATTTTGCGGTACACTCGAAGTCGATTCCGTTCCGGATAGATAAGGAGCGTTTACCATGACTTCCCCACGTTTCAAGCTCGGCGTGATCTTTCACCCGACTTTCCCGCCAGAGACACTCCGCGATTTTGCGCGCCGCGCCGAAGCCGCCGGATTCGATGAATTATGGTTGTGGGATGACTGCTTTTTGCCCGGTGCGCTCACCTCGGCGGCGGTCGCCTTGAGCGCGACCGAGCGCTTGACCGTCGGGATCGGGCTGCTGCCCGCGACGGTTTATAACCCACTGTTCGCCGCGATGGAGATCACAACGCTGGCGCGGGCATTTCCGGGGCGGATCATCCCCGGTTTTGGTCACGGCGTCGATTCATGGATGAAGCAGATCGGCGCATCGCCTACTTCGTCGATGAAAACGCTCGAAACGACGGTCGATGCGGTGCGCGCGCTCCTCAATGGAGATCGCGTCACGGTCGATCAGCACAATGTTCACTTGGACGCGGTGCAGATGACGCTGTTCCCCACACAGCCGCCGCCGCTTTACATCGGGGCGATGCGCGAGAAGTCGATGCAGCTTGCCGGACGCGCCGCCGATGGGACGATCCTCACGGATATGTCGTCGCCCGCCTATGTGCGCTGGACGAGGCAGCACATCGACGCGGGAATCGCAGAGCGTACCCAGCCGTTAGGCGATCACCAGATTGCCGCGTATCTGACGACGAAGGTCAGCACGGATGGCACAACGGCGCGGTCGATCATGCGGCGGTTGATCGCGTCACGGTTAAAGTGGTCACACCCTCAGCTAGCGGCACTCGGCATTCAAGACGAAGCGCGCGCGCTGTTGGAGACGCACGGCAGTGAAGCCGCGCCCTATATCCCCGATCCTTGGGTCGATGCGCTGTCGGCAGCAGGCACGCCAGATCAAGCAGCGGCGGCGGTGCTGCGGCTTGCCGAAGCGGGGGCGGATTCGGTCATTTTGCAGCCGCTCGATGGCGACCCAGACTGTTTAGACGAATACACGCGCTATCTGCTGCCCGCGCTCAAGAGGTAAGGTCATGACGAACGGACACAAGGAACTGCTCACGATCAAGCAGGTTGCCGAAGCGACGAAGTTGAGCGTTCACACACTGCGCTATTATGAGCGCATCGGCTTAATTCACCCGATCGAACGAGCGGGTAATTCGCACCGCCGCTACACCCACGACGACATCGGTTGGATTGATTTCCTGCTCAAGCTGCGCGCGACGGGTATGCCGATCCACGAAATGCAGGTGTACGCCGAACTTCAACGGGCGGGCGATCACACGCTGCCGCAGCGCGTGGAGATGCTCAAACGCTTGCAGGATGATTTAGAGACGCGCATCGACGAACTCAACGAGCACTTGAAGCTGATTCGCTACAAAGTCTCGTTCTACAGCGAGGTGATCGCGGTGAATGGTGAGAAGGAGTTGGTATAATTCGCGGCTCAAGACTTATCACCGGATGACCTATGCTCAAGAATATTCAAACGCTCTCGCTGCCTCAGCGGCGCTTCGTCTTTTTCGTGATTTTCGGCGGCGGACTGCTTGGATTCGTCGGTGTCGCCGTCCTGCTGATCAACTCCGCGCTTAACACCGGACAGCGCGTGCAGTCCGTCGCGCTCGATCCGGCTGTGAGCGTCTTGCAGTACGCCGCACTGCCGGATGACAATGCTTATCCGCCCGCGCTCGCCGTACTGCCGGACAACACGATCATCACCGGCAGTTATTCGAGCGGCGCGGTGTACTCGATCAGCCCGATGGGGCATGTGAGCGAACTCGCCGGAACTCGTGACGCGATTGGCGCGTTTACGGGAGTCGCTGTTATGCCGGATGGCGCGTCGGTGCTGGTGATCGATCAGAACGATACCGATCCGCGCACGGCGGGCGGCAAGCTGTGGCGCGTCCCTCTGGTCAGCGGGGACATTGCGGAATTTCCCACCTCGATTGATGCGACGGGCTGGATCGCGCCGAACGACCTTACATTTGACAGCACCGGACGCCTGTATGTGACCGATCCCGGTCGCAACGAAGTGTGGCGCTTCGATGCGGACGGATCGAATGGGACGATCTGGTTTGTGCCGCCGCCCACCGCCGACTCAGCCAACCAGCGGCGCGCCGTCACTGGACTCGCCTATGACGCGCTGACCGACTCGATGCTTGTGACCGATCCCGAACAGAATATGGTTTACCGCGTCAGCGTGAGCGATGCATCAGCCAGCGTGATCTATCAACACGGTGATCGCCCGAATCTGCCCGGATTCGACGGCTTGACGGTCGCACCGGATGGGACGATCTACGCGGCGGCGCTCGGTCAAAACGGGATCGCGCGGATTGATGAGGCAAACAACGAACTCGTGTATATCGCCGGGTTGTTCCGGGGGGCAAGCGATGTCGAGTATGCCGCGCCGGGGCTGCTGTATGTGACCAACTTCGATCAGGCGTCGATTGTGCTGCCGTTCGTCGCGCCTCAGCTTCCGTTCGCGCTTGATGTGATCGACTTGACCATGCCCAGCGGCAGCGCCACACCGTAAGGACTTCAAAACCACAAAGCCGCAAAGAACACAACAGCCTTGGTGTTCTTTGTGGTTCATCAGGTTTCCCAACAAGGAGCGGCATTGTGGAACTCAAGGTAGTGCTCGTCGGATGTGGCAGTATCGCCGGGGCGTGGCTGGAATCCGTGCAGCAGCATCCTGAATGGGAGGTGCGCTTCGTCGGCTTTGTCGATGTGCGGCTCGAAGCGGCGCAGGTTTTCGCGGCGCGTTACGGCATGCCGGATGTGGTCGTCAGCACGGATTTAGAGGCGGTTCTCAAGCAGACTGCGCCCGACATTGTTTTCGACTGCACGATACCTGAATCGCATCATCCGGTCACGCTGACGGCGCTGGCGCATGGCTGTCATGTGTTGGGCGAAAAGCCGCTTGCGCCATCGCTTGAACTGGCGCGCGACATGATCGCAGCGGCGGCGAAGGCGGGCAAGCACTACGGGGTGATGCAGAACCGCCGCTTTGACCCGAATCTGCTTCGCCTCAAGCGCTTGATCCATTCAGGCGAGATCGGCGCGATCACCACGCTGCACTGCGACTTCTTCAACGCGCCGCACTTCATCGGCTTTCGGGAGACGATGCCGCACCCGCTCCTATTCGATATGGCGATCCACACGTTCGACGCGGCGCGCTACCTACTCAATGCCGATCCGGTGGCGGTGTACTGCCATGAGTGGAATCCAAGCGGGTCGCAGTTTGCGCATGGGGCATCGGCGGTCGCGGTCTTCGAAATGACGGGCGCGATCGTGTACACGTACCGGGGAAGTTGGGCAGCCGAAGGCGTGATGACGACATGGGAGGCGGACTGGCGCGTGCTTGGCGAATGCGGCAGCGCGACATGGGATGGTGCGGAGACGTACCGGGCGCAGAAGATCAGCGCGACGGGGGGATTCTTCAACGAGTTTGCCGGGGTTGAGCTGCCGCCGCTGGAGGCACTGCCCGCCAAACATCATGCCGGAGGGATTGAGGATTTTATCCGCGCCGTGCGGACGGGCGGAACACCGCTCAACACGGGGGCGGAGAATATCAAGTCGCTGGCGATGGTGTTCGCGGCGATTGAGAGCGCGGAGACGGGTCAGCGGGTGGTGGTGAAGTGGTAGCGTTGTGATTCACCTGTACGTACCGAAATTTATGTCGGTTTATGTCGGTACTTACGCGGGTATAGTTGAGATAGTATTGATTATGCGTGTTTGGAGTCGTGGTGCGTTAATGATGAGGTGGAGGAATGCTCCTCACCCCCGACCCCCTCTCCATCGCACGCGATAGAGAGGGGGAGAAAAACGGCGAGCGTAAAACAGACCTCTCCTCCACGCGGACGCGCAGAAGCGCGTCCCTACAGAACCACATTAATCCGTCATGACCTCATCAGAAATTTGATGCGTTTGCCCTAGACTCAACTTATAGAGGCATCTTTGCGCTGACTCTTCGCAAGCGAGAAATGCTCCTCACCCTCCGACCCCTCTCCATCGCAAGCGATAGAGAGGGGGAGAAACACGGCGAGCCGTCTCCCCTCCCCGAATGCGCAAGCAAGAGCACTCGCAAAGCGGTGCGCATGTGCAGTCTGTCCAAATGTGTACCCTTCTCCTCAGCTTGCGATGGAGAGGGTGTCCGGGGTGAGCAGTGGTTTCGGGTGTCGAGCGTGTGTCGCTAATCCCCCGTCACCGCCGCTTCTTCGATTGAAGCGGGGATGCCTTCGCGTCCTCTGCCGCGCAGCATGAGCGCCGGAGCGATGCCAACTAAACACAGGATCAAGCCCGCCAAACCCATCTCGCTCAAGACCTGAATCGTTAAGCGGATATACACGTCAATCGCCGCAAACGGGTCACTTGCTGCCGCGCCGAGTTCCGCTGCGGCTAAGCCGCTCAAGCGCTGGCTGGCGAACGCGGTCAGGAGCGCGATGCCGACGGTCATGCCGAGCAGACGCATGATGATCACGAGCGCAGACGCCGAACCGAGTTTGTCGGAATCCGCCGCGTTGATGACTGCCGCGCTGATCGGGCTGAAGGTCAAGCCCAAGCCGACGCCTACAAGTGCCATTTCGAGCGCGATCACCGTGTCGGTGATGCCCGGTATCCATGTCCGCCAGATCAGCGCGAAACCCGCTCCGGCGATCAACAAGCCGATCAAGGTGGTGCGCGGATAGCCGATCCGCGCGCTCAACCAACCGCCGGGGATCGCGGCAAGCGCCATCGGAACGGTGAGCGCGGAGAGCAGAATCCCGACTTGAAAGGCGGCTTGGCTGAGTTCACTGGCGTCGTTGAGGCGAATGTTGACGAGGATCGGCACGCTGACCAAGCCGATCATGAGCGCGAAACCGACGAAGAAGTTCGCCAGCGCGCCCATCGAGATATTGCGGCGCGTGAACAAGCGCAGATCGAACACGGGATACTTGACGCGCAGTTCCCAGACGACGAACAGCGCAAACATGACCGCTGACGCGATCAAGAGCGGGGCGGCATACGGCGGGAGTCCGCCGAGGTCTTCAAAATTGGAGGCGGTCGCGGCGAGTTCGATATTTGCGCCCAAGCCGAGGACGAGCGCGGAGAGTGCGCCGACGATCAACACCGTGCCGAGGATGTCAAACCAACCTTTTCCGCGTTCCTGCTTCGCGCCGCGCAGCACAACGAGGATGATCACGAGCGCGATCAACGAGATCGGCAGATTGATCCAGAATAACGCGCGCCAGTCGGGGGCATCCCAGTTTAAGCCGATGGAGCGGAAGAAGCTGACGAAGCCCGCCGCCGAATCAGTGAACCAGCGCACCATGATCCCGCCGTACAAGTGACCGAGCACCCAGCCAAGCGTATCGATTGCGCCGACGACGCCAAGCGGTTGTGCGCGGCGCTCCGGCGGGAACAAGTCACCGACCAGCGCCAGCGTGACGGGAACAAGCGCACCCGCGCCGATCGCCTGAATCACCCGCCCGATGATAATTGTCGTCAGGGCGATACTGCTCGGATCAGGGCGCGTGCCTTGCAAGCGGTAGCTGAGATCGTAGAGCAGCCCGCTCACGCCTACCCGCGCTTGCGGATCAACTTCTGCGACGATGAAAGAGCCGATCATGAAGATGATCAAGCATCCAATGTATGTAATGCGCCGTCCAACGAGGTCACTGACGCGCCCCATGAACGTCAGGCTGACGGTATACGCCAGTAGATAACCGCTCACCACCCACGCGGCATCATCGACGACGCTTTGAATCGGCAGTTCAAGCCGGACGATGATCTCCGGCAGAAACGCCGAGACGATGGTCAGGTCAAGCGAGCCGATAAAGACGGGCACGCTGATCAGCGCCAGAATCAGCCAAGGATTGAGCGGACGTTTAACCGATTGAGTCATGTAGAGAAGATGCCTTTCGCTTACTGCCCCGGCGTGCTCTCGGCGGTCGCTTCGGTTGTTGAGTCAGCAGTCGCCTCGGCGGTCGCTTCGCGCTCCGGTACGTCCAGTACTGCCGGTTCGTTGATCGCATAAATGTCCATAATCCACAAGACAGGCTCGGCGGTTTCTCCCGGCTCAGGTGTGACCGCCCAAGGACTGTCTTCTTCGGTGATCGTGATCCGCACCGGATACAACGTCGTACGGTCGATGTAAAGATCGACGGTGACATTACCTGACGTTTCGATCAAGCCGACAAGCAGAGCATTCACGTCTTCGCCGCGCGCATTCCCGCGTACATGATGCACATTCGCGCCGCTGTCGAGCGTTTCTTCACCTACATAGGTAATGTCAATGATCGCGTTGAGTGCGGCGTTGAACCCAGTATCTTCCGCGATCAGGGCTTCGGGATTAAATCCGGCGGCAAACGCTTGGTTGACCCAATTGTTCCCCGTCCAGATCGCGCGATACCATTGATTCGCGCCCTCCGCGTACACACCGACATCAATCCGCAGCCCGGTAAGCGGTTCGATTACGCTGACATCAGCCTGCATCACCCCCGGCGCGACATACTGCGCGGTGGCGCGGCGGTAATACACATTCGCGTACACCGTCCCGATGATGTAATCCGGTCCTTCTTGATTCACGTCAAGGCGGAAGGTTTCGGCGGCGCGGATGAGGTTCGCCGCTTCGGTGACGAGGGTCAGCGGATCGGTCGGCGTGACGGTGCCGCTGCTTGGCGTCGATGACGTGGTACACGAAACGAGTACGATCAGCAGCGCTAACCCGACACAGAGTTGTTTCATCAAAGTAACGTCCTTCCCAGAAACAGCGCGAGATGAGCATGTTTCGCCCATCTCGTCTGTACGTAAAATCATTGCGGTGTGTTGCAGCTACCCTTCACCCAAGTGGACGCGCTGCAGCGCGTCCCTACAGCGCAAACAAGAGCGCCCTCACCCCCCAGCCCCCTCTCCGCTGGCAGAGAGGGGGTGATCCGCTCGCGTGTAAGTCTGCGGTGCGGGTCACGAAGCGTCCGGGGTGAGGGCAAGGACGCCTTATCGAATCCGCGTAAATGTGCCGGAATCGCCGCCGCTGAAACGGTAAACGACTCCGCCGGGGGCGTCAATATAGAATGGACTGTTTCCGCCGACTGAGCCTTCAAACTGGACGGTGCGCGAGTTGGTATCGATATTGCCCGATGCCCAACCGAGCGCGGTATTCCAGCCGCCAATCGGCGCGAGCGTGTTATAGTATGCCCAGTTGAATACCCCCTGCGGCGAAAGCAGACCGGAAGGCGGCGAATCCGTGCGGATCGTGACGCCATCCCAGCCGTTATTCCAACCGGCATAGGGGAAGTTCAAATCACTGGCGATCAGACCATAGACCTTGTTCAGTGTGACCCCGCTCACGTTCCCGTTGATATGGAGCATACTGCCGTACTGGAACGGCTGGTATGCACCGCCGACCACGCTCGACGCGGCGGCGGGACACGCGGCATTCGGCGGGATCAGGTTATCGCCAAAGAAGTAGCTGATCGCACAACTGACGCGGACTTCCGCGTTCTGGCTGATCTCAATTCCGGCGCGCGTGACGACTAAGCGGAAGCGCATGATGCGGTCACTCGTCCCCGGCACGACGAGCGAATATTGACCGGTGACCGGCACTTGGAAGACCTGCGCGGTGAACCCCTGCGCGTTCAACTGCTCGATGCGGGCGAAATCGCCTGACGCCTGCCAGCTAAACAACACGGTGGAGTTGGCGGTCACCTGCGGCGGCGTCACCCCAAAGAAAAGGATCGACGGCTGCGCGATCGTGGGGGTGAGCGTGGGCAGGTCGGTCGGTGTCAGCGACGGGGTGATCGATGGGGTCAGCGTTGGCGTGCGCGTGCGGGTTGGCGTGCGCGAGGGTGTTTGTGTGCGCGAAGGCGTAGCCGTCGGGGTGAATGTCGGCGTATCCGTCGGGAAAGGCGTGCGCGACGCGGTAGAAGTCTGACTGGCGGTGCTGGTCGCCGTCGCAGATGCGGTAAACGTACTGCTCGGCGTCAGCGTGAGTGTCCGCGTGAGCGTGGGCGTACTGCTCGGCGTGACGGTGGGCGTAAACGTCAAGGTGGCGGTCGGCGTTTCGGTAAACGTCGGCGTGATGCTCGGCGTAAACGTCGCGGTGATCGTCGGAAGCTGGATGATCGTCGGAATGATCACGGTGGGTTCTGGCTGAGTGAGATCGCAGCTCGCCAGAAACAGCGCGGAGACAAGCAGAAGTAAAGGATAGACGCGGCGGATGGTCATCAAACGAACATCTCCCTTCGGGCAAACGCTGACCCGGCTGTTGGTTAGCATCGACGCTCTGATCATACTCCTCACGGTGTCGGCTTGCCAGAATACAGCGACTCCGCTGCCTGTGGTGGGGATGGCTTCACCGATCGCGGCGGTGCTGCCCGCGCCAACAATGCCGCGCGTCGTGATCAGCACACCGGTTGAGGCGCTGATCGCGGGGATACAGGCAAATGAAACGCCGCTGCCAGCAAGCGCCGCCCCTATAGTCTCCCCCACGCCGGAGGATGAAAATCCGTTCGTGATCGGCTACTCGGTGCGGGCGAATCCGATCCCTACGTACCGCTTCGGCATAGGCGATCACCTGCTGCTGTTGATCGGCGGCATTCACGGGGGATGGGAAGCGAACACGGTTGAATTGGTCGAGCAGTTGATCCAGCATTTCAGCGTGACGCCCGCCGATATTCTTCCCGGCATGGCGATCCACTTGATTCCGGCGGCGAACCCGGATGGGATGGCGCTCGGCACGGGGCGGAATGCCCGTTACAACGGTCACGCGGTTGACTTGAACCGGAATTGGGCGTGTGAGTGGTCATCCGAGGCGTACTGGCGCGATCAGCGCGTGTTCGCGGGATCAGCGCCGATGAGCGAACCGGAAACGCAGTCGATCGCCGCGTATGTGTTGGAGATGCGTCCAGCGGTGGTGCTGTTTTATCACAGCCAAGCGGCGGGTGTATTCGCGGGGGACTGTGAAGGGCGCGGCGTTTCGGATGAAATGTCGGCTGTATACGGGGAAGCGTCAGGGTATACGTATGGCGCGCCGTTCAGCGCGTATCCGGTGACGGGTACGGCGGCGAGTTGGGTGGATTCGCTCGGCATTCCGTCGGCGGATGTGGAACTCGCCACCCACGACGATCCCGAATTTGCCCGGAACTTGCAGGCGATCATGGCACTGCAAGCGTGGATTTTGGCACAGAGGAGCGAATAACGATGCTCACCTCCCCTCCGAATTCGAGGAAGGGCTTTTGAACCACAAAGAACACGAAGAACACAAAGTGAGAGAAAAACGGTACTCAAAAGGCTTTCAGAAAGCTGATTAAGAAGGAAAGGATGAACCATCATGCGTCCTGATCCGCTTGCGAATTACCGGACTGCACCGCTGGAAGACCTGCTGACGATTCTGCTGCGCCAGTTCCGGCGACCGCTGGCGACCCGGCAGATTCACATCAGTGATGCGGATGCTGCCGCGCTTGCCAAGCGCATCATCGCGCGGGAGACGCTGACGGATGCTGATCAAGCGATACGGGCGGCGCTGGCTGACCTTGTGCGCGAAAGCGAAGCGGTGCTGGCGCGCTGGTCGCTGACGTTTGAGCAGTCGCTCAAGACGCCGATTGGCGAAATCCCGGGTTGGGAATCGACCGCTGATTTTCTCGACCTTGCCGCCGAAAAAACCAATGCAGAACTCCGTATTTCGACCGGATCGGCGCTGCTGGCGGCGTTAGGGGATCGCGGGTTTGCGGCGAATTTGCGCACGGTGATCGCCTCCGCCGAGCCTGACCTTGAGACGGTGATCGCCGAGCGCGTGCTGGCGATGATCGGTGAACGTCCTCAGCAGTGATCGCGCACGTCACGCGAGTGCGGCGCGGACTGCCGGAACGATCTCGTCCGCGAAAAGTTGTAATTGGCGCAGTGGTTGATCGCCTACGGGCCACAAGTTGAAGGTGTCGATCCGGTGATCACGGTAGAGCGCGATCAGTTGATCGACCCATGACTCAGGCGTGCCGTAGAGCGTGCCTTCCTGAAGTCGTTCCGGTCGCCCACCGATCTGCCCGAAATCAATGATGCCCATCAGATTATAGCCGCGCCGGATCGCGTCCGGGCTGCGGTTTGCCTCCGCCGCGCCCGCGTCGATCTGCGCATTGATGGCATCGAGCTTGCTGGCGGGAACGTAAGACGAGGACTGCCAAATCCCATCGCCTAAACGTCCGGTCAAGTTGAGCATTTTCGGTCCAAGTGCCCCGATCCAGAGCGGTATCCGGTGAGGCGGCGCGGGTCCAAACTGTGCGCCTTTCACACTGTAATACTCGCCTTGCACGCTGATGTTATGCCCCGCGTTATCCCACAAAGCACGGATGAGTTGAACGGCTTCTTCGAAGGCGCGGAATGACTCGCCGGGCGTTTTTTCGCCCCCGCCAAACGCCGTGATCGCACTCCAGAAGCCGCCCGCGCCGAGTCCCAGCTCAACGCGACCGTTGGTCAACACGTCGAGCGTGGCGACCTGCTTTGCCAGCATCACGGGCGGGCGCAGCGGCAGATTGGCGACGTTTGTCCCCAAGTGGACACGTTCTGTTTTGATTCCGATGGCGGTAAGCAGCGTCATCGTATCCAGAAAGCGGCGGTTATACGGGTGATCCTGAATGGTCACCATATCCAACCCGTGATCGTCTGCAAGGTGGGCACGGGCATAAGAGTCGTCCAGATCGGCAGTTGTCGGATCAATGTTGGCGGCGAACAGCGGTTGATTTGCCATAAACATCTCCGGTCTATTTGAAGCGGACTATCGTCCTTTTGTTAGTTCGGACGCGCACGCGATGTGCAGTCTTACATCACTACTTGACATGATTCGCAACTTGTCCTATGCTGTATCTAGTTTATGCAGTTGAGTGCATAAACCCCATTGAATGGATAAGGTGGCATATGGATCAGCCGTACATTCTTGCACCGCATGTCGTCACTGTACAATTTGAGGTCTTCCCAGTCCTCAACGTGCTGCAAAGTATGCGGCAGATCAACGACCTTGACCGCTTGAGCGGGATGGGCGATTGGATCACGCGGTTGGCGGCAGCCTTATCGCCTGAAATGAAGGCGGATAACACACAGGTCTTTGACTTCTTGTTTCCGGTTACGTATCGGATGGATCGCACGCCCGATCCGGCGATGTCATTCCCGGAGTACATCCAGCGGTTCGATGAACTCACGCCAGCGGCATCGCAGAGTCAGATCATCGAGATGATCATGCGGATGCCACAGCATATGCCGGACTACTGGCGCGATCAGCCGCCGTTCACTGCCGAAGCGCTGATGAACGATTGGGAGACATTCCAGCGTGTGGTGAACCACATGATGGAATGCGAAGAGGAAGATACGCACGCGGCGGCGGAAGTGCGGCGGCTGTACGAACTGGTGCACGCGCCGGACATGATCGTGCCGTTTGTGAAAGCGCATCTCACACGCTTGTGGGAGGAGTACGCGGCGGCGGAATGGGCGCGCGTGCTGCCGATGATTCAGGAATCGGTGACGGCATATCGTCAGGTTGGGATCGGGGATATGACGCTGATCGACGCGATCCGCGCCGTTACCGGGCGCGACTTCGCGGGCAAGATCGAAGACGCGAAAGTGACCAGCGTCACGCGTGCGGTATTTATCCCGAACGCGCATCTCGGTCCGTATGTGAGCGTATTCCCGCGTGAGCAGATGGGGTACGTCTTGTTTGGGGCGCGCCTCCCGCGTGACTCGCGGATTCAATCGCCGGAACTCAGCCGCTCAGAACTGCTCGTCCGTCTGAATGCGCTGGCAGATGATATTCGACTGCGCATTTTGGAACTGCTCACCCAGCACGATGAACTCTGCGCGCAAGAGATCATCGAGAAACTGGAATTGAGCCAATCGAGCGTTTCGCGCCATCTCAGCCAGTTGAGCGCAACAGGCTATGTGATCGAACGGCGGCGCGAGATGAATAAGTGCTACAGCCTAAACCCGGATCGCATCCGCGATACCGCCCGCGCACTGACGACGTTTCTACGCCGTTAGTTCCAGTTTTGAACAAATTCTGCGCCTTTGCGCATATAGGGATAAGTCAGGGATCAGGAGTCCTATCATGCTCACAGTTCATCCAGAGCAGTTACACCGTTTGAACCATCACTATGAATCGGACGCGCAGCGTGCAGCCAATCACTACCGTCTGGTGCGTATCGTTCAGCCCGGTCGTCCGCTGCTGGTTTCGCTCGGAAAGCGGCTGGTGGCGTGGGGGACGACACTGGAAAATCGCTACGATGCGTGCGCTGATGCGATCAACGATTGGACACGCCGTGAATCTGTCCGCGAGAATGCCGCGTTTAGAACCTAACGTGAGGGTACCGAGTACTGAGTCAAGCACCGAAGGACTTTTGAACCACAAAGAACACGAAGAACACAAAGAAAGAGAAGGTCTGTGTTCGGCGCTGCAATGGTGTTCAAGATAGTTCCGGTCGCTCACTCCAGCACTTCTTTACCGTCTTGCTTCGCAAGTCCCCTGTGACTCCTTCACAGTTCTGCGTTTAGGGTCATACATATGATCCCGAAAAGGAGATGGGCGGCAGACCGTCTCCTTTTTGATTCTTCGTGATCGCCCGCGCACTTGACAAACCTATCCCCTATCCGTATCCTGTGTGGTATTGATACATCGTCTCAATAACAGGAGCACAAGACTGTGCGGCGTAGTTTCGCTTTCATTACTTTGCTCGTTGTGTTGGCGTTGAGCGTGATGCCGGCAGCGGCACAGACCGAGATCACCGTGATTGCGACCACCTCGATCCTCGCGGATGTGGCGCAAAACGTGAGCGGCGGATTGCTCAACGTTGAATCACTTCTGCCGTTCGATGCAGATACGCACGCCTATGAACCGAGCGTCGATGATGCAGCACGGGTCGCGGGAGCCGATCTGCTGCTGGTGGTCGGCATGGACTATGAGCACTTCCTCGGCGGCTTGTTGGAGACGGTTGGCGAAGATGTTCCGGTCGCCATGATCTCGAACGGGATCGAAATTCTCCCCTATGGCGATCATGAACATGAGGGGGAAGAAGCGGCAGAAGCCGAACATGAACACGAACATGCCGAACCGATCGGCATTTTGGGCGACGGGCTGACATGCGAAGAAGCTCATGAAGATGAAGCGACCCCTGAAGCGGAACACGATCATGATCACGGCACCTGTGACCCGCATGTGTGGATGAATCCGCTCAACATGATCGTGTGGGCATCGAATATTGCGGAGGCGTTCGCAGCACTTGATCCGGCGCACGCGGACGTGTACCGCAATAACGCACTGGACTATGCGGCACAGATCGAAGCGCTTGATCTGGAACTTGCGCAGGTGATCGCGGAGATTCCCGAAGAACGCCGCGTCTTGATCACGAATCACGAGTTCATGGCGTACTTCGCCGCGCATTACGGCTTCGAGATCGCGGCGACGGTGCTGCCCGGTGGCACGACTGGGGCGGAGATCAATCCACAAGAATTGGCGGGCGTGATCGCGCTGGTGCAGGCGGAAGGCGTTCCGGCGATCTTTGCGGAGGTCAGCGCGAACCCGGAATTGGCACAGTTGATCGCCAGTGAAAGCGGCGCGGCGGTGGTTTCGACTCTGTACAGCGAATCGTTGAGTGCGCTTGATGGAAATGCGCCGACGTATCTGGATTTCATGCGCTTTAATACAGGCGTGATCGTGGAAGCACTGCGGTAGTCAGCACACAGGTAAGTAGCTTCGTATTTCCCCTCTACGAAGTGGAAGGGGTTAGGGGGAGATGATGCTGACTTCGTTGAGATCATATAGCAGTCAGGAATCAAGACATGATCATCACAAGCACACCGATCATTCAGGCGGATCATTTGAGCGTTCATTACGGCGGCGGGCGTGAGATCGCCCTTGAGGATGTCAGCGTCACGCTGAACGCCGGGGAGCGGATCGCGCTGATCGGACCGAACGGCGCGGGAAAATCGACGTTTATCAAAGCGGTGATGAAGATGCTCCCACCGAGCAGCGGCACGATCACCGTGAACGAAGACCCGCTGAAGATCGGCTATGTGCCGCAGTCCGACGATGTGAAATGGGATTTTCCCGTCACGGTGCGCGATGTCGTGCTGATGGGCTGCACGCGCCAGATCGGGTGGCTGCGTCTGCCCTCGAAGGTGCACCGGCGCACGGTCGATCACGCGCTGGAACTGGTCGGGCTGCATCTGCTCGCCGATGTGCCAATCGGGGATTTGAGCGGTGGTCAGCGGCGGCGGGTGTTCATCGCGCGGGCGCTGGCACAAGAAGCCCGTTTGCTCATCCTCGATGAGCCGTTCAGCGGCGTGGACGTAAGCGCGCAAGGCGACTTAATGGCGGTGCTGGATCGGCTGAACGCGGACGGGATGACGATCCTGCTCAGCACGCACGATCTTGATCTCGCGTATCGTCATTTTGATCGAGTGATGGCAGTGCGCCGCCGCTTGATCGCCTACGGGACGCCAAACGATGTGTTTTGCAGCGAAACCCTCGCGCAGCTTTACGGGGCGCGCATCATCACACGGCACAGCGACGGTCACCCGATGACGATGTATGTGGACGATCACCACTGCTCTGAATGTTGAACCATTCCTAAAGTGCCGCTCATCACAAATCGTTATAATCGGGGGCATCCACTAGACTGCTAAGGATGTTCCCCGATGAACGATTTACTCAAGCGCCGCCAGCTCGAACAAAAGATGAAGGCGGAGGGACGACTGCCGCCGGGGCAGTCGGCGACGCTCGATTTTCCCGTACTGCATTATGGTCCGACGCCCGCATTCAATGAGGCGGCGTGGGATTTGCGCGTGTTCGGTTTGGTCGATAAAGAAATGCGCTGGACGTGGGCAGAATTCCAAAAGCTGCCAACGGTCAAGATCACGACCGATATTCACTGCGTCACCCGTTGGAGCAAATTCGATACTGAATGGGAGGGCGTGCGCTTCCGTGACTTCATTAAGCTGTTCGGCGTCAAACCCGAAGCGAAGTTCGTGATCGCGCACTGCGAATACGCCTACACGACGAATACGCCGCTTGAGATCATGATGGATGATGATGTGATGCTGGCGTACAAGTTTGACGGGCAGTTTCTCGATCAGGAACACGGCTTCCCGGTGCGCACGCTCGTCCCGAAGCGGTACTTCTGGAAAAGCGCGAAGTGGGTACGCGGGCTGGAGTTCAGCACGACGGATAAACCCGGCTTCTGGGAAAACGCGGGTTATCACAACGAAGGCGATCCGTTCAAAGAGCAGCGCATGACCCGGCGCGGGTTCTTTTAAAGAGGGGAGAACTGCGGCGCACCGCGTTGATCCCCTCTGTGACGCGCGCTATGATCGGGCGATAAGCACTGTTCACCCGACCTTAAGGATCACGCTGTGCGCCGTTCCGCCGAGTTTCTCCCGTCTCTGCTTGTGTTCGTGATCACGGTTGCGGTGTATGTGCTGTCACCCGTGCGCATCTCGTATGATTCGGCGTATGCGCTCCCGATGGCGTTAAGCATCCTCCGCGACGGCGACATGCGGCTTGACGAGTACGCGGCGCGCATCGAACCGGGGGATTACCGGATTTTTGAGGCGAACGGACACTTATACTCCGGGCAAACGTTTGGGTCATCGCTGGCGGCGGTGCCGTTCGTCGCTGCCGCTGATCTGCTGTCGATTGACCTAGAAGAACACTTGATCAGCGCCCCGGCGTTGGAGTTGGAGCGACTGATCTCGTCGATTTTGCTCGCGTCGGCGCTCGTTTTGTTATATCAAGCGGCGCGCCTCCTCAAGCTGGCACGCACCAGCGCGATGTTGCTTGTGTTGATGATCGCCTTCGGGACGGCGGTCTGGTCGGTGTTCAGCCGCAGTTTTTGGACGCACAGCCCGTCGATGCTCGTCCTCAGCGTGGTTTTGCTGATTCTGCTGCGCGCCCCGGAAAAGCCCGCGCGCATCGCGTGGTTTGCGCCGCTGTTCGTATATCTCTACTTCACGCGCCCCAATTTGATTTTGATCGGTGCGGTGCTCGCTGTATACGTGTGGTTCGAATACCGCGCGGTGTTCGTGCGCTTCGTGCTGTACGGCGTGATCGCCGCGCTGCCCGTGTTCGCGCTCAACTGGGCGGAGTTCGGGCGGCTGACCAGCCCGTATTATTCGCAGTTCGCGTTCACCGATCAACCTGTGCAAGCCGTGTTCGCGCAGTTCATCAGCCCGAATCGCGGCTTATTCGTGTATTCGCCGTTTCTCGCCTTCTTCGTCGTCGGTGTGATCCACAAGCTGCGCCGGAAACAGTTCACCCGATTGGATGCCGCCATTTTGATCGCCATGCTCGGCACGACGGCGGTTTACAGCGTGTGGCAGGCATGGCACAGCGGGCACTCCTACGGCAATCGATTCATGGCAGACCTGCTGCCGTTCTTCTTCTACTGGCTGGTTTATTTTTATGCCGCGCTCAAACGGATGCGCGCCCCGGTGCAAACGCTCATCTCGCTGGCGTTCGTGATCAGCGCGGGAATCGGCGTGGGGATCAACGGGATCGGCGCAGCGTATTGGGAGGGGTGGAAGTGGAACAATTATCCGGTTGACGTGAATCAAGCGCTGTATCGCGTGTGGGATTGGGAAGATCCGGCGTTTTTGCGCTTTCGCTTATTTTATGAGCATGAGGACGCGCGCCGCTTGTCAGCCGCAGGCGATTATCAGGCGGCAATCATGATCTGGACGCGGACGCTTGTCTACGAGCCGCTTAGTGTAGAGATGCTGATCGGGCGGGGAACGGCGTATCGCGCGCTCGGTGATTGTGAGGCGGCGGCTGATTTTGAACGCGCTCACACCGCCGCGCCGTCGTGCCCGTGATACATCCTGCATAGAATAGTAGAAAACAGCAAAAGGGGTGCGCTATGGATGATAAAAAACCGGGCTTCACGTCGATTGACGAGTACATCGCCACGTTTCCCGAAAAAACACAGTCGATTCTTCAAGCACTGCGCGCCGTGATCAAAGCCGCCGCGCCGGACGCGACCGAGAAGATCAGCTATCAAATGCCGACGTTTTACCTACAGGGTAATTTGATCCATTTTGCGGCGTATAAGTCGCATATCGGGGTGTATCCCACGCCGACCGGAATCGAGGCGTTCAAGGACGAACTCGCCGGGTATGAGAATGCCAAAGGGAGCGTGCAGTTTCCGATTGATCAGCCGCTGCCGATGGACTTGATCACGCGGATCGTGAAGTACCGGATGGAAGAAAACCTGAAGAAAGCCGCCGAAAAATCACACAAGAAGTCAAAGTCGTAGCGTGCGCCACCCCTCTCTATCGCTTGCGATAGAGAGGGGAAGCAGAACAAACGCAGGTAGTGACCTAGCGGAGAACGGCGTTCGTGGGAACCCAGACGAGGTTCGCTTGGCAGGCAATCCACACCTGAGCGAAATCACCGCTGAATTGGGTGATCCACCATGTGCCTGCCGGAATTGCAAACCCGGTCTGCGATTCAAGATTCGGCGCAAAGAAGGCGGGCGCGCCTGCCGGGAGTTCGTAGACGACGGAACCAACGGGCAGCGGGTTCAGGCATGCCCCTTCTGAACCGACGCTGATATTACCGGGACCTGAGAAGGACGCGCTGTAATTCCCGCCCAATTGATCAAACGTATCGTCGAACACGACGAGGAAATACGACGTGCCAGCGGTGAGCGATTCGGAAACGCTTACAGGGTTGCCGGAATTGTCGGCAGCAATGCAGTTCACGAAGCCATTGGCGGGGTCAAAACTGTTTTCATAAATATACATTGACGCAAAGCCGCCATCGCTGGTGACCTCGATGGTGTAGGATCCGTCCGCATCAACGGAGAATGGAATGGCTTCGTAGTGAACCAAAGAAGCACCCGGCCCGGTGCAGTTTGGCGTTGAAATGAACACAACCGGCATCGTGGGATTGCTGGCGTCAATCGTGCCGCTGATGCTGGCATTCCCGGCGAGAACGCTGGTCATGCCGAAGGTCAGTACACCGACCAGCACAAAAGCTAAAACAAGGATTTTCCGCATGGTACAAGCTCCGTCAGTTGAACTTCTTGATAAATGACTCAAGATCCATAATACGCAAAATGGTAGAAAAGGCAAAGTGAGGGCGGCGCAAAACGCCTCTCACCCCCTGCGGGCGTGTCCGATACTCAAAACCGACTTGCTTCGCTCGTCTCCCCTCCCCGAATTCGGCTGAGGAGAGGGGGTGGAGGATGTATTTCTAAAAACTGTCATGCCGTGAAGTCGCTTGCGGGGAAGGAGGAGCGCTCTATGCTTACTGCCCGCGCTTTTTGTCGCGCTGCTTGACCACCTGCCGTTCGACCACATCCAGCGCTTCGCGGAGCGTGCCGTCGAGAATCTGTCCTTTTTCAGTCACGACGACATCTTCCCCATCCATGTACAAACGGATCGTTACCTCGTAGGCATACGGGGTTTCGCGCCCCTGCGCAGGCTGCTTGAAGTTCACCAGCGCGTGCGAAATATCGTCGTTCCCGCGTGTGATCTTCTCTAAGCCATCATAGGTCATCTGCATGACCGATTCCGGCAAGCCGTCGTCCAGATCGTCGTGGAATTCGACCGTGAAATTAAGCTCTGCCATGCTGTTTTTCCTCCGTGTTGTTCGTGACGACACTCCCGGCGTTGGGAATCGCGTAATACAGCCGCGCGCCGATCCCACCTTCTGCGCGCAGTCGATCCGCCGCCGCGCCGTACACTAATTCAAGCGCTCCGCTGGATTTCAAGAGTTTGTGCTGTAATTCCGCCCCGAACGTATCATCTTTGACTGGATACGGCAGAATCAGCAGTTCGACGCGCTGTTCCTCCAATGCTTGCAGCACATCATCACGCCCCAGCGCACCGCGCCCGTTCGACTTCGCCATGTCGATCACATCATCGACCAGCCGCACTTCGTGAGAACGCTCGTATTCTTGTGCTGCCGCCCCTGCTTTAGCGAGGATTTCCTGCCCGTTGGCGCGCATCGGGATCGGCAGCACGCCGACGACCATTGGCTGCATCCGGTCAGGCAGGAAATTCTTGACCATGTGTGCGGATTCGTCTGCGCCGCCGAAAATGATCCGCTCGATCCCCTGCTCACGGCTGATCAGCTCGATGCGCGCCGCGAGTTCGCGGTAGTAGCGGGCGCGGTGCTCGTCGATCATCTTCTCGAACAAGTCGCGGAAATCGCCCTGAGCCATCGCGCCGAGCTGGTATTCACTGCGTTGATGCCAGTCGTAATCGTCAATATCGAGTTCGAGGCGGTCTTCACGGGTGACACTGCCCAGATACCCGCGCAGAACATTCGCCTCCTCTTGATCGACCAGCACGATCATATACGGCTCATATTCATCGATCATCCACACCAGCGGCATCGTCATTACCGCACCGTAATGGAGGCTGTTTTCGACGGGGAAAGGCAGCGCAAAACTGCGAACATCATCAAACGAGACGAACAGCGCCAGCCCTTTGCCAGTCGGTTTATAGCCCGACAAAAATGCTTCTACTTTTTCGCTCAATTCGCGCCAATGCGGATCGTTGACATCATCTAGCCAGTCCGCCTTCGCTTTCAGCGCATCTTTGAGCCAGATGCGCCACGCCGCGATCGCCGCCTGATTTTCGCGGTTTGCGTTATCGACATCGAGATAGATCGAGAGGACAGGTTCGCTCAGGTCAAGGAGCGCCCGCACATCATCGGTTGAAAACATCGGTTCACCTCCGCGTGTTGGTGATCTGATTGTGCGGGCATTTATCGAGTTACGTAACGGTTAGTTGACCTACTTGGATTGGGCAGCGTGAGCGGTTTACCCAGTTGTGTTAAGGGGTTTGATCTCCCGCCGCGCGAGATGATGGATCGCCAACACGATCACCCACGTGCTCAGGAAAATGATCACCCCCCATTCGGAAGTCGTCAGAATGTCGAAACCCGGGCGATCCACCACAACGATGAGCGCGTCCGGGTTTTCCGCCAGCCGTATCGCCAGCGTAACCAAGAAGATCAGCGCTGATATGACCATCGGCACCCCGATGATCGCTATCCAGCGCGGGTATACCGACTGAGTCGCAAAGCCGACATAGCCGCAAAACAGCGCAACCAAAATCATCGAGAACAGGAAGAAGATCAGCGCGACCGTGCTGTGTGCGTCCGATTGGGTATTCATCGGGAACACGCCGACCAATGCGCCGGAAATGCCGACGAGCAATCCGCCGATCAGGAACACCCAGCGCCACGCCCCATCAAACCGCAGCCCTACGCCGATCATCAGCAGCCCGAATCCAAGTCCTCCGATGATCAAGGAGATGCTGAACAGCACCCATAGTTCAGACGCGGCAGTATGACCGAGTTCCGAGACAAAATGATTAAACGGCGAATACGACTGTCCTTCTAAGCCGACGAACGCGATCGCGGTGATGATCAAGCCGAGCGTCAGCACCAGTGCGCCGATCAATCCACCCCAACTGCCTATCACCTTCAAACGTGCTTCCATACGAATCTCCTTGACCTAAGTGGGTAATTCGACGTGTGGGTGATAGTGTACAACCGAAGCGGCACATTGGGTCAGTAAGGGGAGGAAATGGATTATCAAGCGCGCAGTTGATCGAGTTCTTTCAACAACCCGTCATACTCAGTTTCCATCTCAGCGCGCATCTCGCGCAGCAGATCGCGCCCCTTGAGCCGTGCGAGTTTGTCCTCAATTTTGAGTTTCATCATCGCGCCGTACAGCATTTCGTCGTGTTCCCGCTTCAGCAGATCGCCCTGCTGGATCAGCGTGATCAGGGTTTCACGCAAGCCTCGCAGTGTCAGCGCCAAGAGCGGTTGATCGGCGGATTCGGCGGCGTGTTCGGTCAGCACTTCGAGCGCGGATAGATCGCGGGCGGTGTACGCCGCGTTGATCTGGCTCATGATCTGTGTGCGCCGTTCGCGTTCTGCCGTGTCCGCCGCGAGATCAGGATGAAAGCGGCGGGCAAGCTCGCGGTACAACCGTTTGATCTTCTCGCCTTCCGGCTCATCGTCGGTTGGCTTCGACTTTGATGCTGACGGCTCGGTGCGGAACTCTCCATTCGGTTTCGCCCATGCGCGGCGGTACTGCTCCTCAACTGGAACATACCCCGGCGCGATTTGTGACCAATCCGGCTCGTATGCCGCGCCGTTCTTTTGATGCCGCAAGTCGTCAATCGCCGCGCGGATCACGTCGATACGCAGCTTCATCGGCGTGATCACCTTGTCGTAGCGCTTTTGAAATTCTTCTAAGTCGCGCTCCAGTTCCGCGACTTCGGCGCGGAGTTTAGCGTTTGCCGCTTCGCGTTCGGTAATCGCGGCGCGTACCTGCTCGATGTCAGTCTGCAGATCGGTCATGAGTCGAGAAATGTCACCATCACCTGTTCAAGCGGCTTCTTCTTGATATTCGGCACTTGCGCATCCGGCGCGGGATACCCGACCGGAATCACCACATAGGCGCGTTCATTCTGCGGACGCTGGAGGATTTCGCTTAAGAAGCTCATCGGATTCGGCGTGTGCGTGAGTGTCGCCAGCCCGCAGTGATGCAGCGCCGCCAACAGCATGCCCACTGCGATCCCGACGGACTCGGTTGCATAGTAATGCTTGATTTTCTCGCCGTCCTCGCGCAAGCCATACGGCTGCATGAACACGATGATCAGGTATGGCGCATCTTCCAAGTGCGGCTTGTGCCAATCCGTCCCCATCGGGGCAACCGCTCCGAGCCATTCAGGAGTCATCCGGCTGGCGTAATTCTCGCGTTCTTCCGCTTCGGCGGCTTCACGGATCTGCCGCTTGATCGCCGCGCTGCCGACGACGACGAACGTCCAAGGCTGCTGGTTTGCGCCGCTTGGTGCGCTTGCCGCTGTCTTGATCGCGTTCTCGATCAATTCAAACGGCACGGCATCGCGCGAAAAAGTACGCACGGTGCGGCGGTGCTTCATCTCCTCATAAAATGCGCGTGACCGCGCGATCTGCTCCTCCGGCTCAAGGCGAGGAAACTCAAGCGGGGTGAACTGCGCCGTGTCGCTCATGGCGTACCTTCCTTCTCCACGAAGTTCTGTTTCGATTATAGAGGAAATTATGACATTGGTTCACCATGTAGGGTGATAGTTGTCGCTTCGTTGACAAATCATTTACGATCTTTATGAATCGCCACCGGAGTTGCCTTTAGTATCAGAATACGTCCACTAATGGCACTCTTGGAGGTGTTACATGGCGGGATATGTCGCAAAGCCCTATGTCGCTGGAACGCCAGAAGCGCTCATCGCCGGACATTACGTCCTGTCATTCGTCGAAAACTTGGAAGCGGACATGATTATGCCGCTTTTGCCGAAACACGGACTGGAAACCATCGACCCCGAAAAATGGTATCCTCATCAAGCATGCATGGATACGCTGAAAGAATTGAGCGAGCTGCCCAGTTCGCAGTCGGCGTTGGTCGCGTTTGGTCGTAAAGCGGTCGAAAAAGCCCTCATGCCGCCAGAGATCACCAGCATTCCGCAGGCGCTCCACATCCTGAACGCGGTGCATCACCTGAATTTACGGAATATTCCCGAAGAAGAAGGCTATTTCGTCGAAGAAAAGGGACCCAATCACTACTGGGTCTATCACAACACCCCGAACCCTGAAGACGTTATTTATGGCTTTATCTGGGGCATGGTTGCCCGCTTCAGACACCCGGATGAGGCGTTCGTCGTGCGGCAAATCGAAAACCCGAATCCCGATGTTCACCCCGGCACGGTCTACCAGTGCAAGTGGGGCGTGGACGGCACTTACTTCGACTAGAATCCTGCGGTATCGATGCGGGGCGGCTCACGAGCCGCCCGTCCCTTTTGTCTAGATCACAGGTGTGTGCGATGTACTGCCGCTGCCGTTTGTGCCGTACCACTCACTGCCGTCCACCAAGTTCTTGCCGCGTAAGTGCACGATCTCCACGATGTTCTGTTTCGATTATACGGGGAGATTAAGACATTGGTTCATCGTGTGCGTAGGGTGATAGTTGTCGTTCCATTGAAAAATCATTTACGATCTTTATGCTTTATCGCCAGAGTCGCCTTTAGTATAAAGATACGTCTACTAATAGCACTTTTGGAGGTGTTGTATGGCGGAATATGTCGCAAAGTCCTTTGTCGCGGGAACGCCCGAAGCGCTCGTCGTCGGACAGATCGTTTTATCCTTTGTCGAAAACTTAGAAGCGGACATGATTATGCCGCTTTTGCCGAAACACGGACTGGAAACCATCGACCCCGAAAAATGGTATCCGCATCAAGCATGGATGGATACGCTGAAAGAATTGAGCGAGCTTCCCGGTTCACAGTCGGCGCTGGTCGCGTTCGGGCGCAAAGCGGTCGAAAAAGCCCTCATGCCGCCGGAAATCACCAGTATTCCGCAGGCGCTCCACATCTTGAACGCGGTGCATCACCTGAATTTGCGCAATATTCCCGAAGAAGAAGGCTATTTCATCGAAGAAAAGGGACCCAATCACTACTGGGTCTATCACAACACGCCGAACCCTGAAGACGCGATTTACGGCTTCATCTGGGGTATGGTCGCCCGCTTCAAGCACCCCGATGAGATTTTTGTCGTGCGGCAGATCGAAAACCCGAATCCCGATGTTCACCCCGGCACGGTCTATGAGTGCAAGTGGGGTGCGAAAGGCACACACCTCGATTAGCACCGAGTTTGTACAAGCGCATCGTGGTGCGCCCCTACTTATTTCCCCTCTCTAACCGAAGGCTGGAGAGGGGAATGCGGAGATTGTTTAGATCACAGGCGCGTGCGGTTTGCGTGCGACGTACTGACCGCTGCCGTTTGTGCCGTACCACTCACTGCCGTCCACCAGTTTTTTGCCGCGCAAGAATACCATCACCGGAACCCCGCGCACGGTTGTTCCTTCAAACAGGTTGTAGTCAACCCGCATGTGATGGGTGCTGGCGCTGATCGTGTGTTCTTTGTTCGGGTCCCATACCAGAATATCAGCATCCGCGCCGACCATGATCGCGCCCTTCTTCGGGTACATGCCGAAGATGCGCGCCGGATTTGTGCTGTTGACTTCGACAAAGCGCTGTGGGCTGATCTTGCCGCTGTTCACGCCCTCGTGCCAAATCATCATCATGCGATCTTCAATCGCTGGGAGTCCATTCGGGATTCTGGCAAAGTTACCGAGTCCCAGTTCTTTACCGGGGCGGCGGTAGGACGGGTCTTGTTTTTCGTATTCGACCCAGTTTCCGCCGTTGTGCGCCTTTGACCATTCCTGCCAAGGACCTTTGCCACCGTCAAACCAGAAATCGCAGTGATCCGTGCTGATCGCCTGAAGCGTGCCGTCCTTGACCGCACGCCACAACACCTGTTGATCGTGTTTGCTGCGGATCGGCGGCGAACACACAAACTTCGAGCCGTGAAAATTCGGCTGCGCGAGGTGTTCATCGACGGTGAGGAAGAAATACTGCACACACGTTTCGCCCATCACCGGGTAGCCGAGCGCACGCCCACGCTGGAGCGCCTGAATCGAGGGTTCGCACGTCATATGCACGACATACAGCGGGCATCCGGTCAAACCGCTCATTACGACGGCGCGGTTGGTCGCTTCGCCTTCGATTTCCGGCGGACGTGATGACGCATGATAGACCGGATCGGTCTTACCAGCAGCGAGCAGCGCCGGGGTCAACTGCGCTTCGACATCGCCGTTTTCGGCATGCACCATCACGATCATGCCGTGCTTTGCTGCCTGACTCATCGCCTTGTACAGCGTCGCGTCGTCAACCTGAAATACGTTCTTGTACGCCATGAATAATTTCAGGCTGGTGATGCCCTCCGCGACCATTGACGGAATTTCTTCCATCACCGCGTCGGTGAGATCGGTCACTGCCATGTGGAAGGCGTAATCGATCTGGGCGGGCTTCGATTTCTCACGCCAGATCTTCAGCCCGTCGTGCAGTGAGCCGCCCTTCGGCTGGATCACGAAGTCGATGTGAGTTGTTGTGCCGCCGAACGCCGCCGCCTTGTGACCCACATCAAAATCATCGTTGCTGTACGTGCCACCAAACGGCAGATCAAGATGGGTATGCACATCGATTCCACCCGGCAAAAGATATTTCCCGGCGCAGTCGATCACCTGATGCCCGTGCGGATCGATGGCTGCGCCAATCGTGCTGATCGTCTCGCCTTCGACCAACACATCCGCCGCGAACATATCGCTGGCAGTGACGACTGTCCCGCCCTTAAACAAAATGCCCATCATATTCCTCCACTAAGCAGGTGTTGCCGATAATCCGATTGTGTGTCCCTATTTATGCACCGTAATTCTAGCGCACGCATCGCTCATGGGGGCAACCTTGCCTTTTCGAGTACACAATTTCAATATCAGTGAATCACGGACTGTCCTCACCCCCCGACCCCTCTCCATCGCAAGCGATAGAGAGGGGGAGCAACGCACTGTTTTTCTCCCCTCTCTAACCGAAAGTTGGAGAGGGGTTGGGGGTGAGGAGCAGTATATCGGGGCAAAAGCGTCGTTCCGCGAACCCTCTTAGACAGAGGGAATAAGCACTTTCGTGATTCACTGAACATCGTTTATGTCAGGTATGTTTTTCGTCTATTGCTTTTTAATGCGGATTCGTAATAGGTTTCATACAAGAATTTCAATATTGGATCGTTTCTGCCATGAATCGCCCTACAAAACAGTTATAGGAATGTTCTCACTTATGCTCGAACTCGAACACATTGACTTGAAATGGCTAAACCCAGAGGAAACAATTTTATTGGTCGAATTGTAGTGCGGCGGTTTTTCTGGAAGGAATTAGACCGGAGATAAGGTAGGGTAGCACGCTTGAGAGCCTGCCGCCAACTCAAACTCCGCCGGTGTGAGATAATCCAACGACTGATGCAAACGCTCGGTCATGTAGGTCAC
>JBGSVJ010000016.1:0-214051 GCA_041753015.1 Anaerolineae bacterium
GCGCGGGCTGTGCTGCTGCCGTGCCGTTGCTGCTGGTCTGGGTTGGTTCGGCGGCGGCGGGGAGCGGTGCGGCGCTGGCATCGTCCGCACCCGGTTTTTCGCCCGATGCGCCAACGTAGCCGATGATCGCGCCCACTTTGAGCACTTCACCCGGCTGCCCGATCAATTGGGTGATCGTGCCGCTCACCCCTGCCGGAATTTCGACGGTCGCTTTGTCGCTCTCGACTTCGGCAATCACATCCGTCGGATTGATCTTGTCTCCGACCTGCTTCAGCCAGTTGAGCAGCGTGCCATCTTCTGTCCCCGATCCGAGATCGGGCATCTTGATCGCGTCAGCCATCAGCCTAGTACCTCTCTCACTGCGGTTATCACCTTCTGGGCGCTCGGCAGTGCCATCAATTCAATGTCGCGTGCGAACGGCAGCGGCACATCCATCGCGCTGACGCGGCGCACAGGGGCATCCATATAATCGAATGCCGCTTCTTGCAGCCGCGCTGCTACTTCACTGCCTACACTGTACATCGGCAGCGATTCTTCGACCACTACACAGCGGTTGGTCTTCTTGAAGCTCTCATAAACCGGGTCGAGATCGAGCGGACGCAGCCAGCGCAAGTCGATGACTTCGCATTCGATCCCGTCTTTTTCGGAAAGCTGTTTTGCTGCTTCGAGCGACCATTCAACGCCCCGCCCGAACGATACGATCGTGACATCGCTGCCGGGGCGCTTGACATCACTTTTACCAATCGGCAGCACAAAATCAGCATCATCCGGTACGAGTGACGGCTTGGGATACAACGCGATCACTTCGCTGAATAAGACCGGATTATCGTCGCGGATCGCCGCCTTGAGCATGCCTTTTGCATCACGGGCATTCGAGGGCATGGCGACATACATGCCGGGGAAGTGCGCGAAGATCGCCTCAGGCGTGTGCGAATGCGTGGCGGTCGCTTGATTACCCCATCCGGTCGCGGCGCGGAACACCAACGGCACAGTGAACTGACCGTTGAACATATAGTGAATTTTCGCCGCGTGGTTGACCATCGCATCCAGCGACAAAAACGCGAAGTTGATCGTCATGAGTTCAGCGACGGGGCGCAAACCCGCCATCGCCGCACCAACCGCCGCGCCTGCAATCGCCATTTCGCTGATTGGGGTATCGCGCACTCGTTCCGCGCCGAATTCTTCATAAAAGCCGCGTGTGACGCGGTGCGTCCCCTGCCAGCGCCCGACTTCTTCACCCATGATGAACACCCGTTCATCGCGGATCATTTCCTCACGCAGCGCATCGCGGAGCGCGTCGCGCATCGAGATATTCTTTTCTGCCATCCGGTTTAACCTCGTTGGATTCAGTCGAGGGGCGAACGCCCGACGTACACGTTGCTGATCAAGTCTTCGTAGGTGGGGACAGGGCTTTCGTCCGCGAATGTGACCGCTTCTTCGACCACACCATCGGCGCGGTCTTCCAGCGCTTTGAGTTCCGCTTCTGCGCCGGGGTAGCTGGTCTTGATAATGCCGCGCAGCACATTGATCGGGTCGCGCGCGTCCTGCCACTGTTTGAGTTCGCTGGCAAGGTCTTCGCGGACGTTGTACTGCTTATCGCTCACCCCATGACCCGCATAACGGTAGGTGAGTGCTTCCAGCAGCACAGGACCTTTTTTCTTCGCGTAGGCGGCGGCTTGTGCAACGGCTTCGTGAACTTCGACGACGTTTTGACCGTCGATACGTCCGCCATCCTTGATTCCGTAAGCGGCGGCGCGTTTGTGAAGCTGCGGCTGACCGCTCGAATCTTCGATGCGCGTGCCCATGCCGACGAGGTTGTTTTCGATCAACCAGATCACAGGCAAATCCCACACTGCCGCCATATTGACGGCTTCATGGAAGTAGCCGTTGTTGGTCGCGCCGTCGCCCATAAAGCATAAGACGACGTTGGGTTCTTTCATGTAGCGGACTTTGAGCGCGATTCCGGTCGCCAGCGGGAAATGCCCGCCGACAATCGCGTAGCCGCCCCAGAAGTTATGCGCGCGGCTGGCAAGGTGCATCGAGCCGCCTTTGCCGCCGCTCACGCCGGTGCGCTTGCCCATCATTTCCGCCATCAGCGGCTTGGCATCCACGCCGCGCGCCAGCGCGATCCCGTGATCGCGGTAGGCAGTAATCACATGATCGTCTGTGCCGAGCGCGGCAAGCGCGCCCACGCCGACCGCTTCATGACCGCTGTACAGGTGTAGATACACGCCGGTGATCTTGTGATCTTTATAGAGCGCATCGCAGCGTTCTTCAAACTGCCGGATCAGGACGATCTGATAGTACCAGTCGAGCAGGGTTTCCCGGCTCAACGTTGTGGACTGTTCCACAGCCATTGGGTCTCCTCATGCCTTCCGAGAATCGAAATGTCCCGGATTCTTCCTCAGTTGTGCAGCAAAAAATGGTGGAATGTTACGACATAATGTGCAAGTTTACCTTAGGTGGAGGGCTTACGGCAAAGGTGAATATGCTTAAAAAGTTGGCGCATCGGCTGGTGATGAACGTCCAAATGGGGGCAGCGCGCCATTGTATACACTTTTTTAGAAACTCACGCCGGTGCGCCGACGTTCTACGCCGCCGACCTGAGCGCGCAGACCACGTTTGCGCTGCCCGCCGGTACGTGGTGGATTTCGCAGTTCAGCGGCGATTTCGCGCAGGTGTGGATCGCGTGCCAAGCGAATTCGGTCTGGATTCCGGCGAACGCAGTGGCGCTTTAAGCAGCGTTCTCGATCAAGGGCAGTGTCGCACAGACACCGCCCTTTTTGATTCCCGATGGAATCACGCTTTTGAGACAAATGAGCTAAAATAAACGCTTCTCAAGACAACTGGATCACGAGGTATTCTTTTGGCAGCACCCGCATATAAAGACCTGATGCGCTTCGGGACGGTCGGCGCTCCCCCGACAACACCCGCCCCCGGTGGGACACCCAACGCAATCCGCCATATGAAAGAACTCGGCTTCGGGCACTTAGAGATCGCATGGGTGCAGAGTGTGCGCGTTACCGACGAAACATGCGCGCAGATCAAAGCGGTGGCAGTTGAGCGCAAAATCAGCTTGAGCATTCACGCACCGTACTTTATCAACTTGAACAGCCAAACTGATGACCTAATGCGCAAAAGCGACGAGCGTTTACTCGCGGCGGCGCGCAAGGGGTATCTTGCCGGGGCGCGGGATATTGTGTTTCATCCCGGCAGTTATCACTCTCAAGACCCGCAGATCGTCTACGAACGCGCGAAAGCGAAAATGATCGAGATCACGGGGATTTTGCGCGCCGAAGGCGTTGATGTCTATCTTCGCCCGGAAACGATGGGAAAGTCTGCGATGTTCGGCAATCTGGAAGAATGCGTCCGGTTGTCGGCTGAAGTTCCCGGCGTGCTGCCCGCGATTGACTGGGCGCACTTACACGCCCGGCGCGGCGATGGCACGTTTAACAGCTACGAGGAATTCAGCGCCGCGCTCGAATTGATCAATCGTGAACTGGGCGATCACGGGATCAAACAGATGCACTGCCACATGAGCGGCATCGAATACACGAAAAAGGGCGAGAAGCAGCACCTTCCGCTGAATGAAGCTGATTTTCGCTATCGTGATTTGTTATCCGCGCTGCTCGATTATGGCTGCGAAGGAACGATTGCGGTCGAAGCGCCTGAACCCTTCCATGTGGCGGATGCACTCACGCTGCAAGCAACGTATCGACGCTTGCAGGGTGCGGGGGTCGGTGAGGAAGAGGAAACTATTGATTGAGGCAGTTTAGCGGCTGCCTAATGCGCGAACGATAATGCGGGACAGCGTTGATGGGGCAATCGGTTTTGTGACAAACGTGCCGTAGTTCATCGCCGTCACTTCCGGCTCGAAACGTTGTTCCGCTGATACGACGAAGACGCGCGTGCGCTTCTCTTCCAATTGGGTGTGATAATCGCTGAGCAGGTCGATCCCGCGCTCGTTTTGCACGCGCATATCACACAACATCACTTCAAACGTGTGCGCTTCCAACAGTTGGCGGGCTTCCTCAAGCGAGTTTGCGGCGAAGGCGTCAAAACCAAGTTTTACAAGCGTGCGCATGTAGAGCTGCTGCGATTGTTGATCATCCTCGACGATAAGTGCCTTCATGAGCGTTCCTTCAATAACGGGTGATAAATCATACAGAGATTGTAGTCATTTTTGTGAAACGTTTTTGTGAATTTATTATGAAAATCCCTACTGTAGACGAAGCTGATGATCGAAAATTCCAAATCTCCACGCATTCTACTGCTGTTTTGAATATGATTGATAATGTTGGGAATCATAATCGTCATCACGATGTCGCTTCATCACAGCTCTAGCACGTAACGCGGATAATGCGAATGAGTTTAGCTGAAGATAGGGGAAACGAGCCGCGCGCGAACTTGTCGGACGTTCAATACACGGTTGATGCAGCGTGGATGAGCTATTCTGCCTTGTTCGAGCAGAGCAGCGATGCCGTCTTTTTTATCGGGCTTGATATGCGTCACCTTGCGGTGAACGCCAGCGCTGTTCGCATGTTTGGCTATTCTCCTGAAGAACTGCTCAAGCTGGATATGCGCGATCTGGTTGTGCCAGATGAACAGCCTGCGACGCGGCTCACGCTGGAACGGATGTTGAGCGGCGAAGCTATGCCGATCTACGTTCGCACGTTTCGTCGCAAGGATGGATCGACGTTTCCGGCAGAGGTGAATGTCGCGATGATCCGTGGCCGCGACGGGAATCCACTGCATATTTTGAGCATGCTGCGCGATATCACCGAGCGCCAACGGATTCAAAAGCAGGAATTAGAACTGCACGCCCAGCGTGAAAAAGTGAGCATCCTCACGCAGTTGGGGCGCATCACCGCCCATGATCTGCGCACGCCGCTGTCGGTGATCAACATCAACTTGCATTTGATCATGCGCAGCGGTGATCCTGAATTCGTGCGCGCCCGCGCCCAAAAGATCGAAGAACAGGTGCATAAGCTCGACAGCATGATCGATGATCTGCAATTGATTTCGCGTTTAGAAGCGGGGATGACCCCGCATTGGGAGACGGTCAGCGCGAACAATTTGCTTACCCACGCCGTTGAACATCTTGAGCGTTTGCGCGCCGCGCGTCAGATTCAAATTGCGTGCGAGTTCGCGCCCGATATGCCTGAATTTGAAGGCGATGTGTACTACCTCGGCGCATGCTTTACGGCACTGCTCGAAAATGCGCTCTTGTATACGCCGCTTCATGGGCATGTGACGATCCGCACCGGGTACGCTGATGATCAGATTCACGCCGCCATTCAAGACACGGGGATCGGGATTTCGGCGGAAGACCGCGCGCACATTTTTTCCCCGTTCTTCAAAGGCGAACATACCAGCCGCGTTGAAGGGAGCGGGGCAGGCTTGGGGCTGTCCATCGTCCGGCGCGTGGTCGCCTTGCACGGCGGGAGTATTGACGTGGAAAGCGAGTTAGAGAAGGGCAGCACCTTTACCGTGCATATTCCGCTGCATCCATCCCCACAGGATACCGATCCGATTCTATAAGCGGGAACAAATCTCGGTGTGCGAACGTCTTGCCTGTAACGGATCACAGGAGACACTCTCATGAAAAAGCTGTGGATATTCAGTCTCATTGCGTGTGTGATGGTTTTGACAGGCGCGTTTGGTGTTTCGGCACAAGACACCGCCACCCCGGAATTCACGTTTGAACCCGGTGTTTCGCTGGCAATTTATAATCAAGGGACGGCGCTGGTGCAGGATCGGCGCATGTTTTCGTTTGTGGAAGGCGAAAATCGCATTGATTTTACCGATGTCGCCTCCGGCATCGATCCCACGTCGGTGACGTTCGTCAGCTTAACCGATCCGCTCACCAGTGTGATCGAACAGAATTATGCTTTCGATCTGGTCAGCGCCGATGCGCTGGTTTCGCGCTACATCGATCAGCGGATCACGGTTGTGCTCACCGATGGCACGACGTATGAGGGTATTCTGCTTGCGTCGTATGGCGGCATCATTCTGCAAATGGACGACGGTCAGGTGATCACGATCGTTCCCGATGCGATCCGCGATCTGCGCTTCCCCAATCTTCCCGGCGGTTTGATCACGCGCCCCACGCTCCGCTGGCTGATCAGCAGCCCGACTGCGGGTGAGCAGTTGGTACAGCTTACCTACCTGACCGGCGGCTTGAACTGGACGGCAGATTACAATGTGCTGCTTTCGCCGGATAACACGCTGCTTGACCTGAACGGTTGGATCACGCTGACGAATACCAGCGGCGCAACCTTCACCGATGCGAACGTCAAATTGATCGCCGGGGATGTCAACCGCATTTACGATCAAGAACTGCGGATGGAAATGGTTGAGTATGCGATGGATGCGATTGCCCCACCCGCGCCCGCCGTTGAACAGCGCGATATCAGCGAATATAAGCTGTACGAGATCGGTCGCCCGGTCACGGTCGCAAACCGCGAGACCAAACAGGTCGAATTCGTGAGCGGCGCGGGCATCCCCGCGACCACCTATTTTGTCTACGAGGGGAGCTACCCGTATTACGGCGGTTCTCCGATTTACGATCAGTATTACGGGGTTTCAGGCGTTACCACCGTGCAGTCGTGGCTGGAATTTACGACCGATGACGACGGCGGCTTAGGGGCTGATCTTCCGGCGGGTCGGATGCGCGTATTCCAAGAAGATGTGGACGGCGCGCCTGTGCTGATCGGTGAAAGCACGATCAATCACACGCCAGAAGGCGAAACGGTAAGCCTGATGCTTGGCAGCGCCTTCGATTTGGTAGGTGAGCGCGTGCAAACCGACTATCTCTACTTCGGTTCGGATGTGCTGGAAGAAACCTACGAGATTACGCTGCGCAGCCGCAAAGACGATGAAACGGTCGAAATCCGCGTGCCTGAGCATCTGTTCCGCTGGTCAAACTGGGAGATCATCAGTTCGTCACTGCCGTACACCCAGCTTGACAGCAATACGATTGAATTCCGCGCCAATGTCGCGCCGGATCAAGAAGTCGTGATCACGTACACGGTGCGGTACACCTTCCCGCGTTAATCAACCGTAAAAAACCTAAACCGCAAAGAGCGCAGAGGATAAAGCCTTTACTCTGCGCTCTTTGCCGTTCAATGCGCTGTTGTTCTGAACGGTTTGCCCCCGACTGCGTGTCCTATAATGATGTCAAGCGCGGCATTTTCAGCCGCCGCACATCATCAAGGAGTTCGGGGATGCCGATTCCCAATTGGCTCGATTGGGCGCAGCGCCTACAGGCAGTCGCACAATCCGGCATTTACTACGCCGAAAGCTTTCAACACCCGTTTGATCGGGAACGCTACCAAGAAGTGAGCGATATTGCCGCCGAGATCATCGCCGCCGCGCAAGCCGATTCGGTCGCCGCGTTTGCGCAGATTCAAGCGCTGTATGCGGCGCAAGCGGGGCATACCACGCCCAAAACCGACGTGCGCGGTGTCGTCTTTAAAGACGAACAAATTCTGCTCGTTCAAGAAAAACTCGATCACCTGCATTGGACGCTTCCCGGCGGTTGGGCAGATGTGAACGAATCGGCGTCGGAGTCCGTCGTCCGCGAAGTGTGGGAAGAATCCGGGTATCGTGTGCGCGCCGTCAAGCTGATGGCGCTGTACGACCGGAACAAGCACCCACACCCGCCGTTTTTGTTTCATGCCTACAAGGCATTCTTCCGCTGTGAACTGATTAGCGACGAGCAGACAATTCACCCGGAGAACAGTGAGTCCGGGGAGGCGCGGTGGTTCAGCGAAGGCGAGATTGATAGGCTTGAGTTATCCACTGCACGGGTGACGGCGGGGCAGCTTCACCGCTGGTTCGAGCATCTGCGTTCGCCTGACCTGCCGACGGAGTTTGATTAAGGTGATCAACGTGGAATCCATGAAAACTGGTGGCAGGTGATTTGCCACAGTATTCGCAGTGATTGTGGGCGCGCAAACGCACTTGATCCCGAGTCAAATCAGAGACAACGGTCACGATGCTTTTTTCGCTGCCAGCGCCCTTGCCTTTAGGACACTTACCAAGCGCTCGACCTGAAGCATTTGATCGAGTTCGGCTGACTCGCCCGCTGTCAGCGTTCCTGCATTATTCTTTTCGAGCAGTGTGCGGGCGCGTGCTTGCGCTTCATCGGATGCGCGAAACGTAAGAATGTCGTCCGCACTGAGTTGGTCGAGTATCTACTCGACCAACTCGGCATAAGCTGGAAAAAGCTGCGCTGCCGCCATCGCTCAACCTTGTATAATCCTCTGTAGAAGCGTATCACCAATTTCAAGCAAGGCATAGAGGATCACATGCGGATAGCCATTCAAGAGGATATGCTGCCGGGGCGCAGCGTGATCGAAAAGTTTGAACAAGCGAAAGCGCTCGGTGTTCAGGGGATCGAGTTTTGGGGACGCGGGATTGATTCGCGCGTCGAGCAGATCGTCGAAGCCGCCGACCGTACCGGACTCAAGCCCGCAATGGTCAATCACGGGCGGCAGGGACGCATCCTCGATCCTGATTATCTCACCCGCGAAGCCGCGCTCGAAGAACTGCGTACCTCGATCATGGCGGCGGCGGATATGGGCGCGGCGGGGGTTGTGTTTGTGCCGCATTTTTACAGCCCACTGATGCCCGATCTTTCCCCTTGGATGACGGCGGCGGAACTCGAAACCGAAATGCTGCATATGCACTTTCGCGGACTTTCGGATTATGCCGATGCGATAGGTGTGATGCTGTTGATCGAGCCGGTGAATCACTACGAATCCCATTTGTTCAACCGCCTTGAGCAAGCCGCCGCACCCGCGAAGCGCATCAACCATCCCAAGATCAAGATCGCGGCGGATACGTACCACATGGCGCTTGAAGAAGCCGACATGATGCAGGCGATCACGGATCATGCCGAATGGATTCGCCACGTTCATCTTGCGGATCACAACCGTCGTCTGCCGGGGCAGGGATTCCTGCCGTTTGAGAAAGCGGCGTCCGCGCTTAAGGCGATCAATTACGACGGGTGGGTGGTGCTGGCGTGCGGCGAACCGGGCAGCAACGCATCACGCGCCGCGCAGTATCTCAACGAACTGCCCGCCAGCCTCGCGTATTTGCGGACAGCGGGGTTCTAAACGGCTTGCTGGGACTCAAGCGATGGGTGGAAAGCCCGGTCGGGCGGGTGGAACGGCGGCATCAACAGCGGACACTTAAGCGTCGAAATGGGCGCTGGCAAACCGCACTTGTACCGGGGATCGTGTTGGGGGCGGTGGTGCTGGCGCTGCTCCGTCCGGTCATCCTTGATCATCCGGAGTGGTTTTACCAAGGCACAGCCGATGTGCTCACCGTGTGGGATGGGATCATCAACGTGGCGACGTTGGCGCTGACTTTCTTGGTTCCCGCCCAGTATTTTCTGGCACTGTCGCAAGCTTTTTCCGGCGGCAGCGGCGCGATTGCCCGTGAGCGGCTCAGCCGCACATGGGAACTGCTCGTCTTGACCGGATTGGATACCCGTCATCTGATCATGGGCAAGTGGGCGGGAACCATGCAAATGCTGTGGCGGGAGTGGCGCAAGATGCTGATCCCGCGCTTGATGGGCGTTTCATGGCTGACAGCCGCCGCGCTGACGCAGTTTCCCGGCACACGCTTGAATGACGAGATTGTGTTGGTGATTGTGCTGGTGGTGGTCAACGCATCGTTGGTGCTGCCGCTGTTCGGCGCGGCGCTGGCGAGTGCAATGGGGATACTCGCCTCACTGTTGGCAAAGTCGCCTACCGGAGCGCGCAACATGCTCGGCGCACTTCAGGCGGTGATGTTTTTTGGGCTGATCGGCGTGGTGATCGTTTCGTTTCCGCTGCTTGATGATTCGGATTGGTCAGTGATCGTGTTTCCGCTGGTCTTTGGCGCGATGGATGGCGGGCTGACGTTCCTGTTATCGCTCACGTCGATGGTGTTCCAGTCACCGGGGCTGCTGCGCTTGATCTTCGGCTTGATCGGCTATGGGGTCGTGATGTTCGCGCTCATCCGCGCCATTCTCATGCTTGCGCGTTGGATCGCCCGCCGTCAGAACGTGATCGCTGCCCAACCGCTGAGATCACCCGCGACGATTTCCCCAAAAACTGCCTATTGGACGAATAACGCGCGTTGATGACCGATTTTTCTATCCCAAAGGAAAGCACATGAACTACACGGCAGATACGATGTTGATCAAATCGAAAGACAGCGGGAAAACTGGCGTTTTTGCCGAAGTATCAGCCGAGCAAGCCGGATGGGAATTCTTGAACATGCAAGCCCGCCGATTGAACAAAGGCGAGACATGGAGCGGCGAAACGGGGGAGGCGGAATGGGCGCATGTGATTCTGGGGGGCGTGTGTCGGATTCAGGTGGGGGACAGCGTGTATGAGAGCGTTGGACGCCGCCCGAATGTGTTCAGCGGGATGCCGTATGCGCTCTATCTGCCGCGTCACACCGCGTTCACGCTTGAGCCGTTGAGCGACGGATTCGAGGTCGCGTCGTGTTGGGTTCCGACCGACCGCGATTTTCAACCGCGCTTGATCACCCCCGCCGACAGCAAGATCGAGTTACGCGGCGGCGGCAATGCCTCGCGCCAGATCAACAGCATCATCCCGCCGGGGTTTCCGTGTCACCGGATCGTGTGCGTCGAAGTCTACACGCCGTCCGGCAACTGGTCGAGCTACCCGCCGCATAAACATGATGTTCACCGCGAGGACGCGGACGGCAACCTGCTGGAAGCGGACTTGGAAGAGATTTACTTTTACAAGATCGCGCCGCAAGACGGATTTGCCTACCAGCGCGTCTACAACGATTCGCGCTCGATTGACGCCGTGATGCTGACTCACAACCATGATTCGATACTTGTGCCGGAAGGCTATCACCCGGTTGTGAGCGGCTTTGGCTACACGACGTACTACTTGAACTTCCTTGCAGGGTCGGCGCAGTCACTCGCCGCGTGTGATGATCCGGCGCTCAGTTGGGTCAAAAAGACATGGAGCGGGATCGATCCGCGTTTGCCAGTGGTCGATCACGAGATGGAATAACTTTGAATGCCGCGAAGTGGGGCGCAGCCAACGCGCCCCTCAGGTTGTGAAGGTTGGATTTGCCTCATCAAAACGGGTGCGGCGGATGCGGCTCAACTGCGCTTCGAGGCGGAAAAGCTCATCAAAGATCGGCTCATGCTGGAGCGGTGTGCGCTTCATCGCGTTCAAAAGCTGCTCGGTCAGCACTTCGAGTTCTTGAAGTTTCTTCGGGGATAACTCATCAAGCGATTTGCTCATCGGGTTTTCGTGCCTCAGACCTGTTCGCTGACAAGGTGAAGTGTCGTGAAAGGGGTGACTTCCGGAAACAGCTTCAGCCATGTGGCGCGCTGAACTTTGAACATCAACGGAAGCGATTGACACAGCGGTGTATACGGTTGGTCAGGATCGACCTGCGTGATCTGGTGACTGCATCCACACAACGGGCAGCACATGATGAGATTCCCGCCGACGGTCGCATCGACCAGCACTTCGGGCTGACCATCATGTAGGGTGAGCTTAAAACGCTTTTGCAGGTGCGGGTTAATCGTTGGCATTACTAAATTCCTCACTCTAAACCAACAGCGCTAACATTATCGGGATGTCGCTACTCGCTGACAGTCGCGCCGAGCTTTTGTCCGGGGGTGATGCCACCCATTCGTAGATCGTTTTCAGTTGCTTCGCGCACCAGCAGCGTCCGGTTCAACCAGCTTGTATCGTGGAGAAGCCGCGCTGCTTTTTTCGCCGCCGCTTCAGTCGTCATCTGCACAAACCCGAAGCCTTTCGGCGTCGCCGTCCAGCGATCCGTCACCAAATAGATATCCGAGACTTTTCCGGCGCTGGAGAAGAGTTCCTGAAGCTGCGCGGGTGTCACGTCATACGATAGATTACGCACAAGAAGAATTGTGCCCATTGGAGTATCCTTTTTCTGTTCAACTGGTTTTTGCGGATGCATACTGCGAATCAACCGCTGCGCGAGGCTTCCCACGCAGCGATACCTTCGGTTGTGATATGGATTTGATTATCGGACTGCTTACCGACCCACTGTGCCAAGGGCGGCTCATGGGCGATGAGGGCGCGTATCGTTGCGGGAAGTCCCACGTAACGCACCGGACTCGAAACCCGATCCTGATGCTGGTAAAGCGTACTCAAGGCGACCCACTCCAAGTAGGTGAGCGGTTTAATTTTTTCCGTCGTCATTTGGACTCGCTTCCACCTCAGGCGGCGATTTGCGAAAAACAACGGTGTTGAGCGTGCCTTTCCATTCCGACGAACTGGCGGGGTTGATCGTCTGTACAGTCAAAGACCGTTCAGAGATACGATGCCCATGAAAAAGCTCGACGGCTTTGATCGCCGCCGCTTCGTTCACCATCTCTACGAAGGCAAAACCGCTGGATTTCGATGTATAGCGGTTCTTCGACAGATATACATCTGTGATTTCACCCGCTTTCGAAAGCAGTTCACGCAGTTGAGTTTGGGTTGTGTTGAAGGGTAGATTGCCGATATAGAGTTTTCGAGACAGGATAACCCCGCTGTTTTCTCGTCCTACAAACTTGAACGACTGCTTGACACAACCCGAATGGGTGGGAGTTTGACCTGTGGGGCATAAATGATGAACGAGGATGCTATGAATGAACGCTCAGGAGTAGCGCGCAATCAACAAGTGTCATCAAATCAGATGAAAATACCTTAAGTGTTACCCAGTATACCTCGTTTTTGACCTAATGTAAAGAAAGTTACAACTGCGCCGCTGGTTCAGCGCATGAACACGATCAAGGTGATGATCAAGAGCGCCCCCGTGAATAAGGGGAAGTAAAGCACCTTCACGATCAAGTTTTCGCGGAAGCTGACCATCATCCAACCCGGACGGCGCACCACGACGAACGCATTCGCCGCCACGTTGATGACCGCCACATAGAGCATCACATACAGGTATTCCAAATACGTCAACCCGGTTGCGCCGATGTTATCGCGCAGTGACGTATGCAAGACCGCGAACACGAAGAACAGCGCCGCGCCAAAGTTCAGCGCCGATGTGATTTCTTCTTTATCGCCGATGCTCCGCTCATTGAGTAGGTACGCAAACAGCATCAGCAAGCCGACGACGGCGGGCAGCAGATACGCGATGAACGGACCGATGAAGCCGCGCTGCGTATTCACCGTAAAATAGAGTTCAGGCAGCGGCGTGGACGCACCGCGCACAGGCACGCCAAGCGTCGTCCCTAAATCTGGCTGCCGGAAGCTGAAATAGCTCGATTGCAGCGACCAATTCAACACCGTGACGGTCGAATCCAATCCGGGGAGCAGGCGCGGGTTGATCAAGTCGTAGCTTTCCAGATCAGGCGTCAACAAAACATGCGCATCCAGATCGAGCGGCGTGATCCGCACATCGACGTTGCGATCATCAAACGGGAACAGCGACGGATCGAACGACTGGATCAAACTCACGCCGATCAGCCATACCACCAGTTCACGGTCGCCAATGCGCGTGCGCTGAATTTCTTCGATAGTCGCTTCTTCGCCAATGCGACCGGACAGCACGAACCCTTGATCGATGTTTTCACCAACCGGATACGACTGCCAGATATAGCCGTTGATCCGCGCCGTCGTTGGATCGGGGAATTCCATTGCTTGAATGAGAATGCCGGTCGGAATTTCGGTTGGTGGTTCGGCGATGCCGCTCGACTGCGCCGCATTTTCGAGAAAGCGATCCAGCGTGGCGCGGTCGGAGATGCGTACACCTTCTGGTGAGTGCTGCGTGATTGTGATCAACCAGATGAACACGATCAGCGCGATGCACAGCACCGACGAGATCAGGCTGAGTGTCCACAATTCGCGGGTCGAAAAGCCGCGCGGGTACGCGATCACGAGTGCGAAAAAGAAGATCGTCGCCGCACCTGCTAAGGCGATCCCGATCAAGCGATTCGCATTTTCGCGCGCGTCGAGTTCAAACTCGGTGCGGTTGAGCACAACGCCTAACACCCATCCGGTTGACGGGAGCGGCTCGAAGAATGTCCACGCTTCGTCACCTGTGACCGGATCAAACCAGCGAATGCGGACGGGTTCGCCCGCCAGCGCGCGATCCGCTGAAGCGCGCAGTTCCGCGATTCCCATCTCGTCCGCCATGCCGTAGATCGACTGGTTGACGACGTATTCCCCGATTGGATGGGCGAGGAATGTTCCGCTCGGCGTGATCACGAAGCCGTAGCCGGTCGCGCCGAGTTCGAGCGTGGTCAGCAGCGCGCGCATATCCTGAACCGAATAATCAATCGTGACGATGCCAGCGGCATTTGCGCGGGTACGCTCCGCACCGGTACGGTAGAACGGCACGCCGTATTCGATCAAGGTTTTGCCCGCGCCCGTCGCCAAAAATGGCTCATTCCACACCGCACCGTTTTCGAGCGGGGTGTGATACCACGCGGTCTGCGCGCCGTCTGTTCCGGGCGGGGTGGTGTAATCATACGTCGCGCCGTCCAAGACATCGAATGCGCCGTTGCTCCGGTAGACGTAATGCTGATACAAGCGCAGTTCGGGATCGTAAACGTAAGGTTCAAACGTGACGGCAAGCCCATCAATATCCGGGCGCTCGGTGACTTCGGTTTGCAGCCGCTCCTGCACTTGATCATACGGGAACGCCCCCGCCGAGAGATCGTCGGCAAGACGATCCGCAATCGCCATCACATCCGCAAATGCGGCGTCGATTTGATCAGCGGCGGTGCGCGCTTGCGCTTCGGCGCTCGTGAGTGCGGTTTGTTCGGTTTCGGCGCGTAAGCTGAGGTAAGCGTAAACCAGCACGATCGTGATCGTGAGCGCGACTGCCGCTAATGCGAACAGAAACAATCGCAAGCGCGGCTGTGGGTTTTCGAGTGGGACGGAAGATGTGGTCATAGTTAGTAATTTTATAGCGTTTGTGGAGGAATGCAACGCGCCAACCCCTCTTTAACCGAAGGTTGGAGAGGGGTTGGGGGTGAGGAGCCGTTCGCGGGGTTACGCCGCTTGAGGTTCGTGCCATTCTTTTTGCAAGACGGCTTTTCCGCCAAACTGACCGAGCAGACGCGCACCTAACCACCACAAGCCGTACATCACGAAGATCATCAGGTATTCGATTGCCGGAATGCGGATGATCTCATTCGCTTGATACGGAGCGCGCACCAGCAGGTACGTGAACAGGATCGACAGCAGGTAGCCCGCGCCGAACAGATATTTCACCCACGCTTTTAAGCCGAGTCCGTGCATCTGTGTGACGATGAAAATCGTCAAGAAGCCGAACAGGAACATATAGACGATCCCCGTCCCTTGACCGAGCGCAACCATCGCGGCGTGCGGCAGGACGATGATTTCGAGCAGGAAATTCCACTTGCGATCAAGGTGCGCCCTCGTGAACATCAACGAGCCTTGCAGCATGACGAGGATCACATGCACGAAGCCGAAGATATGCCCGAATGTCGGAACCATCGGGTGAAACCAGAAGGTGAAGATCACCGCAAAGCTGAAAGCGTAACCGTGATAGCGCCGCAGCCAGCCGTAGAACTCCTTGCGGAAGTTGATCTTTTTGCCGAAGAACATCCCCCGGCGTCGGTTTTCCATCGCGATGATGACAAACAACATCATGATCACCGTGAACTGCGCCGTCCAGCTTGGCAAGTCCTGTGCGATCCCGTCATAAAAGACGGCTGTTTGAACGTAATGCAGCACGATGAACACCGCATTGATCGCCAGCGCCCAGTAGTTGGCGGGGCGGAGCGTGCCGGTATATTTGCTGTAGCGTTCTTGCGCCCACCATGTCGCGCCCCAGATCAGCAGGTTGTGAAGCGCAAAGCCGATCCACGCGGTCGCGGCGTTCCAGAAGTTCGGGGTGGCAAGCTGCCACTCGTAAAAGAAGCCGTCGCTGAGGTCAGGCGTGGCTAACTCAAAGCGCGTGAGCCAACCGCCGAGTGCGATGATTGCCAAACTGATGATCACCGTGAACCAAATGCCGAGATTCAGCGCGGTGCGGTCGGTGACTGGCTGCGGAGTCGTGTTTTGAACCGTCATACTATCCCAATTCCGTATAGATGCTTACGAGAGCTAACGTTATTGGTGCGTATGATACGTGTGGGAGATGAGCAAGGTTTAAGCTCAAGATGGGAAATTCATGATCGCGCCGCGCGGCGCGTTACAATCACCCATTGTTTGCCTGTTCGAGGAGTCTCATGATCGACCGATCCGCCGTGTTTGCGCTGCGCGCCTTCCTCGCGCTCTTGTTCGCGTTTGGCTCCGAAATCATTGTGTGGATCGATCCGCTGGCGCGTCCGCTCCCGGAGTGGATTCTGCTGGCGGTCGGGTATTGGGCGCTCGCCGCGCTCACGCTCGATTGGCTGGCGCGCTACCGTGTGATGTCCTTCTTTGGCTTGCTGGCGGCGGCGGGTGTGTACGGTATGCTCAACGCGCTCCTGTTGAACCCGCAAATGGCGCTGATCGACATTCCGCGTACGTTGATCACGCGGGTGATGGGCGCGCATCCTTTGATGGGCTTGCTGGCGCTGGCAGTGTTCGCGGGAATGATGCTCGGCATGCGCGGGCGCGTTCGCCGCGTAGTGCTGCTGATCTTCTTCGGCTTGCTCGGCGTGGGATGGGGTGGTTGGGCACGCTGGAGCGGCGCGGGCACAGGCGCGGAGACATACGGCATCACCCCCGCATTTGACCCGATTTTGCTGCTGATCGGCGGCGTGGGCATTGTGTTAATCGCGGCGGCGTGGTGGTTCTGGCGGTCGCGCACACCAATCTTGACCGAAACGATTCCAGCGGCGAAATCCCCCTATAAATTATCCCCGTTAGGCTACGGGATCGCCTCTGGCGCGCTGGCGTTGAACGGCGCATATCACGCGGCGAACGGACACTTTGATTCGACCGCGTTCACGATCATCATCACACTCGTGATCCTTGTTTGGGCGATTCTGTGGTTCAGCATGCGCAAGAAAGGCGTCGCCTTGATGGAGCGCGTCGGCGCGGAAAACGATCCGCCGCTGTATTGGCTGGCGTGCGCGCTGATCCTGCTCGCGGGTGGGGTGATCGGATTCAATCTTGCCCGCCTGCCGGACGCGGGCGATCCGGCGGCATGGTACGGCGTGATCTTCACGGCGGCGGGGCTGGTGTGGCTGCCCGCGCTCATGCTGGTGGTGGGCGGTCGCGCGATGGGGCGGCGGGCAAGGTCGCTCAGGTTGTAGCGACGAAGGGCAAAAACATGTGACCCGCGCCGCAGACCTAGACGCAAGCGGATCATCCCCTCTCTGCCAGCGGAGAGGGGTAGGGGGTGAGGGCGCTTATCGCAAGGGAGGGCGAGTCCGTGCTGAATATCGGACAAGCCTCGCAGGGAGGTGCGGAGCTTTTATTACTCCGCCGCGATCATCCGTTGATACGTCGCCCGTTCCGCACGCGAAATAGACTTCAAACGTAAGCCGCACAGCGCCAGCGCGTCGTAATACGGGATCGCGCCCTGCTGCGGGCGGATCGTGCAGCGCCGCCAAAACCAGCGCGCGATCTCTTTGTCGTGCTCCGGCTCATCAAGCGCGATCTCGGTCAGCGCGAGGATCGCCGCTGTGACCGTCCAATCCATCGCGCCGTTGAGCAGGGCATACAGCGCGGCTTTGCGCGGCGCATCCTGTGTCGCTTTGCCGAACAATCCCCGTTTTTCGACCGGATGATCCCATTCGCGGCTGCTCTGCGCGATCACCAGCGCGGCGGCGATTTGCACGGCGAAAATCCAATCCCATTCGGTGAATCCGTCCGGCTTGGGCGGTGGATGTACCATCACGTAGGTTAAACTCCGTACAACTTGATCTGATCCGCCGAGTGTTTGCGCGGCGTCGCGGGCGGCGGCTTTCCATGTCGCAAGTTGAAAACCTGTGCGGGCGATGCCGCTCACCGCGTCGCTGATCGACTCGCTGGGTGGCGGCACATTCGGCACGGGCACATCCCCTTCATAGCGCCATACAACGTAATGCGGATCAACATCGGGCAGCGGGCGGCGCGGATCATGTCCGTTGATCGACGGAAACGTGACGATCAGCTTGCTGGTGGGCTGCACCGCCTTCAACCAGCGTTCGACCGCCAGGCGCGCCGACGGGGATTCGAGCGAGGATAAGTCGATTTCGAACTGATCCGCCGGAGGTTGGACATTTTCCGCGTTCAACTGGCGGATCAGATTGATCAGCGTCTCGGTGAATTCCGGCAGATGGTCGAAATACGGGACGCCTCGGTGCGGCGTGTAGTGGAGCAGTTTAGCGGCGGTCGTGTTCTCCGGGTGCGCGGCGGCAAACTGGAGCAGTCGGGTTTGCCAGTAGGGATCGCCGTCGAGCAAATACTGAAGCGCGTAATAATTCGGCGCGGCTTCCGGGTGATCCGGTTCGCTGTCGAGGATTTTGCCATAGATGAGCGCCGCTGCTTCGTGTTTCCCCTGCATCATCAGTTCGCGCGCGGTCTGGAGATCAGATTGACTCATGCGATTACTCGTTCAGCGTCTAATTTGAGGGTTCAATGTTATCATCAAGATTGTACGCGAATTACGGGAGGAACTAACAGAAATGAACATGAGTGATGGCGTTACCCTCCTACGCGGCAAACGGATCATCCTCGGCGTGACAGGCAGCATTGCCGCTTATAAAGCCGTCGATCTGGCGAGTAAGCTCACGCAAACGGGTGCGCTCGTCGATGTCATTATGACCGACGCGGCGCAAAAATTCGTCACGCCGCTGACGTTTGGCGCGGTGACGGGGCGCACGGTGTATACCAGCATGTGGCAGACGGACTCCGGCGGCGGCTTGCCGACGCATATCGCCCACGTCGGTTTAGGCGAAGGCGCGGCGCTGTATGTGATCGCTCCGGCGACGGCGGACGCGCTGGCGCGGTTGGCGCATGGTTTCGCGGGGGATTTACTCGCCGTGACGGCATTGGCGGCGCGCTGCCCGCTCGTGATCGCTCCGGCAATGGATGCGGGCATGTACGCGCATCCGGCGGTGCAGGCGAATGTGCGCACGCTGGTCGAACGTGGGGCGTATTTGATCGAGCCGGAAGAAGGACGTTTCGCCTCCGGGCTGCACGGAAAAGGACGCTTCCCTGAAACCCCGGCGCTGATCGGTGCGATCCGTGTGGCATTAGCGCGCGGAGGCAGTCTCGAAGGGCGGCGCGTCGTCGTGACGGCGGGCGGCACGCGCGAAGCGCTCGATCCGGTGCGCTACATCACCAATCGTTCGAGCGGCAAACAGGGCTACGCGCTGGCACAAGCGGCGGTTGATGCGGGCGCTCAGGTGACGCTGATCACGTCGGCGGATTTGCATCCCCCTTACGGCGCGGACGTGATCCGCGTCGGATCGGCGCAGGAACTTTACGAAACGACGATGCGCGAAACGGTGGCGGCGGATGCACTGATCATGGCGGCGGCAGTCGCGGATTTTCGCCCGGTGGCGGCGGCAGAGCACAAGATCAAGAAGGGTGAAGGTGACGCGGGGCTGACGATTCAGCTTGAGCGCAACCCGGATATTTTGGCGGCGGTGGCGGCACGGCGTGAGCGATCCGGCTCACCGCGCGTCTTGATCGGTTTTGCGGCGGAAAGCCGCGATGTGATCGCGTATGGGCAAGAAAAACTTGCTCGCAAGCGGCTGGATTTGCTGGTAGCGAACGACATCAGCGCGAAAGATGCGGGATTTGAGACGGACACCAACCGCGTGATCCTGATCAGCCGGAATGCCGTTGAACCGCTCGACTTGATGAGTAAAGCTCATGTGAGTGAAACCGTGATCGAACGGGTGGCGCAGCTTTTGACCTAAGGACGACGACGACAATGCAGCACACACGGTTTGAACAAGCGCGCATTCAGCAGTTGGTTGGGACGTACAGCCCGGAGACGATGCCCAAACTGCCGTTAGATTTTGGGGATTTTCTCTCGCTTTTGTGGCGAATCGATCATCATGCCGAACACAACGGACAGCGCACCTATTATTATGCGTGCGCGGCGGCACTCGCGGCGGGGTTGGATTTACCGCAGAAGATTCTGCTGGTGGTTGAAACAGCGGCGGCGGGCGAGATGATTCCCACCCTATACAATGTTCCGTTTCGCGGTGTGGAACGGCTGGTTGATGTGGCGGATCGTCGTGCCGCGCTGATCCAGCTTCTCAAAATGCGCGACGACACGCTCCGCATCGGAACGTATCAAGAAAGCTGGACGCGCGGCTACCCCGGCGCTGGCATCGTGGATACCGAACTGCGCGAACGGGTCTTCGCCGTGTTGTACACCGCATTACAGGGACAGTTCAGCCATTACGGGCGGCTGCTGCTCGTGCTGGACATCGTTTTAAGTGATCTCCTGCTTGGCGCAGGCAGCGCGCCCGAATGCACGCTCGATGTACTGGTCAATGAATTCGATTATCCCGATCCCACTGACCCGGATGTGCGCCGTTTGTATCACGAGCCGCGCTGATATGCCGGATCACGCAAACGAGATCACCACGCGCTCAACGCCGGGAATTTGGGCGACTTCGTGAACAACGGCTTCCGCCGATGCCCCTTCCGGCAGCGAGCCGTTGAGGATCACCGCGCCGTAACGCACATTCACGAGGACACCATTCGGGACAAGCCCGCCTGCCGCCAGCCGAATTTCTTCTTCGGTGTGCAGACTGGTGGCGTCCATCTCGTTCACATCTGCGACCGTACTCACGTGATCCAGCAGATAACCCCGCGTGATCGGCGTGCGGACATGACCGCTGATCACGACGCTGCCGCTTTGCACGCGCACTTTGAAGTGGTGGCGATCCTGTTGAAGCGGCGGGTAATGCACAATGATTTCTTCAATGTCTGCGAGAATGTCCACGTCCGGGCGAACAGGTGCAATTGTTGAGTCGGACATTATCTTTGACTCTCCTCACTTTAGCCAAGAATGATGCGTGTAAGTTATATGCTTCTGATTGTGACGCTGTTCGCAAGGACTTGCCAGTTGAGGTTTTTGCGTAGAATAGAACCATTACTGGCGCATTCGCTGAGGCATTCATGTCAGCCTTAAGGCTAAAACAAGTGGGGATCGCGTGGGTGTGCGCGATCATGGTTGGCGTCGGCATGGTTTCGGCGCAGTCAGGCTACACATTTTCGGGGACGATCACAGCATCGGATGTGCGCGATTGGTATGCGATTCCCCTCCGCGCGGGTGAAGCGATCGTCGTCACGGCGGACGCGGTTGACAGCGCACTGGATACGGTGATCAGCCTGTATCCGTCAGGGAGTGATTCGCCCGTCGCCAACAACGATGACCGCGATTTTGACAGCTTGAATTCAGCATTCGGCTATATTGCGGAAGAATCCGGTACATATCGCCTTGAGATCACGCGCTATCCGGGATCAACCGATGTCGGCGATTATGAAATCTCGGTAACGATTGGCACGGAAACGATCTTTGATATGCTCGCCCCGATCACGCGTGTGAATCTGGGCGAGGGCGCGGCGTTCGTCGATACCGAACATTTCCGCATTCATTACACGTTTGAAGGCAAAGACGCGGTGACCCAAGAATTTCTCGATGAAGTCACCCGCGCGGCAGAAGGCTCGTATGCGTTCCAAATTGGTGAGCTTGGGTTCATGCCCCCGCCGAGCGATCAATGGATGGGTGGGGACAGCCGCTATGACATTTACTTGAAGGACTTGATCGGCACAGGCGAAGGCGCGCTCGGCTACGCCGTTCCCGAATCGACTGTGAGCGATAACCCGAACTCGCCGGAGATTGAATCACATGCGGGAACGAGCTATTTGATCGTCGAAAATGACTTCGTAGATGTCGATGGCGGCACGCCGATCCAGCTTATGCGCGCGACGGTTGCGCACGAATTCAATCATCTGGTGCAGTTCGGCTATGACACCGACGAGCCGCATAACTGGGTATTCGAGGCGACCTCGACCTACATGGAGACGATCACTTTCCCGGAAGATCAAGATGCGACTGGGTATGTGGCGACCGCTTATCAATATCCTGAGTTGTGCTTCGGCACGATTGATGATCCCGGTTTTGGCGCGGTGCAGTACGGCGAATGGACGGTGATGCAAGCGATGGCGGATGCCTATGGGCGTACGTTCGTCAGCGATCTATGGCGCAATCTCGCCCACTTGGACGGATTCACCGCGCTGGAGGCGACACTTGCCGCTTACGGATCGCAAACGCTGCCGGAATTCATCGCCATGCACCGGACGCGCAACCTCGCCCGCGATTATGACCTTGCGCCGTTGTTCGATGCGACCGTATGGCTTGAAGATGTCATCAACGAAACCGGGCGCTGGACGTACACCGGGCAAGGCATTCAAGAGTTAGGCGCGAATTACTTCTCGCTTCGATTGGATGGCGATCTGTACGATGTTCGCCTGATCAATGACAACGGCGCGTTGATTCTGTACGCGCTCGGCGTGAACGGCGATCAAGTGGAGGTCATGCCGTTGGGACGCGGCGGTGTGATCGAACCCGCTGCCTATGACAATTTCTACCTGATGGTGTTCAACCCGACGTATGACGAAACCTTGAGCGACTGCGTGTACTACGATTATCAGATCGACGTGACCGACGCAGACGGCAAGCATACCCCGGTCGCGCCTGCATTCTCATGGAGCGCGCGGTATTTCGAGCCGCTGCGGTAGCGATACCTCTCCCCACGCCCTCTCTCTATCGCTTGCGATAGAGAGAGGGCTGAGGCTCTTTTTCTAAATACACACGCTCATGACTTAGTGCGGTCGAATCGGTGGTGGCTGCACAGGCGGAGCGCTGTTATCTGGTGCGACACGCCAGATCAAATGCTCATCGGTGCAGGTTTGCGAGACAAGGAAGGCGCGAATCTCAACCCACAATTGCAAACCGCCGCCGATTGTCGCCATGCTCACATCCCCCGTGATCGTGGTGCTCGTTCCCGCCGGGAATGCCGCCAACAGGGTGTGATTCTCGTCCATCACGCGGATTTCAAACGTCGCGGACTGGTTATAAGGCGGATTCCAGTAGAAGGTTGCGACCCCGTTCGGTAGTCCATCCAGCGGCGATGTCAGCGCCAATCCGTCGCAGTAGCTTTGCGGAGGGGGCGGGAGCACCTGCTGAGTAGGAGTCGGCGTCATCGGGGATTCCCACTCCCACAGCGTCTCGTAATCCTCAAAGGGCAGCATCTGATCACCGCTGTAGAACGAATCGACGGCGGAGGCGATGCACCCCTGTGCTTTTAAATAATTCACGCCTTCATCAGCGGGCAGCGGACACATCTCGTACACGAATTGACCACATTGATCGACCTCCGCAGTGCTTGTTCCCGGCGGCGCGCCCGCAATACAGGCTGCCCAGATGTTGTCCATATAGACAGGTGCGCACATACACGCGACGCTTGCTAACACGAGGGAAAAGACGGGGAGCAGGAGTCTGTGCCAACGAACCATGATTCTGCCTTACGGTTCAGGAGGATAAGAAGAATTACATTTTTCATTATGGATCAACAAGCGAGGGAAGGGGGTATATACAATTGTAAAAAATAATAATCATCATGCGAATGAGCATAATGATCATGGGAATCCAGCGGCGCAAACCCGCCGAACGTGGTAGCATCGAGCGTGTATTGGGAGGGATGATCCGCCATGATCCGACGGATTTTTGCTGTTGTTGTATGTCTGCTCATTGCCGTGAGTGCGGCGCACGCGCAAGAAGTCACGCCAGAACCCACCGCCGACCAGCGCCTTGAGGCGACCGCTGTCATCACCCCGGAAGCCACCGAAGAAGCGTTTATTGGCTATGCGCGTGTGCGCTTGGGGCATTATGTCCCGTCCGCCGACTTGGTTGATTTGTACATCAATGGGGTGCGCGTGTTCAGCGATGTACCGTACCCGATCACGACGAATTATCTCACCGTCGCCAGCGGCGCAGCGCAGATCGACATTCGGCGCGCGAACGGCGGCGGCAGTTTGATCTCACCCTTCGATGTCGAAATCCGCGCGGATCGTGCTTACACGCTGGCGCTGATGGACAGCATCGCTCCGGTTGATTCGACCGACGAACCGGACGACGTGCCGCGCTACCAAGCGCCGCTGATCGATGAAACGGCTGTCGTCGGCACGGGAATCGCCGGGAGCGCGCGCATCATCTTGTTGAACGCGATTGCGCCTTCGACGCTGACTGCCGGATTTGGCAGCAGTCAACCGCTTGCTGTCCCGTTCGGGTCGCGGGGGATCGTCTCCCTGCCTCCCGGTGACTTTCCGCTCACGGTGACGCTCGACAGCGGCGCGCGCTTTGAAAATATCATCAGCTTGCGCGCCGATCTCCTGTACTTCATCGTGATCTACGGCACCGCCGATCAGCCGCAGCCCTCGCTTCAGGTGAGCGGGACGCGCAGCATCGCCCGCTTGATCGCGGACAGCGGCGCATTTTCGCTGTTCGCCAGCTTGATCCGCACGTCGGATTTGATGGATGCACTCGACGTTGATTCGCCGTTTACGGTATTCGCGCCCACCAATACAGCGATTGAGGCGTTCGCGCTCGAACGCGGCATCACGGTAGATACGCTGCTCACCGATCCCACGCTGGCGGCGGCAGTCGTACAAGCGCATACCGCGCGCGGCTTGATGTTCACGGACAGTATCGCTACGCTTGCGCTTGTCCCCATGAACAGCGGCGGTGATATCGTCGTCGCGCAGGATTCCATCGGGCTGCTCCTCAACGGTGCGGCGCGCATCGTCGTGCCGGATGTGCTGGCGACGAACGGCGTGATTCATGCGGTGGATCAGGTGCTGCTGGCAGACGACGCCGAGGATTAATCATCCTGCGAACCGATTCCGTCATAAGCTAGTGCTACGGAAGTAGAACTCAAGTACAATCTGTGAAGTTTTAAGCGCTATCTAGGATCAGGTAGGACAAGCACATGACCGATACCCAAGACGACGCCATCGATCTCCGCCAAACTTCCGAGCAGGGGGTACGCTTGGACTTGGTGCTCCGCGCTCAAAAAGCAGTTTTAACTCATGTGCTGCCCGCGCTGCTGAATGCGATCCACGATGTGACCCATTACATGTACGAGCCGGACAAAGACGACGAGGAAAATCACACCTATCTGCGTGAAGTCGCCACCGAAGCGGTGGTTGATGAGCTTGCAAGCTTGCTCACACATGACGGGATGCACGTTAGCCGCCGCTATACGGTCAGCGATGTTGATGGTGTCACCATCGATTCGCTGATCGCGTGTTACAGCGAGCTTCTGCCGGAAAATGCCCGCGCCTATTTCGCTCAATCGCTGCGGGTCACGCTCGCACGCTATCGTGAACTGCTGGACGTAGTGCCGGATCAGATGGAGTTATAGGGGGAAGCGCGATCAAGCTCATTTCAGTTGATCGCGCAGTTGTTCAATCAGCGCCCGCTGCGAATCGGTCAAGCGTTCCGGCACGGTGATCAACACCCGCGCGAACAGATCGCCAAAAGTATCTGCCTGCCGCATGACAGGCATCCCTTTCCCCGGAATACGGAACTTGCGCCCGCTTTGTGTTCCGGCGGGAACTTTCAGCTTGACCGAACGCCCAAGAGTCGGGATTTCGACCTCACCACCCAGCATTGCCGTAAACATATCGATTTTTACTTCGGTCGTCAGGTTGTCACCCTCGCGCGTGAAGTTTGGGTCAGGCTCAACCGTGATCACGAGATACAGGTCGCCCGGTCTGCCGCCGCCCACCCCCGGTTCACCTTCGCCGCTCATGCGGACTTTTGTGCCGTTGGTCGCACCCGCCGGAATATTCACCCGAAGCTGGCGTTCGCCTTTGCTAACGATGCGTGTTGCGCCCTGATACGCCTCGCGCAGTGAGATCGTCACCGGCTGTTCGATGTCACCACCGACCGTCGCGCTGGTTCTGCCGCCAAATGGGTTGAAACCCGCGCCCCCGCTTGCCCCTCCGCTGGTGCGTCCGCGCCCGCCGAGGATCGTCTCGAAGAAACTGCCGAGATCGCCAACATCAAAGCCATTGCCGCCCGGTTGGGTATAGGTGTGTGTGTAACCGCCGGGAGCGCCCGCGCCGGGGAATCCCTGTGGACTGACCGACCCGAAGCGGTCATACATCTCTTTCTTCTGCGGATCGCTCAAAACCTCATACGCTTCGTTGAGTTCTTTAAACTTTTCTTCCGCTTTGGGGTCATTCTGATTCGCGTCAGGATGGTATTTTTTCGCAAGGCGTCGGAACGCCTTTTTAATGTCCTTCTCGTCGGCGGTTTTGGGCACGCCGAGGATCTCGTAGTAGTTTTTCGGCATAATTGTTCCGCCCATCCCCTGAAACTCGTGTTCTACGTGTATAGCGTATGGCGCGGTGTGTATGAAGTCAATCAGAATGCGGAATTTCTTACAGAGGTTTTATGGAGTAGGAGGCTTGTTCGGTATTGAAAACAAACTTCTTCCCTAGCGACGCTTTTACTTCGACGTATTGCTCCTCACCCCCGACCCCTCTCTAACCGAAGGTTGGAGAGGGGAGAAAAACAAGTGATCTGCGCCCCCTCTCTATCGCTTGCGATAGAGAGGGGTGGGAGTGAGGCAGTTTATTTACGGGTGATTCCCAGTGTTTTCGGTCACATACAGCGTGCCGCCGATGCTGCCGCCGCTTCCAAAGGTTCCGATCCACACGTCGTAGCGACCGCCCGACGGGCTGGAGAAGTCAATCGTCGGGTTGAGCGTCCCGAATGAGTCATCGCTGCAGAAGTACGAACCGCTCGGTGAGTTGATCACCATCGTCGTATCGCCGCCGCCGATGAAGTAGAACCTCAGCGTCGGGAATGCGCCGGATGTGTAGTTCACGCTGAAGCTCGGTGCGGAGGTCATATACCCTCGGCAGCCAGCCCCCAAGTAAGTCGCATTTGCCGGACCGCCAGCCGTGATCCCAATTTGGAACGGATCAGGCACGAAACCGCTGGTCAAACTGGTGCTGCCGAACACCGCCGGCAGGCTGTAGTTCAGCGTTGGAGCCGGGGGCGGCGGCAGAGTCGCCGTCGCGGTCGGTGTCACGGTGAACGGAAGCGTTTGCGTCGGCGTGGGCGTGAGCGTCACAGGCGCGCCGATTGTTGGCGTTGCCGTCGGAACCACAATCGGGACAAGCTGGCACGGACCACCAAGACGGACAACCGACGCGCTGATCCAGCCCGTCAAGCCGCCGACATTGATTTGATACCATGTGCCATCCGGCAGTTTGCCGATCACGTTGGCGATCACGGTGCTGTTCATCGTCGTCAGCACTGGGAATGTTGTGCTCGGACCAAAGCGGACGTTGACCACCTGCCCGGTCGCTGAGCCGAGAATACACACGCTCGACGGCGGGAGCGGCGGAAGAAGCGTCGCGGGTAGTGTCGGGACGACGATTTCCGTCACCACAATCGGCGGCGGCTGCGTTGCGACCACATTCCCCGTGACCGGGCAGCTTGCCGGGTTGTTTTCCAACGCCACGCAGATCAAATACGCTTCGGCGCTGGCGCTGCCGCTGTGCGTCACTTCTACGACGAAGCTTGAGCCGCCTGCCGGAATTTGCAGACGAGTCCCGCGCATCCGTGAGCCAACCGATGCCAGCGATTCGTTGGTCACACCGTCGAACAGCGATACCGACGGTCCACCCGTCGCCAACAGACTTTGCACGAACAGCCAGCGTCCCTGATCCGCCGCGCCAACAAAACTGTAGCGAATGATTGGCGCGGTGCTGGAGACACTGCCGTTCACGATCTGACCGATGGGAAGCGGAGTCGGCGGCGCTACCTGAATCCCCTGCACGTTGACCAACACATCACCGGGCAAGTTATTCGCGCTCGAAACTTCGAGGCGGTACAGCCCCGGCTGCACTTGAATACCCGCCGCTTGAACCGCCGTTTGTGTGCCGTTATTCTGCGCGACGGCGACAACGCTCCCGTTGCCATCCAACACGGTCACGAGTGGGAGCAGTCCCGGCGTGATCGCAAACACGCGGACGTTGATCGTCTGCGCAGTATCCACCAACAGCACATAGCGGAGAATAGGCGCAGCCGTCGTTAAGCTGCCCGTCTGGTTTTCGCCGATTTCAATCGGCAGCGGCGTATCCTGTGCGGATACCGCCAGAGCCCCCATCATCAGCGCCGTTATCACGCTGATAATCAATATGAACAGCTTCGATTTTCTAGTCATCGATCAAACCCCTTGTTATGGCGCATGGACTCATCTTTCAGTGTAGTGAAAGCGCTGATCGGCGCTACTATGCTTAGACAGTCGGTTTTAGGTGGATGGTTTGGGGATCGGCGCGCGTTTTGCGCTGATGCTGATGCTCAAACTCATCGCCGTTGCCGTTAATCCGAGGATCGCCGCCGACGCGAAAACGAGGTGATAATCACCGAGCGTTTCTCTAAAAAAGCCGCCCGCGTAGCTGGCGATTCCCGCGCCGATCATGTGCGAACAGTAAATCCAGCCGTAAATCGAGCCGAGCGATTTACGTCCGAAACGCTGCGCCGTTAGGTTCACCGTCGGCGGAACAGTCGCCACCCAATCGAGTCCATAGACCAGCGCAAAAAGCAACATATTGTTCAAATCGTAGATGAATGGTAGGGCAACCAGTGAGATCGCGCGCATTCCGTAGTAGGTTGCGAGCAGTTTGCGATTATCATACCGGTCTGTTAACCAGCCGCTGATCGTCGTCCCGACGATATTCATCCCACCCATGAACGCAATCGCCCATGAGATCTCGACCTTTTCAAAGCCGTGCTCCAGCGAATGCGGCAGCAGGTGAGTCGTGATCAAGCCGACCGTCGTATACCCGCACACGAAGAAACTGCCCGCCAGCAGCCAAAAATCACGCGTGCGCAGCGCGTCTTTCAGCGGTGTGAAATGCGCATCGGCGCTGAGGACTGCCGCGCTTGCTTGTCCGATGGGCTGTGTGCCAACGTCCTCCGGGCTGCTGCGCATGACGAACACCGCCGGAATCAACAAGGTGGCGATCAATACCCCTAAAACAGCGAAAATCCCCTGAAAACCGCCCACTTCTACCAGCGGGATCAGCGCGGGTAGGAAAAGCAGTTGTCCCGCCGCCGCCGCTGAACTGAACATGCCTAACACCAGCCCTCGCCGCGTATTGAACCAGCGCAGCGCCACCGTCCCGCCGAGCGTCCCCGCGACCGCCCCCGTGCCGATTCCGATCAGCACACCCCACAGCAGAATAAACTGCCATAGCTCGGTGATCGCGATCAACCCTGCCAGCGCCAGCGCGATCAATGCCAGCCCGCCGAGCATCACCCGGCGCGGTCCGTAGCGGTCGATCAACGTGCCGCCGATGGGTGCGCCTAAGCCGAAAAAGAATAAGCTGATCGCAAACGCGAATGAAATACTCGCGCGATCCCATCCGAAACGCACTTCCAGCGGCTCAAATAACACGCTGGTCGCGTTGCGCACCCCCGCCGAAAGCAGCAGCGCGAGAAAAGTGATCACCACGATCACCCAAGCGTAGTGGAATTTGCGTCGGGTCATGTTGAGTAGACTTTGATTGTGATGAATGCGATGGTGTTCAGGGTAGCAGAGCCAAACCGGGGATGTCTAGCACCATGACAGCGCAAACCTGTAAAGACCTGTATCGGTTTTGCGGTTGACATCGTTCTGTCATGCTTCTGTCACGACACTGTTCTACCAGCGCCCTATGATGACTTTTAAGCATTGGGTAGAGAACAGGAGCAAACCAATGGCTAAGCGTTTGATCGTCCTTCTCGCAGTCGTGATCATGCTGGCGACTTTCACTGCCGTGCAGGCACACGATGCGACCTTGGAGCAGTATGTCTCTGTACCGGCGGAAGCTCAGGTCATCAAAGCCGTTCCCCCCAGCTACCGGGTTTGGTACTACAATTTCATCATGAAAGACTGTGTCATTAAGCGCCCTGTGAGATAAAGCGCCGGTACACAAGCCGTTAGCCATGTGAAAAGGGATGCTTAGGGCAAGATGCTCTAAGCATCCCTTTCGTTTGATTCCCTATTTCAAGCGCCGCCCGCGTAAGAAAAACACATTCTCTCTCTATTCAAGAGAAGCTGGGGGTGAGGAGTGATACCCGCTCTTGTGCAATTTGCCACAAAGCAAACCCGCCCTAATCAGCGTAAAAATACTCGAATCACTCACGCGAAAAGAGGAAACATTCTTCGTTCCGGTTTTCAACATAAAAGAGTCATTTCTGAGCCTTTGCAAAGCGCAATTGCTCATGTCACAATTGTGACGTCTATCACCAATTAAAAGGGTTATCTTTCTATGCGTCCACTGAATGATACGGAAAACATCTTAATCTACATCGTTTTAGCCATTGCGTTCGCAGGGTTGCTTTACGCGGTGTTCCTCGCGCGTCAAATCCTCTCCGAACACAAGGGCAGCGATAAGATGCAAGAAATGTGGGGCTACATTCGCACCGGTGCGAATGCCTACCTCCGCTCCCAGTTCCGCATTATCGCCGTCTTGATCGTCGTCCTCGTCGTCGTATTGTTCTTCAGTGTTTACGTCGTCAACCCGACGCCTTACGCAATTGAGCATTTCTGCCCGCAGCTCGCAGAGACGATTCGCGCAGACTACGAAGCGGCAAATCCCATTACCGAAGGCACGACCCTTTCGCTGGAGGCTTACAACGCGCGCATCTTCGCAGAAGAAGCGTTGATCGTGCAGCAGGGCATCCTACCGGGTGAAACGGGCTGTGAAGCGGCACGCACGCAAACCGCAATCGGGCGCGCGGGTGCGTTCCTGATGGGCGCGATTTTCAGCGCGGCGGTCGGTTTTGTCGGTATGAACATGGCGGTTCAGGGCAGCGTGCGTACCGCCGCCGCCGCCGTTGATCCCAAACGCGGTTATGCCGATGCGCTCCGCATCGCCTACCGCTCTGGTACGATCACGGGGATGCTCACCGACGGCTTGGGCTTGTTTGGCGGCACGGTGATTTTCATCATCTTCGGCATCGCTTCGCCGGATGCGCTGCTTGGGTTCGGCTTTGGCGGTACGCTGCTGGCGCTGTTCATGCGCGTGGGCGGCGGTATCTTCACCAAAGCGGCGGACGTGGGCGCTGACCTTGTGGGTAAAGTCGAAGCGGAACTGCCGGAAGACGATCCGCGCAACGCCGCTGTGATCGCTGACCTCGTCGGTGATAATGTCGGTGACTGCGCCGGTATGGCAGCCGACATCTTTGAAAGCTACGAAGTCACGATCGTGTCCGGCTTGATCCTCGGCTTGGCGTTGGCGACTGTCACTCGCTCCCCGATCTGGATCGTGTTCCCGCTCGTGGTGCGCGGCATCGGCGTGTTGAGTTCGATCATCAGCACCTATCTGGTCAAGGTCAATCCGGGCGAAGGCAAGGGGTCGGATGCGCTCCATGCGATCACACGCGGGTTCTACAGCGCCGCCGTGATCAGCGTGGTCATGTTCGCCGCGTTCACGATCTTCTACATGCGTGAACCGGACATCAACAGCGGTCAGGTGATCTGGCAGCCGCTCGCCGCCGTGATCGTCGGCATCATTCTCGCGGTGGTCACTGACCGCGTAACGGCGTACTTCACCGATACCGAACACGCCCCTGTGCGTGAGATCGCGCGCAGCACGCAAACCGGCGCGGCGACGACGATCCTGAGCGGTCTGTCAAGCGGTATGGAAAGCTCGGTCTGGGCGATCCTCGTCCTCTCCGGCAGTATTTTGACGAGTGTCATCATCTTCGGCTTGTTTCCGATCACCAACGGCGCGGGCATTCAGATCGTCGATAACTTCACCGCTATTCTCTACGGTGTAGCAATGACGGGTGTCGGCATGCTCACGCTGACGGGTAACAACGTCTCGATGGACGCTTTCGGTCCGATCAGCGACAACGCGCAGGGCATCGCGGAACTTTCCGGCGAAAATGTTGGCGTGGGCGGCGAAACGCTCAACGCGCTTGACTCGGTCGGTAACACGACAAAAGCGATCACCAAGGGCATCGCCATCGGTTCAGCCGTTCTCGCCGCCGTTTCGCTGTTCGGCTCATTCTTGACCGATACCCGCGTCGTCCAATTGGGCTTGGGCATTCCGCTGGAAGACACCGTTTACGCGCGCGGCATCAATGTTGCTGACCCGATCGTATTCATCGGCTTTTTGATCGGCGGCGGCTTGATCTTCCTGTTCAGCAGTCTGCTGATCCGCGCCGTCAACCGTGCGGCGTTCAAGATGATCAACATCGTGCGTCGTCAGCTTCGCGTCCCCGGCGTCATGGAAGGTACGAAAACGCCGGACTACGCCGAAGCGGTTAGCGTGTCTACCGCCGCCGCGCAGCGCGAGCTTCTGCCGCTCGGCGTGGTCGCCGTGCTGACTCCGATCGTCGTCGGCTTCCTGCTCGGCGCTCCGGCGCTCGGCGGCTTCTTGGCGGGCATCATCCTGACCGGTCAGTTGATGGCGGTCTTTATGAGCAACGCGGGCGGCGCGTGGGATAACGCCAAGAAGTACATCGAAGAAGGCAATTACGGCGGCAAGCGCAGCGATCCGCACAAAGCGGCGGTCGTTGGTGATACCGTCGGCGATCCGTTCAAAGATACGGCGGGTCCGGCACTCAACCCGATGATTAAAGTGGTCAACCTTGTGTCGCTGCTTGCCGCGCCGCTGGTGGTAACAGTCTCCGCACCGCAGACCGACTCCGGCACACGCACCATCGTCACGATTGTGATGGCATTGCTGGTCGGCGTGATCGCGCTGGCGATCATGCGCTCGAAGCGCGAAGACAAGGATATGATCGAAGCGACCGAACTCGTGATCAAGGCGACGAGCGGGGATTAGAAACTCCTCCTCACCCCCGACCCCCTCTCCAAACTTTGTTTAGAGAGGGGGAGAAAAGCGGCGCGTTTGTTTCCCCTCTCTATCGCTTGCGATGGAGAGGGGTGGCGCACCGAAGGTGCGACGGGGTGAGGATGAGGTGTCGCCCTCTCTCCAAACTTCGGTTAGAGGGGGGCAGGGGGAGAGGTTTTATCCCCCCAACTCGATCTGCACAATCCGATCCAACCCCGCGTAATCGCTGAAGTGCGTCACGCGCGCGCCGGGGAGCGCCCCCGCTAATTCACGCACCGCCGCCTCTTGATCCATGCCGATCTCAAGCAAAATCAGCGCGTCCGGCTGGCACACCTGCGGAATCTGCCTGATCAACCGTCGAATCAGCGTCATGCCATCATCGCCCCCATCAAGCGCGACGCGCGGCTCGTATTCGCGCACATTCGGCGCAAGCGTGGTGATGATCTCGGTCGGGATATACGGGAGATTTGCCATCAGTAAATCGAGCTTGATCCCCCCCTCGATCAGCGGCGCGGCGAGATCACCTTGAATAAAGGTCATCCGATCCAGCAAGCCGAATTTCTCGGCGTTTTTGCGCGCCACCGCCAACGCCCCCGCGCTGATGTCGGTCGCGTACACCGCAGCAGGCTTGATCAGCGCGCAGTACGTGACCGCCAGCGCCCCGCTCCCCGTGCCGATGTCCGCCGCCAGCCGCACCGGATGCGTTTTTGTCCATTCGAGCGCACGCTCAAGCAGGAGTTCGGTTTCCGGGCGCGGGATCAGCACATCATGGTTGACGTAGAGTTCGCGGTCGAAAAATGCCCGCTTTTCGAGGATGTACGGGATCGGCTCGGCATTCACCGCCCGTTCGACCAGCGGCGCAAACCGTGCGAGTTCTTCCGCCGTGAGTTCGCGCTCGCCATGCGCGATCACATATGTGCGGTCAGCACCGAGCGCATGCGCGAGTAACAGTTGTGCATCCAGTCGCGCCGAGCCGGACACCTGCGCGATCCGGGTTTGCGCCTCGCGTAGGACGTGCGAGAGTTTGTTGGTCATCGTGTGGGGTTTCCCATCGGAGATAGTTGAGTCTGCGGCGCGCCTTTTGTTCCTCCCTGCCCCACTCTAACCAAAGGTTGGAGAGGGGCAGGGGGTGAGGATGTATTTCTAAAAACTACCATCCTCTAAACCTGTCAGCAGAGAGGGCGCGTTTGGTAAGCGAGAAGCACCGCCAAACCATTAATGCCGCGCGCCCCTAATCACAGCAATCAATACTGCGCCAACTATCTCCGCGTAAGTTCCGTCATAAACCGACATAAACGCGAATCTTCCCTTAAGCAATGTCCCCGATCCCGCCCGCCAGCTTTTCCGCCTGATCTTGCGCGATCAACTCGTCGATGAACTCATCAATCGCGCCTTCCATCACGACCGGCAGGTTATAGCTCGTCACGTTCACCCGATGATCCGTCACGCGGTTTTGGGGATAGTTGTACGTGCGGATCTTCTCGCTCCGGTCACCCGTGCCGACCTGATTCCGGCGTTCGCTCTCTTGCGCGCTCCGCTGCCGCTCGACTTCGATCTCGTACAGGCGGTTGAGCAGAAGCTGCTTCGCCCGTTCCTTATTCTGAAGCTGTGAGCGCTCATCCTGCACCGCCACGACAAGCCCGGTTGGGATGTGTGTCATGCGCACCGCCGAGTCCGTCGTGTTGACCGACTGCCCGCCCGCGCCGCCGCTCCGGTACACATCCACGCGGACATCGTTCATATTCAACTGCACGTCCACATCTTGGAGTTCCGCCAGCACCGCCACCGTGACCGTACTCGTATGCACGCGCCCCTGACTTTCGGTTTCCGGCACGCGCTGGACGCGGTGCACGCCGCTTTCGAACTTTAGGCGGCTGAATGCCCCTTTTCCCTTAATCTCAAATTCAATCTTCTTGAAGCCCCCCGCCTCGCTGTCGCTCTGATCGATGACTTCCATTTTCCAGTTGCGGCTGGTGGCGTAATAGCTGTACATGCGGAACAAATCCGCCGCGAACAGCGCCGACTCATCGCCGCCCGCTCCCGCGCGAATTTCCATAATCACGTTCTTGTCGTCGCGGGCATCTTTGGGCAGCAGCAGCACGCGCAGGTGATCATTCAGCTTTTCGATCTCGTCGCGCAGCGTGAGCAATTCTTCGTCCACCATCGCCCGCAGTTCGGGATCGGTTTCTTCGTCAAGGAGCGTCTGCGCGCCGTCAAGGTCGGCAGACTTGCGCTTATAGATGCGGAACGTCTCCACGATTTCGCTCAGGTTCGAGCGCTCTTTGCTGTATTCCGCGACTTTGCTGTAATCGTTGAGCACACTCGGATCACCGAGCAGCCGTTCGAGTTCCTCATAACGCGCTTCAATCGCTGCCAGTTTGTCAAACATGATGCTGCCGCCTTCGCCGGTTGGTGTGACGGAGAATTATACGGGGTGTAAGAGGTGAAATGAAGATGATGATTCCTACGCCCCCCCCAACTGAAGGTCGGAGAGGGGGCTGGAGGGGTGAGGAAAAAGTGTCATCCCATGAAGAATTCGGGGAGGGAGGTATACCTACTCGCCGCGCATCTCTGCCAAGTATCCCGTGACCTCATCGACCACGCGGTGAAAAAGCTGCATCATCATCGCGTCGCTGATCTGATACACGCCGCCGTAGCATCCATCCCCGGCGATCTCGCGCATCGACTCGCCATCTTCCAACCGTTCGAGATTGATGCGCGGCTTGCTGACGTTCAGGACTTCTTGGGGCAGGTCTGCCACCCGTGTGAACGGGAAATTTTCGCCCCAGTTGGCGTGATCAATCGTCAGCCCAATTTCGCTCTCAAACTGCTTGACCGCGCGTTCACGCCACCAGTCGTACCAGACGAAGCGGATCAATCCTTCTTCTTGTAGGTCGTTCATATGCGGTGGGATATGATTGCCGCCGTGACCGTTCAAAATGAAGAAACGGCTGAAGCCCTGATGCATCAGGCTTTCGACCATTTCGTTGACTACAATCTCGAATGTTTCGCGGCTCAAGGTGATCGTGCCGGGGAATTCTGCGAAGTATCCGCTCACGCCAAAATTTAGGGGCGGCGCAACAAGGACGCCTTCCCGTTCAGCGGCGGCGAGTGCGATTCGTTCAGGCGCAAGGATATCTGTGAGCAAGCTCAAATACGCGTGCTGCTCTGTTGCGCCGGTGATCAAGATGACGCGGTTATCATTTTCGAGATAACGTTCGACATCCTTCCAATTCAGGTCTTGAAAACGCATGGTGGTCCTCTATTCGTGGGTGACTCCCATACGTAAGTATACGGTTGACGGAATGCGAAAAGTGTAAAAAACTGCGCTTGAGGGGAAAAGTTCGGCGTTTGTCACCCCTTCCCGAATTCGGGAAGGGGACGACACGCTAGTTTATTTCAACTGCGCTAGCTGGGAGGGAGGATGACTACCCCTCCGCCCGCTTCTTTTGCGCGTAGCGCGCTTCGGCGGTGATGAACTCGACCGCGCCCGCAATCGTCGGATCAGGCGGCGTGGTCGGCGGCAGATCGTGAATGCTGTACGTCGTCAAAGACCAGATCGTGTCCATGCGCTCCAAACTGACGCGCCCCACTTGACCGGCTCTCACGCGCACCAGCGACAAAACACGATTGTCCAGCCGCGTTTTTTCGGTTGGAGTCAGCACCACCGCCAGCCGATCCCATTCCACACTGTGCGGCGGCGTGAGCGTGAAGATCAGATCATCGACCACATGCGGGTGCGCTTCATCGACCAGCGCGATTGCCAGATTGCCGCCGAGTTTGGGGCGTTCCTCCTCGGCTAAATACCCGCTCACGTTGGCAGCGGCGCACCCCATCCCATCGAGCGCGATGATCATCGAGCGCCCGCCTGTGACTTCGCAGTGCCACACGGACGGATCACACGTGCCGCCGAGATCGAGCAGAATTGTCCGCCCGTCCATGCGCCCGCGCAGCGATTTGATAAAGGTGTAGAGGCGCGGCATCCCATCGAGGTCGCCGCGCAGATCGCCTGTATACAGGAAGTTCAGCGATTCTTCCATTGGGGCGGGCGTTTTTCGACAAACGCCGTCATTCCTTCCGTTTTGTCTTCCGTGCCGAATGCGATGTAAAAGTTGCGTTTCTCGTAGTCTAACCCTTCTTTGAGCGAAAGTTCATGCGCTTTATTGATCGCATCCTTAATCAAACGCACGGCGATATGCGGCATTCCGGCGATCTTCGCCGCAAGGTTGATCGCCTCTTGCAGGTAGCTTTCGACCGGATACACGCGGTTGACCAAGCCCGCCGCCAGCGCTTCCTGAGCCGTCAAATTGCGATTGCCGAGCGCGATCTCCATCGCCAGCGCTTTGCCAACCGCCCGCGTCAAGCGCTGTGTGCCGCCCGCACCGGGGATGATCCCGATGGTGATCTCCGGCTGCCCGAATTTCGCCGTCTCGCTGGCAACGATCATGTCGCACGTCATCGCCATTTCGCAGCCGCCGCCGAGCGCCCAGCCGCTCACCGCCGCGATCACGGGCTTGCTCAAACGGGTGAGGCGTGACCAGTCGGTAAAATCATCCGTCATCATCTCGATCATCGTCTGCGTAGACATCGCTTTAATATCCGCACCAGCGGCGAAGGCTTTATCGCTGCCCGTCAAGACCATGCAGCCAATCGAGTCGTCGCGGTCAAAGGCTTCGAGCGCGTCGAAAATCTCGCCGGTGATCTGGCTGTTGAGCGCATTCAGAGCTTGTGGGCGGTTTAAGCGAACCAACCCCACGCCGGGAACGGGAGTTTCGGTTAAAATCATTTCGTAAGCCATCGTCGTTGTCTCCTGAACAGGAACAAAGATTTATGGCGCGGGATGATAACACAATCCGGGAACGCGGGGCGGGGTGATGCATGGATATTAACTGGAATGACGTACTCAGCTATTGGTGGGTGATCGGGCTGGCGTGCTGCGTGATCCCGTTCATCGTGATCACGCTCGCTGCGATCTGGGTGGTGCGGAATGCGCCGCGTGTCGTTCAGCCGAATGAAGCGGATCTTCGCCGTTCGTTTGAGGCGCTGCGAGCAAAGCGCAAGAACGCTACGACTCAAGAATTGGTCAATGCGATCATCGCCCGCCAATCGCTGCGTTCCGGTTTGATCGGCGCGATCACGAGCGTGGGCGGTCTGCCGACGCTGCCGATTGCGCTCCCGATTGATCTGTACACGACGGCGCGGATTCAAAGCGCGATGCTGTTGTTCATCGCGTGGGCGTACCAGACGACCGCGCCGAGCGGTCAGCAAAACAATGTGCTTGATCTCGCGGAAGCGGCGGCACTGCGGGCGGGAATCGCCCCGAATGAACTGCTACTCGCGGGCGGTCAGCGCTTGACCCGCTACGCGATTCGCCAATTGATCGTCAATGTGGTCGAAAAGAGCTTCGCCAAAGTGATTCCCGGCATCGGGCTGTTCATCGGGTTCATCGTCAATTACTCGGTGACGCGCGGACTCGGCTTTGTGGCGGCGCGCTATTACACCGCCCGCCGCGCTGCGACGACGGCTTAAGGATAGCTTTCGATAAAGCGGTTGATCGCCGCGTCCATCGCATCGAGATCGGCGGGGATGCCGTCCTCGCCGATCAATTGGATGATGTCGGTCATCGAGGCTTGCATTTTGGTGTATTCCAAGATGGCGGTCGGTTCATCAGCGAGAAAACGGGTGTGCATCAACCAACCGTAAACCACCGCCGTGATCGCATGTGGCGCACGCAAGCAATCCTGCTCTAAGGTGATGCGTCCGCCTGTTGGGTGCATCTCGTCGCGGATGATCTGCCCGCCTTCGTTGCCGCGATCGCCCAGTGTGACGCCGTTCTCATAAGCCTGCCATGTGAGCATCAAGGGTTACTCCTCATCTTTCATGTCAAACAAGCCATCAGGCGGAAATAAGTCCGCGACAGGAACGGTGAAACCGGGAAGGCTAGTTTCGCCGCTCAGCGCCTCTCCGGTGTACAAACGGCGCATGGTGTATCCGGTCTCATTCGGGAGATAAACGTGTACCACTTTCTCATGCGGATAGATCACCCACACCAACCGCGATCCATGCTTGAGATAGGTAACCACTTTTTCGAGTATTTCGCCTTCTCGATTGGTGGGTGAAATCACCTCAACCGCAATATCGGGCGCGCCGCGCAAACGCATAGGGATTTTGGCGGATACGGCGATAAACGACACATCCGGTTTTAAGACCAGATCATCCGCCAGCACATAATCATTGTTGTCGCCAAACACTTGCCCCAGATTGCGTGGTCGAACAAACAACGTCAGCACAAGAAATAACTGCCCGACAATCCAATTATGCAATGTGCTCGGCGACGGCATTTGTACGAGTTCCCCGTTGATGAGTTCAAAGTTGAAATTTTCATTCTCCGGCTGTTCGACGAACGCAAAGAATTCTTCATTCGTCATCTTACGCGGCGACTCCGATGGCGCGGTTTGAGCCTGTGGCAAAGTCATTTTGCAACCCTCATGAACTTTCCATGATCATGATTGTATCAGGGTTTAGAACGGGCATGCTTTGGAGGAGCGGGCGTGATCGCGGATGAAACACTGGCGCGGCGCGTACAGAACGGCGACCGGTTGGCGGTTGATCCGCTGGTGGAGCGGCATTACAGCCCGCTGATCGGCTATCTGTACCGCATGACAGGCGGCGACCGCGCGCTGGCGGAGGACTTGGCGCACGAGACGTTTATGCGCGCCATCACCAACATCGCGCAGTATCAGCATCCGCGACCGTTCAAAGCATGGCTGTACGCGATTGCGACGAATGCCGCGCGCAATCATTACAAGAGCGCGGATCAACGGCGGACAGCGAACGCGGATCACGAACTCGATGATATGCCCGACGATCACACGGATGGTCATCCAATTGAAGCGCCGCTGATCGAAGGCGAAGAAGCGGCGGCAGTGATCGCGGCGCTCGGTGTGCTGCCTGATCATCAACGCGAAGTCGTGCTGCTCTACTACTACCAGCAGTTCAGCTTGCAGGAGATCGCAGAGACCCTGCGCATCCCGCTTGGCACGGTCAAATCGCGCCTGTCGATTGGGATTAGCCGTCTGCGCGAAAGGATGAAAGCGATGGATTATGGGCGGTAATCATCAAGACGATCACGATGTTCGTGCATTTCTGGATCGCTGGCACGCCCCGATGCCTGAGACGGCGGCGAAAGCGCGGCTGATCGAGGCGCTGAACACCGTTCCATTAACGACGGCGTGGATCGGCGCGCCGACGTTGAGCGCACGTGCGCGGGTGCGTCAAGCATGGCTGCTTGCCCGGTCGCAGATGCGCATCGTCAACCCGATCACATGGATCGCCTCGCTGCTCGTGATCGCGTTCGGCGTCCTCGTGACATTGGCAGTCAATCAGATGGACGGCGCGGCGGGTGTGATCCCCCTCGTGATCGTCGCCCCGATTGTGACGGCGGTCGGCGTGGCGTTTTTGTACGGCGAAGAAGTCGATCCCGCGTTGGAGCTTCAGCTTGCGACGCCTATTTCGCCGCTGTTGATCCTGCTGGCGCGGCTGGCGCTGCTGTTCGGCTTTGACCTGATTTTGTCGCTGATCGGCAGCGTGATCTTGGCAGGGGCGGCGGATTTCGCGCTCGGCGCATTGATCGCGTCGTGGCTGGTACCGATGACGTTTTTATCGGCGGTTGCGTTTTTGTTGAGCGTGTTGTTCTTCGATCCGCTGCAAAGCGTGTTGATCGCGCTGGCAGGCTGGACGGGGATCGTACTGCGCCATTTTGCGGACTTCGAGGCGTTAGGCGGCATTCCTGATGTGCTGGCGGTTTCGGCGCGCCCGCTCTTGATCGCGGCGGCGGTGATCGCGGTGATCATCGCGCTGCGCCTTGCCGAACATGACGAACGATTCACACGAAAGGACACCCTATGACTTGGCACAAGCGCCGCTACGCTTTCGCATGGCGGCGGGCGGTGATGGCGATTGGTTGGTGGTTGATGCCGCTCGGCGTGCTGTTCATGATGATCTTCGGCTTGATGGCAGAAGCACGCGATCCGATCGGTCAAATGATCGGCGTTTCGGCAGTCGCGGCGATTGGCGCGCTCGTCGGCGGAGTGCAGGCGGCGCTGATCCTCGCCCCCGCCGATGACCAAGCCTTCGAGATCGTGCTTGCTGCGCCGCGCCCGCTGGCGATGATCTTGATCGAACGCTTGATCGTGCTGTTCGTGATGAACACGGTGATCGCCGCTATCGGCGCGGGGTTGTATACGCTCGTGCATCCCACCGGCGAAACCGTGATCGATCAGCTTGCGCGCTGGCAGCCGCCGTTTACTGCGATGGTCGGCTTGGGCATGACGATCGCCATCGTCGGGAAGAAAAGCGGGCTGGGCGCACTGCTGTCGATTCTGCTCGTCGGGGCGATGTTGTTCGGCGGCTTCGCCTTTCTCGGTTTGTTCGATTGGGCGTGGGCGCTGCATCTGTTCTTGCCCGTCGATCAATACAGCGCGGAACAGCTTTTCGTCAACCGGGCGCTGCTCACGGGGATCGGGCTGGCGTTGATCGCGTACAGCTTCACACTGATGCGGAACAGCGAAACGCTGCTGAATGCGCATATCAACGCGTAGAAAAGGACACGCCTCTTCATGAAAACCCTCTCACAAATTGGCGGCATGATCCGCTACGAAGCGCTGATGCAGTTCCGGCGGCGCACGCTGATGATTATCGCGATCTTTTTCGCGGTCGGCATGATCGTTGTGAACGACTCGATGCTGCGGAATTCGCTCGGCATGCTGGTCGATGTCGCCATCGATGGCGAACAGCTCACCCAGACGGTGCGCTACCCGGACGGCAGGACGGAGACGCGGCAGACACCGCTGACGGCGGACATGCCGTTCAACCGCTGGCTGGCAGATGCCGATGTCGCCATGATCTCGAACAGCTATGCGCTGTTGATGGGATTCCTCCCCGGCATGATCGTCCTGACGATGGTGTGTCTCGGCTTGCTCACCGAAACGATTCCGCTTGACTACCGCCACAAAGTCGATGAGCTTTTGCACGCCGCGCCGCTCTCAAAAGCGGTGTTTCTGGCGGGTAAAGTCCTCAGCGTGTGGGCAGGACTGGCGATCTTTCTCACGCTGGCGGCGGTGGTGATCACGCTCACGGCGATGGGCTACGGCGCGGTTGATGTGGGGCTGATCGCGCGCTTCTGGTTCGGCGTAGCGCTGCCGATTGCGTTTGTCGCCAGCGGAATCGCCGTGCTGCTCGGTGGGTTGGCGAAGACTCGCCGCACTGCACTGTTTATCGGGATCGCGCCCATGCCCGTGATCGTCACCTTTGGGATTTTCCTCCTCGTGCGCAGTGCGATGTCGCATCTCGTCTTCACCTTAGGCGGCACAACGGTCTACGACTCATATGAGGCGGCATCCGCCGGGCTGATCACCAGTTACGGGGATGCTGTGCAGATGTTCGTGATCGTGCTGGGGATCGTGTGGCTGGCGATCTGGGGTATGTACCGCGTGACGAAGGCATAAGCGAAAGGATGTTTGTATGCAAACGACACTCGCGCAAATCGGCGGCATGATCCGTTACGAAGCGCTAATGCAGTTCCGGCGGCGCACGCTGATCATGATCGTCGGCTTATTCATGGCGGGGATGATCGCGATAGGCAGCGGCATGACGCGGGCGATGGCATCAGAAAACGGCACGCTTGTGGACATCGAAATCGAAGACGATCAATACAGCGTCACCTACGAAACGCCGGACGGCGAACTGGAGATCTATAGGACCGTGCTGCCACCTGATTCGGGGATGGCTCGATGGTTGGCAGATGTCGATGTGCTGCGCGTGTTGAGCACCTTCAACTTTCTGGTTACGTTCATGCCGGGGATGATTCTGCTCGTGGTCGCCATTCCGCCGCTCATGACGGAGGTGATCCCGCTTGACTACCGGTTCAAAATGAACGAACTCGTGTGGACGAAACCCTTGAGCAAAGCCGTGTATTTAATCGGCAAGGTGTTGAGCGTATGGCTCGGCTTTGCAGTGCTGCTGACGATTGCGGCGGTCATCCTGACCCTTTACGGACAGGCGCAGTACGAGCGGCTCGATCTATGGGTGATCGCCCGCTTCTGGCTGATTGGCATCCTGCCGCTGACGCTGCTCACGAGCGGGTATGCGGTGCTGCTCGGCGGGCTGACGCGATCACGGCGGGTGGCGCTGTTCATCGGACTGGCGGCGATCGGACTCAGCCTCTTTGCGCTGATTACCTCGGCGGTGTTCTTCGGGGTGACAACCTTTATGGTTGTGGTGCCCGGCGGTGTGGTCTACGACACGTATGAAGCGAATGTGGCGGGGATGTTCAACAGCATGATCAGCGGACTGCTGCCGCTCGTGGGGCTGTTGATCGGCATCGGGGTCTTGATGTGGGCATATACGCGGGCGCGAAACGCCTAAACGAAAGGGGAGACACGGATCATGATTGAAGTAAACGGACTGACGAAAACGTATCGCGGCGGCGTGAAGGCGCTCACCGGAATCGATCTCACCATTGGGACGGGGATGTTTGGCTTGGTGGGACCTAACGGCGCGGGCAAAACCACGCTGATGCGAATCTTGGCGGGCTTGCTCCGCCCATCGAGCGGGACGGCGCGCGTCTTCGGGCATGATCTGGCGACAGCAGCCGGTCGCCATGACGCGAAAGCGATCCTTGGCTACCTGCCGCAAGAACTCGGTTTGTACCCCAATTTGAACGCTTACGAATTCCTCGATTACATGGCGATCCTTAAGGGGATTGTGGATGGATCGGAGCGCCGCCGCCAGATCGAAGAACTGCTTGCGAAGGTTCACCTGACCGATGCGGCGAAGCGCCGCCTCAAGACGTACTCCGGCGGGATGAAGCGCCGCATCGGGATCGCCCAAGCGCTGCTCGGCAATCCCAAGCTCTTGATCGTGGACGAGCCAACTTCCGGGCTTGATCCTGAAGAACGGGTGCGCTTTCGTAATTTACTCAGCGACATGGCGATTGACCGCACGATCATCTTATCCACGCACATCGTCGAAGACATCAGCCAATCGTGTAACGATCTGGCGGTGATGAAGGCGGGTGCGGTCGTCTTCCGGGGCGCGCCGAGTGACTTGATCGGCGCGGCGCGCGGGCATGTGTGGATGATCCAGAACGGGACGCAGCGCCCCGATGATCGCTTGACGGTTGTCTCGTCGATTCAGTTGGCAAGCGGGGTGCAGTATCGCGTGATGGGTGACGTGAGCGCATACCCGAATGCTCAACTTGCCGAGCCATCGCTTGAGGACGGGTATCTGTTCCTCATGCGCAGCGAAGCGCTTCAGCCCGTATAAAACTTGTCACGAATCGTAGAGAGCGCAGCGGAAAAACCTCCTCTCTACGATTCGTGATTTGCCTTACGTGCATACACCTGATACGAACCACTCGCACGCAGTTGCAAGCGGCGCAGACCTTTTTCTCCCATCGTCAAGCGATACAGGCGGTCGACCAAGCCCTGAAGCCCATACCCGATACGACGCAGTTTTCCCGGAATCAACACATGATAGATCAGCGGCGGAATCACGCCCCACCCCGCGCTCAGATCTTCGAGACTCATCCCGGCGTGCGTAAGAACGGCATTCCAGCCATCGGGGGTCATGTGGAAATAAGACGAGCCGTGCCACGCCTCCCAGAAGGACGCGCTTCCGACAAAGCGCCCGCCCGGTTTTAATACGCGGCTGATTTCTTGCATCGCGGCGAACGGGTTATACAAATGCTCAAAAACCGCCGTCGAAACCACCATATCAAATGCGCCATCCACAAACGGGAGCACATGCGCATCAACAAGACAGGCTGCGCCATCGGCTGACCAATCGACGGGAAGCACGTGTTTGAATCCGATTGCCTTGAGAAAACGGGTGTTATCGCCGCTGCCGCAGCCCAAATCGAGAATCACCGCGTCCGCGCCGACTTCTTCTAGCAGCTTGTAGCAGTAAAACTGTTGATCCTTGCCCAACCGGGTTTTGATCGTGATCGGGGATGGCTGCACCTTGGCACGGCTGGCGATAAAGGCGGTTTCCACCAACTGATACCGGTCAAGCGGTTTGACGGGAAAAGTAAATCTCTGGGTGACTTCAACCTGAGCAACACGAAAATCAAGGATGTGCCGTGCAGAATCACGGAGCGGCGTGTATCCGCACAGCGGACAAACAACGGTGTGATCCGGGTGAATCTCAAGCGGCGTGTGATCACGAGGACATGCGAGCGATGCACCCCATTCGTTGAGCATCATATCGGCGGCGGGTGATAGTTGTTCAGCCATACGCAAGTTCCTGTCTGTGTTCGTCCAAAACTCTACGGGTGAATCAAGCGGTTCTACTGCAGCGGTAGCGGTTCGAGCCAGTACACGCCGCCGCCGCTCTCCGCCGTCCAGCCAAGAACGCCCTCTTCTATCGAATACGCCCTGAACCACACATATCCGTCGGCGCACACCGGACCGTCATCGATCATGAACTCAGCACCTTCTTCGAGCGCACCGGCGGTTTCGGCGCTGAGTCTGGGCGCGCTGCGGAGGACGTTGGCTCCGTAACCTTCGACTACCCGCGCCCCGGTGAGAAATGTCACGCGCGGCGGGAGCACGCCGGGGCAGTAAAATGGACCCATGAATGAGGTTAACGCCCAGACGAGAATCTGCTGCCCATCGTTGACGCGAATCCAAGCCATGTCGCCCGCGTCCGTTTCGACCTGCCACCACAGCGTTTCGCTCACGCACGCGGTTTGATCGAGCAAGCGCACCGTCATTTCGGAACCGATCACACTGCCATCCGGTTGATTCACCAAGTCAAACGCGAAAACATCGGCATCGTACAGAGGGCGGACATACTGCCCCGGCGTGAGTCCGGTCAATAAATTGCACTGCACCGTCGTAAACCCTATGCGGGGATCAGGTGCGTCTGCCGGAACGAGCATTTCAACCGTCGAGGTGCTGCCCTCAAAAACCAGTTCGATGTGGATGACCTCGTAGCCGTAATCCTTATCGTCTAAAAGCACCCTGCCTTGAATTTCCCTTGTGCTGTACACGAACTCGGCGTTCGGCGCGTCAAAACGCGAGACGATCAAATCGGCATGAGGAACTTGCGAGCGGTCGCTCAAGAGGTTATCCAGCAGTGTGACCGCGCCATCGGCGGAACGCATCACTTGAACCGGGTGGGGTGCTTCGCGGTAGTGGTCAATGTACGTCGCTCCGGCGGGACTGCCGTAATGTGTATACAGCGGGTACGCCATCCATGTTTCAAACTCGCTTAGGTCAAGCGGATACGCCGCTGCTGCAGACGCCGCAAAAGCAACGAGTTCTGGATCATTTTCCAACAAACGGCTGAACGTGTACGCGTCATACGATGCGCTGACCGGATCGCCTAACTCGGCGTACCACATCGCACGCGCATACCGGAACAGCGGGTGCCCCGGTAGATAGCCGACAGCATCCATGAGCGCGCTCAATGCCCCTTCAGAATCACCGCTGAGGGCGAGCGCAAGCGCACGGCTGAATACCAGCATCGGGTTGAGGTTGCTCCCATCCCGCGATGAATAGACGGTGGCGGCGGCGCTGTAGTCTTCCGCGTCGATTCTTTGAAGCCCCGTATGCACCATATCCGCGACTTCGGTCATATCAGGCGTGGGCATGAACGGGTCTTGGTATCCCGGCGCGACCCCCGCCGCGACCAGCATCGCCTGAGTTTGACACACCCGATCCGTCTCCTCACATGTTTCGATCAGTGCGGCGGCAAGGCGCATCTGACATATATCCGCGTCGGCGGTTTCGAGGCACGCGAGAAATGTCTCACATGCTGGCGTGAAGTCAAACGCGGTGGTGCTGTCTTGCATCATGGACAACGTATCCGGTGAGCAGGTTGTCCACCAAGGCAACTCTTGAGCCGCAGTGGAGCGATTGGTAACCGTGATCACGATGGCGAGTACGGCGAACATCCAGCGGCGCATGAGGAATACTTTCCCTTTTCAAAAAGCGTGTGTTTCCACTGTAGGCGCAAACAGGCGCTCTCGCAACTGGTATATGCTGGAACAGCGGAAACGAGTCACAATGACGGCGGATACGCATAGTCTTTGAGGATGATTGACGATGGATTATACACAGCTTGGTCGCACCGGTTTGAAGGTCAGTCGTTTGTGCCTCGGCACGATGAATTTTGGTCCGCACACCATCGAAGCGGACAGCTACGCGATTATGGATCACGCGCTCGATGTCGGGATCAATTTCTTCGATACGGCGAACGTGTACGGCTGGAAGAAGGGCGAAGGCGTCACCGAGCAGATCGTCGGGCGTTGGTGGGCACAGGGCGGGGGACGGCGTGAAAAGGTCGTGATCGCCACCAAAGTTTATGGCGAGATGGGCGATTGGGCGAACGAGAGCAAACTTTCGGCGCTGCATATCCGCCGCGCCGTTGAAGGCAGCCTCAAGCGTCTGCAAACGGATTACATCGACCTGTATCAGATGCATCACATCGACCGCCGCACGCCTTGGGAAGAAATTTGGCAGGCGATGGACGTGCTCGTGCAGCAGGGGAAAATCTTGTACGTGGGCAGCAGCAACTTCGCGGGATGGCATATCGCACAGGCGAATGAAGCCGCTAAAGCACGTCACTTTTTGGGCTTGGTCAGCGAACAAAGCCTGTATAACTTGAATGCGCGCATGATCGAACTCGAAGTGATCCCGGCGTGCCAGCATTACGGACTCGGCTTGATCCCTTGGAGTCCGCTGGCGGGTGGTTTGCTCGGCGGCGTGCTGGAAAAACAAGCACAGGGTCGCCGCGCTGGCGATGGCGTGCAGAAAGCGCTTGAGAAAGCGCGCCCACAGGTTGAACGCTATGAGAATTTCTGCCGCGAGATGGGCGAAAAGCCCGCCGATGTGGCGATTGCGTGGCTGTTGGCACAGCCCGCCGTGACCGCGCCAATCGTTGGACCGCGGACTGCCGGACAGCTTGACGATAACTTGCACGCGATGACGATCAAGTTCTCAGCCGAGCAGCTCAAGACGCTGGATGAAATCTTCCCCGGACCCGGCGGCACCGCACCAGAAGCGTATGCGTGGTAGCAACAAGTAAAACATAATGTGAAGGCGCAAAGAGTCTCAAATCTCCTTTGCGCCTTTGCGTTGATGTTTTTTTCTACCACGGCAGCAGCGGTTCGAGCCAATATGTATCGCCGTCGCCCTCTCGCATCCAACCTTCAATCACGCGTGAGTTGGGAATAGGATCGTGCAGGAATACCTTGATCCAAAAAGACCCATCGGCGCATATGTTGGATTCAGCAACGAAGAAGGTTGCGCCTTCCGGCACCATCGCGACGGGCGCACTTGATAGATCGGGCAGCGGGTAAGAAGACTCGTAGATCGGCTGCTCGCCTGCTCCTTCGCTGACAATTCCTTCCATGCTATGCGCAAGACGCGGTATCGAGGCACCGAAACAGTAAATGGGGTCGAATGCTCCCGGATATGACATGACGAGAATCTGCTGCCCGTCATTCACGCGCACCCAGCCTTGCTCGCCCGTGCGCAGCTCTACGCGCCACCAGAGTGTATCACCCGCACAGTGCGTTTCTTCCAGCAGCAGCGCGGCGTTGACCTCGCTGATCACCTGCCCGTCGATGTCATCATAAATTGCCAAAAGACTGCCGTCGATGAACGTGTACGCAAGCACCGTCTGCGAAGGGGAAAGCGCTAGCAGCATGTCACAGTAGACCGTTGGGAAGCCATAGCGCGGACTCGGTGCGTTCGCGGGTGCGAGTAGGGCGATGTCTGTTGTATGTTCGCGCCCGACAGACTCAATGGCTACGATTTCGAAGCCGTAGTCTTGCTCACGAAGCTGGTAGTAGGTGAATACCTCAACCTCATCGCCGCGCAGGCTTTGATTGGAGGAAGGAAACTGCAAAAGAAGCGGGCGATTCCCGGCGATCCACGTATCGTCAGCGGTGCTCATCTCGAGAAGCGTGACCATTCCGTTCTCCCCGCGAAAGAGTTTGACCGGACGGGGTACTTCGGTAAAACGGGTGTATAAACTCCCCAATTGTGGATTACTGATGCGCCGTGTCGTCGGGTAGAGCAGCCAATCCTCGTATGTTGACGTATCAAACGGGTAATCCGTCTGCCACGCCTCGAAGATGGGTGCGAGTACAGGATCATCCCCCACAAACTGCCGCAGTACGGCGATCAAGTAGGCGGCGCTCTCCGAATCCTCTGCGGTGATCGCTTCTTGTACTTGAACGTACTGAATCAACGGATTGACGGGTAGTTCATTGAGCAAAAACGCTGTGCTGTCACCGCCAAGCCTGAGGGCAGCGGCGCGATTGAGTTGAAGCATAGGGATTTCAATGACCAACATGAAAACATCACTATCCAGCCCTTGCACGAATATGCTGGCAGCATCTTGATAATTCCCGGCTTCGACTGCCGCTAATCCGTCCGCAAATGTGGCAGCGATCCGTTCAGCCGAAGGAGGAGTGGAGTCCACACTGGGACTGTCGTCCACGCCGAGCGCAAGCGCTGCCCCGGTGATGATCGCCTGCGTTTCGCAAAGGGAATCGCCCGCGCATGCTTCGAACAGCGGAATGGTGGCGCGGAGCTGACAGAGCGACGGCGCAGCGCCTTCGTCCAGACAGGCGGTGAATGCCGCGCAAGCAGGATCAAGATCGAACGCAGACGAACCCGCTTCTATCAAGGCGATCAAGTCAGGTGTACACATCGTCACCCAATTGGCTTCTTGACCGATGGCGGAACGACTGGTGACGGTGATCAATAATACGAGTACGACGAAGCCCCATTTTGCGCGCAACGGTGCTGTCTCCCTTGTTGGTTGAAACGCAGAGACAAGGACTTTAGCGCGAAGCAGCAAGGACGCAAAGAGTCTCAAATCTGCTTTGCATCTTGCGTTGATGTTTCTTCTACCGCGTCAGTGAGCCGATCAACAGGGGCAGCGCCAAATCCGGCGTGATCGCCCCTGTTTTCATCTGCCGGTCATAATCCTGCAAGATGCGGTAGATGCGTTCAAGCTGATCGAGTTCAAAAGCGCGGGATTGGCGCGCGACTTTATCCAGCCCGTAGCCGGATCGCGTGTTGAGCGCTTCGGCAAGCGTGTTGGTGTAGCCGCCCGCCGCGAGATGTTCTTTCGCCAGCAGCAGCAGCCGGAATTGGCGCACGATCATCCCGTAGATCATCAGCGGTTCTTCGCCTTGATCGATCAGCTTGCCGTAAGCCTGTAATGCCGCGCCCCCGCGCCCTTCGGCGATTGCGTCCGCCATTTGAAACACGTTCGCCTCGGACACATATGGCGTGAGCAGCGCGACATCGCTTTCGCGGATCGGGCGTGCGCCATCGACATACGCCGCCAATTTAAGCAGTTCATTATCGGCGCGGCGCAAATCTCCGGCGATCACGCTGGCAAGCGCGGCGGCGGCGGGTGCTTCGATCTCCGCGCCGTACTGATCGGCGGCGCGTTTGATGATCCACGCCGTCGCATCGCGCGGGACTTCAAACAGCTTTTCGTAGCCGTTTTCGCTTTCGCGCGCCGCTTTGATGACTTTGTGCGTGTCCGGCACTTTGGCGCGTTCGCAAAAGACCACGCGCGCCCATTCGGGGAGTCGCGGTAAGTCGGAGGCGAGTCGTTCGACATTGCGTTTACCCGTCTCGCCCGCGCCCTTGCGCGTGATCCACGCCAGCATGCCTTTGACGATAATCAGCCGCTTATCGAACAGGAATGGGTACGCCGATGCCGCGCTGATCACTTCAGCCGCGTCCACCGCTTGACCGTCATATTCGGCGGTATTCAGATCTGCCTCTGAGCCGCTGCCCATGCGGGCGCGCATCTTTTCGACTTCTTCATCAATACGGAGATCGTCATCCCCGTGAAAGATATAAAACGTGGGTGTGGGCTTGCTCATGTGCGTGACCTAAGGAATATGAATCTGGGGTACGGGCTGACCGCGCCGTTCTGCCTCACGGCGCAAACGGGGGGTCAAGCGGAATCCAGCATTCAAAAATGAGAGCGTGCCGAACACTTTCGCAAGGCGACCCGCGCCGCCGCCGCTCCAATCGACCGCGCGCCGCTCAACCTGAAACTGGACGTGATGCCCATCCACACGGGAAATCCTGCCGATAAACAGCATATTTTCTTGTCCGGTGAAGCGATCTGGGTGCTGGTGGAAGGTCACACAGGCGGGTGTTTCACGCAGCATGTCCGGCGGTGTTCCGGCGGGCATATCGAGCGTAAAGCCTTCCGGCGTCAGCCCGACCTGCTGCGCCCGCACCAGCAGCGGATACCCATCCGCGCCGATCACCGTCAGCACGGGCTTACCCATCGCGCGTACGGCGCGGCTTGCCCCTGTGCGCCATTCTTGCGGCGATTCTTTCCAAGGTTTGGGCGGTAATCCTGCCGGAGACGGGTCAGAGGCAGGCGCACCCGCGTTCGGGTTGATCCACACCTCCGGCGCGGCATCGAGATCGCCATTCCGCCACCACAGGATTTTTCTCGGCGTGACTTCGATCCAGATGCGCACCCAATACCACGCTTGCATCTTGACCAAGAAGCGCGGAAAGCCGTGCATCATATCGGGGATTTTCTTCATCGATTCCCGAATGTAGCGATCTGTATTCGCTTGCAGGTTGCGGTCGCGCACGCACGCATCGCCGATCACAAGGACGGTGTGCGCCGCGTTCGTACCAGAGCCGCGCGGATCGCTGAATAACTGCGCGACCTTCGGGTTGCGGCGGGCGCGTTCTGCCTTCGCCGGATACACCAACCCGGTTGAAACATCAATCGTGCCGTTTGCGCCCACATACGGCGTAACGGGCATCGTGATCGGCGTCTCCATCTTGGTGATCGACGCATACTCACAGGTAATGTAGTGCTGAAAGATCGGTTTCAGTTCGGTGGGGTATGCGCTCACAGTTGATGAAGTCCCATTTAGAAAGTAGGGACGCGGCATGCCGCGTCCTCAAGGTTGGAATGAGCGGACAGGGCATCCCCTATCCCTACAGCTTCACCTCTGGCACGGGCTGACCGCGCCGCGCCGCTTCCGCTTTCAAGCGGGGGCGCAGTTGGAGCGATGCCCGCAAAAACGACAGCGCTCCGGCGATCCGGTTGTCGCCGCCTGCGCTCCAGTCGCCTAATTGACGTTCAACCACGAAATGAACTTTCCCGCTTAAATCTCCGATTCGCCCCCGGAAGAGCTTATTCTTCTGTCCCGTGAACGTCTCCGGGTGATAGCTAAAGCTCAGGCTGCCTTCGCCCGCAAAGCGGAACGGGAAGCCAATCGGCATTTCGAGTAAGAAGCCCGTTTCTGTGAGTTCAACCGAGCGCGCACACATTGCCATCGGGAAACCGTCCATCCCTTTCGCGGCAAGCACGGGCATCCCCAGATTGAGCGCACGCGCCGCGTCCGCTTTCCAGTTCATCGGTGCGGGCTTCCATGCGCCCGGCGCTTTGCCCTCCGGCGCGCGGTCGCTTGAAGGATAGATCAGGTCTTCCGGCGCGTGCCATTCTTCCGGCGGTTCATCCTCACGCCCATGAATCCACCAGTACAGATGTGCCGGGGTCATCTCGATGTAGATTCGAGTGAAATACCAGCCCATCTGACGGAGCAGGAATTTCGGCATTCCCGCCATTGCCGCCGGAATTTTCTGCATCGACTCGCGGATGTAGCGATCCGTATTCGCCTGTAAATCAGAATCGCGCACCGCCGCATACCCTTGAGCGAGTATCGTCAGCGGTTGCAGCACGCCTGATCCTTTCGGATCGCAGTACAGCAGCGCGATCTTCGGATTGCGGCGGGCGCGTTCGGCTTTGGTGGGGTACGTGATTCCGGTCGAAACGTCGAGCGTGCCGCCGCTCCCAAAATACGGCGTCAGCGGCATACCGATTGCCGCCTCGTCTTCCGTCAGGGATGTATAGGCAGCCGTGATATACCGCTCAAAAACGGGGCGGAGGTAATCAGGGTAGGGTGTCATGTTGGAGCAACCTCATCGAACTACGTGGAGCGGGTTTTCACACGATGATAGGCAATTTCGCCTCCGAACGGGGATCGCATGGTTCCGTGCGTAATCTGGACGATCTCCAAGTCACCGGGATCGCCGTCAGTGGTGATGTATTTTTGCAGTGACCCGCCGAGCGGCTGCGACACGATGATCGCCAAGATCACCGCGAACAGCACCACCGGGGTACGCTCCCACGCATCGCGGCGGCTTTTGCCCGCAAAGCCGATCAAGGCGGTCGTGGTGGTCAAAAATCCGGTTGTGAGCAGATTTGTTCCGCAGTTGGGATGCACGGCTAACCCGTGTTCGCCGTTTTTCATCCGGCGCAGCGCATCCCGCGCCGCTGCTTCAATCGATTCAGTTGGCGCTTCGCCCAACAGCACAAACCCGCCCGCATCGCTCCGCCCCGCCATGCGCAGCCCTTTAACGCGGCTGCTCAAAACGTGGATCGTCGCATGTTCCAGCCCGTGATTGCGGCGGGTCTTGCGGACGAGGGGTACTTCAAGCAGGGGACGAATCCATCCTGCAAAATTTTCGATCATCGACATGCGTTTTCAAATCCTCGGCTCATGCGCGGGAACGAATCACGCGCATTTGGCGTCTAGCACATCGTAGACTATATCACTGTTTCATGCTGTTTGCCCGATGTTTGACCCACGTAGGCGGCGCATTTGGCAGAACTGGCATACAATGATCTATGTAAGGCGCACCACTTCATTCACGTATCCATACGTACACAAGGAGAACGTTATGCGTTTCCTGCTCCATCGCTTCGGGCTGATTCTCGTGATCGCCCTGCTCGTTGTGCCGGTGACGGCGTTCGCTCAGAATCAAGTCCAAGCAGAACCCGCAGACGGCGGAGAGATCGCGCTCGGTGAGCCGGTTAGAGGCGAACTGACTGGTGATGAACTTGCGATCGCCTATACGCTGACTGTGGAAGAGGATACGGACATCGTTGCCACTCTGGTGTCGGACGATTTCGACTGCTATCTCACCCTGCTCGACGAAGATGGCAATGAAATTGCATTTGATGATGACGGCGCGGGCAGTCTTGACTCGCGTATTTCGTATTCGCTGCCCGCTGGTACCTATACGCTCGTGGCGCAGAGCTATTCGTATCGCAACGGCAACAGCGGTACGACCGGCGATTTCGTCCTCACGGTCAACCAAGTAACGGTTAACCGGGTTGAATACGGCGAACGGGTGACCGGTTCGCTGACCTCGGATGAACTCGAAATTCGCCTCACCTTCCGGGGTTCGGCAGGGGATGTCATCATTGCGGAACACTATTCGGATGATTACGACAGCTACCTGATTCTGGAAGCGAACGGCAGCCAGCTTGCCTACAATGATGACGGCGCGGGCAATCTTGACTCGCGTATTGGACCGTTCACGCTGCCGACGACGGGCGATTACACGCTGATCGTCACCAGCTTGAGCCGCTCCAGCGTCGGAAGCTACGAAGTCGTGCTGGATCGTGTTGAAGTGGCGGACGTGGTGTTCAATGAACCCGTGACCGTTGAACTGACCGACAATAATCAGGCGATCTTCCTTCAGTTTGAAGGTGAACTCGGTGATGTGATCGATGTCATCGTCGAAGGTGATATTGATACCAACCTCACCATCACCGATCCGAGCAACTACACCGTCGCCAGCGATGAAGACAGCGGCGCTGGTGCGAATCCTGAACTGATCGGCGTGGCGCTCAACTCGGAAGGGACGTACACGGTGATCGTGCGCGCGACCTCCGGCGAAGTGGGTGAAGTCGATGTAACGATTTCGCGCACCGAACTCCCCAGCCTGAACGACGGACCGCAGCGGGTTACGTTCAACAGCAATACGTTCACCCGCACCCTCGCGTTTGATGCGACCGCCAACACCACCTACCGCTTGACGCTCGAAATCGTCTCCGGTTCGACAGGCGCGCCGAGCATCGATATTACGCAGCAGGGAAGCTCGCTCGGCTACACCAGCACGGGTCAGGTCAGCCGCATCAGCATCGACATCACGCCCTTTGCGACGGGCGAAGTGATCGTGCGCATCAGTGATTACAGCTACTCGAACATCGCCTACGAAGTTTCGATTGAAGAAGTCGAATAACGGGGGATGAGGATAGAAATGCGAAGGGACAGGTCACGTGACCTGTCCCTTCTTGTTTGTTTAGTGAACCGCTGTGAGCGTTTCGGCGGTATCCGCGTCGTAGAAGACTTCTTCCACGTATTCCGCTTCTTCTGGCAGATCATTACGGAGATAATCTCCGCGCCGCGCTTTGGCAAAACGGCGGCGGCGTTCGATCAGTTCGATTTCTTCCTGCATCGACGTTTCTAAGCCGAGCAGCATCTTCCCGCGCACGGGATCATTCGGGTGAAACATTGGCACAACCTCCCAATCCGTTGACGATCACGCAAACAAAGTCGCTAAACCGGAGGGAGTTGATCTCTTGAATCGAATCTGCATTTAATTCCTGTCGCATTGTAGCACAACTGATGAGTCCAATGTGATCCAGTGCGTTAAGGGTTGAAGCTACTGAATATCGGACAAGCCTTAAGAGGATTCGGAGGGTGAGGTAAATCCGTGATTCACTGAACTTCAATTCGTGGAGATATAACTTCGGTAGAACTCAAGTTCCGTGATTCAAAAGCCATTCGAAACATGCTTTGTCGCCTAACTGACGTCCTCATGTCGTAGACATGGCTTTATATTCTCGCCTATAGTGAGAGGTGTAAACCCCAAACCATAAAAACGAGCGAGGAAAACACGCATGAAAATCAATTCGAACTTGGTGAAGAAGTTACGCATCGCGAGGAATTGGTCGCAAGAGCAGTTGAGCGAAGCCTGTGGGCTTAGCTTGCGCACCATCCAGCGGCTAGAAAATGGCGGCAGCGCGTCGCTCGAATCCATCCGTGTCTTGGCTGCCGTCTTCGAGATCGACTCCAATGAGCTGATCCTCAACGAAAAAGAGGCGCCCATAACCCCGCGTGACGCGGTAGAAAGTGGTCTGCGCCAGTTTGCTAACTTTTCGGGCACGGCGACGCGCTTTGAGTACGGGTGGTTTTTGCTTTTTGTGACGCTGGTGCTGGCAGTTTGCACCATTATCGATGAAAGGGCAGCCCAGATCGCAGCCTTAATCCTCTTGCTGCCGCTCCTCGCCGCTGGTGCGAGACGACTGAATGCGGTAGGGCACAGCGGATGGTGGCAGTTGTTTTGGTTCGTGCCGTTTGGGCAGATCGTGGTCTTGATCATGATGTTTCAGGACGAAAACCGCCGCTCCAATCAGCCGCTGAACACCAAATTAGACTCCGCCTGATCCCGCCCACCAAATTTGAATTGATCGGTATACATAAAAACAGAAGAACCCACGCTGATGACGTGGATTCTTCTGTAGATTTTGTGATTCGCCTTTTAGAGACGCACGAGAGCTTGCTATCTCTCCAAGATTTCCACTCAGCACTACCATTGACGAAATGCACGAGTAACAACCGGATTCCACATCAAATCGCGGAAGAGCCAAAACTTCAACGCCTTCGATTGGAGCCGCGTCAGCTCATACACACAAACGCTGCCCTTCTAGGCACTATAGTCAAAAAAAGGACGCAGAGACCTGTGCGATCTCTGCGTCCTCTGCGGTTCAAGCGTAAAGCTTTTGCGCGGTTTAGTATTCCGGCATCTGCGGAGCGGGGGGCTGATTCTTTTCCGGCGCATCCGTGATCAACACTTCGGTCGTCAGGATCATCGCCGCAATCGAGGCGGCATTTTCCACCGCGCCGCGAGTCACCTTCGCCGGGTCGGGGATGCCTGCGGCGACCATGTCGCCGTATTCGTTCGTCAGCACGTTGTAGCCGATCTTGTGGTTATTTTCGGCTGCCTGACGGCGGCGGACTTCCTGAATGACGACGCCGCCATCCACGCCCGCGTTTGCCGCGATCTTCTTCATCGGCACTTCGAGCGAGCGGCGCACGATCAGCACGCCCGTCTGCTCGTCTTCATTGCCCATCTTCAGGTCATCGAGCGCGGCGACAGCGTTGATCAACGCAACACCACCACCGGGGACGATGCCTTCTTCGACGGCGGCGCGGGTGGCGCTCAAGGCGTCTTCCACGCGGTGCTTCTTTTCCTTGAGTTCGGTTTCGGTCGCCGCGCCGACGCGGATCACTGCCACGCCGCCGCTCAACTTCGCCAAACGTTCCTGAAGTTTTTCGCGGTCATAGTCGCTGGTGCTCAGGTCGATTTCCTTGCGGATTTCGTCGATGCGACCCTTGATCGCGCTCTCTTCGCCCGCGCCATCGACAACAACGGTGTCGTCCTTGGTCGAGCTGACCTTGCCCGCGCGACCGAGGTCTTGCAGGGTGACGGTTTCGAGCTTGCGACCAGTTTCTTCGCTGATGACCGTGCCGCCCGTGAGGATGGCAATGTCACGCAGCATCGCCTTACGACGATCACCGAAGCCCGGCGCTTTGACTGCCAGCACGTTGAGCATGCCGCGCAGACGGTTCAACACGAGCGTCGCCAGCGCTTCACCATCAACATCTTCAGCGATGATGACGACATCACGCTTGCCGATCTGCACCAGCTTTTCGAGCAGGGGGACGATGTCCTGAGCCGCGCTGATCTTCTTTTCATAGATCAGGATGTACGGTTCTTCAATCGTCGCTTCCATGCTGTCCGGGGAGGTGATGAAGTACGGGCTGATGTAGCCGCGATCGAACTGCATCCCTTCCACGTATTCGGTTTCAAATTCCAGACCGCGCGATTCTTCGACCGTGACGACGCCATCTTTACCGACTTTGTCCATCACTTCGGCGATCAAATTGCCGATTTCTGTGTCCTGCGCGCTGACGCTCGCCACCTGAGCGATTTCGTCTTTGCTGTCAATCGGGAGCGCCTGATCACGGATGCTGCGCGCGACGACTTCCGCCGCCGCCATGATGCCGCGCTTGAGCAGCATCGGGTTCGCGCCCGCTGCCACGTTCTTCAGACCTTCGTTGACAATCGCCTGAGCGAGAACGGTCGCGGTCGTCGTGCCGTCGCCAGCGATGTCGTTCGTCTTGGTTGCGGCTTCTTTAAGGAGCTGCGCGCCCATGTTTTCATACGGGTCTTCGAGTTCGATTTCCTTCGCAACGGTCACGCCGTCATGGGTGACGGTGGGCGCGCCGAACTTCTTATCGAGCGCGACGTTGCGCCCTTTGGGACCGAGCGTGGTGGAAACGGCTTCCGCCACTTTATCGACGCCGCGCTGCAATGCACGCCGCGCTTCTTCACGGAACACCAGCATTTTCGCTGCCATGTTGATTGTTCTCCCTTAGATGTTGTCTCTGTATGAGTTGCTTGCTGTGCAAAAAAATGGGGATCTGCTGCCCAATTAGGCTTGCAGAATCCCCAGAATGTCGGATTCCTTCATGATCAGGAGTTTCTTGCCGTCCAGCTTGATTTCCGTGCCCGCGTACTTGGCGAACAGAATACGGTCGCCAACCTTGACGTCCATCGGGATACGCTTGCCTGCATCATCGCGCTTACCTTCGCCGGCGGCGAGGACGATCCCCTGCTGCGGCTTCTCTTTGGCGGTCTCCGGCAGTACGAGCATACCACCAGCAATCGTTTCTTCTTGTTCGACCGGTTCGATGATCACGCGGTCACCAAGCGGGCGAATATTCACCTGCGCCATAATCCGATTCCCTCCATTGTGGGCATTAAGACTTGGACAAACCGTTAGCACTAACGGGGTGCGAGTGCTAACAACTAACGCTAAATATACTTGCGGACGGGCTGAGCGTCAAGAGGATTTAGCAAATTTCTAACGCGAGTGCTAACGCAGAGGGTTGATTGTCCGGGCTTTTCTACTGCTTCTCTCCGCTGGCAGTTCAGGGGAAGACACTTCTATTGTAACGTACTGCTCCTCACCCCCTGCCCCTCTCCAACCTTTGGCTAGAGAGGGGCAACAACACGTGACCCGCGCCGCAGACCTAGACGCAAGCGGGTCACCCCCTCAACTGCCAGCGGAGAGGGGACTGGGGGGTGAGTGATTTTTAACTGCTTCACCTTCTCAACCGTCGGCTCGTCCACATGCCGACCAAGCCAAGCATAAGCGGGAACAGCCACACGCTTTGCACTTCACCCGGCGTCGGCGCTTCAAATACGCGAAACGGCTCCGGCACGAACGCCACCACGAACACGAACAATCCCAAGATGGCGATGATCTTCCGGCGGCGATCAAGCGGCGTGATGTCATCGAGCGGCACGGCATACAACCGACCGAACAGCAGCAGCAGCACGAACCAGAACATCCACGTAATGTTGATCAGCCCCAAAATCAGGATCACGCCCATCATCGGGTAGTACAGCCGCCTCGCCCAACCGCCGAGCAGCGAATACAGCAGATGCCCGCCGTCAAGCTGACCGATGGGGATCAAGTTGATCGCCGTGATCAGCAGTCCCGTCCAGCCTGCTTGCGCAAGCTGATTTAGGAACACGTCATCGACGCCGGAGGGCAGCACCCGCCCGAAAATGATGAACTTCGACAAGGCATACAGCAAACTTGAGCCTTCCAGCGAGTAGAGTTCTCCCGGCGTGAAGGCAACAATTGGTGACGTTGCCAACCCGATCAGCAGGATCGGGATCGCAAACGCCAGCCCGATCAGCGGACCTGCCGCGCCGACATCAAGCAGTACCTTGCGATTCTTGATCGGCGCGCGCAGTTGAATAAACGCGCCGAAGGTGCCGATAAATGTTGGCACGATCCCCGGCGGGGCGGGGATGAAATACGGCAGCGTGACGGCGAGCTTATGCCGCCGCGCCGCGAAATAATGCCCCAATTCATGCGCGCCGAGGATGAGCAGAATACTCGCCGCATACGGGAAACCGCGCCAGATTTCGAACATGTAATTGTCGAACAGAGCGAGCGCGGCTTCGTTTTCCGACGCAAGGTGATAAATCTCCAACTCCGTGCCGACCATCAGCACCGAAATCACCGTGGCGATGAACAGGATGATGTTCAGGGTCGCGGAGCGCGGCTTCGGGTTGCTGCGTCCGGTCACGGCGTAGATATACTGTTTCGCGCCTTCCTGCCGAAACACAGGCGTATGGTTGATCGACTTAAACGCCTCATCTAGTTGATCGTAGGCGGCTTCGCTGTCGATGCTCAAGCGCCCTTCAAACACGCCTGTGAGACGCGAGGACGGATCGACGATCAACTGATGGCGAATGATTTGTTCGCCCGCGCTTTCGTCAAACTGAAATGCCTCGCGCTCGATCATGAACACATGCCTGACCATCTGGCGAATCTGGTCATGGAGTGCGCTGGTTTCTTCGTTCATCCCGCGATACGCGGTGCGTGCGGCGGGGCGGTCGCCTATCGAGGAGGCGGTTTCCGGTAACATGCCTTGCTTTATCCTTTCAACGGCTTACGGCGGCGTAATGATCTGCCAGACATCTCCATCCGGGAGAAGCTGTAACACCGTGCCGTCGGCACTGCTGGCGTAAACAATCGTATTTGACCCGTCGGGCGCACTCTGCACAAACCCACTAAACGAGAATTCCGGGCTGGTGGCAAGCCCCAAACGGTTGCGCACCGTATCATTGCCGCGCCACACGAAGCCCAAAATCCGCAGCGGTTGATAATACCCAGCGGGCGGGTTGAACTCCGGTTCGCTTTCCGAGTGAACAGCGGGATCGAAGCGGTTCGGCAGCGCGATCCATGCCGGGGCGCGTCCATCATTCAATAAAGCGTAAACGGTGTTGGACGATTGTACATACAGCATCCGTCCGCGCTCAAATGGCTGCTCGATGATCGACGTTTCTTGAGCGGGCGTGGTCGGACACGCATCCGGCGCGGGCTGGAAGAACCATGTATCTGGGCAGGCAATCGGGATGCTCAAGCGCTGTTCTGCGGACAAACGTCCGTCGGTCACGGTGAGCAAGAATTCGAGCGTTCCTCGGTCAGCGCGGCGCGTTTGCACCGTGATCTGACCATCCGGCGGAACCGGATAGACCTGATTGCGTTCGCCGTCGATCAAGCGGTAGATATTCGCGCCGATGGCATTGCGGCTCGACCAGAACAGATTGACCGGGCTTCCGGGAGCGGCGGCGCTCACGTCTGTCGTGAAGAATTCGATGCGCGGCGCGTTCGGGTTGAGCGCGGTCGCCTCTGACGTAACGGCTTGCGCGACGATGGCTTCACCGAACAGCGGTGTCGGCGTCGGTCCAAAGGTGGCAGTGCGCGGCGCAGGGGTAAGCGTCGGCGTAGCGGTTGCATCGGCGTCGGGGGTCATGCTCGGCGTCAGCGTGAGTGTCGGCGTTTGCGTTGGGCGATCGGTCGGCACAATCGGCGCGGCATCCGCGCCGCACCCGGCGAGCAGGATCGCCAGCGCGAAAATGAGCAGGTTACGGAAGGAGATCAAACGCATCGGCATGAGTTGGGCGCACCATTCCAAAATCGCGCTTGTCTATCGTCAGGATACGGGTAACATTCAAACGTTCCGCGATGGCGATCACGCTTGCATCGACAAAATCAAGCCGAGAGTCGGCGTACTTGTCCATGAGTTCGCCCGCACGGTGAACGTCGGCGGATTCGAGGGCGATGAGCCTATAGTGGCTCTTTGAGAGATTTAGCAAGAAGCTTGCAGCCGCCTTACTGCCGTGATACTTCTTCATGTAGTAAATCACTTCTGTCAACGCAGTCTGCGGCAGATAAATAGGATCATGCCATGTGTAGACAGGAAGACAGGTTGCATGATCCTGATCCGTTCTATCAAGGACTGCTACCACAAAACCAGAATCAGCGATGGGAATCACGGCTAATCCTTTTTAAGTGGTTTCCCACGCGAAGCGAATTTTTCCACCACAGTTTCCTCAGCAATTTCCCGAATCCGGCGCGCGCCGTCGATTACTCCAGATACCATGCCTACCGTCGGATCGTACTGCGCGTATTCAGGCGGACGATTAGGTGTGTCCGCAGTATCATTAGAAAATTCGCTGTCAGTGCCCCGCGAAGGCACATCAAGTTTGTACAGCGCTTCTACAATCTCCAAGACTCGTATGACTTCCTGATCCGACAGTTTCGCCAGATACGCGATCAATTCTTCACGCGGATTCGCAGCCATTTTGCACCTCGGCGCCCTATTCTCTCAAGTGTAGCACACCCACATTAACGCACGCTGATTCGGCTGCCGTCGCTCGTTTTGTCGATGGCGATATGCACCGGAAAACTATCGCGCAGATCGTCAATGTGCGTGATCACGAGGATCAAATCAAAGCTGTCTTGAATCGCCGTGATCGCCTCGATCAATTTGTTGCGCCCATCTTCATCTTGTGTACCGAAGCCTTCATCAATGAACAGCGTGCGAAGCTGCGCCCCCGCGCGCCGCGCCAGCATTTGCGACAACGCCACGCGAAGCGCGAAATTGATGCGGAAGGCTTCGCCGCCGCTGAACATCTCATAACCGCGTGTGCCCAGTTCGTCCGCGATCACAATATCGAGCGTTTCGGCAACGCCGCCTGTCGCTTTGTCGCGCTGTGTGGGGATGCTCATGTGCATGCGTCCGTCGGTCATGCGCGCAAGCAGCGTATTTGCGTTCGCTTCGAGTTCCGGCAGTGCCGCCTCGATGATCATCGCCGGAACGCCGTTCTTGCCAAACGCGACCTTGAGTTCTTCGTACACGGCGCGTTCTTCGCGGGTCGCCATCAAACGTGCTTCGAGTTCCGCCTTATGCACCCGCGCATCGTCAATCGCCTTCAAGCGCTGCTCCGCGATGATGACTTTTTCGCGGGCGTTCGCTTCCAGCGTGCGCTGACGATACATTTCTTCGCGGCGAATGCGCTCCTCTTCGACCAGCGCCTTCAGCCGCGTGATCTCGACATCGAGTGCTTCCAATGCCGCGTATTCTTGCGCGATAACTTCGCTTAAGCGTTCGATGCGGGCAATCGTGAGCGTCAGCAGTTCAAGCTCAGACGGAAGCGATTCTTCTGCGATCTTCAAGCGCACCTGCCGTTCTTCATAGACGACATACTGCGCAAGCTGAGTCTGCGCTTCGCTGTGGCGATCTTCATCGTAGCCGATTTGTTCGCGCAGTCGTTCCAAATCGGCGCGTTGGGCGCGGGCTTCGAGCGCAAATGCTTCCGTCTCAAACTGTTGGCGCAGGACTTCGAGCCGCGCATCCGCCTCCACGCGTTCGGAATCGGCGCGGTGCGCATCTTCGACCGCTTTTTCCAACAGTGCGACGCGGTTACGCTCGGCGGGTAGGGCGCGCAGTTCTTCCGTCAGCGTTTCGATCTCCGCTTGACGATCTTTGACCTCCCCCTTAAGCGCATCTAACCGGGCGCGGTTATCGCGCCAAGTATCCGCTTTCGCCGTGCCTTCTTCGACGATCTCCCCGATCAAGCGCGTGCGCGTTTCGTCGTCCATCGGCTGACCGCAGAACGGACACACCGCCCCTTCGATGGACTGCAAGCGGGAGCGGCGCTTATCGAGATCATCCATCTCGCGCTTGAGCGTCTTGTTCGTCGTCTCAAGCTGGACGCGCTCCTCATTAAAGCCGCCGATATCGGTTTCGTAGCCGTCGCGCAGATTTTCTTTTTCGAGCAGGATTTCGACAGCGTAGCGCGCGTTCGCCAGCACTTCCGGCTCGGCGGCGGCGATGGTCTGCTCCCACATGGCGATCCGGCTGGTGAGCGCGGCGGCTTCTTTTTCGAGTTCCGCCCGCGCCGCGTCGATCTCGCGTTCGAGTTTGGCGGTTTGGCGGTCGAGTTCGCCCATCTGGATCAGCTTCTGATTCAGCGCTTGATCATCTTGGCGGGCAGTTTGCAGCAGGTGATACCCTTGCTCGATCTCGGCGCGACTCGCCAGCAGGGTTTGATACCCTTCGATCTTCGCTTCGCGGTGCGCTTTCTCACTTTCGTGTCCGGCGCGCTCCGCTTCGTAGCCGTTGATCCCCGCCGCGATGCGGGCGCGATCTCCCTGTCGTGCGCGGAGTTCGTTCGGGGCATGGCGGACTTCTTCTAAGCGTGCTTCGGCAATCGCTAACGCGGCTTGTGCTTCTTGCTGCGCGGCGGTCGCTTCGGTCAGTTCCGTTTGATACTGCGGCTCGCGCTTGATCTCTTCCACTTTGTCACGGATGCTCGATTCAAGCGCGGTGATCGTCCCCTTACACGCTTCGATCTTCGCTTTCGCGTCGGCTTCGTAGTCTTCCCAGCGCGCCAAGCCCAGAATATCCGCGAGTACCTGCTTGCGTTCGCGCGGCGGCTTGGTAGTGAACGAATCGGCTTTGCCCTGCTGCAAAAAGGCTGAACTCACAAACGTGTCGTAATCCATCCTCAGCAGGCGGTTAATCTGCGCTTGGGTTGCTTTCATCGGCTGGTTTTCGCTCTGCGCGATCCAGCTTCCGTCCTCTTGCTGCGTGAGCAGATCAAGCGTGCCGCCGCCGGACTTGCGCGAGCGCCGCCGCACGACTTTGTAATGGATGCCCTCCTGCTCAAATTCGAGGATGACAGACATATCGATCTGACCCAAGTGGATCAGGTCTTCGGCGGTGTTGGTGCGCGCCTTGCCCCACAGTGCCCATGTGATCGCGTCGAGCAGGGAGGATTTGCCCGCGCCGTTTGCACCCGTCAAACAGGCGAGATGAATACCTTCAAACAACACCGGATCGGGTGAGCGGTAGGCGAGAAAATTCTTGATTTCAAGTCGAATTGGGAGCATCGCGTCTCGACAATACTAGGTGACAAACAGAAGCACACATCAGGATGATTCGTCCGCGCCCGCACTTTTCTCGAAGATCGGGCGGGCGGCGGCGATCAACTCTTCGCGCCGCGCTTCGGAGGCTTGGCGGCTGATCAAATAGCGGTCGAGCAGTTCATCATCGCTCATCGATTCCGGTGCGCCGCCGAGCCGCGCGCGGGCGGGCTGTTCGACCTCTTTGCGGATCGCCGCGACGAAGCTCACGCCGCGCCGCCGCAGTTCATCGCGGACAATGCCTTCGTTAAAGCGCGCTTCCGTCTCCATTGTCAGTTCGACAATCACGCGGACGATGGCTTCACGCAGTTCGTACTGCGAAATTTCTTCGACCACATCTTGAGTCGGGTTCACGCTGACTTTCGCATCGATCCGCAGCGTAACGAACGGGCGCGCATGAGTCGGGATGAAGCGCCATTCCGTGTGTCCGCGTTCGAGTTCGACCCAACAGAAGCCTTTTGGATCGGCTTCTTCGCCAAAATCGATGCGTTCCATGCTGCCGCTGTACACCACAGGCGGCGATCCCACCCGCCCGCGTGTGAGATTCTGATGTTTGTGGATGTGACCGAGCGCGACGTAATCCCAGCGTTCGTCGGCAATCGACGAGAGCAGAATTTCGAGATCGCGCCCCAGCATGATCCCGCGTTCGCTCCCCCAAACCGCGCCGGTCACGGTGAAATGCCCGGTGAGTAGGCGGGGAATGTCGCCGTATTCGTCCGCCTGCTCCGCCATGCCTTCGATGGTGCGTGAAAGATGATACTGAAGGATTTGATCCGTCTCCGCGATGGTTTTGCCGCCTGTTTCGACCTGCTCCAAGATACGGGAGCGGATCGGGTACGGAGCAGTGCCGACGACAATATCCCCGCGCCGCGTGCTGATCCGGTGAACTTCAAAATCATCGGCAACCCACACGTTCGGGACGTTCAGGGCGCGGTAGATTTCGATGCTGGACGCTTTGAGCGCGGTCGGCGGCAGATCATGATTGCCGACGAGCATCACCAGCGGCGCGAGTTCGGTCAAATCGCGGACGCGGTGCGCGAATTCGCGTTGATACGTCGGGTTCGGCGTGCGCGTCTTGAACGCATCCCCCGCGAATACGGTCAGATCGACTTCATGCTCGCGCGCGTAGTCGATCATGTCATCCATGCGGCGCAAAAAGTCGATCACGCGGGTATTTAACCCGGTGCGCGCATCGGATCGCCCGTAGTTTTCCATGCCGATGTGAATATCGGCAAAGTGTAAAACGCGAATCGGTTCAGTCATGCTTAGTTAAGCCGTTCGATAATCGTTCCGGTCGCCATGCCGCCACCGCAGCACATCGTTTGCAGACCGTAACGTTTGCCGTGTGTTTCCAGTGCGTGCAGCAGAGTCGTCATCAAGCGTGAGCCGCTTGCACCAAGCGGATGACCGAGCGCAATCGCGCCGCCGTGTACGTTGACCTTGCTCATGTCCGCGCCGATGTCGCGCTTCCACATGCCGATCACCGCCGCAAATGCTTCGTTAACCTCAAACAGATCGATCTGATCGAGCGTCATGCCCGCTTTCGCCAGCACTTTCTGAGTCGCGGCGATTGGACCTGTCAGCATCAGGTGCGGATCACTGCCGACGGTCACACACGCGACGATGCGCGCGCGTGGTTTCAAACCGAGTTCGGCGGCTTTTTCCGGCGTGGTCAGGATCAGCGTGCCCGCGCCATCGCTGATCTGGCTGCTGTTTCCGGCGGTGGTCACACCGTCCGGCGTAAACGCGGCTTGCAGCGTCCCCATTTTCGCCCGATCTGCGTTGGCGCGAAAGCCTTGATCATGCGTGATCGTGAACGGATTCCCGCCGTCGTCAACGCCCTGCATTTCGACGATCTCACGCTTGAGCCAACCTTCGGCGGTCGCTTTGGCGGCTTTCATGTGACTCTCATAGCCGATCTGATCGACTTCGTCGCGGCTGATTCTCCATTTTTGCGCGATCTCGTCCGCCGAAATCCCCTGCGGCACGAGGTTATACGCCTCCATCATCCGCTCGGTGAACGGCTGCCCACTGCCGAGGCTCGATCCCATCGGGATGCGCGTCATGCTTTCAACGCCGCCCGCCGCGACCATATCCACCTGTCCGCTGGCGATCATCGCTGCGCCGAGATGGACGGTTTGTTGACTTGACCCGCACTGAAAATCGACGGTTGTCGCCGGAATATTCACAGGCAGTCCGGCATCCAGCACCACGTTGCGGGCGATGTTAAACGTCTGTTCGCTCACCTGAGAGACGCATCCCATCAAGACATGCTCGATATGCGCCGGATCGAGATTCACGCGCGCTAACGCCTCACACAACACAGTTGATCCCAACCGCACGGGATGCGTGTCACGCAGCCAGCCGCCGCGCTTGCCAACCGGAGTCCGCACTGCTTCTACAATGACCACATCGCGCATGAGTTTTTTCTCCAAGAGAACAAGTGAGCAATTTTGAGCCAATCATATCGCAAAGTACAATCGACGCACATCCATCGAATGAGGGGTGAACCCGTGCTCCCAAAGGCATCCCATGAAATCGCTAACTCGTCGCTCCGTGTTCGCGTTTGTGCTCCGCTACGTCTTACTGACTATCGGGGCGGTGATCTCTGCGCTCGCTGTCGTTTTGTTTGAAGCCCCCGCCGAAATCGCCCCCGGCGGCGTGAGCGGGATCGCCATCATCCTGAATCGTGTGATCGGTACGCCGATCGGACTGTTGATCATCCTCGGCAATATCCCGATTCAACTACTGGCGTTTCGCATGATGGGCAGTTGGCAGATCGTCGTGCGCACGGTGTACACGATCATCCTGTATTCGATCCTGATCGACCTGCTCACACCGTATTTTCCGACGCCGATCAGCGATGACCGCCTCTTAAATGCGCTGATGGGCGGCATTCTCTCCGGCGTAGGCGCGATGATCGTGATACGCGGCGGCGGTACGCTCGGCGGCACATCGACATTGGGGCGCATTCTGCAAGCGCGTTACGGCATCCCGTTGGGGAGCAGCGTTTTGTACACCGATGGCGCGGTCGTCATCGCGGCGGGCTTAGTGTTCGGCTGGGAAGGCGCGCTGTATGCGATGGTTGCGCTGTACACAGCAGGCGCGGCAACCGATTATTTCCTAGAAGGTCCTTCGACGATCCGCACCAGCGTGATCATCACCGACAAGCCGCGCGAAGTCGCGGACGCGATCCTAGACGAGATGGGGCGCGGCGTTACCTCATGGGAGGGGCGCGGCATGTTCACCGATAACACCCATTCGGTGCTGTATGTGACGGTCAACCGGGGACAGGTGAATCAACTGCGGACGCTGGTACTCAAAGCGGACGAGAAAGCGTTTATGGTGATCGGTCAGGGTCACAGCGCGTATGGTCACGGCTTCAAGGAAATGCGCGGTGAACGCGCCCTGCCGCTGCAAATGTGAATTTTCTCGAAACTTGCTTGCACGAACATACGTAAATGCGTAAGGTATTAAGAGTAAAGGCTTCACACGTATTTTGGGCGTTCGTCACTGTTCTTCACTAAAGAGAGGCTGAACACTATGGATATCATTGGCGGCATTGTAGCATTTCCGTTCGTCTGTATTGGTTGGCTCATTGCAGGAGCGTTAGCAGGGGCGCTGGCAAACGCGCTCATGAAGTCACGCGGCAGCTTGATCTCGAATATTGTGCTTGGCTTGATCGGCTTCTGGGCGGGTAATCTAATCCTCGGCTTGTTTGGGGTAGACCTTGTACGTGGTGGTCTAACAGGCTTCATCGTCAGCATCTTGGTTGGTACATTCGGCGCAGCCATTTTGATCTTCGTGTTTGGGCTGCTGCGTGGTCGAAAAGTCGCCTAAGCTCTAAGGTTAGGTCATAGGTCAAGTGGGGGGGCAGAAATGCCCCCTTTGCATGTACTCGCTCTTTCCCTTCTGTCATACCGTTAAGTACGCACAGACGAGAAAACGGAGGGAAAAGAGCAATGTTTGATTTCATCGGGGATATTGTGGCTGCGCCGTTCATTTGTGTGGGCTGGTTGATCGCAGGGGCGATTGCGGGAGCGCTGGCGCATTCACTGATGCGTTCCGATGCACCGCTGCTCACAGATATCATCATCGGCTTGATCGGCGTCTTGATCGGGAACTTGATCCTCGGTCTGCTGCGCGTGTACCGTCCTGAAGGCGGCATCGTCGGTTACATCGTCAGCATCGTCGTCGGCGTGATCGGCGGTGTGATCGTGATTGCGATCTACCGTGCACTCACAGGTTCTAGGCGAACAGTGCCTTAAGCAATCCACTTCGGGAAGAGACGGGGAGGCGGCAGCAGCCCCGTTTTTGATTCCCTATCCGGCACGCCAGCGCACCACCGGATCACTTGTCGGCGCAGCACTGCCTCCGGCGGGTTCGGTTGTTACCCCTAACACTTCAAAGGGTTCGTTCAAGCGCGCCGCGTCAAACACGAGCAGCCCGCTCCCCATTTCATCAACGCGGAAGATGCCCAAACTCGTGACGGTTTCACCACGCCGCACCCACGCTTGATAGGTTTGGTTGGAGTCCAACATGGGAAAATTCGCTGCGATCAACACGGCTTCGTCCGTGTCCGCTGACCAGATCACCCGTCCGGCGGCGTCCGTCATTTCGCCGCTGATCGCCGTCGGCAGGTCGAGCGTTCGCACGGCAGACTCATTCAGCCGCATGATCCAGTACAGGTTGTTGATCAAGACCAGCGCGGCGACGGCTGCCGCGATCCATGCCCACCGCTGCCGCTTTGGGGCAGGCTTCGATCCGCGTGCTTTGCTCAAAAGCTGATCGAGCATGTGCGGCGGCGGCGCGATCTGCGGCACATCGTAAGCGAGTGCATCGCTCACGCCGCGCAGCCGCGCCAATTCCTCTACCAGTTCGGGGCAGCGCGCAAGCTGTGAATCGACCAGCCGTGTTTCTTCGTTGTCGGTTGCGCCAATGCTGTAAGCGGGCAGAAGCTCCCGCGCCTGTTCACACTCACTCATCGCCTGTCGTCCGTGCTGCCTCATTGCTCATCGTTCATTACTACTCTATCGCTTAAAACCTGCCTTTAGGATTGATCTTCTAATAACCGCCGCAGTTTTTGCAGCCCCAACCGCACCCGCGTTTTGACCGTCCCCAGCGGCAGATTCAGCGCTGACGCAAGTTCGCTGTGCTTCATGCCTTTGAAAAATGCCATTTCGATCAAGGTGCGCTGTTCGTCTGGGAGGTGTGCCAACAGCGTCCGCATCTGATCCCGATCCAACTCCGGCGCATCGTCTGCGTCATCACTGGCGGCGATCTCTTCATGCAGATCGATATTTTGGTGCGTCTGCCGCTGTTCGCGCCGCAGACGATCAATCGCCGTGTAGCGTGCCAGCGTGAGCAGCCAACTGCTAAACTGCCCTTTGGACGAATCCCACGCGCGAGGATTCCGCCACACCTTCAGGAACGTGTCCTGTGCGGCTTCTTGCGCCAGTGTGTCCTCATTTAAGACGCGGCGCGTCAAGCTGTAGACCACTGTGCCGTATTCCGCGAACAAGACCGCAAGCGCAGCCTCGTCGCCTTTTTCGATCCGCCGCAGCAGTTGACCCGGATCAAGACTCATGCAAACCACTCAGGATAAATCCAAGGCGCTTTTTTCAACGATAGCCTATTGAACGCGCGTGTTTCAAATTCGTCTCCATTGTGCATCAGTTCACTAAGGAAATCGACCTATGTTTAAATCTGCTGTTCGTGTACTCGTGTTTTTCGTGATCGCGCTGGCGGTCATCGCCCCGTTGAGCGCTCAGGAGATGCTGCCGAATACGCTCAATGTGAGCCAAACCCCCGGTCTGGGAAGCTATCTGGTCGCGGCGAACGGGATGACGCTGTACAGCTTCAAAAGGGATGCGCTGAATACGAGCAACTGTGTGGATCAGTGTGCGACGTCGTGGCCCCCCTACACGGTCGAAAGCGCCGATGGCATCAGCGCCGCTGAGGGTATCCCCGGCGAAATCGGTACGATCACCCGCGCCGATGGCACGATTCAGGTGACGTACAATGGGCTGCCGCTGTACTTCTGGCAGAACGACGCCGCTCCCGGCGATGTGAGCGGGCATAACTTCCGCACGAACTGGTTGATCGTTCCCCCGGCAGTCGTCTACACGATGAACACCGCCGAACATGGGTATGTACTGGTCGGCGCGAACGGGTTCACGCTCTACACATTTGCGAATGACGAAGCGGGCGTGAGCAACTGCTCCGGCGGCTGCGCCGAAAACTGGCCTCCCGTCACGGTTGAAAGCGCTGATGCGCTCGTGACTGCGCTCAACATCCCCGGCATGTTCGGAACAATCGAACGTGAAGGCGGCGCGCTTCAGGTGACGTATAACGGCATGCCGCTGTACTACTGGGTGAATGATGCCGCGCGTGGTGACACGACGGGTCATGCGGTCAATGATGTGTGGTGGGTTGCCGCGCCCTAAGCGAGTAAATATTCGTGGGACAGGGGTGCGTACCCTGTCCTTTCCCCCATGTGTGCGAATTTTCCGCCTTTGCATGAATGCTTTCCCACCTTCGCGTTATAATCCGCTGTATACCACCTCACACCCTCACGTTATGGGAGCTTGTATGTCAGATACTCCGGAAATCCGCGATGTGTTGGCAGCACTAAACGCCCGCAGCCGCGCCCTTGTTGAAGGCGTTGATCGGTCGGGGGCACGTTCGATGCTCAAAGCGATTGGCTTGAACGATGATGACCTCGCCAAACCCTTGATCGGAATTGCGAACACTTGGACAGAGATCGGTCCGTGCAATTATCACCTGCGCCGCCTGAGCGAAAAAGTCAAGCAGGGGATTCGGCGCGCGGGCGGCACGCCGTTAGAGTTCAACACCGTGACCATCAGCGACGGGATCACGATGGGAACGGAAGGCATGAAGGCTTCGCTGATCAGCCGTGAGGTGATCGCCGACAGCATTGAATTGGTCGCGCGCGGCAACTACTTTGATGGGATCATCACCCTTGCCGCATGCGATAAGACCATGCCGGGGACGATCATGGCGCTCATTCGGATGGATGTGCCGTCGCTGATGCTGTACGGCGGATCGATTGCACCGGGACATTATCAAGGGCGCGATCTGACCATACAAGACGTGTTCGAGGCGATGGGTGCGTATGGCGACGGACGGATTTCACTGGAAGAATTGCAAGCGGTCGAAAACGCGGCGTGCCCCGGACCCGGCGCGTGCGGCGGTCAGTTCACGGCGAACACGATGGCGATGGTCGGCGAGATTCTAGGCATCTCCCCGATGGGCAGCGCTGATGTTCCGGCGATGAGCGAAGCCAAAGATGATGTAAGCCTGCACGCGGGCGAAATGATCCTCGATTTGATCCGCCATGACCGCCGACCGAGCAAGATCATCACCCGCAAAGCGCTTGAAAACGCGATTGCGGCGGTGGCGGCGAGCGGCGGCAGCACCAACGGCGTACTGCACACGCTGGCATTCGCGCGCGAAGCCGGGATCGAATTCACGATTGATGATATCGAAGCGATCAGCCACCATACCCCGTTAATCGCTGACCTGAAGCCGACCGGAAAATACACCGCCATCGATATGCACAACGCGGGCGGGAATCGTCTGCTGGCGAAAATTCTGCTCGAAGGCGGGTATCTTGATGGAAACTGCATGACGGTGAGCGGTCGCACGCTGGCGGAAGAAGCCGCGCTTGCGCACGAAACCCCCGGTCAGCAGGTGATCTACCCGCTGTCCAATCCGATCAGCGCGAACGGCGGGCTGCACATCCTCAAGGGCAACCTTGCGCCGAACGGCGGCGTCGTCAAGCTCAAGGGAACAGAGCCGAAGCTGTTTAAGGGTGTGGCGCGTATTTTCGAGCGTGAAGAAGATGCATACCAAGCGGTGCAGAATCATCAGATCAAAGCCGGGGATGTCGTTGTGATCCGCTACGAGGGTCCCATCGGCGGACCGGGCATGCGCGAGATGCTTCAGGTCACGGCGGCAATCGTGGGGCAGGGCTTGGGTGAACAGGTTGTGTTGATCACCGATGGGCGTTTCAGCGGCGCGACGCGCGGCTTGATGATCGGTCATATCGCGCCGGAAGCGGCGGTTGGCGGACCAATTGGTTTACTGCGCGAAGGCGACCCGATCACGATTGATGTGGAAGCGCGCAGCCTCCGCGTCGAGATCAGCGACGAGGAACTGACCGCCCGCCGCGCCGCATGGCAGCCGCCGACACCGCATTATCACAACGGGGTGATGGCGAAGTATGCACGCCTTGTCGCTCAAGCAGATGATGGCGCGGTCACGAACACGAGCACCGGACTGCCGCGCGGGTAGTTGAGCACGAAAAAGCTTCCCCCGACCCTCTCTCCATCACACGTTGCTGAGGGGCGACACCTAACCCTCACGCCCTCTCTATCGCACGCGATAGAGAGGGCGTGAGTGGCGAAAACCCTTCACAAATACGCCTTCAGTATCATTATGAATCTTTAACAAACTGACCGTCCCCGAAAAGTTATAATCAACCCATAACTCGCATAGCAGCATCCAAAGGGGATCGCATAATGGGATTCGTCCATGCTGCCCTTCTACCCAATGAACCGATCGTGATCGCCTCGTTTGAAAACGGCGTGACAGCACAAGATGTCGCCGCCGCCTTTGAAGCGTGCATCGACCTCATGCGCGCGGCTGAGGCTCCTCATTATTTTTTGATCGGCGATCTTTCGGAAGCAACAGGCGCGTTTGGTGATATTCTCAAAATACTTCAGTATACGCGCACGGTCGTCGAGCAGACGAAGGCGACTCTCCCGTTCCGCTTCACGCCGCTGTTCGTCGGGTCGGATGCGATGGTCAAGTTATATGTGGATGCGCGCCGCCTTCGGCAGTTCGGCAGTGAGGAAATTGCGCTGTTTGCATCGCTTGATCTCGCGCTTGCCGCCGCCCGCGCCAATCTCGCTCAGGGCACAACGGATGCACTCGCTGAATAAGGAATCTCCAGCGCTCACATTGAAGCCGCGCTGATGACGGAGAAAGAAACCAGACCATGACGTTTGTAGGCATTGAACAACTGCCCGGTGAGCCAATTTTTATCCTCACATTTGATGGGATTTATACGCTTGAGGACTTTCTTGAGTCGACCGCTGCTTGTTGGGCACGGTGGGATGAGAGCTTCCGACAGACGGGAACTTATCTTCTTGCGGATATGCGTAAAGCAGACAGCGCTAGTTTCGCCTCGGTTATGGAGTCCGCGCGCCAATACCTTGCTCAAGAAGTGATCGCGGCGGACATAATGCAGCATGTTCACCAATATTTGATCGGCGACCACCCGATGAGCAAGCTGTTTGCCAACGTCCGCAGTCAAACCCAGTTTGGCGGGCGTCCGATCCCGATGTTCGTCACCCTTGAAGCCGCGATTGATGCGGCGCGCACCGCGATCAAAAATCGCATGAGCGTGGAGGAATAGCTTTATCCGCCGGGCTGCGGCGTTGGGCGCGAGGGAAAGTCAAAATCCGCCGGGAGCGCGGTTAAGTCAGCGCTGTGCATCACCACCCCGTTCACGGTGATCCCGTCGAGCAGGGCGGCAACTGCGTCCCGCATCCCGCCGCTTTCCGGCGTATATTCCATTGGCGTGCTTAAGTTCAGCACCAACAGCCGACGCTGCGGCAGAACGATACCTATCACCAGCGTTTGCATCCCGTCCGGGCTGGTGAAGAGATAGTACGCCGCGTCGTGCGCGCCCCATGTGAAAGCCTGTGGTTCGCTGGCGGTCGCGCTGCCGATCATATCCGGCTTGTGGATCGCCTGACTCAAGACCATCAGCGCCAAGTTGTGATCGTCGCCCAGTTCGGCGGGGATTTCAAAGGTATCCAGCGGCGGTACAAAAATATGCACGATCATGCCGGTGAACATCGAATCGCCGCTTCGCAGTGTCGTGTGATGCTCCGCCAGAATCAAACCATCTTGAACGTCCGCGACCCAGCCCGAAGGCAGCCACAATCCGAGGTCAACACCTTCAATATTGACTTCCAGCCAGTTCGGGTCAGCGGGAGGGGTGTTCACTGCGGGTAAGAACGCCTCTCCAGCGGAGGGTGCTGGCTTCGTATGGTTACAGCCAGCGAGCAGTAACACGAGGATAACCGCCGCCGTGAAGCTCCGTTTGGTCATGATGCTCGATCAACCAGTTCATACTGGTCTAATGTGTGCGTTCTGCAAGCCCCCAAGGAGCAGTTTCATCGTAACATAGGACTGGGGATGCGCCGCGCAACGCTTAAGAGCTTCTAACCAACCCGCCCGCCGATCCGCTGCCGGATCAACCGGTTAATCCATGCGAGTTCCTCAATCTTGAGCAGGGACGCGATGCCCGCGAAAACCACCAGACTCAGACCGCCGCTGATCGCCAGAAGCACTGTTTCGCGGATCACGCCGTCCGTTCCCACGAATATTTCTAGGAATGGTTCTGCCAGCGCCGCCGCCACGCCCATCGCTGCCGCCGCGCTGCCCGTCTTGATCACCGCCGAGAGCAAGCGCTGATCGCCAAAGCCGTTTAAGCGCCGCCCCAAGATCAGCCCGCTCATCGTCGCATGGGCGATATGCTTTACGCTGTCCGCGATCATCAAGCTGAATAAGCCAAACGTCGGCAGGAGCATCACCGCCGCAATCGTGTACAGGATCAAGCTGACCAAGCCGATCAGCGCCGGGGTGAGGGTATCCTGACGGGCGTAAAAGGCATACACCAGCAGCAGATCGACCGCCGCGAACGGCAGCCCGACCAGATACAGGCGCAGCGCCAGTGCGGTGATCTGTGTATCGACGGCGTTAAATGCACCGTGTTCAAATAAAAGCCGGATGATCGGGATCGCAAGCACGAACAAGCCGACCACCGCCGGAATCATCAGCGTGATCGACAAACGCAGCCCCAAGCCAAGCGTATCTTTGAAGGCGCGTTCGCCTTCGCGGTCACGCACGACGGCTTGACGGGAAAGCGTCGGCAGAATGGCGATGCTGATCGCCGTCGCTACTAATCCTTGCGGAAACTGGATCAGCGTCGTCGCCCAGTTCATGTAGCTGACGCTGCCGACTCCGGTTTGACTCGCAAGGTTATAACTGAACGTGCGCACGAACGTATCGAGCAGCAGCGAGGCGAGAACAGGTGTGTACAGGACGCCGATCCGCCGGATTGCCGGATTACGCCAATGGAACGTAAAGCGCACGCCTGCTTTACCGCGTGACCGCCGGAACAAACCGGGGAACTGAAGCGCTAACTGGGCGAGTGCGCCGATCAGCCAGCCGAATGCGGCCGCGCGGATTCCGATGTCCGGGCGGGCAAGCGTGACCTGCACCCATCCGCCGCCGATCACCGGAGTCACCTGTGGGGGCGGCGCAAACGCAATCGTGCCGATCACGACCATGCCGTTAAAGACCGCTCCGGCGAATGCGGGCAGACTGAACGAACGGAGCGCGTACAATGCGCCGGACATGACCGCGAACAGCGAGAGAAACACCAGCGCAGGCGCGATCCAGCGGAGCAAATCCGCGCTCAAGGCTTGAGTCGCCGCGTCCGATCCACTGCTGATCACGCTGATCACCTGCGGCGCGAACACCGTGAGCAGGAGCGCGATCACGCTGACGACGACCGTCACGAGGCTGAACAGAACCGACACCAGCCGCCAAAAGGCGCGTTCGCCGTCGCGGGTGATGACTTCGCTCAAAACCGGAATCACCGCGCTGTTGACATGCCCCGCGATCAAGAGGTCGTACAGCGTTTTGGGAACGAGGATCGCATAATTGAACGCATCCACCGCCCGCGATGCGCCGAATAGGTTTGTCAGCGCGATCTCACGCGCCAAACCGAGCACGCGGCTGGCGATATTGCCAAGCGCCAGCACGCCTGTCGCCCGCGCAACCCCCGCGTTGGTTTCTGCTTGCGCGTCAGGGGGCATACCGGGTTCTTCGTTGAGGAGTTGGGACAAGGCTCACCTGTGGTTGTGATGTGCGGCGCTATCATATCATCGGGATCGTGTTCAAAAACATGGACACATTCCCCCCATGTCAGGATTCTCGCACATTCACGCGGGGGATTTTCGGTACAATCAGGGCGTATTCTGGGGAGGTGTATTCATGCGGCGTTTGATAATCCCAATCCTGATCGTGTGTGGAACGCTGTTCTTGACCGCGTGCCAGCCATCAACCCAACCCCCGACGGCGATCCCGATGAGCGCCGCCGTCGCCATCGACAACACCGTGATCCGCTGGGTGCGCAGCCCGGAGGAAATCGTCTTTCGCGTCGATGTGAGCGGCGGAACATCCGATTCGACGATCATGGGAAAGCGTGAAGTCCCGCTCTGCACCGTGTACGGCGATAACCGCGTGGTGTGGGTGAACGAACTCGGCGCATTTAACGTCGAAATCTTGTACGATCGGGTTGCGGACAATGTGCTGGCGGATTTTCTGGTGTGGATGACCGTCAACCAGCGCGTGTATACCTATCAAACACCGGAAGAATCCGAAGCGGGGGCGGTGATCGAATCCGTCGTGATCAATGTGAACGGAATCCTCCATGATGCGAACGGGTTCAGCGGTTGGGATGAGGATTGGTTTATCGCTACGCTCGATGGCTGCCGCTCACTCAGTCAAAGTCCGGTGCTGTTCGTGCCCTCCGGCGCATGGCTGACCGTTGAACCTGCCGAGAGTGACCGTCAAGCGCCGTCGATGCAGTGGGATATGACCGACGTGATCGATCTTTCCGCACGCGCCAACGCCGAACCCGTGTGGATCACTGGCGAGGCGATGATGCGACTGTGGCGGCTTCAGCTTACGCAGCCGTCGCGCTTCCGGTTGGTTCAAGACAGCGCGTATTACGCTGTCGCGCTGCAAGTACCGGGGATCACCCGTACCAGCCCACCCGCGCCGCGCTGATCTGTGCTACGGTAAAGAAAGCTGCTGCCAACGTCGCAAGAAACGCGCCCTCACCGTAGGCAGTTTACGGAACGGCACTTTTGACTTGATGTACGGCTCCTCACCCCCTGCCCCTCTCCAACCTTTGGTTGGAGAGGGGTGAAAACAAAGGCTTTGCTCCCCCTCTCTATCGCTTGCGATGGAGAGGGGGTTGGGGGGGTGAGGAGCAGTTGTTTAGGGTAAATCTGTCATCAGGAGGAAAGTCTATGAATCGACGCACCTTCTCGATCACGCTGCTGCTGTGTCTGCTGGCGGTGGCGCTGCCTACCCGCGCCGCCGGGTTTGTCGTGAACACCCTCTCCGATCAGCCAGATATGAGTTTAGCCGATTCCGTATGCGACAGCAGCAGCGATCCCGGCGATCAATGCAGTTTGCGCGCCGCGATTCAAACCGCCGAAGCCTCTCCCGGTGGTGATACGATCCGGTTTACGGTGCGCGGCGTGATCACGCTGACTCAGCCGCTCCCGCCGATCACGGGCGATCTGTTTTTGATGGATCCCGCCTCACCGCCGCTCATCACGATCCAGCCCGCGCATGGCAGCGCGTTTCGCATTTTCGATCACACAGGCGGCGATCTGTTCATCACCGGGCTGCATTTGAGCGGCGGTACGACGGAAGAAAACGGCGGCGCGATTCGCAGTGCCGGGGGATCGCTTACGCTCGATCAGGTCGAGATCAGCGCGAGTACGGCACTCGGCAGCGGCGGCGCGATCTATTCGGAAGGGACGGGGCTTCTCCTCGTCGGCGTGACGGTGCGCGGGAACTCTGCGAACGCGGGCGGCGGCATTTACACCGCGCCGACCATGCGCCCACGCATCCGAGAATCGTACTTGTATGGAAATACGGCGACCAGCGGCGGCGCGGTGTTTGCGACCTCGGTCACGCTCACCGATTCGACTGTGAGCGGGAACAGCGCGGCTTCCGGCGGCGGGCTGTGGCTCGAAGGCGACTCGCTGATCATCAACAGCACGCTTGCCGGAAATGATGCGCCTCTTGGCGCAGCGGTTTATTTCCCGTCGTTGGCGGTTGGGCAAGCGAATATTCAAAGCGTCACCATCGCCCAGAATACCAACGGCGCGGCGCTCCAGTCAGACGGAAACAGCACGCTGATCGTGATCACCAGTTCGCTGCTCGGTGATAACACCGGCGGAAACTGCCTCGCGCTTACGCTCCTCAGCGGCGGCGCAAACCTCAGCAGCGATACGACATGCGCATCGTTCACCTCGCCGGGGGATCTGTTGGGGATCAATCCGCTGATCGCGCCGCTGGCGGACAACGGCGGCAGAACGCCAACCGTCGCGCTCCTCCCCGGCAGCCCGGCGATTGACGGCAGCAGTGATGTTTTACTGCCCGTAGACGGCGGCGACCGTGACGGCGACGGCGAGACTGCCGAACCGATCCCATTTGATCAACGTGGACGCGAACGCGATACACTGTTTATCCGGGTGAGCGGCAGTGCGCCGGATATTGGCGCGTTTGAGTACATCCCGGACGAAATTCCGGTGACGCCGACCGTAACACCGATCACGCCGACAGCAACGCCGCGCGTGATCATCATCGTGATTACGCCGACGTTCACGCGCACCGCTACATCCACCGCAACGATCAGCGGCACACCCGCGACCGCCACCGAGACACAAACCGGCACGGACTCAACGCCGACCGAGACAGCGACGGAGACGCCGACCGGGACCGACCTCCCGACCGAAACGCCAACGGATCTGCCGACAGAAACCGCAACGGATGTGATGACGACGCAAGAACTGGGGTAAGGACACTCCTCTCCTTAGCCCACGCAGGCTGAGGAGAGGGGGATCGCAGTCGCAGACTCGCCGCGAGTTGGGGTGAGGACTGAGGAACAGCGCTCTACTTGGTCGCTGCCTGCATGAGCATAACGAGTCTCTCCGCCATTGACGCTGGATCGGGGTGGATGCCGTCTTGCAAGAGCGCGGTTTCAAATACCTGCTCGATCACCGCCGTCACGAGCGGATCATCCGGCGCGGCGGCGAGTTTGGCGCTCAAGTTGTGCATGAGCGGGTGACGCGGGTTGATCTCCAGCGTTTTGATGGGGAGTTCGTACTCCCGATCCAGCAAGCGGTTGATGCGGAACATATTCCGCCCCGGATTCGCATCCTCGCTGACCAGACGCGCTGGACTATCGACTAGATTTTTACCTTCGCGCACGCCTTTAACGCGCTCACCCAATACCTTGGCAAAACGATCACGAAGCGCGGTAAACGTGTCGGCTTGGAGCGGTTCGGCTTCTTCGGCGTGATCCTCTTGCGGCGTGCCGATGGACGAAAGATCAATGTCGGCTTCGTCCACGTTGCGGAGCGCGTGACCGTTGACTTCGCGCAGTCCCATCAACATCACCGCGTCTGCCGGATCGATGAAATAGAGCACTTCGATCCCACGCTTGCGGAAGGCGTCTAAGTGTGGGCTGCGCGCCACACTGGCGAAGTCATCGCCGACGACGTAATAAATATCCTGCTGATTTTCGGCGGCGCGGTCGAGGTAGTCTGCAAATGACACCCATTGATCGGCGGACTCGCTGTTGGTGCTAGGGAATAACAAAAGCGGCTCGATCTCCGCGGTATCCGCTGGACTGACGACGACTCCCTGCTTGATGAAGCGCCCGAATTGAGCAAAGACGGCGCGATACTCGTCGGGCTTGTTCTTCATCATGCGTTTGAGTTCGGTCAGCACTTTGGTGGTGAGCGTCTTTTTGAGCGCCGCCATTACGCGGGTTGCCTGTACGCTCTCGCGGCTGACGCTGAGGGGGAGGTCTTCGCTGTCCACCACGCCCGTAACAAACTGGAGATAATCGGGCAGCAGATCAGTCGTGCGCTCTTGAATCAAGACTTTGCGCGCGTAAAGCTGTAAGCCGGGTTCACGCGCGATCAGCATCTCGCGGCTGCTGCGCGACGGGATGTACAGGAGCGCGTAAAACTGGAGCGGCGTATCCGCGCGCATGTGAATGCGGTGGAGCGGATTTTCAAAGTCATACGTGAGCGATTTGTAGAAGTCGGCGTAATCGTCGTCGCTGACCGACTTGGGATCGCTCCGCCAGATCGCCGTCTGCTTGTTGGTCGGTTCTTCATCTTCACCAACATAGATCGGGAAGGTGATGTAATCCGAGTGGTGATGGATCACCTGCTTGAGCTTGAATGCCTCTAAATAGTCTTTCGCATCCTCTTTCAAGGTGATCACGACGGTTGTACCGCGTGTATCGCGCTCGGCGGGTTCAATCGTGAAGATGTCGCCGCCGTCGCTCTCCCATGCGAAGGCGGTCGCCTCCAGGTGATACGAACGGGAGATCACGCGCACCTTGTCCGCGACCATGAACACGGAATAAAAGCCGACGCCAAACTGCCCGATCACGTCAGTGGCGGCGCTGCTTGCTTCCTGCTGCGCTTTGAGCGCTTCGACGAATGCCTTTGCGCCGCTCTGTGCGATCACGCCCAAATTGTTGATCAAGTCATCGCGGGTCATGCCGATGCCCGTATCCTTGATCGTGAGCGTTCCGGCGTCGGCATCGGCTTCAATTTCGATATATAAGTCGATATCGGGATCGGCGACGTTAGTATTGGTCAACTGCTCGAATTTGACGCGGTTGAGCGCGTCGGAAGCATTCGAGATCAACTCGCGCAAGAAAATATCGCGGTCGGTATAGAGTGAATGAACCAGAATATTGAGAAGCTGTTGAATTTCGGCTTTAAAAGTGAATTGTTCCCCGGCGGTCATGACGTGTCCCTCTGGTGATGCTGACGTTCCGCCGCCCTTTGTAACACATTTCCGTAAGAATCAGGTAAAAGAATTTAGAGCACCCCTCACTTATCCATCGTAGGTGATAATCGTCACCATTAGGAGGTCGACATGTACATTCCCGGAACTTTCATCAGATTTGACGGCGGCTCAGAATACGAGGGCGTGATCTACAGCTTGTTTTTGCGTGTCCAGACAAAGCAAGGAGTTATCGTGCGCTTATTCGATGGTGGTGCTGACTTTAAGGATCTGATACCGGGTGCAGACTACGAGTTTGTTGTGGGCCTGTTTGTTCCAGACAAGCAGATATCGGTGAAACCTAGCCATGGCGCTTTGGCGGAAAAAGAGACTTTACCTCTAAACGATTGGAACGGAATCGTTCGCCAGAATCCTTGGTCGGGGCTTCAGAGCAGTCAATATGATGTAATCAATGATATGCATCGCTACGCCGACTTGGTGATTCTTGTCGAGACTTTTTTCGGCGGCATTTTGGTTCCGAAAGAAGTTTTTAGAAGTGTCGTCACACCGGGTGATCTGGTTGCGCTGCCCCTAACCAGTCGGTATGACCTGCAAGCGGTCTTGTAGATGTCGGAGGGCTGCATCCCGCCCCCTCTCTAAACAAAGGTTGGAGAGAGGGGGCGAAACCTTACCCCAACGCCACATCGAGCATCATCATCACGGCGAACCCGATCATCGCGCCCATCGTGGCGCGATCGGTGTTGCCGTTCCCCTGTGATTCGGGAATCACTTCTTCGACCACAACGAAGATCATCGCGCCAGCCGCGAATGCAAGCGCATACGGCAGCAGTGGACGGACGAAGAACACCAGCGCCGCGCCGATCACTCCGGCGATAGGTTCAACCACCGCTGAAAGCTGACCATACCAGAATGCTTTCAAGCGCGTGACTCCCTGACGGCGGAGCGGAATCGCCACCGCCGCGCCTTCCGGGAAGTTTTGCAAGCCGATACCGATGGCGAGGGCAATCGCGCCCGCGATAGTTGCCTCTGGGATGCCTGCCGCCGCCGCGCCGAACGCAACGCCAACCGCGAAGCCTTCTGGAATGTTGTGCAGCGTGATCGCCAAAACGAGCAGAATCGAGCGCCGCCATTGGGTGGGGATGCCTTCCGCCTTGACCATGTTCGGGTGAAGGTGCGGCAGCACAGCATCGATCCCGCGCAAGAATATGCCGCCGAGCAAGAATCCGACGACGGCGGGTAACCATTCGGGAGCGCCGTTTCCGGCGGACATTTCGATAGCGGGGGCGAGCAGCGACCAGAAACTCGCCGCGATCATCACACCGCCCGCAAAGCCGAGCATAGTATCGAGCGTGCGGCGGGTGATGTGTTTGGTGAAGTAGACGGTTGCCGCGCCGAGCGCGGTCACGCCCCATGTGAACAGCGTCGCGAGCAGCGCTTGTAAAACCGGGGACTGGGAGAGGACTTCCGGCATGAACGATGTTTCCTTCCGACGGTAGTGTTTTCGACTTGCCTAAAAATATATTGCAAGCCGCCTAATAACGGAAGGGGCGCAGCCGGAAAAGGGTTGAAGATCATCTCTTGAGGGTTACAAAGGCAAAAAAAAGACGCGGCGGCACGGCTGATCGTACAGCCGCGCCGCCGCGTCTTTGATCAGCGGAGTCTACTGCACCGCGCCGTTCGTCGGGCTTTGGTTGATCATAAGCTTATTGCCATAGGGGTCAGCGATGATCGCCTGAATGCCCCAAGGGTATTCGTTCGGTTCCATTTCGAAGGTGACGCCTTTCGCTTTCAAGTCAGCCGAAAGTGCGCGGACATCCGGCACTTCAAGCGCGATCGTCCCCGATTTGCCAACGCGATCCCGAAATTCCGCCGCCATTGCTTCGCCATCTGCCATCGATTCATGTTCAAGGATAATCTCGATTGCTTGATCCGGCGGGCTGACCGTGACCCAACGCGCGCCGGGGCGAAACGGCGCATCCTGAACCTTACGGAAGCCAAGCATATCGCTGAACCACTGAACCGCTTGATCTTGATCGCCTACCGTCAAGGTCACATGTGTGATTTTCATAGCAATTCCCCCCATTCATTGAATCACAGAACACTCGTTCTATTATAGAACGAATTTTCCATACGATCAAGTGAGGAGGCGATAACGTTTTACAGCAGAATCGTTAAGACCGAATGTTCAGCGGAGCACCCCGCGCCGCTGCACGATCCACAGCGCGATCCGCATCTGCGCGCCGATCAAGATCAAGTACAAGACCGCGCTCCCGGCGACGGTGAACATCGCAAACACGACATAACGTGCGGAATCCTCCGGGCGGATCATATTCGCAATCGGGTACGCGCCGTCGATCAAACCGGAGGCGCTCAACTGCAAGCCGTCGACGATCACGCGTTGGGTGTAGACCGCCGGGACTCTGTGAGGCGATTTCGAGCCGCTCTCTGTGGTGTAGTGATCTAACAGATGGCGAAAGAGCAGCAGTTCTCGTGGGGTCTTGCCGATAAAACCGCCAAGCTGAAAGATGACTTGCATATTCGCATCATATTGTCGAATTCGCCGCCAATGCACTGCCGTCCCAGCCGACGCCAAGGTGCTGGACAACATGCGATTGAGGTCGTCCCGTACACGCGGCACGTTGTCCATCACACCGAACGCCAGCACTGCGATCAACAAGCGGCTTGCGGAGGACGCGCCGACCACGAGTGCGGGCAGTCGGTAGAAAACGCGACTGACCAGCGCCGCCCCCGCGCATACGAGAAATGAATCAGCAGCAGTCAAAATCAGGACACCTATGGGAGTGGCAGCAGCAGCGGCGGGCGGAGTCGCATACCATGCGCGCCAGTCTCCCTTGAAGAGCCAACCGCCTAGGCAGCGCCCAGTCGGGTTGCTGCACCCCCCAGTCTCCGGCTCAAGGTCGATCATGGCATAGTACATCGGTCGCCAAACCGCAATGTAATAAAATGCTTGCACGCTGGGGATGTTGTAGAGCGGATACCAGATCAGCGTGACCATCGTCCCGTAGGCGAGTGCCCCGCGCAGTACCAACAGCAGCAGCCACAACCGTCGGTGATGCCGCCATAAGGCGATCACACGGGCGAAGGCAAGCCGCTTCGCGGTAACACTGGTTAGGATCAGGTGTTCACCCATGACCGACGGATCGCGCTTCGCCAGCGCCGCCGCCGAGAGGCTGACCGTGACCCACGCGCCGATCATGTATGCCAGCAGCATCGCGCTGATCAGCCAATACGAAATCACGCTGCCGTCGACGCTGGATTCTGGATCAAGGTAGCGGGCGAAAAGCACCGCCGCCGTGATCCCCGGCAGCGCGATGAGAGCCAGCCACCAGCGGCGCGGCGGGCGATGCTGACTCTCTAAAAAGCGGAGTTCCCAACGGGTGACCGGATCGTTCCATGCGTGGATCATTGACCGGAGCATTGGTTTGTTTACTCACTTGTGTAGCACACGCGCGTGTGAAAACGCATCCCGCACGACCATTCGAGCGGCGTTGGCGCGGGCTGATCGGCGGCGTGTTCCGGGATCAAGTAAAACGCCTCCCATGTCCCCTCAGCCACCCACCCGCGCACCCCGTTGACGGTTTCGACGCGCCACCACTGCTTATGACCGTTGCAGCTTGCGCCGCCGATCACCGTGACGATGTTTCCGCTGTACAGCCGACCATTCACGCCGGTATCGACGGCGGGCAGCGCGCGTAAATTTAGACTGTCCACGATCACACGGGCTTGCATACCGATATGCAGCCGCGCCGCCGGAGCAGTCGCACATGGGTTGGCGAGTCCGTCGGCGTGAGTGGACTCAAGCAATTGGAGGTTGAGCGCGGCGATCAAAAAGACGACAATCAGGGCAAGGTGTCGCGCAGTCATACGGTGTTCCGCTCGTTATGCAGGTTCGGATATGCCGCGTATTGTACTCTCCCCGTCCCACAGTGACCGCGACGGTTGATCTACGAAAAGGATACGCCATGCCGTTTTTTACAGAAGAAGATGCGATCACGTTTATCATGCGGTCACTGCGCAAGGCGCGCATCGCTTTTCCCGAACTCGAACGTCAGCCGGACGAACTCACACGCGATGTCACACCCACGCGCGATCTTTTGCGCGATGTGCGCCTGCTTGATGCGCCGCGCGAGTATGCCGTCGTCACGGGCAGCAAAGGCAAAGGTTCGACGACGGCGATCATGGCGAAACTGCTGGAACATCTCGGTCACTGCGTCGGCATGATCACCAGCCCGCATTTGGTCAGCTTTCGCGAGCGGATTCGCGTCAACGGCAAAATGATCCCCGAAGCCGATCTCGTCCGCATCGTGAATGAACTCGAACCCGCGATCATCAACCTTGAAAAATCGCTCGCGCCGCCGCGCTATTTCAGCCCACAAGGGTTGTTTTTAGCCGTCGCGCTCCGCTGGTTTGATGAACAGGGTGTAAACGCTGCTGTATTAGAAGTCGGGCGCGGCGGACGCTACGACGATATTGGCGTTGTGCCGAACAAACTGTCGTTGTTCACGCCGATCCTACTGGAACACCCGCACCAACTCGGCGGCACGGTTGAGCGGATCGCATGGCACAAGGCGGGGATCATCAAGCCGTACAGCTATGCTTACAGCGTGCCGCAAGCGCCGGAAGTGCTGGACGTGCTTCAGCGTGAAGCCGACATGCAAAGCGCCGAGTTTGCGTGGATCGCGCCGAGCGACATGGGCGAGTATCTACGCGAGACAGAAAGCGGCGTGTTGTTCGAGTTGGGGCGCTACGGTGAACTGGAAGTTTCGCTCAAGGGACGGTATCAGGTGGAAAATGCCACGCTTGCCGTTCAAGGCGCGGGCAATATGCATGGGCGGCTTGCGGGGCTTTCGCATGCATCGCCGGAATATGTCGAAGCGATCCGCGCTGGACTGCGCGGCGTGCGTTGGGCAGGTCGGATGCAGAAACTCCAAGATCACCCGGCGATCTACATTGATGGCGCAACGACGGTGATCGCCGCCGAAGCGATGATCGAGAGTTTGCAAAGTGTGATGACTTCACCCGTGATCAGCATCGTTGCTACGCCGGAAGACCGCGATTACACCGGGGTGTACCGCGTGATGAGCCGGATCAGCCAGCACATGATTTTGACCGCGAACGACATCAACCCGAAAGTGCGTTTTCCAGAGCCGGAGATCGCGCTGAGTGCGGCGCGGCAGTTCACTGATCAAGTCGAGCATATCGAGCGGTTGCAGCCCGCGCTCAACCGGGCGAAAGCGTTGGCGGGGGATACTGGAACGATTTTGATGGCGGTCGCGCAGCCCGTTGTCGGTGAGGCGATGCTGCTCTACGGGCTGACATTCGAACAGATTTAGCGCAAGCGCTGGCAGGGAGAGGGAGCAAAGCTCTTCGTTTTCTCCCCTCTCTAACCGAAGGTTGGAGAGGGGTAGGGGGTGAGGAGCAATACATAAAGGCAAAAGTGTCGTCCTCTAAACCTTGCGGCAGTGGGGCGGGGTATAACGAAGCAATTTACCTGATCTCACTTCTGCTACCCCACAACCCGATTCAAAAATGTCCCGACATGCGCGTTGAACTCGTCCGGTTTTTCCAGATTCGGAATATGCGCTGTGTTCTCCATCACGGCGAGTGTTGCGCCCGCGATGCCTTTGTACAGCACCTCCGCGACAACAGAAATATCCGCCATATCCAGCGTACCGTAGATGATGAGCACCGGAATGGAGAATTCGTTGAGGCGCTGCGCGGTCGGCGGATCGATTGGCTCAAATTGCAGCCCGTCCATGCCATGTTTGACGGAATGTATCCGCCCGTCGCGGAGCATCTGTGCGCCCTTAGCAAGAAACGCGGCATCCACCTTCTCAACCGGGCGGGTGATTCCTTGATACCACGCGCGCAGTTCCAGCGCTTCAACTTTTTCCCACTCACTGGCTTTGGCTGCGGCTTCCATTTCTTCAAACAGCGCATTTTCTTCGGGAGTCGAAACATCCTCAAAGAAGCCGGTCAGCCCGCTGCCGACGAGGATCAATCCGCGCACGCGCGTTGGATTTTCAAGCGTGAAATCGCCGCTGATCTGCCCTCCGCGTGAGCATCCCATCAGAATTGCGCGGTCGATCTTCAAATGATCCAGCAGCGCCAGCAGATCGCGGCGGTTATTGAACTTCCCATTGTCGCTTTCGGTCTTGCCAAAGCCGCGCACATCATACGTGACACAATAAAAGCGCGTGCTGAAGGCATCGATCTGCGGCTGCCACATGCGATGATCCGCGACACCCGCGTGAATCATGACCAGCGCCGGATGCGCCGGATCACCATGCGTTTCGTAGTAAAGCCGCCCGCCGTCAATCGAAACAAATCCTGTCGTCTCAGGCATTGCCGCGCTCCTTTGCGTAAGGTCTCATTCTATTTCATTGTATGCCTATCTAGGGGTGGGGTGTGACAGCTTAGAACGTATCCTGACCCCCTCTCTATCGCTTGCGACGGAGAGGGGCAGGGGGCGCGGGGAGAAAACCTTATGACGCGCCGAGCGCCGGATCGACCTTGACGTTGACCAAGCCGTAACCGAGCAGCCGCACAGGGATTTGCTTGACGAGCGGAATTTGCGTGAAAACCCCAGCCATCTTGCGCCCGATCTTGCTGCCGATGCTGTTTTTCATCGTGCGTTTGCTGGCGTTTTGGATCGCCGCCTGAAAATTCTGAATGATCTTGATTTCCCATTCGACCTTGCGCTGCACTTGCGCAAGCTGTTCGAGCGTGACCTGCCCCTGCCGAATCGGTTCGATTAGCACATTCGCGGCGACCACCGCGTCGCGGATCGCCAAGTTGATCCCGACGCCGCCCACAGGTGACATGATGTGCGCCGAGTCGCCGATCAAGAGCAACCCATCACGATACCACTGGTTCGCGCGCTTCAGTTCAACCGGAAGATACGCGATGTCCTGCCAGTCGATGTGTTCCAGCCGTTCGCGGTATTCCGGGATCAAACTGCCCATCAGTTGCCGGAACACCGTAATGTCTTGATCGCGCAGTTCTCTGTATCCACCTTTGAGGATGGTCGCGCCGATCTGCCAGTCGCCTTCGTTGGTGCGGCGGAACATAAACAGCGAGTGATGCTCGTCTTGGCGCGTGATCAAGTCTTCTTTCGGGTCAAGCGCGTCTTGAATGGGCAGACGCATCCACAGAATATCGTCTGGTTGGTTCGTCAGCGTGACGGTTTCGATGTTCGCCAGCTTGCGCACCGCCGAATTCCGCCCGTCCGCGCCGACTGTCAGTGTGGCGCGCACCGACTGAAGTTCACCGTTGGCGTTCCGGTATTCTACGCCTTTGATGACCCCGTTTTCTTCGATCAAGCTGTTGACTCGTGAGCGCATTTCGACGCTGAACGTCGGGAACTGCCGCGCTTTTTCCACCATGAAATTCAAGAACAGCGATTGCGACAGGATCATTACATATGGGTATTTGCCACGCAGAATCCCGTAGCTCAACACATAAGGAATTGTGCCGGAGCCGCGCAGCGTGCTGACCTTGCCATGCGGCAGCGCCATCACTTCGTCGATCAGCCCTAGCTCTTCAAGCAAGCTGAGCGCCAATGGGTTTAGGGTATCGCCGCGAAATTCACGATTAAAATCGGACTGCGCTTCGAGCAGACGCACGCGCAGCCCAGACCGCGCTGCTAAATAGGCGAAGAGTACGCCACCGGGACCGCCCCCAACCACGACCACATCAACTTGTTCAGCCATCTCATTTTCCTTACATTGCATATTGTTTGAACTGCGAATGATGAGCTGTGCTAATCTTCGTCGTGATAGTTAAATGGCGGTTGAGTTCAAGCTGAGTAATGAGTTAATAGGGGGAAGTGCTGCGGCATGTTGTACTCGCCCCTCTCCAACCTTGAGTTAGAGAGGGGACGACGTGAGGAACGGTATTAACTTTCGATGATCGTCAGCGCTTCGATCACGTCACCTTGACGAATCGCGTTGACGACTGCCATACCTTCACCGACAACCTTACCAAACACGGCATGTTTTCCGTTCAGGTGAGGCTGCGGGCTGTGGGTGATGAAGAACTGCGAACCGTTCGTATTCGGTCCCGCGTTCGCCATGCTCAACACACCCGTTTCGTGAATCTGCTTGAGTGCGTTGGGTTCATCGTCCCAACGATAGCCCGGACCGCCTCTGCCCGTGCCCGTCGGATCGCCGCCCTGAATCATGAAGTTGCTGATCACACGATGAAACGTGATCCCATCATAAAACGTGTCGCGCACCAAAAATACGAAGTTGTTGACGGTCACCGGTGCTTGTTTGGTGTACAGCAGCACATCAAATTCGCCTTTGTTTGTCTTGAAGTGCGCCGTGTACGTCTTTTCGGGATTGATCGTCATCGCCGGGGGATTTGCGTACTGTTTGTTCGGCATGTAAAAGTTACCTCCTCGATCATGGGATAAACATGGCAAACCATGCTCACGATAGTTTACACTATCCGCTGTGTCCTGATAGGACAAATGGGGGAGGCAGTTTCGATTTTCTAACCCACCGGAAGCGGTGAACTCAACGATCCCGTCATCGAAACCGTGTTATGCTGGAAAGCGAACTTTAGGTATCATCGAACAGCATGCCAAGCGGCAACCCGACACACCTTTTTACCCGTTTCATGTAATGACCGTGCAGCTCTTGTACGGATTACAAGGCGGTTGTGTTATAGTCATACAAGTGGCACTGCCGCTGGTGGCGTTTAGTGGGAGATCACGGTCATGCCGCAAGTGCTCTACATAGAGGATAATCGGGACAATCGACTGCTTGTGCGGCGCGTTTTGATGGCGTCCGACTATGATTTTGTAGTTATCGAAGCGGACAGTGCCACCAAAGGGATTGAAATTGCCCAAGCGAACGCACCTGACCTTATTCTTATGGATTTGAGCATGCCAGAAATGGATGGCTTGACAGCGACACAGCGGTTGCGCGCAATCCCGGCGCTGACCGACGTGCCCATCATTGCACTCACCGCCAATGCCATGCAAGGCGATAAGGAGCGCAGTCTTCAAGCCGGATGCGACGGTTATATTAGCAAGCCAATCGATGTTGACAAGATTGCGGAGGACGTGTTCAAGTTTCTGAACAGCCGCCGCAGTTCGGCGCAGTCTGCCGCTGCCGACACCGGTGGCGTGTCGCCTGATGGGGTGAAATCCAACGGACACGCTTAAAGGTATTCCAAAGTCTGCCACACGAGAAAGGAGGACGGTGCTCCTTACCTAAAACATCAGGGATGGAGAACACCGCATGGCAATGTCCGACACGCAGCAGAGCGCGCAAAGCCTGAATGACGCACGGAAACCAATTGAACCGAGTGAAGCGCATGTCTTAGTGGTTGAAGATAATGTGCCAAATTTCGTCCTGATTGCGCGCATGCTGGCATTTATGGGCGTGCAGCGCTGTGAATGGAAAACGAGCGGGTGGCAGGTCGTCCAATTTGCCGATACCCTCCCACGAGTGGACTTGATCTTGATGGATATTCGCCTGCCTTACGAGGACGGCTACCAAGCGCTGCAAAAACTGCGCGCCAATGCAAGACTCAAAGATACAATCGTGTGTGCTGTTACCGCCGAAGCCAGCGAAGATCAAATGCGGCGTGCCAAGAAAGCCGGATTCAATGGTTTCTTGGGCAAACCCCTTGATCCTGATCGCTTTCCCGCACAGATTCGGCGGCTGCTTCAGGGCGAAGAGGTCTGGGAGTGGAAGTAATCCCACAGCCGGATGGTGACCCGCCCGGAAGTGTCAGCATCCGACAGGCAAAGGAGAGAAGGGCAGCAATCCATGAGCAGTTCAGCACCTTTGGAGCCGAATTCGCGCGAAAGTAATGAAATTCTCAGCCTTGCCCAAGCGCAGTATGAAGCCGCTGGAACGATCTTTGGCTCCAACGATCCCGCGGAGATTCTTGATGCGTTGGTCAGTTTCACCGAACAAGCCTATGAAGAGGCACAACTGTGCCTTTTAGAAGACCCGACCGCCTCCCCGTACGTTGTCCTGCTCGCTGAGTACAAAAATCAACGCGTCAACCGGACGCGGGCGCGTCTCCTACTCAATCAATTCCCTGCCAGTGATACCTACAGCGCGATTGAGTCCTTGAACGTGGTGGATGTCAACAACGACCCGTTCTTGGAAGACGATGAGCGTCAGCGATTGGTCGATGCGGGCGTGCAGTCCCTCTTGGTCACCCCGATGGTGGTGTCTCAGCGTTTGACGGGTATCGTCGTGTTTCGCAGTCGCTCACAAGTGCAGTTGAGTCCGGCGCGTATGCGCGCACTCCGCAACCTTGTTGACCAAGCCGCCGTCGTCTTTGAAAACCAATCGCTCCTCCGCAATACCGAGACATCGCTCGAAGAAGTACAGGCGCTGTACGAAATCAACCGCGCCATGCTTGCCGCCGTTGATACGATGGATATTCTCCGCGTGCTGCGTGATCGTCTCGCACAGGACGCCGATGTGATCCTGCATGTCGCGGCAGACACGGGCACGACCCCGCGCTCGTTCATGCTGCGGCAGATCACGACACGCGACAGCGAAAGCGACGTGCAAACCCCGGTGACGTTCTCCGACGCCGCATCGTCCGTGTTGGAAACGCCGATCACCTTCTGCGAGAATGCTGCTGCTCCCGCTGTCCGTCACCCGCTGCACGACGCGCTGAAGGCATACGCGCCGTCCGGCTATATCGTGATGAACATCCACGAGCGCGGCGAACTCCAAGATATGATCGCCATCACCTTCAAAACGCCATTCTCGGCGGATGCGCGCACACAGCGCTTGTATACCGCCGTTGCTGACCAAACCGCCATCGTCCTGCAAAATCAACACCTGCTGATGGAAGCGCAGATCAGCGCGGAACAGGCGAATCGTCAGCTTGAGCGTCTGCAAATCTTGAACCGCCTGTCGAGCGGTCTTTCCAGCTTGACGGATCAAAACGAGATTATGCAGTTCGGCACGCGCTTAATCGCTGAAACGGTGAATGTTGATCATGCAGGTTTGATGTTGATCGATAAAGACCAGACGGTCGGCACGGTCGTCGCTGAACACCCGAATTTCGGCGCGGTCGGTCAGCGTTTGCCGCTGGCGAATAACCCACTCTCTCAAATCCTCTTTCGTGACGCTACGCGTGCGATCTACATTGAGGACATCGCCACCGACGAGCGCCTCCCGGAACAGTCGCGCACCTTCCTTCATGAGCAGTCCGGTCTGAATGCGATGATCGTCATTCCGATGGTTGTGCAAGACCGCATGATCGGGTCGATGGGATTGGATATTTTTGAGCGTAGGCGCGTGATTGACCCTGAACTGATTCAGGTGGCAACGGCGATGTCGTCACAGTTGGCGATTGCGCTGCAAAATGCCCGCTTGCTCTCCGATTCGACCTTGCGCGCGGTGCAGCTTCAGCGCGTGACCATGTTCAGTCAGAACGTCCAAGCGACGATGAAGCAGGAAGAAATCTTTGAGGTCTTCTTCGCGGAAGTCAGCCAGCTTTTTACGCTTGATTCGTTCACGGTTGCGTTATATGACCGCGAACTTTCTGAACTGCGCGTCGCGGCGCAGCGGCGCAGTGCCAACGATACACAGCCGTTCAGCATCGTCATTCCGCTAACGAACACCTTGTTTGGGCAGGTCGCCCAGACGGGTAAAACCTATGTGTCGGATGATGTGGCGCAAGAAAGCAGCGGACTGCTGCTTCCGAATGCCTCGTTTAATACGCGCTCGGTCATGATCGCGCCGATACAGCCGAACCGCCAACCGGTTGGACAGGTGATGATCACGTCGTCGCTGCCTTCCGTCTATACCGAAACTGACGTGGCGATCCTTGAGCAGATTGTCACCCAATTGGGGATTGCACTGCAAAACAGCCGTGCCTACGCCGAAACGCAGCGCGCAGCGCGTAACCAAGCATTGATCAACACGATCAGCGCCCAGTATCAGCAGCAGTCGAGCCTTGAAAATATGCTCACGATGACGCTGCGCGAACTTGGGCGGGCGTTAGGAGCGCGGCGCGCGCGGGCGCGTTTCCTCACCGCGCAAGACTCGATTGCGGTAGGCGAGGAAGGGACGTAAGATGCAAGCCTTGATCAACGGGATTTTTCCCGTCAGCGGGTTTCCAAACAGTGCCGACCAAGATCGCGCGCGGATGGCGTACAGCGTACTGTTCGTGATCGTCTTGGGATTTATCGTCACCGCGCCGTTTGCATCATCGTCGGAAACTACGAGTTTCATTCCGGGCTTGAACACCCGTGCGTTCCACCTTTTGCTGCTCGCGTTATCCATGAGCGCGGCGGCGGCGACGTATTTCCTGCTGCGTCGTGGTAATCCATATGCGCTGCGTTGGGGCGTGCAGTTTGTCATGTTCGTCGGTGCGGTGATTCGTGCGGCAGACAGCGGTTTTACCGATGCGGAAGACCCCATCGTATTGATAGTGTTCACGGTGATGGGGCTGTTCTTTTCTGGCGAACGCGGGGTATTCCACAATACCATCATCGCCATGTCGATGCTGATCATTGGGCATTTGCGCTTTGAGGTACGTGAGCCTAATAACGCCCTTGACCTCTCCTCGTTCGTCACCATCAGCGCGCTCATCATCGGACTGAGCCTTGCGATGGTGCTGTATCTCCGTATCATCCGCCGCCAAGAAACACGCGCGGTTGGTGCTGCCAGCGAAGAACGTTATAACCTCGCGGCGCTCACCATGCAGATTGCGACAGGCGTGCTTCGGCGCACCGATTTGCAAGATACGCTGAACAGTGCGGTTGAAGAAATCCGCGAAAAATATCCGCGCGCGTATCATGTGCAAATCTTCCTCGTGGATGATGCCCGCCGGACGGCGCGACTCGCCGCCAGCACAGGCGAAGTCGGTAAGATGCTGTTGGCACGTCAGCACAGCCTCCCCGTTGGCAGCGTCAGCGTGATCGGGCAGGTGACTGCGAAAAGCGAATCCGTCATCGCGCGCAGCGGTTCGAACAACACCGTTCACCGTCGTAACGAATTCTTGCCAGATACCGTCGTTGAAGCCGCGTTCCCGCTCCGCAGCGGCGAAACGGTCATCGGTGTGCTCGACATGCAGAGCAAGTTTGTAGATGCGTTCCCCGATGAACAAATTCCGATCTTTCAAGCGCTTGCCGATAACATTGCGATTGCGATTGATAACGCCCGCCTGATTGATCAAGCCCAGAGCCGTGTGCGCGATAACCAGCGCTTGACCGAACAAGCGCAGTCCGCGTTGAGCGAAATCCAGCGCTTGAACCGCCAGATCACCGCCGGATCATGGGAATCATTTGTCGAAGACCAATTCACACCCGGGTTAACGGTCGAGATGGATTCCGAACTGATAATCCGCAATACGGACTTCACACCCGCGCTGACCGAAGCGGTACGAACCGGACGTTTGGTTCAACACGCTGGCTCAGACAGCCTGTTTATCGCCGTTCCGCTGATGGTGCGCGGTCAAGCGATTGGCGCGCTCGAATTTGAGCTAGAAGGAAACGAAACGCTTGAACCGGACTTGATCGAAGTGATCGAAGCGGTGGCGGAACGTTTGGGACTTGCGGCGGAAGGCGTCCGTCTTTATGAGGAAAGCCGCCGCTCTGCTTACCGAGAAGCAACCGTGAACGAAATCAGCGGGCGCTTGCAGTCTTCGAACTCGATTAACACCGTACTTTCCGAGGCGGCGCGCACGATTCAAACAACACTGGGCGCACAGCGAGTCGCCATTCGCTTAGGGCAGCCGCCTACACCTCACAATGGCAACGGGGATAAGAGGGGATAAGCCATGAGCGCAGTTCCAAGGTTTTCTTTCGGTGGAGTGCTCAACCGCGCCGATCTACCTGCGCTCCGCCGTCAAATTGTGCGGATCACGGCGCTGTCAGCAGCGGCGGTATCCGGCGCGATGGCATTGGTGCTGGCGTTGTTTTCTCCTTCGGCGGAACTTCTCGGCATCAGTATTGTGCTGTATGTGTTCGCTGTCGCGCTGCTCAATCTCCTGTGGTTCGCGCTTGCGTCGGTCAATTACCGCGCGGCTGCCATCGGGTTGATGGTTACGCTGGTGGCGATTACGTGGATCAACCCGCCAGCGGCAGCGCGTCTCGCGTTGATCGCGCTGGTGGTTGCCGCAGCTATTGCTGAAAAGCAGTCATGGCGGTTGGTGCTGCTCGTCGTGCTGGCGAAACTGGTGTACGAAACAGTGATCACCTTCAACGAAGGTAGTGTCGTTGATGGAAGCAACCTGCTCACCACCAATTTGATCATCTTGATCGCGGCGTTAGCGGTGCGCTTCGTCATCAACTTCACCTCACGCGCGGTCGAAACTTCACAACGCACGGCGGTTCTGCTCCGCACATCAGCGGAAATTGGCGCGGTATCGACTCAGTTGACCGACTTGAAAACGCTGTTTGAACGTGTGGTGACTCTCATTCAAGAGCGCTTCGGTTTTTATCACGTTCAGGTGTTTGTTGTGAATGCGCCGGGCGATCAAGCGGTATTGCAGGCGAGCACGGGCGAGATTGGGCGGCGCTTACTTGCGCGTCGTCATCAGCTTGCCGTTGGTTCGCAAAGTGTGATCGGTCAGGTGACACTGCGCGGTGAGTACGTGATCGCGCGCGACACCGACCGCGACGAGGTTCACTTCCGCAACGAGCTGCTGATCAACACCCGCTCTGAGCTTGCCGTTCCCATTCGTGATGGTACGATCGTCGTTGGGGCACTGGATGTGCAAAGCACCGAAGCGGACACCTTCGACGCGATTGACGTTGAAGCGCTGCAAGTCATTTCGGACTTTCTTGGTACGGCGCTCCGCAACGCCGCAACATACGAAGAACAAGCGCGCGTCGCGGAAGAAAATCGCACGCTGCTGCGCGAAGCGGAAGAAAATAACCTGCGTATTCAACGCTTGAACCGTGAACTCACCCGCGCCAGTTGGGACGAATTCACCCAATCGGAACGGGCGCTGCTGGGGGTCGATAGCGAGAACACCCGCGTTATCTCCCGCGATGAATGGTCGCCGAGCTTGGAAGCGGCAGCGCTTGAGCGGCGGACTATCGCCACACAAGACGGAGATCGCGCGATGGTTGCCGTCCCGCTCACCCTGCGCGGTGAGGTAATCGGCGCGATTGAGGTGGAAAGCGGCACGGAAAGCGACCCCGCCACGATTGCCTTGATCGAAGATGTTGCCGCACGTATGGCGATCAGTCTCGAAAATGCGCGCTTGTATGAAGAAGCGCGCGAAGCCACCGGGCAGGAGCAGTTTATTAACAGCTTATCAGCCCGCTACCAAGCGGCAAACTCGGTTGATGAACTGCTGCGCTTGACGCTTCAGGAAGTCAGCGAGACGCTTGGCGCTCAATATGGTTCGATCCGGTTGGGCAAGCTGGAAACCGATGATAAAGCGCCCAAGAATGGAGCGGCAGCGTCATGATTGCGGGGTTGTTTGAACTACTGCAAGTTCGCTACGCCTACACGGATCCGATCCGTCGTCAGCGCGCACAAGCGCTGATGTATATGATCGCGATCATGCTGCTGTTCGTGTTGGGATTCATCATTTTCTCGCTGTCACCCATCCTGACCAACAGCTCACAACGCCTGCCCGTGCCTGCTTACGTGACGCTGGCACTTGCGCCCGTCATCCTTTATCTGATCTATCGCTGGATCGAATCTGGCAAGATCGAGTGGGCATCGCTGTTGTTCGTCGGTTTCTTGACGGTCGGCGTGTCTGTTCCGGCGGTATTTCTTTCCGGCGCGTATAACGGTTTCTTGCTCGTCATCCCGTTGATCGCCGCCGGAACACTCTTTAACCGCCTCGGTTTGCTGGTCGTCTTTGCGATTCTGCTGATGGCGCTGCTGGGGCGCGCGATTGCGCTTTCCAATAATGACGTGATTATCCGCATCATCCCATCCATCAATGGCGCGTTCGAACTCACCTTGATCGGCTTGATTCTGCTATCCAGCGCGGTGTTCCTCGCTGGATTCAGCGGCAGTTCGGATCGTTTCGCGCAGCTTTCGCTCCGCGATTTGCGCCACTGGCAGGAATTCTCCAAACTCCGCACCGGGCAGTCCTTCGACTTGGAGCAGCTCGCACAGCGCGCGGTCGAAATCTTGCAGAATGACTTAGGCTACAATCTCGCGCAGATTTATTTTGCCGACGAAGCGGGCTTCGTCACGCGGCGCGTGCGTTTGAATGCGATTGACCGCCAATTCACCATTCGTCTCGAAGACCTTCCGACAGTGGGTGACGCTGTGCGCGAAAAGCGTGCGCGCGCATTCCGGCGTGATGTTTCCGCCATTCAAGACTATCCTCTCGCGCCATCGCGCATTGGTATAGCCGCGCCGATTGTCTATCAGGGTATTGTCCTCGGCTTGATCGACGCGCAGTCGCGCCAAGCGGATAACCCGTCCCTCAGCACAATGACGGCATTCAGCACGTTTGCCGAAACGCTGGCGGATTACCTGATGAACGCCCGCCGCGTCGTCGAACTTCAGAAAACGGTTGATGACCAAGAACAGGTGATCGCGGTATTCCGCACTCGTTTGACCGAACTGCAATCACGCGGCGCTCAGGCGGTCAGCGGAAGTTGGGTGCGCTATCTGGAAGGACGTAAGGCAGGCGCAATCGGGTATGATGTCGAACTGCCGGAAGGTAAGGCGATTGCCCGCGCCGCCGCTGACCTTCCGCCGCGCATCCGTGAGACGCTTCAGCGCGGTGAGTTGTTTATCGAAAGAGACACCAGTGGGGCGCGCGTCGTCCACGTGCCGATTCTGCTGCGCGAAGAAGTGATCGGTGCGATGGCGCTCACCGTCCCATCGGATCGTCCGCTCACCGACCGCCAGATCGAAACGCTGCGCACGGTATCCAGCCGTCTCGGTCAATCGCTGGAAAACAACCGCCTGTTTGAACAATCGCAATCGCAAGCCGCTCGTGAACGCAAGGCGAGTGAAGTTAGTGCCCGCTTGATCGGCGCGACCAACGTGGAAAACCTGCTTGAAGTTGCCGCAAGCAGTTTCAATGAAGCGTTAGGCGCGGTTTATACCCGCGTGTTTCTTGAACCGGATGCCGCTGAAAACAGCGCCCCGGAAGAACCGACCGATGGCGGCGGCGCGCACACGAACGGCGCAAACGGCGCGAATGGTTCGCATAAACGGAGTTAGAGCCGATGTTCACCGCAAAACGCCGCTTGAGTCCGTTCAACCCACTTTCATATCCGCTGTGGTTGAAAACGGCAATCGCGATTACCGCAGCTATATTTGTCCTGCTCGCGCTGGCGCTTCTGGTGTGGCGCGCCGGTACGAACGAACTGAGCTTGCTCAGTGCGCGGTCGTACCTGAGCGAAACCGCGTCGCGTCAGCTTGCCGCCGTGACACGCGCATTTGAGCGTGCCGCCGAAAATCTTGAACGGTTTGCCAGCGAGCCAACAGTCGAACGCTACGTGTTAAGCTTACTTCTGGGTGATGTTCGCACCGTGACGGATGTTGGCGTGATCGATATACAGCCGCGCGATGTTGCGGCGCGCATGGATGACATTCTGCTCAACCCTGCAACGTCGCTGTTCGATAACGTCCGCTTGCTGGATCGCGATGGTCAGGTCATCGTGCAAGCAGGACTTCCGGCGACCGGGATTTCATTGGTGAATCAAGCGGATACACCCGCTTATCAAGCCGCGCTTGCCATTTCCGACGATCCTCGTATGGTGCCGGTCGTTTCGGATCGCGGCTTCGCGGTGCTTGAGTTCACGCGCCCGATTGTGTGGCGCGATGGTACGGTGATCGGCTATCTCGTCGCACAGGTCAACAATGCCCGCGCGGTCTATTCCAATATTCGCTTCACCGCCCCTGCCAGTGAACCCTACCAAACGACTTCATTTTTGGTCGATGCGGAAGACGTTTTGTTTACACCGATCGAAACCCGCGATCTCGCCCTCCTGAGCATCGAGTCGTTGGGAGCGCGCCGCGCGTTAGGCGGTCAAAGCGGCGTCGATGTTTACCGCATCGATAACGGCGCTGGTGCTGAAGTCATTGGCTACTATGCGCCTGTTCCCGGCGTGCCACTGGTCTTGATCGCGCAGATCGATTACGCAACGGCGGCATCCGGGCTGGAGGATTTCCTCCCGCTGCGCGGGTTTATCGCGGCGGTCGCTATCATTGGCGTGATCATCGTGGTGACGATTGCGCTCACCCAGTTGATCGTCCCGCCGCTCGCTCGTCTGCGCCGCGCCGCGCTTGGCGTGATCGGCGGGGACTACGAGACGCCGATCCCGGATGTACGCCGGGGCGACGAGATCGGGGCGACCGCAGAAGCCTTTTTGGAGATGCGTGGGCGCATCAAAGATGTTGTCAGCGAATTGGAATCGCGCGTGGCGCTCCGCACCCGCGATATTCAAGCGACGCAGGAAATCAGCCGCTACGCCGCGACTCAGCGTGACTTGAACGTGTTGATGAGCGAAGTCGTGGGGTTGATCATCAAGCGTTTCCCTGTGATCTATCACGCGCAAATCTTTCTCGTCGATGAGGACGGCATGTACGCAGTCGTGCGCGCCAGCACAGGCGAAGTTGGTAAGCGCCTGTTAGAGCGCGGGCATCGTCTCGCGGTCGGTAGTGTGAGCGTTATCGGTCAGGTGACGGATCACGGGCGCTACATCTTGGCGAAGGATACCGCCGCTAGTCAGGTGCACCGCCGCAACGAATTCCTGCCGGATACGCGCTCGGAATTGGCGATCCCGCTCCAAGTGGGTAATCGTATCATCGGCGCACTCGATGTTCAGTCGATTCAGTCGGACGCATTCCCGGATGACTTGATCCGCGTGTTGGAGACAATGGCGGATAACATCGCCATTGCCATCGAAAATGCCCGTCTTTACGAAGAAGCGCTCCGCCGCGTGCGCCAGATCGAAGAAGGCAACCGCGAGGCGACGCGCACGGCATGGCAGGAATATCTACGTGATCAACGCTCCCTGTCGATCAGCCGTGAAGCGGGCGTGATGGTCGACTCGGACTCCGCAGCTTCAGATCTACGCCGCCGCGCGACCGCCAGCGGTGAAGTCCTCGTCGGGGAACTGACCGCGCGCAATACGTATCCGGTCGCGGTACCGATTCAACTGCGCGGGCAAACGCTCGGTGCGGTAGAATGGGAACTGCCCGCGAACGACTTCTCGCGCGATAAACTCGAATTGGCGCGCGAACTTGCGGATCGTCTCGCGTTGAGCTTGGATAACGCGCGGTTGTTCCAAGAAAGCCGCCGCGCCACCGAACGCGAACGTCTCGTCAATATGATTGCGTCGCGTTTGACCGCGCAAACGAGCATCGACCAGATTTTGCAGACGGCTGTACGTGAAGTAGGACAGGCGCTGCGCGCCCCGCAGGTGACGATTCGCCTGCGCAGCAGCAGTGATAGTCAAATCACCGGCGAAGTCACGCCGACCACTGATGAAGACAGGTTTGAGTAGGGGATGCAGAAGGAATGTCGATGACCAGCACACCCCAACGTGTACCGAAAGCCGGGGGGCGATCGGTACGTACCCGGATGATGCGGCTCATCACCGTGATTATCCTCGGCGTATTCGCTGTGATGGGATTAGGCGGCTTCTTCATCGCGCAGTCCTCCGGGCGCACCGCCGTAGAGCGCACGCACGCGGGCGCATTGACGAATCTTGAGGAACTGCTGGCGAATCGTTTGTCGTCGATTGCGATTGATCTTCGCACCCTCAGCGCCAGTGAAGCCGCGCGCCAGTTCGCCACGCTTTCGCTCACGGATATGTCCGGCGATCTCGAAGCGGCACAGGCGGCGATGCTTTCAGTGTTTGAATCCACACTGAGCAACCGCCAAGGCGCGTACATGGCGATTCGCTATGTCACGTTTACAGGTGCGGTTTGGTCAGAAGCCACGTATGCGGGCGGAATCGTTCGCATAAATGATCGACTGCGCCCGAACGAACTCAATAATGATGCGACGCTGATCGCCGCGTTGAGCATTGGCAGCGGTCAGGTCACTGCCGGACAGATTGGGTTCACCGTTGATACGGACGCCCCTGCCGCCGACCGACTGCTGCCGTACATGCGTTTCGCCACGCCGGTGCTGACCAGCTCAAGCGCGGTGGAGATCGCAGGCGTGATCCAGATTGATTACGCGTTCACACCGCTGTACTCGCTTGCACGCACAACCGCGATCTCGATTACGGCATCGAATCCCGGTCGTCATGTCGTCATCGCGGATGATGCAGGGCGCATCCTCGTCGATACGCACGATAACACCGTCAACTATCTCGCCAACATTTCGACCCGGTCGCCGCAAACGCTTGAGGTGGACTATCCCGCGCTTGCTGAACAGGTCGCAGATCGCGAAACGGCGCTGTCACAAGTGGGCGATACGATTTACTCTGCGCAGCGTCTCCAGATTGGGTCAGGCGGCACGCGCTACCTCAACCTGATCTTACTCGACGAACGCGGCGTGTTGGCTGCATTCCAGACGATCACCGGAATCACGCTCCTGCTCGGCAGTCTAGCGGTCGGCGTTGTCTTGAGTGTGCTGGTTGATATGGTTCTGCGGCGCGGGCTGCGTCCGCTGCGCGAAATGGAAACGTTGGCTACCCGCCGCACGCACCAAACCAGCGAAGTCCCCGATAATGAATTTGGGCGCTTGATCCATGCCTTTGAGACTGTCGCAGATGAACAATCGCGGCTGCAAGTGGAACTCGACCAGCAAAAAGGACGGTTTTCGCGCAGTCTCGAAATTGCAGGACGCATCGGGCGCGAAACGTCGATGCTGCGCAATACCGAACAGCTTCTCACCCGTGCGGTCAACCTGATCTGCGATGAATTTGGTTACTATCATGCGCAGGTCTTCCGCATTGATGACGCCAATGTTGATGCCGTATTGATCCACAGTCGGGGCGATGTTGGCGTGGAGATGCTCCGCCGGGGCTACCGGATTCCGGTCGGCTCAGAAAGCGTGATCGGCACAGTGACCGCCAAAGGCAGTCTCGTGTTGGTGCGTGACGCCGCCCGCCGCGATGCGCCGTTCATGTATGAACCGCTCCTGCCGGATACCCGGTCGGAATTGGCGCTCCCGCTCCATGCCGGGGCGCGCGTGATCGGTGTGCTCGATATTCAAAGCAACAAAGTCGACGACTTCCGCGAAGAAGAACAACGCATGCTTCAGCTTCTCGCGGATCAAATTGCCGTCGCATTGGAAAATGCGCGCTTGATTGAAGAAGCACAAGAGCGCATCGACCAGATCGACACGCTCAACCGCCAACTTTCGAGCGTGAACTGGGACGAAGCCAACGCACCAACGCGCATCGAAGATATTTACCGTTATGACCTTGTGAAAGTGCAGCGCGGGCTTGGAACGCGCCCGCTCCCTTCGGCTGAAATTGATCTATCGATCCCGATCACCATTCGTGGTGAGGTCATCGGTTCGCTGGAGGCGAACGCCCCCGGTGGTATTACGTTTACCGAAGGCGACGAAGCGATCATGCGCGCGGTGGCTGACCGTGTCGGTATTGCCATCGAAAACGCGCGCTTGTTTGAAGCACAGCAGACCAGCCTTTCCGAAACCTCGATGCTCTACCAACTGGTGCGCGCCCTCAACGAAGCCAACAGCCTTGAGGACGTGCTGCAAGCTATCGTCACATCGGTGATGCCCGACGCGATCAGCGCGCAGATTGGCGTATTTGATGAATACCCGTTCGGCTCAACGCCGCAGTGGATGGAATTCCTCGCGGATTGGTCGATTGACTCGGAAAGCCGCGATGTGCAAATGGTCGGCATTCAACTGCATGTGCCGGATCACCCGCTTCTGAGCGAAATGAAACCGACTCAGGTTGTGCTCGTCAATGATGTGCTGCGCGATGTGCGGATGGATGACGTGTTCCGCGCCATCGTCGAGACAGCAGGCGGTCAGTCGCTCGTCTTGATCCCCGTCACGGTGCGCGGTACATGGCGCGGTGTGATGATGGCTCAGTTTGGCGAACCCCGGCAGTTCTCGGAACGCGAAGGACGTGTTTACAGCGCCCTCATCGACCAAGCCGGCGTGGTTATCGATAACCGTATGCTCCTCCGGCAAAACGAACTCGCGTTGGAGCAGGTCGAGCGTTTGTACACCGCCAGCCGTAACATCAACATGGCGCAGACCTCAACCGACTTGATCGCAGCGGCATTGAGCGGTGACAACGAAGAGTCCGCGCTGTGGGATTACACCCTCGCCTTGTTTGAAGGCGACATCGATTCATCCGGGTGGTCAACCCGTATGCGCGTCGTAGCATATTCGCGCAACCGCGAAGTGCGCCCCGCCGACGAACTGTACGAGATTACGATTACCAGCGATTCATCGCTGCGTCAGCGTGAACCGCAGATCATTACTGTTTCTGGCGATACCGAGATCGACGACACGCCGCATGCCAACAATCTGCGTAACTTTATTCGCTTGCGCGGCGCACGTTTTGGGGCGGTGTTCCCACTGTTTAGCTCCAACCAACCGATTGCCTTGTTCATCGTGTCGAGCGAAGAAGCGCGCAAGGAACTAACCAGCGAAGACTTCGACGTATACCGCGCGATGACGGGTCAAATGAGTACGGTGCTTCAGAACCGCCGCCTGCTCGAACAAACCGCCGCCACGCTCGATGAAACCCGGCGCTTGTACGCCGCCAGCCGCGCAATCGCCGCCGCATTAGATACGCAAACCGTTTACGAGTCTGCGGCGCAGTATCTCAACATGGCGAGCGCGCCGCTCACCCGCTTGTCGTTCTTGACGGCAAACGTGCCCACACCAACGGCAGCATTTGTCGAATACTCGTTTATCTTCACGCGCACCGATGCCCACACCTCCGATATTGATGTCGGCATGCGCGTTCCATCGACGCTTGTGCCGTTTGGCGAGATGCTCCATCAAGCGCGCTCCGTTGCGTTTAATTCGGCGGCGGACTTCGCGCAGCAGCCCGCGCTCCTCGCCCTGCTTCAGCGCAGCGGCAGCCGCAGCGGTGTGCTGATTTCGATCCAATCGCGTCAGCAGTGGTTCGGCGCGATGCTGATCGAAAGTAATCAGGTGAACGCTTTTGATGAGGCGTATCTCCGCTTTGCTCAAGCGGTTGGTGACCAAGTGGCTATCGCGGTCGAGTCGCTCCGGTTGTTTGCCGAAGCACAGCAGCAAGCGCAGCGAGCGCTCGCGCTTGCAGAAGCGGGTCAGCTTGCCAACCAGATCGGCGCGGAATTCGAGCGCAGCATCAGTGAAGTGTTCAAGCGCGTGTCTGAACCTGCCGCGTATGACCGCTGGCTATTGATGCTTTACGACGAAGAACTTCAGGGATTGCGCCGTGTTGTCGAATTCTCTGAGGCGACGAATCCGGCGGCAGGTGTCGAGCCGGAGGAATCCAGCGCTGTTGTGCCGCTTGTCGATGTGGGCATTCCAATCATGGATGCGTACCGCATGGGGCGTTCGCTCATGGTGAATGAGCCTACACAGTACCCGAACTTCCCCATGAATTACGCGGGATTGCCAAACTTCGCGGAGTATGTCGGTAAGCACATCGCCATGCCTGTGCAGGTCGGTACGCAGATCGTCGGCGTTTTGGCGGTCGGTCGCGGTCTTGAAGCCGCCGACTTGGATGAGAGCGACGAACAGCTTGCGCGAACACTTGCGGCTCAGGTAGGCGTCGCGGTCGAAAACCGCCGCCTGTTCCTCGAAGCGGAAGGCGAACGTCAGAATCTTCGCTCCATTCTGGCGACACTGCCCGCCGGTGTGCTCGTGTTGGACGCAACAACGTTTATCCCGATCCAGTTCAACGATCAAGCTGAACGTCTGCTCGGTCAGACGATCAGCACAGCGCTCCCCTTCGATGCGGCGACCTACAACCTTTTCCGCACAACTAGCAAAACGCTGTATGTTGAAGAAGATAACCCGATCACGGCAGCGGCGCGCGACCGCCGCCAAACAAGCAGCGACGACGTGATGGTGCTGCGGGGCGATAAAACGACTTATCTGCTTGTGAACGCCGCTCCAATTGAAGATGCGAACGGCGAAGTCAGTGCGATTGTCGCAGCATTCCAAGACATTTCGACCTTGCGCCAGCTTGAAAGCACGCTCAACGTCACGCTTGCCGAAACGGTGGACTTGTACAACACAACCCGCGCCTTGACCGAAGGTGCGACGCTGGAAGCCCTGCTCGACCAGATCGTTGGACGACTTGCGACCATCAACCCACCGCCCGACAACGCATTCGTGATCACGCTTGAAGCGGATGGACTCCGCATCGCGCGCGCGCTCAATTCGATACCGGAAGGCTACGCACTGCCGGAAGAAATCTTCTTAGCGAGGCGCACGCTGCTCGTCACCGATGTGGACGCATATACGGATCTCGACGAAACGGCGCGCGCGTCGATCCTTACGGCAGGCATTCAGAGCTTTGCGAGTTTGCCTTTGCTTGCCCGTTCGCGCAGCGATACGCCGCTCGGTTGGCTGGTAGCGATCTACAGCACGCCGGAAGAAGCGCTGTTGGAGCGCTCTGGCTTCCTCGAAAACCTTGCGGATAACTCCGCCGTCGCGATTGATAACCGCAACCTGTTCCGCGATACGCAGACAGCGCTCCAGCAGGCGAACAACCTCTACCGCGCTACCACGACGATCAGCCGCGTGAGCGGAACACAGCAGCTTACGGACGCGCTGCGCGCAACGATTGAGCAGCTACAGCCCGATGTGTATGCGGCGTATCTTTTCGTCAACGAAGAAGGGCTGCCGGAGCTTCAGGAACTCTTCAACGAGAATATGGACGGCGCGCCGATTGACTTTCTTCGTCTGATCAACGCGCATGACCTCCGCCGCGTGCAATCACTCTTTATTGACGACGTTCGCACCATTAGCGAACCCTCGCCGTTGGAGCGTGACTTGCAGCAGATCGGCACGATCCGCTCGCTGGCAGTCGTGCAGATGCGTTCGAAGAATATGCCCGCCGGATGCCTCATGATCGGGCATCACAGCCCGCGCCACTTCGATGAAGGCGTCGTGCGTTATCTGACGACCGTCACTGACAGCGCTTCGGTCATCATCGACAACATTCTTTTGTTCGGTCAGATCAACAGCACGCTGGAAGAAACCAGCACGCTGTACCAAGCAAGCCGCGCGCTCTCTGACGCGGCAACCCCTGCCGACATCCTCAACGTCGTAATCACGCACCTGCAAAATCGCTCGATCAGCACGGCATTTGTGGCGATGCTTGCCTCGCGCGATTGGGACACCCCCGGCGCGATGGTGCGCGTGGTCGCAAGCTGGCGTAACCCGTCCGAGATGGACGACATCGTGGACTTGCAAGGGATCACGCTGACAGAGGAGCAGTTCCCTGCGTGGCGCTTGCTCTCGGTGCGCGACGTGTACACCGTCGATGATGTGTCACAGGCGACTGACCTTGATCCGATTGAGATGGCAGGGATCGAAAGCATCGGCGTTCAGGCGATCTCTTTCCTGCCGCTGCGCGCGGGTGGTAAACCCATCGGGACGCTCGTGCTTGGCACACGCCAGCCGGAAATGCACCAAGATCGCGATATCCGCATTTACCGCTCGTTTGCGGAGCAAGCCTCCCTCCGTCTTGAAGCGTCGCGCCTGCTTGAACAAACCCAACGCCGCGCGCGTCAGCTTGCAACATCGGCGGAAGTCAGCAGTTACGCGAGTTCGCTGCTTGACCTTCAATTCCTGCTCCCCCGCGTGGTTGATCTGATTAAAGAGAGCTTCGAATACGATCACGTTCAAATCTTCTTGATGGACGAGAACGACGAATACGCCGAACTCCGCGCCAGCACGGGTGAAGCCGGACGACAGCTATTGGCGATCAATCACAAATTGGCACGCGGATCGGCATCGGTCATCGGTCAAGTGACCCTCAGCGGTCAGCCAACCATCGCCGCCGACACTGCCGACGCGCGCGTGGTTCACCGCCCGAACCCGTACCTGCCGAATACGCGCTCCGAAATGGCGATTCCGCTGACGCTCAAGGGGCGTATCGTCGGTGCGCTCGACGTGCAGTCGAACCAACCAAACGCCTTCGACGATGATGATATTGCGGTGCTGCGCACGTTGGCGGCGCAAATCTCGGTCGCTATCGATAACGCGGAACTGTACGAAGGTGCGCAGCGTCGCGCGTCCGAAACCTCGTTCTTGTTCAACGTAACCAGCGGTGCCGCCGCGTCCGAGACGCTCGACGATGCGCTCGAAAACGTGGCGAATGAAATTCAGAGCGAACTCGACGCCGTAACGACGGTGATCTATCTGCCGCGCCAATACATCGAAGGCGATGATCCCGATACCACCTTCACCCAGCTTGAGCCAGTCGCCGTTGCGGGCGGCAGCCAGCCGATCAGCGAGATTACGCCGATCCGCTTGAATTCGTCTGCGGACAGCCTGATCGCGCAAGCCGCGCTCGGTCGGCGTGCCTTCATCCTCGGCAATCTTGAGGAAGACCAACGTTATCTGCCCATCGCCGCTGAATCCGCGAGTGCGATCATCGTGCCATTGGTGGCAGGCGCGCAGTTGGTCGGTTTGGTGGTCGCAGAAAGCGCCATCGTCAACGCGTATGACGATAACGTGCTGCGGACGATGTTCACGCTGGCAGGCTCGTTGAGCGCCATCGTGCAAAGCCAGCAGCTCCTTGAGCAAGTCCAGCGCCAAAACGAACAGCTCCGCGAACTTGACCGCCTCAAGAGTGACTTCTTGGCGAATATGAGCCACGAGCTGCGCACCCCGTTGAATTCGATCATCGGCTTCAGCCGCGTGATCCTCAAGGGCATTGACGGACCGCTCACCGAAATGCAGGAGCAAGACCTCAGCACGATTTATAGTTCCGGTCTGCACCTGCTCAACCTGATCAACGACATTCTGGATCAGGCGAAGATCGCGGCAGGCAAGATGGACTTGCAGTTTGACTACTTCGATATGAAAGTCGTGATCGACGGCGTGCGCTCGATTGGTATCGGCTTGGTCAAAGAGAAACCGATCGAAATCCACGTCAACATGGCACCCGGTCTGCCCAAAGCGTATGGCGACGAGTTCCGCACCCGCCAAGTCTTGATCAACCTCGTCTCGAACGCAGCGAAGTTCACGCGCCAAGGCACGATCACGATTGACGTGTACCCGTACACACACGAGCCAACGGGTATGCAAGTGATCCGCATCGATGTGACCGACACAGGTATTGGTATTGCTGAAAAAGACCTGCCGCTCCTGTTTGAAGCCTTCCGCCAAGTCGACTCGTCACTGACGCGCACGCAAGGCGGTACGGGTCTCGGTCTGCCGATTGCCAAGTCGCTGGTTGAAATGCAGGGCGGCGAGATGATCGTCCGCTCACAGGTGAATGTCGGTTCGACGTTCAGCGTTCTGATCCCGCTTGAGCCGACGGTCGAAATGCCGGATAAATCGATCAAGAAGGGGACGGGCAGCCTCCCGCAGACCTCGCCGCTATCTCTGACCATCAGCGGCGACGACACCGAGGAACGGGAGCATACGAACGGCACTGCCGAGATGCCGGATATCATGCCACCTGCACGCCCGCCGATGCTGATCAAGCGGCAGATTTTGTTGATCGAAGACAACCCGGATATGGTCGATCAATTCCGCCGCGCCCTTCAGCGTGAAGGCTTTGATATCTTCGCCGCGTCGATCCCGCTTGAAGCCGAAGCGATGGCGAGTGGTTTGCATCCCACGCTGATCGTGATGGATGTCAACTTTGCCGCTGGGCAGGGGTGGCAGATTCTCGAACGCCTACAGGGACGCGACGATACCCGCGATATTCCGGTCGTCGTCGTCACCCTCAGCCCGGATCGGGATGGGATCATGGCGGCGGGCGCATTCACTTACGTGGCGCGTCCGTTCATGCCGGAACAGATCGTCGAAGCGGTGCAAAACGCCGAACGCGAAGCGCGCATCGACAAGATTTTGATCATCGACGATCAGCCGGAAAGTGTGCGTGTGCTCGAAGACCTGCTGCACGAGCAAGGCGCATATAAGGTGTTCAGCGCGCCAAGCGCGATGGATGGGATTTCTCAGGTTGCGCGCCGCCGTCCTGACCTCGTCATCCTCGATTTACGGATGCCGGAAATGGACGGATTCCAAGTCATTAAGGAATTGCGCGCGAACCCAGAAACCGCTACGATCCCGATCATTGTCGTCACGGGGGATGTACTGAACGATGACGAACGCACCCAACTTGCCAATGTCGCCGTGTTGTACAAGGCGGACATCAACGCGGGGCAGCGTCGTCAGTTCATGGATGACGTGAAAGATCATCTCGCCCGCGACGGGAGCAAATAGCCTGCTCCGACGCGGGGCGGAGATGGGCAAAACCTTCGTTTTCCGTTACAGAGAGGCGACCCGCACGGGTCGCCTTTGCTGCGCGCATTGTTTTTGCATAGTTGTGATGTTATACAGGACACGCATTGGTTATCCACACGCACGCTGAACAGCGACACATTGAACTGGAATGTATCAACTGCCGTACACGGGTCAAACTTGACAAGAATGTAAGCGGTTGCCCGAACTGCGGCGAGAATATCCTCGAAGCACGCTACGATCTGACCAAGATCGATGTGCTGGACTGGCTTTCGGTGATCCGCCAGCGCCAGCCGGGGTTATGGCGCTATCAAGAGGTGCTGCCGATCTATGACCCGCGCAATATCGTCACGTTGGGCGAAGGCGGCACGCCGCTGCTCAAGTCGCGGGCGCTGGCGGCAAGCCTCGGCTTGAAGCACTTGTACATCAAAGATGAGCGGCAGGGACCGACCGCCAGCTTTAAGGATCGTCAAGCGGCAGTCGCTATTTCCGCCATGAAAGAGATCGGCGTCGATGAAGTGGTCGTCGCCAGCACGGGCAACGTCGCCATCGCGTATGCGGCATACGGCGCGCGCGCCGGAATCAAAGTGTGGGCATTCTTCCCCAGCCTTGCCCCCGGTGACAAGATGCGCGAAGCGGCGCTCTACGGCGCGGAAGTGATCAAGATCACGGGTACGTATGACCAGACGAAAGAGATCGCCGCGCGTTTTGCCAAGCGTAAGGGCATCTTTTTAGATCGCGGCATCAAGTCGGTCGCCGCAATCGAAGCGATGAAAACGATGGCATACGAAATCGGAGAACAGCTTGGCTACGAACTCGAAGACGGCAAGCGCTGGCGCTCCCCGGATTGGTTCTTGCAGAGCGTGAGCGGCGGCATGGGTCCGATCGGCGTGGGCAAGGGTTTCCGCGAGATGATGGGCTTCGGTTTGGTCGATAAAATGCCCGCGATTGCCGCGATCCAGTCCACCGGATGCGCGCCGATGGTCGAAGCATTCAACCGTCATCAGCGCATCGCAACCCCGGTCGAAAATCCTGAAACGATTATCGCCACGCTGGCGACGGGCAATCCCGGTCGTGCCTATGAACTCCTCTACGACTATGTGCAGGAATTCGGCGGGCATTTCGTCAGCGCCAGCGATGAAGAAGCCTTCCATGCAACGCGCCTTGTCGCCCGCAACGAAGGTATTTCGGTTGAACCCGCAACGGCAGTTACATTTGCCGGGTTGTTCAAACTCGTGCAGCAGGGCGTGATCAAGCCGGATGATGTCGTTGTGCTCAACTGCTCCGGTCACACCATGCCCGTCGAGACGATGATCCTCGGCGATCACTGGCAGAAGCAGGTCGAACTCTCGCAGCGCGAAATCGCGCCCGCCGTGCCGCAAGAAGGTTTGTACGCCGCCCTCGATCAGATCGAATCACAGGTCAAGCGCGTAGTCGTCATCGAAGACAACGAGGATGCAGCCCGCTTGATCCTCCGTATGCTCCAAGCGAAAGGCGCGTTCGATGTGCAGTTGGCACACGACGGCGCAGCAGGGCTGGAATTGGTGCGCACCACCCGCCCCGACATGGTGATCACCGACTTGATGATGCCGGATGTCGATGGTTTTCAGGTGATTGAAACGCTTAAGGCTGACCCGGAACTCGCCGCGATTCCGATCGTCGTCCTGACTGCCAAAGAACTCACCGCCAAAGAGCGTGCCCGTTTGACGACACAGGTTGAGATGCTGCTTGCTAAAGGCTCATCCATTGATGACAGCGTGATTGATAATCTCGTCACACGCTTAGAATAGCGGTCAGGAATGTGTTACTCTCTAAGAAAGCTGTAGCACACGCTCACCTGACGGGACGAGACGAGAAAACACAGTGACCGTACCTTCCACGATTTTGTATATCGAAGACGATGCCGCGAGTCGTTCGCTCGTCGAGCGAACACTCAAGTTTCACGGATACCGGGTTTTGGTCGCTGACTGCGGACTGGTCGGGATCGATCTTGCGCGCCAAGAGCGCCCCGACTTGATCCTGACCGACATCAACCTGCCGGACTTGACCGGGCGCGAGATCACCACCCGCTTACGCAGTGACCCGGTATTTGAACACACGCCGATTGTCGCCCTCACCGCGCAGTCGCTCGGTGAACAGCGTGAACTCGCGCTCGCCGCCGGGGTGACGGGCTACATCACCAAGCCGCTTGATGTCGAAGCGCTCCCAACTCAGGTTGAGTTCTACCTGAACGGCGGCAGCGAAAAACTGGACGAAAAACGGCTCGGTGAAGCGCAAACGCGCTACGCCCGCGAAGTTGTCGAGCGGCTTGAACATCGCATCCGCGAATTGGAACTGGTCAACCAGCAGCTTCGCCGCCTTGACCGGATGAAAGACACGTTTATCCAGATCACCGCGCACGAACTCCGCACGCCGCTGACGCTGGTCTTCGGCTACAGCCGCCTTTTAGAGGACAACCCGTATATCAAGCCGATCCTCATGGCAGACCCGAACTTGCGGATGCTGATGGACGGGATGACCCAATCGATTGGGCGTATGCAGAGCATCATTCAAGAAGTCGTCACGATGAGCCGCATCATGACCAACCAGATCGATCTGGTGATCGGACCGCTTGATCTGGGCAACATCACGATGAAGGCGATCAAGGCTTACGAGACGGCAATCGCGGAACGCACGATCAAGCTGACGCTGGATCGCACCGGTTTTCCGACGAACATGCGCGGCGATTGGGAACTGCTCGAATTGGCGATTCGCAACCTGATCAGCAACGCGGTCAAGTACACGCCGGATGGCGGAGCGGTCGAAATCCGTGCTGAACAGACGGAGACATCCGTCAAGGTGTACGTGCGCGATCATGGGGTTGGCATCTCGGCGGAAGATCAGCGCACGATCTTTGACCGTTTTCATACCGCAGGCAATCTCCAACTGCATTCGACCAGCAAGACGGCGTTTCGCGGTGGGGGGATCGGTTTGGGGTTGGCGATTTGCAAAGGGATCGCCGATGCGCACGGCGGACAAATCACCGTTGAAAGTCAAGGGTATGACCCGGATACCTGCCCCGGCAGCACCTTCGTTTTCACCGTGCCTTTAGTCGCGGAAAAACGATAACCGTTGTAGACTTGAGGTAGATTTACATTTTGTAACGTCAGGTCGCAAGGCAGCGTCTCGTGCCTATCAAAATTGTAACACCGTCACCGCGCGCACAGGGGATCGCCGCTGCATTTCTCACACCGATCTTCTTAGGAGTCGCGCCAATCTTCGGAAAATCCGCCATCCTCGCAGGTGCTGATCCTTTCAGCGTGGCGGCGTTCCGCACGGTGGTCGCCGTCGTCTTCCTGTGGGTGGTGTTTGCGCTTTTCTTCCGCAAGTACCTGTATATCTATCCGGCGGGGTTGCTCGGCTGCATCGTCGTCGGCACGATCAACGGGATCGGCTCGCTGTTTTTCTACAGCGGCTTAGGACTGCTCGATGCGTCCTTATCGCAACTGCTGAACGGGACATACCTGATCATGGCGATCCTGCTCAGTCATTTGGGCGGCGAAAAGATCGACCGCCGCACCGCCGTGCGTGTTGGGCTTGCCATGACGGCGATTTTTTTGATTACCGGCTTTGGCAGTCGCCCGATTGATTGGCTCGGCGTTGGCTTGATGCTGGCAAACGCGCTCATGTTCGCCGGAACAGTCATCCTCAGCCAATATGTGCTGCGCGAGATGCCCGCGCCCACCGCCGCGCTCTACATTCTCTCGACTATGAGCGTGATCGTTTTGATGGTGTGGGCGGGGGTCGGCAGACCGATCACGCCGGAAGTTCTCACGGCAGCGCTCCCTTCGATCATCGTTTTGGGGATGACGACGGCGCTTTCTCGCTTGACCATGTTCGCCAGCGTGCAGGTTTTTGGCAGTTTGCGCACGGCGATCATCGCCGTCGCTGAAATTGGCGTCGCATTGGGACTGGCGTACTTCGTGTTGGGGGATCGCCTGAACCCGACGCAGTGGTTCGGCGTGGTGATGCTGGTTTTATCTTTGTCGTTGATCCGTCAAAAAGACTTGACCCCGCACCTGTTCAACCCGAATAATTTGCTGCTCCGCGATATGGCAAGCGTGCAGTTCCAGCGGATCGCCTTTCACCGCGCATTCGGCAAAGCCGAGCATGACAACGAGGCGGGCGTGATGGGGTCGATCACGACGATGGAAATGGAAATGATCCGCCGCATGATGGGCGCGAACGATAAACCGGTCGATCCGTTCCCGATCACGCGGAATACCACGATCACGCCGCAGGATTTAGAAGCGCTGCTCGGCACAACTCCGCCGGAACGGAAACCGGATCGACCGGGGGATTAACCCCCGATCTGGCTCATCACCCGCGTGAGCGGGATCACATCATCCTCTAAGCCGTGTCCCCAAGGCTTATGCCAGATACCATCCAAGATGATCTGTTTGAGATCGTCCGCGCTTGCCCCGTTTCGCAGCGGCGTGAGTAGATCAACCTCTTTATCGCGCAGCAGGCACAGCCGCAGAATCCCGTCCGCCGTCAAGCGGGCACGGTTGCATGATGCGCAGAACGGCTGAGTCACTGTGCTGATGAATCCGACCGTGCCGCGTGCATTGGGGAAGCGGTACAAGCGCGCTTCGCCGTCTAAGCGCCCATCGTCGAGCAGTTCGAGCGGCATGTAGTCATCCGCGATCTGATCACGAATTTGCTGATCAGTCACGATCTGTTCACGGGCAAAGGTCGCAACGTCGCCGAACGGCATCATCTCGATAAAGCGAATCTGCCAGTCATGATCGACCGAAAGCCGCGCCAGCGCCGTCACATCACCATCGTTGAAGCCGCGTACGACGACTGCGTTCAGCTTGATCGGCGTCAATCCGGCGCGTTCCGCCGCTTCGATTCCTGCCCATACGTCATCCAAATTGCCCCAGCGCGTGATCCGCTTGAAACGCACCGGATCGAGCGTGTCCACGCTCACATTGATGCGCTGCAAACCCGCACGATGCAGCGGTTCGGCAAGCGAGCGCAGCAGCACGCCGTTGGTCGTCATCGACAGGTTGTTTACGCCGGGGGTGTGGGCGATCATGTGGACAATATCGACGATGTTTTGGCGGATCGTCGGTTCGCCGCCCGTCAGCCGGAATTTATGAAAGCCCAACTCCGCAAACATGCGCACGAGTAGCGCAAGTTCATCACCCTGCATCAGTTCATGAGAAGGACGAAAGACCATATCCTCTGGCATGCAATACACGCACCGCAGATTACACTTGTCCGTCAGCGAAATCCGCAGGTAATTGATTAAACGACCGAACCGGTCGAGCGCTTGTGCTGTCACAGGATTTGTACTCCACTACTTGAAGAAAGTTTAACGGAATCGGGAATTTTTATCAAGCACATCTGTTTTATTCATGGAGCTGTTTCGTTGTGTTCTTTGTGGTTCAAAAGCATAATTACGCCGATGACGATGAGACGACTTTCCGCCCTTTTGATCCCCACCGCATACCTGATCGCGGCATGTGTGGTGACGTACCCTTTGATCACCGCTTTCACCACCCATTTGATCGGGCATCCGTTCGGGGACAGCTACGAATACGCCGCGCATATCGCATGGATCGCGCGGGCGCTGCGCGACGGCGTGAATCCGTTCGTGCAGCCGCTCCTGCTCTATCCCGCTGGCTTATCCGCCGCGTGGTTGTGGGCGGTGCCGCTTCAGTCATTCCCCGCCGCGTTGATCGTCCTGTTCGCGCCGGATCAGCTTGCGTTCGCGTTGAATACGTCGGTGCTGTTGGCGCTCACGCTCAACGGGTGGGCGATGTATGCGTTCGTTCGTGCGCTCCTACCCGGACGCAGGTTCGCCGCGTTCACCGCCGGATTGATCTTTCTGACATTCCCCGCGTTTGGCGGTCATCTCGCGGCGGGGCATCTCGGCTTGATCACGCTGTGGGGAGCGCCGCTGTACGCGCTTTTTCTCATGCGCTTGCGCGATCACCCGCGCCCGCTCACGTTTGTGCTGGCGGGCGTATTTTTCGCCGTCAGCGCGTTGGGCAGCATCCCGTTGATACTCTATATGACGCTTCCTATCACTTTGATCCTGCTGGCACAGTCGACTCCACAAACGCTCATCCGGCAGAGCGGCGCGATTTTGTTGGGCGGCGTGATTTTGCTCGTGTTCGCCGCGCCATATGCGTTGGAGTCCGCTCGCGTCGTCAGCGTCACGCCGCCGACGGGCTTGATCCGCTACAGCGCTTCGCCGCTGGCGCTGGTGTCGCCGTCGCCCGTGCATCCGTTTTATCGCGGACTCGGCTACAACGGACAGGTGATCGGCGGTGAACCGTTTGAAACTACCGCGTATTTGGGGATCGTCGGCATCGTCTTAAGTGGGATCGGCTTGCTGACGACGCGTAAATCGCGCGTGTGGTGGATCGGGGCGGGGATCGCGTGGATGCTGTCACTCGGCGCATTCTTGCGTGTGTTCGATCAACCTGTCACGCTCACGATTGACGGCTATCCCACGCGGATCGCGCTGCCGTACCTGCTGATTCATGATCTGCCGTTCGTCAATCTCAGCCGCACCCCGGCGCGGTTTACGTTCGCGGTCGGGTTCGCGCTGGCGGTGATGTCGGGTTACGGCGCGGCACGGCTCAAACGGGGCGCTGTGCCGATCTTGATCGGCTTATGCGCCTTGATGCTGATCGACACGCGAACTTTCTGGGAGATGCCCGTTATTCCGGCGGGAGTTCCTGCCGAAATCGCCGCCTTGCGCGAGTTGGGCGCGCGTGCCGTGTTCGATGTGCCGTTCGATCACCCGCTGGTCGATAAAGAGGCGCTGTATTTGCAAGCTGCGCATCAAATTCCGCTCATTGGCGGACACATCGCCCGTGAAACGCCGCTCGACCCGGCAAAAGGCGCGCTCCTGCAAGACACGCTTGATTCCGCGCTGCTCGATGCGTCCGGCGTCGATCTGATCGTCCTGCACCGCGAATGGGCGGACGCAGAAGGCGAACTCGAACGGCGCTTGAATGAACGATTTGGCGTGCCGATCTACGCTGATTCGCGTTTCGCCGTGTTTCGCGTGCCAGCGTATTCTGGCGAAGGTCTCACCGATCCGCTGTGGAGCGTCCGCGCTGCCGAAAACAGCGGCGCGCGTGTCTCCGTCTACATGCCGGAGGCGCGCCGGATGCTGCTCACAGGTACGGTCAACGGTGACTCGACGGCGCGCGGCGCATCGCTTACGCTCAACGGTGTGACCGTGCTGGAGTGGTCGATCAACGGCGCACACGGGCTGCGACTCCCGCTCGATCTTCTGGCGGGCTACAGCACGCTCGTGATCTCGCCTGATCCGCCGTGTGAAATGCCCGTCGCGCCGCTCGTCTGCCGCACGCTTGACTTGCAAGACCTGATGTTGGAGCTTGTCCCATGACCTCGATTCGTTTGCGCGCACATCTGCTCGTGATCGCGTTTTATGCTGTCCTCGCGGTGATCATCACGTTTCCGCTCATCCTGAATTTGTCGAGTGCGTTCGCCGGATTCGTGTACGGGGATGCTTACGAGATGGCGCAGCATGTCTGGTGGTTCGGCTACGCGCTTCGAAACGGTGAGCCGCTGTTCACGCAGACGCTTTTAGCCTATCCGAATGGGATCGACGGCGCGTTGATGTGGGCAGTCCCGCTCCAGTATTTCCCGGCGTGGGCATTGGCGCTCGTGCTGCCACTTCCCGCCGCGCTGAATCTTCAGCTTTTGCTCTCGATGGCGCTCAACGGGTGGGCGATGTGGGTCTTGGCGCGTTATTTGATCACGCGTATGAGCACGATCGCGCCAGAATCGGCGTTTTTGCCCGCTCTGATCGCCGGGGCGGTGTATATGCTGTTTCCGACGATGCAGGGACATCTCGGCGCGGGGCATGCCGGGTTGATCGCCGCATGGGGCGCGCCGCTGTACGCCTACTTTCTGTTCCGCCTAATTGACCCGAATGAAACGCGCAAATCGCGCTTGATCGCATGGGTGGCGCTCACGTTCGTGATCAGCACAGGCGGTCACCCGCTGCAAACGATCTATCTGCTCCTCCCGCTGACCGCGCTGTTCGGGATCGCGCTGGTATTTCAGCGGAAATGGCGGGCATTGGCGTGGGTCACGGTTGCCGCCGGACTCGGCGCGGCGGCTTACGGTGTGATATTTCTGCTGCCGTCGCTCGGTTCGACCTTCGGCACGGCGGCATACACCGGCGAAGGCGGAGTCGTCCGCTACAGCGCCGATCTGCTTGCTGCCGTCACGCCGTCATTTTTTCACCCGTTGTTCGGGCAGATGGCATACACGCACCAAGTGTTGGGCGTGAACATCGACGAGGGCGCGGCGTATATCGGGATCGCAGCCGCAGTCCTGAGTCTGATTGCCGTGATCCGCGTGCGCGCCGCCCGCTGGTGGCTGTTGGTCGCGCTAGTCGCTTATGTGCTGTCACTTGGCGCGCTGCTGAAAATATTCGATCAACCGGTGACGGTTACGCTGGAGGGCTACCGCTCGAATATTCCGCTTCCGTTCGCGCTGGTCGCGGAACTGCCCGTGATCAGCTTGGCGCGCACCCCCGGTCGCTTTAACTTTTTGACGGCGTTAGCCGTCGCGGTGCTGGCGGGGTACGGCGCAAGCTGGCTTGCGGTGCGGTTGGCAAAATGGGCGCGTTATGCGGCGGCGCTAGCGCTGATCGGCTGGATCGCGTTTGAGGTTCAGGTATTCTTTCCGCTGCCGACCGCCTCCGCCGCGCTGCCGGATGCGCTCCGCGATCTCGAAGGGCGCGCCGTGCTTGATCTGCCGTATGAAAATCTTGTCGCGGCGAAGCAGGCGCTTTATCTGCAAACCGCGCATGAGCTTCCGTTGATTGCGGGGCAGGTGACGCGCCGCACCCCGGTTGATCCCGCCGAATTGAGCCTGTTACAAGAAACGCTCGATCCGGCGCTGCTCGATCAAGTCGGGGCGGACATCGTGATCGTACATCGGGAGCAGGACGACGGCGCGATCATCGAAACGCGCGCCCGTGAAAACCTCGGCGCTCCGGTGTACGCCGACGCGCAGATCGTCGTGTTTGCGCGTCCTGATCTGCCGGAAAGTGCCGCATCGATGTTCACCGTGATCGACGCACCCGCCGACGTGAATCAGGCGGCGGTGTATGTGTACGCGCCGGAAAGCGGCTGGATCGATGCGGCGATCACGCTGGACACGCTCGACCGCGCGCCGGAAGTACGCTTCAACGGTCAGCGTATTTTCGCATGGAGCGCCGATGCGTCCGGCGGACGCGCCGATCTGCCGGTGTGGATACCGTCGGCGGGTTTTCATACGCTCAGTCTGACGAGCGCCAACCCATGCCCAACGATGATCCCGGAATCGCTCGAATGCCCGCCGCTTGGCAGCCTCACGCTTGACCGCGACTTCCGCGCCGAACCCGCGCCTACGCCCGTCACCATCGAAGGCGGAATCCGTTTGCTGGCGTGGCGGACGAACTACCTGATCGGGCGGGCGTTCCATGCTTATCTACGCTGGGATTTTGACGCACCGATCAGCGATAACGAGGTTCGCTTCGTGCAGGTGATCAACGAAACGGGCGAGATCGCCGCGCAAGAGGATCGCCCATTGGGTGAATTCCAAGCAGGTGATGGTTGGCAAGATACGGTTTACCTGTACCGGAACGGCTTTCCGCCGGGAGAATACCGGATTTATGCAGGCTGGTATCACTTGAGCGATGACGGCGTGCTGACGAATTACCCGCTCACGGGCGGCGCACCCGAAGGATCAACCGGAAATTCTGTCTTGATCGGCGTGTTCACGGTGGAGTAAGGGAAGGGCTTGAACCACAAAGAACACCAAGAACACAAAGACAATGAAGAAGGACGTTAACGCTAAGGCGCTAAGAGAAGCAGACTCAGCTCGTTCATGCTGTTTCCATAGGAATAGGTGATATGACTGTATGACGTCTTCCGATAGGCTGGCATAATCGCATCATAGAGCCTACGCCGGAAGGAGTCTCACGGATGGAAACAAACCAATCAAACCACGCGGTACGCACGGTGTTCGCCGTTACCCTGATCACGGCGGCGCTGATGGCTGCGACCAATTACGCGGTGCGCGGTGCTGCACCCGCCGCTTGGTGGCTGCCTGCCGCGCTGTTCCTTAGCGGGCTGGTGTTGGCACGCCCCCCGGTAACATTTGCGCGTTCAGCGCTGCCTTCTCCTGTGGGGCATCCCACCGCCGCCGAAATCGCGGAGCAGGTGCGCACCCTGCCACCCCTTGGTGAGCCGCAGAGGGATGCGCCCGCCGGAACGGATACCATCCCCGCGCCGATCCCCGCGCAAGCGGACTTGATCGGTCAAGATGCAGACGCGCCGATTCACATCGAATATCATGAAACGGGTTCCTCGCATGAGATTCCCACGCTTGGCGTTAACCCGGATGCTGAAACCACGCCGCCGGAGAGCGGGCATCCCGCCGAGTCTCCTGCCGAACCGGGCGAAATTCCGAAAGAAAAACCGGAAATGCGCGATCCGCAGCAGTTTGATTCGCCGGGACACACCCGCGAGACAACCGCCGATGAAGGCACAACTGTTGATTCGAGCGGGACACGCCAAGCGGTCACACCGGAGCAGCCTGCGCCGACCGCCGAACCGCCGAATATCCGCTACGGTACGCCCGACGTGACGAAAGAGCCGGGAGATATGTCGGCGGCGATTGCGCCGAACTCCGGCGAATCGCTGACGACGGATGATCTGGTCAAACTTGACGGAATCGGTGCGCGAATCGCGGGAGTGTTGATTGAAGCCGGGATTGATACGTATGTCAAGCTCGCCGCTGTGAGCGAGGAACGTCTGCGCGAAATTCTGACGGCGGCAGGGATTCGTCTCGTGCCGACGATTGGCACATGGGCGGATCAAGCGGCGCTCGCTTCCAAAGGCGATTGGGTGGGGCTTAAGCGCCTGATCGCGGAGCGAAAAGCTTCACGCGGGAGCGGGTGAGGAGCCTTACATCAACGCAGAAGTGTTGCCCCTTCAGCTAACCGAAGATTGACGAGGGCAAATCAAAAGGGACAGGCATCGCGCCTGTCCCTTTGTTTTTCTTCGCGGCTTTGTGTTAGACGCTTGGCGCTTCGAGCGCTTCGTCTTCGCCTTGTTCTTCGGTGTTTTCCAGCACAAGCTGACCCTCGCGGGCGTTGACACGCACCAAGCTCGCCAGCTTGAATTTACCGCTCAAAATGCCGTCGGAAAGGGCATCCTCAACTTCGTTCTGGATCAAGCGGCGAAGTGGACGTGCGCCGAATTCGGGATCATACCCTTGAACGGCGAGCCAATCGCGGGCAGCGTCGGTGATATCCAGCGTGATCGCGTGTTCGACGAGGCGCTCACGCACCTTGTTGAGTTCAAACTCGACGATCTGGCGGATTTCGTCGCGGCTGAGCGAACGGAAGACGATGGTCGCATCCACGCGGTTGAGGAATTCGGGACGGAAGACGCGGCGAAGCTGCTCAGAGACGTTCTTCTTGAGATCTTCGTAGCTCACGCGGTCTTCAACCGATTCACTGCGCGGAGCATTAAAGCCGAGCGATGCGCCCTTCTTGATCGTATCCGCGCCCACATTGCTGGTCATGACGATGATCGCATTGCGGAAATCGACACGGCGACCGCGTGCATCCGTGAGCGTACCTTCTTCCATGATCTGGAGGAGCATGTTAAAGGCTTCGGGATGCGCTTTTTCGATTTCGTCAAAGACGACGATGCTGTACGGGCGGCGGCGGATCGCTTCGGTGAGCTGTCCGGCATCCTCATAACCGACATAGCCGGGAGGCGCACCGACCAAACGAGCGACCGAGTGGCGCTCCATGAATTCGCTCATATCAAGCTGAATCAGGGCTTCTTCGCTGCCGAAGAGGAATTCCGCCAGCGCTTTGGTCAGTTCCGTCTTACCGACACCCGTCGGACCGAGGAACATAAACGAACCAATCGGGCGGCGCGGGTCTTTCAACCCGGCACGGGCGCGGCGAACGGCTTTGCTGATCGCTTGAATCGCTTCGTGCTGCCCGACGATGCGCCCATGAAGTGCTTCTTCCATCTTCATCAGGCGTTCGCTTTCCTCACCGGCGATACGCATGGTCGGGATACCCGTCCACATCGACACCACTTCCGCGATGTCTTCGCTGGCGAGGCGTGGCTGCTGCGTCTCCTCATTCCAGTTGGACTTCAACCCGTTGAGCATCGCTTCAAGGTTCGTCCGTTGGCGGCGCAGCGCTTCGATTTCTTCTTCGTCCGCTTCGTCTTCTTCCATCAGGCGCATGTCATCTTCAATGCGGCGTAAGTCCTGCTCGGCGCGGCGCACCTGAGCGGCTTCCGGCGATTTGTACATACGCAGACGCGCGGCGGCTTCGTCGATCAAATCGATAGCTTTGTCCGGCAGGAAGCGATCTGGAATATAGCGCGCGGATAGATTCGCGGCGGCTTCAATCGCTTCGTCGGTGATTTCGACGTTGTGATGTTCTTGATAAGGGACTTTGATGCCTTGCAGAATTTCGATGGTTTCTTCAATCGTCGGTTCTTCAACCAGAATCGGCTGGAAGCGGCGTTCGAGTGCGGCATCGCTTTCGATATGCTTGCGGTATTCGTCCAGCGTGGTCGCGCCGATGCACTGGAGTTCGCCGCGCGCCAAAGCAGGCTTAAGGATGTTGGCGGCGTCTACACTGCTTCCGGCTGATCCCGCGCCGACGAGCATATGGACTTCGTCGATGAACAGAATCGAGTCAGACGATTTCAGTTCTTCGATCACCCGCTTGAGGCGTTCCTCAAACTGACCACGATACATTGTCCCCGCGACGAGCGACCCCACGTCAAGCTGAAGCACGCGCTTATCGAGAAGCTGTTTGGGGACTTCGCGGTTGACAATCCGCTGCGCAAGCCCTTCCACAATCGCCGTTTTACCTACACCGGGTTCGCCGATCAGTGCGGGATTGTTCTTGCGGCGGCGGCTCAATACTTGAATCACGCGCTCAATTTCGGTTTCCCGTCCAACAACCGGGTCGAGCTTGCCCTCTTGCGCCAACTGCGTCAAATCGGTGGCGAGCTGATCCACCAACGGCGTTTTGCCCTTTTCCGGGCGTGGACGCGGGCGCGGTTCCTCTTGACTAGCTTGTGGCGGCTGCACCGGACTCTCCTGCAACACACGGCGCGTCTGGCGACGCACCTCTTCTGGACTAACGCCCAGACGCTTTAAGATATCGATCGCCACGCCTTCTGTTAGGCGTACCAGACCGAGGAGCAGATGCTCAGTACCGATGTAATGATGTCCCATCCGGCGCGCTTCATCGACTGCCAGCTCCAAGACGCGCTTGGTGCCGGGAGACAGCTCCGGTTGGATATTAGCGGTGCGGGTGGTGGCGCGGGTCATCCGTTCCACGAGTTCTTCAACCCGGCGCTGTTCAAGCCCTAGTTCACGCAGCACACGACCCGCGACGCCACCTTCCTCGCGGATCAAACCAAGAAGCAGGTGTTCCGTGCCAATGTAGTTGTGCTGTAAACGTTCGGCTTCTTCTTGCGCCAAGCTCAACACCCGCCGTGCCCGTTGGGTGAAGCGTTCCATCTTGTTCGCCACGGTTCGGCAACCTCCGCGCTGCAAATCGCACCAGTCGATCAACAGCAGATTACTTATTCAAGAACGGTTTAAGACCATTACGCCTTTTGCACCATTGATTCATTATAGCACACCCCGCTGGTGGTGCGTAAATCTTCAGGGGATAAGACTTGTGTTAGAAAGGTGATATTTCCCATGCGCTTCGCGTCGCTGGGGATATTGAACATGGACGGCGCGAAAATATCTCCTAGCAGTTTGTGCAGGTTGATCACGCCCATTCCGGTAGGGATGACTGCGTGTCCTGCGTAGCCGCTGCCAGCGCATCAATATCGGCGTTTGTGCTCAGCCGTCAAGGCGTTGACGGCTTATCTTCCGACGATGCATCGGATATAGGTGGGTGCGAAGTTCCGTTTTTCGGCATACGTTCAACAATGATTGTGACAGTTGGGGGAATTCCCTGCGTGATCGGATCGAGCGAGATTCCGCGAATAGCCTTAAGGTTGCCCAGCAACTTGATCAAATCGATAGTGACGACTTCGTGAAAGTAGTCATTCGCAGCTCGGCAGATTTCGACGGCTCCTGCAACCTTTTCCGCAGGAACAACTTCGACAAAGGATAGTTTCGAGTCTTTCCATTCTTGCGACATCAGCGCCGCATATTCCAATTGGGGGAGTACGAACTCCTCGATCAAGCTGCGTTTGCGTTGGAGTATCGGATTTTGGGGTTCTCTTAAGCGTACATAGGCGAGTAAAAGTTGATCTGTCGTTACGTAAGGGAGTTTTGTCTTTTCGACCTCTGCGAAGGCTTGCGCGATCACCGTTTTTAGTTCATCAGAAAGATCAGGTGTGCCGCGCGACAATGCCATGCGCCGTTCGACGCGGTTGAGCGTCTCGGTTGTGTAACTACGGATATTTGCTTCGGTTACGCGAAGTTGTTTGAGAATGAGGAATGCCGCGCCCTCACTTTCGAGAGACAGCGCGATCAGCAGATGTTCAGGCGTTATTTTTGTGTAGCGGGCTTTGTCGGCTTCCTGACGGGCAAACTCGAAGACGTGTTTGGCTTGCGGCGTGAGTCTTTCCATGCGATCAATCATCGTTTGCTCCTTCTGCAGAAAATTATACAAAAAACGCCGCGCGGATCGATCAACCCGGCGGCGTTTCATGTCATTTACGTGACGCGGCGCTTATTCGTCGTCGCTGTCGCCCTCGGCAGTCGCCGCCGCTGCAACATCCTCTTCGTTGAACTGCTGTCCCCAGTCCATATCCATGAACGCCGCTGAATTCACCTGCTTGAGGCTCAAGCCGAGGCGGCGATTCTTCACATCAATCTTGACGATGCGAAGCGTCAGCACGTCCCCTTCTTTGACCGCCTCACGCGGGTGCTGCACGCGCTTATCGCTCAATTCGCTGATATGGATCAAGCCTTCGATTTCCGGCACATCGACGATTTCCGCGAACGCGCCAAACTTCGTCAGCTTGGTGACTTTGCCCTTGACCAACTGCCCGACTTGATAGCCGAGCGCGATCGTATCCCAAGGATCAGGGGCTTGACGACGCATGCTCAAGCCGATGCGCTTTGCCACCGGGTCAATGCTGATGACTTCGACCTTGACCTCTTCGCCGACCTGAAGCACTTCACGCGGGTGCGTGACGTGATGCCAAGAAAGCTCGGTCAGGTGAACCAGCCCTTCCGCGCCGCCAATATCGACGAATGCGCCGAAGTCTTCAAGGCTGACCACGCGCCCGGTGCGGATTTCCCCGACCGTTAGCTGGTGGATCAGCGATTCCTTGCGTTTTTCGCGGGTTTCACGCGAAGCCGAGCGCTCAGACAAGATCAAGCGGTTGCGCTGACGATCTACTTCGACGACCTTGATAAAGATCGACTCGTTGACCATCTTGCTCCACTGCTCTTCGTTTGCGTCGCCTTCTAACACGCGGCGGCGTTCGGCGCTCATCTGGCTTTGCGGAACGAATCCGCGCAGCCGACCGAAGCGGACGATCAAACCGCCTTTGTTATAGCCCGCAATCCGCGATTCAAGTACGTCTTGGCTCTGCCGGAATTCTTCAGCACGCTGCCAATCCAGTTCTTCAATCGCGCGGTTGTAGGAGAGCAGAACTTCCCCGTTGACATCGCGGGGGTTTACGATATAGACCATCACCTTCGCGCCAACTTGGAGTTCTTCAACATTACGCTTGTTGATGCGCTCCAATTCGTAGGTGGGAATCACGCCGACCGACTCTTCATCCAAGGCGACGACGATTCGCATCGGGGAGGTTTCTTGAACCGTTCCCTCGATGAGATCACCACGCTTGAACTTCTTAGTCGCTTCTGACGTTACCACTGCATCCGAAGGCGAAGCGGACGGCATACTCTCGGTCGATGGCTCCGCTTCGGGTTGGGCATCGGCGGCGAGTTCGTCCTCCGCCGAAATCGGTGCAGCATCTGCGCTTGTGCCCGTTACCGGGTCGGCAGGTTCAACAGGTTGGTTGGCAGCAGGCGCAGCGGCATCCGCGATGGGCAGCGTGCTGGCTTCCGTTGCCCCCGTTTCAGCGCCAGTCGAGGCGATGTCCTCGCGGACTTCCTCGTTTTCACCCTGCCCTGGCATATTCGGAACCATCACGATCAGTTCTCCCGCAGAAAGTGGGTTAAGCGCCCTTATTATACAAAGGGGGCGGGAAGAATCAAACACTTCTTAAGTTTTCAGCAAATTTGGCGTCAATTTTGTAAATAACGCCCATATGACAGGCGTATGGCGCGGCGTTTTGATGTAGGCGGAAGTGCCTAATCAACGAAAACGCAACACTTGAATCAAGTTGTAAAAACTGGATGCCGCAGCGCGTACACTTATGCGAAGGTGATATACTGGAATCGATGAGCCAGACTGATACTGTCCACTAAACCGAACAGGAGTTCAATCATGAAACGTGTCCTACTTGTTCTATTAGTCGCTGTTATCGCAGCGATGGTCGTTTCCACCGTTTATGCGGGGAATGCCACCTTCAGCGGAACGCTAACACCGGGCGGCGCAACCGAACCGGTCGTTGCCCAGATTTCAACGCCCAACTGCACTGGAGGCACTGTTGCGTTTTCTGTCCTGTATGCTGTTTATCCGTTTACCGTTGATGCGACCGGCGCGTATACTTTTACGGAACCCGGCACCGAGTCCGCAATGTATGTGTATTCGGGAAGTTTTGATCCCAATAGTCCGGCGACGAACTGCATCGCGGCAACCAACAGTAACCCACTTAATCTGGTCGTGAACCTCACCGCTGGGACGCAGTATTTCGTCGTCGTGATCGAAGACACGTTCGAACAAGATGGCATGTCGTACAGCATCAGCATCAGCGGACCGGGGAACATTAGCGGCGGCTCTGGCGCGTGCCCGTTCCCGCTCCCGGTTGGCTCGACGGTCTACTCGATTCCGGCTGGCGCTCCGGCATTCTTCGCGGCGGATTTGGGTTCGCAGACGGGTTTCGCCATTCCGGCGGGCACATGGTACATCAGCGAGTTCTCCGGCGATTTTGCAAAGGTGTGGATCGCGTGCGAGGCTAATCCAGTGTGGGTGCCCGCCAACGCGGTTGCGCGCTAACTCAACCTACTGCTTCATGGTAAAAACAGGTGCGCATACCGGACGGTATGCGCACCTGTTTTTTAACTGAGGCTTATGCTGATCTTAATCACAAACCTGTAAAGGGATTTGTGTTCAAAGTTTTATCAAGTATATCATTGTGAATGATTTCACTTTAACCGTTCAGCATCAAAGAAGGTTGATCAACGCTCATGAAACGCATCGCCCTACTCATCCTCATCCTCTTGGTAAGTGTCTCTGTCGTATTCGCGCTTGGTCCGGAAAACTCAGTTCAACTCACGGGTGGAGTTGCAAACTCCTGTTCTCGCACGGCTGGGGCCATTCTCAACTTTCCATCGCTGAACCACGTTGTCATGAATGTCGGTTCAAATATGGCGACGATGACCGTGAATGGCACCGTTTACGCTACATATGCTGAGAACCACACATTTGCGAGTATGACCACCCTATACGGTTTGCCGGTAACCACCACGTTTAACTTCCCGGCGAACACGGTTTTTACCGTGAACGTCACCACGTATAACGAATTCGATCAAGCCGGTGGTGTCAGCTACAGCAGCACCATGACCTACGACTGCACGACAGGCGCGGCGCTTTCGATTGTGAATGTCGCCGGCGGCGCGGCAAGCGCAGCACCCGTTTGTCCGTACCCGCTTCTCTCTGGCTCGACGGTCTATTCGATTCCGGCAGGCGCTCCGGCGTTCTTCGCGCCTGATGCCAGTTCGCAGACAACCTTTGCGATTCCGGCGGGGACATGGTACATCAGCGAGTTCTCCGGCGATTTTGCGAAGGTGTGGATCGCGTGCCAAGCAAGCCCGGTGTGGGTGCCTGCTAACGCGGTTGCGCAGTAACACGATTTGCTTATCCTCTCTGTCCCTCTCCATTGCGTGTGATGGAGAGGGGTATAAACTAACCCCCTGTTCCTCCCATCTCATCAATTGAACTCCCCAAATACATGCGGTTCGCTTGCCAGATCAGAACATTTGAGCTATGCTTAGGCGTGTTCGGTGACAAGGAGTCCCAAGAATATGCAAATCATTCCTTCGCTGTGGTTTGATACCCAAACTGAAGAAGCGATCACCCTGTACAGCGCCGCCTTCCCCAATTCACGCAAGGTCATGATCAAGCGATACCCGGAAACAGGTCTGCCCGATTGGATGACAGCGATGGCGGGGAAAGTCCTCACCGCCGTCTTCGAGCTTGCCGGGCAGACGTTTATCGCCTTAGACGGTGGTCCCAAATTCAAGTTCACGCCCGCTGCATCGTTGATGATCAACGCATCGAGCGCTGAGGAAGTTGAGCGGTTGTGGGAAGTGCTGTCACCGGGGGGGACAGTGCTCATGCCGCTTGGTGCGTATCCGTTCAGCGAGAAGTTCGGCTGGTTGAGTGATAAATTCGGGCTGTCGTGGCAGATCATGGCAGCGCCGCCGCGCAAGCAGAAGATCACGCCGTTTCTGATGTTCGTCGGTGATCAGTACGGTAGGGCGGAAGAAGCGATTCGGCTGTACATGTCGCTCTTTGAGAACTCAGCGCTTGAGCATCTGGAACGCTACACCGACGCTGACGAGAACGAGCAGGCGGGGACGGTCAAACACGCGGTGTTTCAACTGAACGGGCAGGATTTCATGGCGATAGACAGTGGTTTCGCACATGATTTCAACTTCAATGAAGCATTTTCTCTCAGCGTTGAGTGCGATACGCAAGAGGAGGTCGACCGCCTGTGGAACGCGCTTTCCGCCGTTCCGGAAGCGGAGGCGTGCGGCTGGTTGAAAGACAAATTTGGCGTGTCATGGCAGATCACCCCGCGCGTGCTGGGCGACTTGATGTCCGACCCTGATCCCGAAAAAGCGCAGCGGACGATGGACGCGATGCTGCAAATGAAGAAGCTCGATATTGCGGAACTCAAGCGGGCGCACGCGGGGCAACGCTAAGAACTTCACGCAAAAACCCTCAACCCACTCGAGTGGGTTGAGGGGAGGTGAGCCGTTGTTATTCCTCGATCAGCGTATCCTGCTGATCGGCGGTCATGTCGATGGTTTCAACATCTTCCGACGGATTCATATAGTCGCTGCCCGCGTTTTCGTGCCGCTCGAACACGAGGCGATTATCCTGCTCATCAATCACCACTAGATCGCCTGATCCGGCAGCGCCGCCGCGCAAAAGAAGCTGACTCAGCTCGTTTTCGACGTAGCGCTGGAGCGCACGCCGCAGCGGACGCGCGCCAAACTGCGGATCGTAGCCCTTGCTTGCCAGCCAATTCCGCGCGGATTCGGTCAAATGTACCTGCAAGCCCATTTCACCGAGTCGTTCCGCGATCTCGCGCATCTGCAAATCGACAATCCGTTCGACCTGTTCGAGCGTGAGCGGCTCGAAGATCACGATCTCGTCGATACGGTTCAGGAATTCCGGGCGGAACGTATCCCGCATCGCCTTTTCGATCTTCTGATGATCCGCGACCGTCTGCTCATCGGCTGACTGAACGAACCCGAGCGCGCCGCCTTTGCGGGCGAACTCTGTGCCGAGGTTGCTCGTCATGATGATCACGGTGTTGGCGAAATCAACCGTGCGCCCCTGCCCATCGGTCAAGCGCCCATCTTCGAGAATCTGGAGCAGGGCATTCCACACATCCGGGTGCGCCTTTTCGATTTCGTCAAACAGGATCACGCGGTACGGGCGGCGGCGCACAGCTTCGGTGAGCTGTCCACCTTCTTCATAGCCGATGTAACCCGGCGGCGCGCCGAACAAGCGGCTGACCGTGTGCTGTTCGCGGTATTCGCTCATGTCAACGCGGACGAGCGCTTCTTCGTCGTCAAACATGAACTTTGCCAGCGCTTTGGCGAGTTCGGTCTTGCCGACGCCGCTCGATCCCAAGAAGATGAACGAACCAATCGGACGATGCGGGTCTTTCAAGCCGCTGCGCGCGCGGCGGATCGCGTTGGCAATCGCGCTGACCGCGCCCGCTTGCCCGATGATCTGCTCATGGAGGACTTCTTCCATACGGAGGAGCTTTTCGCCTTCCGTCTCCATCACCTGAGTCGCGGGGATGCCCGTCCACTGGCTGACGACGGCGGCGATGTCATCGGCGCTCACCACTTCGTCGAGCGTATTTTCTTTCTGCCACGCGAAGCGCGCGTCTTCAAAATCTTGCTCCAACTGCAAGCGGCGCATCTTGTATTCGGCGGCGCGTTCGTATTCGCGTGCCATGCCCGCCGCTTCTTCGTCCGCCTTCAAGCGGTTGACCGCCTCTTGCAGGTCTTTGACGTGCTGCGGCATCGAATACAGCGCGACGCGCAGACGTGCGGCGGCTTCGTCGAGCAGGTCAATCGCTTTGTCCGGCAGGCGGCGATCCATCACATAACGATCCGCCAAACGTGCCGCCGCGACAACCGCTTCGTCGCTGATCGTGACCTTATGATGTGCCTCGTAGCGGTCGCGCAAGCCGAACAGCATGTCGATGGTATCTTCGACATTCGGCTCTTCGACGTACACCGGCGCAAAACGGCGATCCAGCGCCGCGTCTTTCTCGACATGTTGGCGGTATTCGTCCATCGTGGTCGCGCCCACGCATTGAAGTTCGCCGCGTGCCAGCGCCGGTTTCATCATGTTGCCCGCGTCGAGCGCGCCTTGTGCCGCACCCGCGCCGACCACCTGATGCAGTTCGTCGATGAACAGGATGATTTCGCCTTCGGCGCGCTGAACTTCTTCGATAGTCGCCTTCAGGCGTTCTTCAAACTCACCACGAAAACGACTGCCCGCAAGCATCGCGCTCAAGTCAAGCGAGACGACGCGCTTTCCAAGCAGAATTTCCGGCACGTCCGCCGTAGCGATCTTCTGCGCCAAGCCTTCGACGATGGCGGTTTTGCCGACACCCGCCTCCCCGATCAAGACCGGGTTGTTCTTGGTACGGCGGCAGAGAATCTGGATCACACGCATGATTTCGGCATCCCGTCCGATCACCGGATCGAGCTTGCCCTCAAGCGCCATGCGCGTTAAGTCGCGGCTGTATTTTTCGAGCGTGCGGTAGCGGCTTTCCGCCTGCGGATCGGTCACGCGCTGCCCGCCGCGCACGTCTTTGATGACTTCGCGCACGCGGTCATGGGTGATGCCGTTATCCGCCAGAATTTTGGCGACGGGAGTATTGCGTTCGCTCAGGATCGCCATAAAAATATGTTCGGTCGAGATGTACTCATCGCGCAGCCGATTGGCTTCTTCGTTCGCCAGATCGATAATTCGTTTCACACGGGGGGTGATGAACACCTGACCCGCCCCTTGTCCGTAAATCGCCGCTTTGGGCGTTACACGGAGAATATCATCCAAGCGGCGGCGCATTTGCTCCACATCAACAGTCAAACGCTCCAGAATTTGGGGGATCACCCCATCCTGCTGTTCAAGGAGCGCAAGCAGTATGTGTTCGCTGTCGACTTGGTTATGTCCGTAACGCTGCAAAATCTCGTAGGCGCGTGCCGCCGCATCCTGCGCGCGTTCGGTAAAGCGGTCAAAGCGCATCATGAGCGTGTTTGTCCTCTTATTTCAGGCATTTTTCCAGTATATGCAGCGCGTGTAAGAAAGGTATTGGCGGTTGCTGAACGAACGGGTACAACCACAATCACCTGTTCTAGCGCGGCTTCACGTTGTTTTCGCGCAGTTCGGTTTCGACCTGTGTGAGCAGTCGATCCAGCACATCCAAGATTGGTTCGAATGCCGGATCATCGAGGCGAACGCGCTGACGGTATGCCTCGCGCAGTTCATCGACCATCGCCCAAGGGTCTTCACCGGGCAGCAGCGCATCCAGATGGATCGACAGCCCGCCGAGCGCCAGCGGCATATAGATATACACCGGATCGGGTTCAATATGACCCGCCTGCCATGTCAGGATCGCGTTAGCACGCGCAGTGCGCATCGTGCTGTTGCCGAGGTCAATCCGCAAACGCGGACGCATCGCGCCATAAGCGAACAGCACCGCATCATACAGCGCGGCGTTGAACAAATAGCGCATGACCAATTCTTGCGACGGGCGGCGGGCGGCGGTTTCGTCGAACGCCATTACCTGACACAAGGTTTGAAACCAGCGTAAATCCTCAAGACGGTAACTGCGATCGGTGGTGGAGTGGTCACGAAGGGCATGTGTCAAGATTTTGGCAATCGCCTTGCCTTCGCCCGGCTTGAGCGGAACACCGCGCCCCGGAAAAGCCGTCTCGACGCCGCGCAGCAGGACTGGATAGATCGAATTGACCTCTTGCATCAAGTCGGCAGCGATAAACCGTGCTTCGTTCACCTGTGCGGCAGCGCGTTCATGCTCCGCGTCCATTTGTGCCGATGTCCATAGAGCGGTATAGCGCGGCTTGGCGGTCAGCGCCTGTGATCGCCCCGGCACTGTGCCTTCCGCGACACCGATGGGGACGACAATATTCTCAGCCGACTGATCCCAAGGGTGTGAGATATAGGGCACATCCCGCAGCGCTTGAAGTTGAAACGGCGTCACCGCGAGTTCGGACGGCGGAGCGCCGCCGAGGGGAGCGCGCACAAAGCGGTAAGCATCTTTGACCCGCTGGCGCACCGCGACCCGGATCGGTACGTTCTCGATGGGTTGGGGTGTGGGCAGGAGCGGCACAACCGGAAGCCGCGCCACTCCAACTTCACCCGGCTGCATCATCAGCGCGACCAATTTGCGCGGCGTCGATAAGTTGATTGGTTTGCCGTCCGGGGTGCGCGTCGGCAATCCCAGCGAGATGCGCACCTCAAGCGGTTGATCGACCATATTTTGCAGCAGAATCACGATCTCTAACGGCTGACCTAGGTAGGTCAACTCTGGGGCAGCGCCGACCGCAAACTGAAGCGCAGTCATACCGACCCGCTCACCGCCGGTTATTGCGCCTAACACATCGGGATACAAGTAATCGATACTCGTCATGAATGAACCCTATCGGTAAAAGCCGTAGCGCTGTCCCATCTGCATGATCAACTGATTTGCCATCTCGTGAATTGGCATGTCGTCGTCGGCGATTTCGAACATGCGGTCTTCCAGCACTTTACCCTCATCAACCAGCAGGGCGGCGGGTTCTTCTTTGTCCATCAAGAGCTTGTCGTTGATCAGAATGCCGCCGAGCACGAGTGGCAGGTATACCCGGCTGAAATCCATCCCGCCCCGACTAAGCCGCTCGATATTTTGTCGGGCATATTCGCGCATTTCTTCCGGCGATCCTAAATCCTCGCCTGTCGCCGCCGTGACCAGATCAAACCCGTACAGGATTGCATCGTAGAGCAGTTCATCGTAGACGAACTGGGGGATTACCTGTGCGGGGGCGGAGGCGGCACGGGTATCTTTGCTGATCGCGCCGATCATGGCTTGGAACCAGCGCGGCAGTTTGAGTGCAGCATCAAGCTGGCGCGGGTCTTTCATCAGCAGCGCCTTGATATTGTGATGCCCTGCGATCACGAAGCCGTGTGCGGTATCGCTCGGCGCGGCATATTCGAGGATCAGCGCCATCAAACGCGCGATCAAAAATGCTTCGGCATCGCGCAGCGTATATCCCGCTTTGGCGAACCGGGCTTTGGTCGCTGCAACCAACGGATGGAACATCGTATCGCGGCGCAAGCGCGGCAGGAGTTCCGTCGTGATCAAGTCGGCAAACTTGTACATCGCAAACCGGGGATCGGTGTAATCAGCGAGCTTGCAGATGCTGATCCATCCCGCGCGAATATCATCAACGGGCTGATTTAAGCGGGCGGGTAAAATATTGAATGTCAGCGTAAGGGTGCTGCGCCCCAACCGTTTTGGAACTTCATACTTGAGTTCTTTGAGCGTATTGAGTTTTTTCAAAGCATCCGGCGGCACAAAAGATGGATCAAAACTGCCGCCTTCCGGGGTGCGGATGCGTTCGCGCGATTTTCCGGTCGGCTTGCTCTCAAAGTCGATGGTGATCGTGTAACCTTCGGCGGGCGTGATGTCGAGCGTTGTGCTCACCGGAATGACCAAAATCCCGACTTCAGCCGCTTTCATGCCCACAACATAGCGTGCTGTCTTGACGCTGAATTTTCCCTTTTGACGACGGGCATCCACCTCTGGAATATGCACCGTCGCAATCAAATCAATATCGTCATCCAGCATGTTCTGGGCGACCACCATGACGGGGATGACTTGACCGGCACGTACACCTTCAGGGGGGCGCACTGCCGCCGCAACCTGTGCAACCGAGAGATTAAAGCGCTCGCCGCCTGTCACATAACCAAGTAAATCCGGGTAGCTCAACAGTGATGTCATCACTCCCCCTTTCCGAATGCCTTCATTGTACCGGACTCTCCACCACACGCTCAACAAAAGTTTCGCCTACAGCCGCACCCATTCGATCATGTCATGTGTGAGGCGGACTTCACCTTCCGGCGTAATAAAGCGCTGCGCCGAGTCTGCCGGGAAGCGGATCAAGTCAAACGGGGCTGAACGCTCCAACCCTGCTAACGCCGAGCGGACATTTTCGGCATGCAGCGCAAGGCTCATCTCCCACTTGGCGATGGCGAAATGCGTATCACGGAAGCGCCGCCCTAAAGAACGGATTTTGTCGCGGCTCACCTGACCGGATTCACCCCAGAAGAGTGGTTTGCGCTGTTCGTCGAGCATGACAACATCCGGCTTGTATTTATCCCCGATGCGCATCTCGATGGTGAGTTCCGGGTATTGGGGGAGATACAACGCCCACAAGAACATCTTCATGAGGACGTGTTCGGCGCTTTCTTGCGCGCCTTTGACGATCACGATCTTCTTGCCGTGCGCGGTGATCATGCGCTTGCGCGGGAGGATGAGGGACACGGGTAATCCTCAAGGACTGTCGAAGCATTCCCTATATTGTAGCCGTTCCCTGCATCACAGCGGTGTATAATCGACTCAGAGTGAGAGGGATTTCTATGGTTGTGCAGCCCCGGCTGGTGACAGTGGACGAATTCGAGCAGTTTCTCGCGCTCCCCGAAAACGCGGATCGCCTCTTTGAACTCATTGATGGGGAGATTGTCGAAAAGATGCCTACACAGGTACACGGAATTGTTGCTGGAAACATCATCACATGGCTCAACATGTACTTTCTCAATCACCCGATTGGACTCGCAGCCGTCGAAGCGCGTCATCGCCCATCAGCAGATGACAAGCATAATGATCGCCTGCCGGATGTGTCGGTGGTTCTGGACTTGACGAAACCTGTCACGCGGCAAGGGGCAGCGCCGTTTCTCCCGGATATTTGTGTTGAGATCAAGTCACCGGATGACAGCTACAAAGAAATGGCGGAGACAGCGGCGTTTTATCTGGCGAACGGCGCGAAAATGGTATGGCTGGTCTACCCCGAACAAAAGCTCGTTGAAGTGCTGACGCATGACGCGCGCGAGTTAATCGGCGAGACGGGGACGATCACGGCGGGGGAACTGCTGCCGGAGTTCAGCGCCCCGGTGAACGGATTCTTCCGGGGCGTGTAGATTCATTAGATGTAACGGAGGCTGAAATGCTAACACACCTAAAGGTAGAGAATTTCAAGCGTTGGAAGAAACTTGATGTTGATTTCTCACACATCACTTTGCTTTATGGAACAAACAGTAGCGGCAAAACAAGTATTTTGCAGGCACTCCGTCTCCTTAAGCAATCATATTCAAGTTTTGGGCAAATTGAGAAAATCGAATTTGGCGGCAATCAAACAGATTACGTCGATTTTGGAAGTTATCGAGATATAGTGCGTGATCACCAAGTAAGACGACATATTGGAATGTGCATTGAATGGGACGGTGAGTTCATGCTACCGGAACCCAAGATAATCAATGTAACTTTGGATGAAGAAGGTTCAAACATTAATTTCGGCGATTTGAAACTATTGAAAGGCACAGTGGTTCGGTGTGTTAAGTGGCGTACACAAGAAGATGACATCGTTGGTACGGTGTCATACAATGTGATACGCGAGAATGAAGGTATTTTTGAGAGTGAACCGTTTAAGGTGGTCGAAAATGGTGACAATGTAGAGAATCGTCTCTCAATAGCCGAAAGAGCAAAGAATATCTATCTATCAATATTTGTTTCATCTATATATAGAACCTTTATGAATTCAATCTATTATATCGGACCGCTTCGTCATCCGCCGCAACGCAATTATCCATGGACGGGCGGAATCCCGGACACTCTTGAAGGAACTGGACGCAGGGCAATAGATGCGATTATTTCTGATATACGTAACGCAAAGAAAGCTCGAGGAACTCTACTTCAACAGGTAGAAAATTGGCTGATAAAACTAGGTTTAGTATCGGAGTTTTCGGTAGATCCACTAGATCGCCAACAAAGATTTTATGAAGCTAGGGTAAAAGTAGATCGCGAAATGCCTTTAACATCCTTGGCAGATGTAGGTTTCGGAATCTCGCAAGTTCTTCCCGTAGTTACTGCGCTATTTTATGTCCCTGAAGGCTCAATCGTTCTCATCGAGCAACCTGAACTCCATCTGCATCCCTCCGCGCAAGCTGCACTCGCGGATTTATTCCTCGAAGTGGCAGAAAAGCGCAAACTCCAACTCATCATCGAAAGCCACAGCGAACACCTGTTGACCCGTTTTCAGCGCCGCATCGCCGAACCGCAGCATGAATTTGCTACCCCGCAGAACGTCAAAGCGTATTTTTGCAAGCCGGGCGAAAACGGCTCAACGATTGAAGAAGTGCGTGTTAACCGCTTCGGACAAATCGAAAACTACCCGCCGAACTTTTTCGGCGATCTTTCCGGGGACTTGGATGCTATGTTTGACGCCGGGACTCAACGCCGCCTAGAGGAGTTGGAGCAGGGTGAATGATTACGTCGTTGACTCCAATGTGTGGGCGATGGTTGATAAGCGGCTCGACACCCTGAGCAAAGCAGAATTTCTCTGTGTGCTCGAATGTCGTAAATGGCTCAAAGCGTTTATCGACAGCGAAGATCGGCTGGTTATTGATTTAGTCAAACAGATGATCATTCGAGAATATCGCGGAGTTATCCCAAAGGGTGGTATTGCCGAGCGTTACCTAAACGACCTTGAGCGAAAGCCGCGCGATAAGCGGCTCGTCGAAGTGATCATCACGTATGACGAAAACAACTGTGCTGTTCTGCCGTTTGAACTCCAAGACGAAGATGATCGCAAGTTTGCAGCGGTCGCGCTTGAGCACAAGCCGACCCCGCCGATAGTTGATGCAACAGATACGGATTGGGAACTGAGCAAATCTGTGTTGAGCGCGGCGGGGCTGACGGTGCTAGAGCTTTGTCCGGCATATATTCAAGCGTTGATTGCGACGAAGGGTGGCTAACGCTTCCGGCTGCTGGAGTTCACCTCCGCCGCGTCGTCGTTTGAGCGTCCCGTTTTCTTCTTGAAAATCTGCATATCGCGGTTTTTCGCCCATTCTTCTGCTTGCGCGGTGGCTATGGCGATCGCGCGCCCGTCTTCCATTTTTTCATCTTCAACCAGCGCATTGGCGATTTGGCGCACCGGTGCCATTAAGTTTTTCATCGACTGCGGATAGTTTTTGTCCGTCCAAGGCATTGCCTGTTCTCCCTATGCTTTCCCTCACACAATAAAAAACTCATCCAAGCGCGGCTACACCCACTCTGCCTATTTCGCAATATGACTGCGCGCGCATTTACAAGTTTCATGACAGAATGGATTAAGCACCATTGTTCAGGTGCTTCGAAATAGAGTTGGGGGGAATGTCATGAAAACTTGGATTCGCTTGTTCGTCGTGATGCTGGTTGTGCTGCTGTTCGCCGCCAGTATTTCCGCGCAGCCTGAGCCGTGCGGCACGCTGCCCGGATTGGACTGCACGCCGACGCCGCAGCAGGGGCAAGTCGCCGACCGCGACGGGGATGGTGTCGCCGATTTCGTCGATTTGTGCCCGGATCAGGTCGGGACGGGATTCACCAACGGCTGCCCGGATACGACTCAGGGCGGGACGCCCACCGCAACCGCGCCGGGAGCACTCACCGCGCCGCTCGATTTTCCGCTCAGCGGCGAGTGCTTGATTGGGAACTTCGGCAATGTCAACGTGCGCGTCGAGCCGGATACCGCATCGGATATTCTTATGGTGCTGACGCCGGGGAGCTTCTTGTGGGCGCTCTACATCGTGATCAACGACATGGGCGAATCTTGGTATTACACGTTGGTCGATGGCTATGTGCGGACGGATGTCGTGCAGAACAACGGCAACTGTGATGACCTGAACACGATCCACATCTTTGATATTACATCCCAGCCCGACGACCCAAACGCTGCGATCTTCTCGGAATTGCAGGGCATCGCATCGCCAACTGGCGCAGACCCGGAAGCCCCACCGCCGCCCGATCCCGGCTGCTTTTACTGGATCATCTACGAAGGGCAGGTCGTGTGCCTGCTGCGCGAGGAACTCAACCTAACCGCCGATCTGCCGGGTACGGGTGACGCGCCGCCGCCGGATGATCTGTTCTGCGAATACGAAGTGGTCATCGACGGAAATACGATTTGCATCATCGACGATGCGGTTGATTTGGCGGGTCTCGGCGTTGATCCGGCAGCAATTCCGCCCGTCGGCGAACCTGAAACCTGCTACCGGTTGGTGATCAACTATGAAACGGGGCAGGCGTACTGTTTGGTGACGATTCCGCCCGTGTTTACGACCGAAGGTGAAGACCCGAATGCTGCGCCGCCGCCTGATGATCCGACCTGTTATTACTGGGTGGTATATATGGGGAGTGCGATCTGCTTGGTTTCGATTGAGCCGAATTTTGCGATCGATACCGGCGGCGGTGAGCCGCTTCCGCAGACTCGCGAACACATTTTGCTGGCGCGTCAAGTGGGCGTCCCCGCCGACTGCGACCTGTATCCCGGCAGCCATGCGCTGTATCAAGACATTACGATCCCACCGACTGTTCAGGATGCCATGGGCGACCCGATCCCGACCGAGGGCTGCGCATTCGAGTTGATCCTCCAGACGCAAGACAGCACCGCTGATCCTGATCGTGGGCGGCATATTGAAGTACTGTCGTATGCGATTTGGAACTCCCATTTCGTAGAGGACCCCGCCGATTTTGTGCTGCTGCTGCCCGCCAGTGAAGGCGAGCCGCTGCACGTGATACTCTGCACCGTGCCGCCGGGTGACCTGCCGATGGTCTGCAACGCGGTGAACGGTTAATACTACGGATCGAGGGGTATTGATCAGATCGATCAAGGTTAAGCCGTGTTAAGGATTACCCAAATGATCGAGAATGGATCAAGGGTGGGGCAGGGGGATTGACGATCTTGATCGATCGTTGATCCTTCAAAAATCAACCAAATCGGATCGATGCGCCGCTCAAACATGATCGAAACAATAGGGCAGATACGGCAGTGGGGGAGGGGGTTTTTTATCCCAACCTGAGTCGAACCGATTTGGGATAAGAGTCCGCCTCTCCTGTTAAGCGCTGTCAGGGGAGGCGGATTCATGAGTCGATCCGAAAGACGCGCGAATGCCTTTAGTTCAGCGCTCCCTGAGCCAGTACCCCTTCCGCCGACATGGTATACGTCTGAAGCACAATCGTGCTGTCGGTGCGCTGCGTCGGGGCAGCCATCATCCAACTTTCGCGCGGTGTGATCGCGAAGTCGGGGAAGGTTGGCAGGTGATAGCTGACTTGTGCAATCTTGATCTCGACCGGTTCAGCGGCTGCGGTCGAAAGGTCAATTGTCAGCCCGCTTTCCGGGATCGTGAAACACATGATATCGACAAAACCCTCAGCCTCATGCAGCATGATTTCTGTGCTGATTGGGATGCCGTTTACGGACGCTGACTCGAACACGCCAGTGGACGACAGCTGAACCTCCAGCGTGTCTGCGCCTGACAGCGTATTCACCTGAAGCCGCAGCCTACGTTCAGCGCCGTTGAGCATGGTTTCAAGCAGTTCGACGGTGGGTGCGGGCAGATCGGCGGCTGGCGCGCTCGCCCGGTAGCCAAAACTGTGTCCGGGGAACAACGCAAAACCCCACCACGCCGCATCATGGATTTCTACTGCATTCGAAGCATCGTCGCCGATGAACTGCGCCGTGTAGGGATCGATTAGTGATGCTCCCGTGCGCCCGTTAATCGTATCGGCAAACGTGACCCACGATGCCTCTTGTGTCACCGTGTCATATTCGTAGACGATTAAGTTCGGCTTCGGGTGCGCTTCGCTGAAGTTTCCGTTTGCCTGCACGACGACCAGCGCGGCGGCGAATACAATCAGCGCGCCGAGCGGAACCAAACCGCGTTTTCCGCTGATCCACTCGAATTGCGGCAGCAGCGCCAGCACCAGCGGAACCGCCGCGACGGCGGTCAAGATCGGGATCATCGGCGCACCGGCGAGGAGTTCAGCGCGTCCACCGTAGATCGCGCTCATGAAGTACAGGAACGGAGCATCGATCACGACGACGGCGATTCCAACGACTGTCAGCACGACTGCGCGTGCAACCCCGCCGCGTTTGCCGAGGAACAGCCATGCCACAAGCGTGATCAGGGCGGGAATCACGAACAGATGCGACACGCCGGGGAGCACGAACGCGGTCACCAAGCCCAGCACCGTGAGCAACCCAAGCGCACCCACGAGCAGCGTATCCGGTTTGAACCAGCGTTTGAGCACCAGTGCCGCGCCGCTGAACAACGCGATGATGAGAGTGGTCAGGACGATCAGATAACCTTCGGCTTGGTAGGTGATCGCAATTAGGAAGACATGAAGACGCGGATCCAACAAGCGGAGCGCCGACCAAACGGCGGCAGCCGCCAAGATGATGACGATCAAGACGATCAGATAAATCGGGATCATCGCCAAGACGCCGAGCCAACTTAGTTTTTTGCGGCGGCTCCCCACGGCGATCACACCGATCAAGACGACGGCAGCCGCAATTGCCAGCGGAACGACCAGCGCGGCGGGGTAGCGCACCATCACATCGCCAACCAGATTGAAATAGATCGGGTTCGGTTCGGTGCGCACCGGATCGAGCGGGGCGTTCGCGATGCGCGTGGCGAGTGTCAGCACGTTTTCACCCTGCTGCTGGAGCGTCTGCGGATCAAGTGAGTCTAGGTTGTCTGTCGGGCTGTGGTACACATACGATGCACCGAAGTAGCCGAAGCCGATCCCGACATCGGCGCGCTGCAAGTATTGATCGAGATCAGAGCCACCCGTGCCGGTCGCCCAGACAAGCTCATTCACGAACGAAAAGCCGCGCGGGTGCGGCAGCGTGTTGAACGCTTCATCAAGCATCCAGCCGCTTTGATCGCCGTGAACATAAATCTGGGATGAGCCGGTTGCGCCCATCGCCTCCATGTTGATCGCGGCGCGCACGTCCGCCGCCCAAGGATGTGAATCCACCCATGCTTGTGACGAGCGCATCACTTCTTCGCCGTCCACCCACAGGAAGATCACATCGTTCAGGAGCGGCGGTGCCGCTGCCAGCGCGCGCAGGACTTCCAACACGACCGCCGCACAGCCGCCGCAGTCGCTCGCGCCGACCGTGGTCGCGACGCTGTCGTAGTGTGCGCCGATCAAGACCGCGCCGGTGCTGCTCGAACCGGGTAAGCGAACGGCGATGTTGGTCGCAGTCGCAAAACTGACCATGTTCGGCGCTTCGAGCGTGTGATCGATGATTTGGATGTCCGGTTCAAGCCCCAGTGCTTGAATCTCGCCGATCAAATAGGCGCGCGTCGCGGCGATCCCCGGTGACCCCATTGGGCGCGGTTCGGCAGCGATCACGCGCAGGCTGTCGAGGGTGCGGTTGATGTCGAACGTCGCGCCATCGGGAAGTCCGCCAACGGCGGGGGTGGTGATGCTAGTCACACTGAGCAGCGCCGCACCGACGATCAACGCGACGGCGACCAGACGAAGGAGAGCCGCCAAAAGGCTCGGCGCGGCTTGGTGCTGTTCAGATGGGTGTGACGAAGGTCGTGCCGACGTAAGAGACATTGCGTCCAGCTCCTAATGGGCGAACGATCGAACCCGTCGAGGATCAGGAGATGACGGGACTTCCCGTTGGGTGGGAATATTCACCCCCATGATGATCTGCCCGACTCAGAGCCGGTGTCGAGTGAATTCTGTAGTCAAAAAACGGGAGGATCATCTAAGCGGAGGGGTTGATGGGCGACATATGTTCTCGTCCGCCCCCAACTGAGATGAATTCCATTGTCCCCTGTTGAGCGGTGTCAGGGGAAGGGTTTTATGAGTCGATCCGCAACATGGCTACGTTGTCATGACAATTCGAAAACCAACACTGTCGAAGCGGAAACCAGCGTTAGTGTAGCGAGCATTATCCGTTACTTGCTTGAGCGCAGGCTCTTTGAAGCATCCACCGCAAATAAGCTTCGGATCTCCGAAAACATCTGAAAGGTCCTCCGTGGATTCAAGAACCCATTCAGCCGCGTTACCAGCTAAATCCAAGACGCCAAAACCACTAGCTCCATGTAAATACTTATCAACCACGACTAGTTTATCGAGTCGTGACTCCTTACTATTGCATCTAGTTTGGTAAAACGTATTTCCCCAAGGAAAAGGCTGCTTTTCATCACCTTGCGCGGCGCGTTGCCACTCGGCACGAGTGGGAAGTCTTACCTGTGTAGAGGTCATTTCACTTAACCAAAGGCAAAAAGCCATTGCTTCATACCATGAGGCATTGGTTCGAGGGATTCTTTCCCCCCTAAAAGCCACCGATTTTGGTCTTTGATTCGATTCCCACCAAGCCTCAACTCTTGGTGAATATCCCCACCATTGCCGATTTTTATATCCATTATCTGCTTTTACAAACTGCTGATATTGTGCATTAGTTATAGGATAACGTGAGATAAAGAAATCAGCGACTTTGCTACGTTTCCTCTTTGACAGAGTCTCTTTCAGTTCGGAGCGCGGGCGCGGAGGGAGGTACGTTAGACTCTTACCAGCGTCCATCACAAAGTACTCGCCACTTAGTGGCTCAAGGTTCACAGTTCCGGCTGTTACTAATCTCCATTCAAAGGGAAAAGGTAGGATCTTCAATACTTCCGTCGGCTCTTCAATTTGCCAGTTGGTTTGAGAATGGTTTTCAGCGACGCTGTCAAGTTCCGTACCAGATGGCACATTGACATCGCTAACTTGCGCGGGAAACCCCCCCGGGTTTTCCACTTGAAACGGTGCTTCAAAAGGCACATACACTGCTTTTAGGATGGCACCTATCAGCCTAGCTACCTGAAAAGGTCCAATAGAAGCAGTGAAGTCCTCGTACTGGATTACGCTCAAAGTTTCGGGAATAATAGTTGGTCGCAATAAAATCGGTATTATCGGCTTTTTTAAGCGCATTGCCTCGTTTAATTCCCAGATGCACCACTCCGACTTAATGGAGTCTGGAGAAATCATAAACACTAATCCGAAGCAATCCCGTAGTTCATTGCCAAGAATTGCTTTGAATTCTTGCCCAGCCAATAAGCGCCGATCAAACCAAGGATCAAGTCCTGCTTGACGCAAAATCTCGACAATATGAGAAGCTAGCGTGTAATCCGTGCGAGCATAAGAAATGAACAAACGCAATTCTGATTTCATGATCAACTCAGCAACGCTGGAGCTATGAATTAGAATAGGGAATTATAGCACAAGAAGCGTAATATGTACACCGATAAAAATAGCGGTGAAAAGCCCCTCTCCTTTATACTAATGAAGAGGGGTTAAACAATAATTATGCCCCTTCCATCTGCGGCACAGTCGAGAACGCGAGCGCGCTCCCGTCCTCGTTCACATCCGCGATAATGTGATCGCCGTCGCGGATATGCCCTTCCAAAATATGCACCGCCAGCCGATCCCCCAGTTCGCGCTGGATCGCGCGCTTGAGCGGACGCGCCCCGTACACCGGATCGTAGCCCTCGGCGGCGAGGAATGCCTTCGCCGCGTCGGTGAGTTCGAGCGTCAAGCGCCGCGCCGCCAGCAGCCGCTCCAAGCGCGCCAGTTGAATATCGACAATCCGCAAAATGTCCGCCTCACTGAGATTCTGGAAGATGATCACATCATCCAAGCGGTTGAGGAATTCCGGTCGCAGATAATTGTCGAGTTCGTCCATGATCGCGGCGCGCAGCCGCTTCGGATCCGCTTGTGCGCCCATGTCTTTGATCACATGGCTGCCGATGTTGCTCGTCATGATGATGATCGTGTTGGTGAAATCGACCGTGCGCCCTTGACCATCGGTCAAGCGTCCGTCGTCGAACACTTGAAGGAACACATTGAACACGTCGATGTGCGCCTTCTCGATCTCATCGAGCAGCACGACGCAGTACGGGCGGCGGCGCACTGCTTCCGTGAGCTGTCCACCTTCGTCATAGCCGACATAACCGGGCGGCGCACCGATCAAGCGGGCGACGGTGTGGCGTTCGCTGAACTCGCTCATGTCGATGCGCACCATCGCGCTTTCGTCGTCAAACAGAAACTCCGCGACCGAACGCGCAAGCTCAGTTTTGCCAACCCCGGTCGGACCGAGGAACAAGAACACGCCAACCGGACGATTCGGGTCTTGCAGTCCGGCGCGGCTGCGGCGCACTGCCGCCGATACCGCGTGCACCGCGTCATCCTGCCCGATCACGCGCTTATGCAGCCGTTCCTCCATCTTGAGCAGCTTTTCGATCTCGCCTTCGAGCAGGCGCGCGACCGGTACGCCCGTCCAGCGCGAGACGACTTCAGCGATCGTGTCGGCGTCCACTTCTTCACGGAGCATCGCGCCTTCGCGCTGAATCTCATGGACAGCGGCTTCCGCATCCGTGAGTGCGCGCTCAAGCTCCGGCAGTGACCCATAGCGCAGCCGCGCCGCCCCTTCGAGATCTGCGCGCCGCTCCGCCTGTTCAAGTTTGATGCGTGCATCGTCAATTTGCGATTTGATCGTGCGAATCTGCTCGATGGCGGCTTTTTCGCGCTGCCAGCGCAGCGTGAGCGCGTTCAGTTCTTCGCCGTACTGCGCAAGTTCGTTTTCCAACGCCGCCAGCCGATCCAGCGAGGCGCGATCCCGTTCTTTTTTGAGCGCTTCCCGTTCGATTTCCAACTGCATCATGTGACGCTCGACGGTTTCTAATGCGGCGGGCTTGCTGTCGATCTCCATTTTCAGCCGTGCTGCCGATTCGTCGATCAAGTCAATCGCTTTGTCCGGCAGTTGGCGATCCGGGATGTAACGCGCGCTCAACGTCGCGGCGGCGATCACCGCGCTGTCTTGAATGCGCACGCCGTGATGGACTTCGTAGCGCTCTTTGAGTCCGCGCAAGATGCTGATCGTATCTTCGATGCTCGGCTCATCCACGAAGACGGGCTGGAAACGGCGCTCCAGCGCGGCATCCTTTTCGATGTACTTGCGGTATTCGTCCAGCGTGGTCGCGCCGATTGCGCGCAGTTCGCCGCGCGCCAGCATCGGTTTGAGCATGTTGCTGGCGTCGATTGCGCCTTCTGCCGCACCCGCGCCAACAATCGTATGCAGTTCGTCTAGGAACAGGATCACCCGCCCATTTGATTCGGTGACTTCGTGCAAAACAGCTTTCAAACGTTCCTCAAATTCGCCGCGAAACTTCGCACCCGCCAGCAGTGATCCCATGTCGAGCGAAATGATCTGCTTATCGCGCAGTCCTTCCGGAACATCCCCGTTGACGATGCGCTGCGCCAAGCCTTCGACAATCGCCGTTTTGCCGACCCCCGCTTCACCGATCAAGACCGGGTTGTTTTTGGTGCGGCGGCTGATTACCTGAATCACGCGGCGGACTTCTTCATCGCGCCCGATGACCGGATCGAGCTTGCCGCGCCGCGCCAATGCGGTCAGGTCACGCCCGTATTTTTCGAGACTCTTAAAGGTGCCTTCCGGGTCTTGCGAGGTGATCCGCTGATTGCCGCGAATCGAGGTGAGCGCGTTCAAAATCGCGTCACGGCTGACGCCGTGCTTATGAAGGAATTCGCTGACGGTCTGTGTTTTCGGATCGGTGAGCGCCATCAGCATATGTTCAGTGCTGACGTACTCATCCGTCATGGTTTCGGCTTCGGTTTCCGCGCGCGTGAGTACATCAATCGCGGCGCGGCTCAAATTGACTTTCGCATTGCTGCCAAATGAGCGCGGACGGCTGTTCAACTGCATTTCAAGTTCGGAGAGGACTTGCTGCGGGCGCGCCCCGATTTTGGCGATCACCTCCGGCACAACCCCTTCTTTTTGCCCCACCAGTGCCGTGAGCAAATGCAGCGGCTCAATCGCGGTATGCCCGTAATCGGTCGCAAGGGTTTGCGCTTTGAGAATCGCTTCTTGAGCCTTGTTGGTGTAGCGATCTAGGTTGAATGCCATTGGTTTAATTTTCTCCTATCCACTACTCTAAGGGTAGCAATCCGACGTAAAAATGGTGTCAGAAAACGAAAGGAACTGCGTATGCCAGTTTTCACCCCAGAAAAAGCGCTGATGTGGATGAAGAAGACCCCGGCGCTGATGCGCGTTACGTTGAACGGTGTCAGCCAAGCGCGCGCGACCGATAACCGTGATGGCGAGGACGGTTGGGATGTCCTCGAAATCGTCTGTCACCTGAACGACTACGAGCAGATTTTTATCGAGCGGCTGCGTTTGATGCTGGAACAGGAGTCCCCGACTTTTCATGCCTATGACCCAAACGCGCTCGTCGTCGAACATCAATACGGCGCGCAGCAGTTTGATCTCGTCGTCACGTCGTGGATTTCACGGCGGGCGGCGCATGTGCGCATGCTCGAAGCGCTGACGCCGGAGCAGTGGGAGCGGCGCGGCGTTCACCCCAGCTTTGGTGAAATGTCGGTGCTCGACGAGGCGATCAATGCGGTGCTGCATGATGTCAATCATCTGGAGCAGATCGCGCGCGTGTTGGGTATCCCATGAAATTCTCATCTGAACCCTCTTGACCCGCATGCAGGTTCTGCATATACTAGCATCTATCGACAATTTAGATACGAGGAGGTGATCCAGTGGGCAGTTGCGATCTTATGGGGGTGACCCCGCGCTAGGCTCCTCACCTCGGTGGGTGAGCTTTCTGGTTCACTCCCAAAGTATCCGCGTGAAAGGGACGCCACCTGACTCTACAGGTGGTGTCCACTTTTTTGTTAGGCGTTTGGGCTGGTTTGGCGCAGCGCGCCGAGTAAATGCCGGAGCGCGTCCGCTGCTTCGTCGAATGTCCGTTTCTTGTCGTCCGATTGCGCGATCCAGAGTGCGGCTTCGTTCATCGCGCCGGAAAGCAGATGGGTGAGCGCGTTCAACGGAATCGACATCAGCCGCTCCTGTTCGATCAAGCTGGAAAGTGCATCGTGCAGGCTCTTCATACTGTTTTGCGCGTCCAGTTCCCGCCACAATGACCAACCAAGCACAGCGGGCGCGTCGATCAGCATGACGCGTTGTACCTGCGGGTCAAGGCTTGCCTGAAGAAATGCGATCGAGCCAGCGATCAACTGCTCCCACAGGTCATCGTGCGGTATGGTGGCAGATTCGACCTGCTGTGCGACACGCCGCTGTAGATGTTCCAATGCGGCGCGGAATAACCCCTCTTTGCTTCCAAAGTGATGATAGAGTGCGCCGCGAGTTAACCCTGCACGCTGAACGATTTCCTCGGTGGCTGTATTTGCATAGCCATCGCGGGTGAAGATCTCGCATGCAACTTCGAGCAGTCGAGCGGTGGTTGCCTCGCTCTGCTGGGCTTTGGTTACAGGACGATTCTGGGACATAACGGCTCCGCTGCATAGGTACTTAGCAAATGCTCATTTTGCATCTATTCACATACATACAGTTTGTATGTATCATGGGTGTGACATACAAACTGTATGTATCTATCCGGCAAGCATATGCGAGGAGTGCCCAGAATGCAAGTGAACAGCTTCTACCCGGTACTGATGTCTCGAGAAATCCCCGCCACCCGCGACTTTTACGTGCAACACTTCGGTTTTACCCTCACATTCGAGTCCGACTGGTATATCAGCCTAAAATCGGCAGATGAGCGCTTTGAACTGGCATTTGTCGCCCATGATCATGAGACGGTTGTCGCGGAGTATCAACAACCGGTTGCGGGGCTGCTGCTAAATTTTGAAGTGGAAGACGTCGACTCGGAATATGAACGTTTGATCAATGGGGCAGGGCTGCCGCTCCGGCGTGAACTGCTTTCGGAGGACTTCGGGCAGCGCCACTTCGCCACATCTGACCCCAACGGTGTGCTGATCGATGTGATTCAAGTGATCCCACCGTCCGCCGAGTATACTGAACAATACAAAACCTAAGCCTGTGCAAAAACAATCTCCACAAGGGACGCCACCTGTAGAGTTAAGTGGTGTCCCCTTTTTAATCCTCTCCCAGTTGATTTGCGCTGTCTCCCCAATCTATATATGTTTCACATTACTGCGCCTGCTGGAATGCTGCGCGCAATATCGTCTATGTTTTTTGGGGGGAGAGCATGAAACCACACGTTCGTATGCAGTTCTTGACCGTCTTTCTGCTCTTGGCTTTCACAGCGGTGAGCCTGAAAGCACAGGAGACTACGCCTGAACCAGATGGCTTGATCACCGTGTCCGGCTGGATCACGACCGAAGCGGACGAGGACGCGCCCGAAGAACCCGTCTATACCGTGTTTCTCGATCTCGATGACGGCGAAACGATTCTTGTCATCGGCACGGGTGCGGATATCGTCTACACCCGGCAAACGGACGGCACTTACGCAGGCGCGCCCCTTGTTCCGAGTGACGCCTACGACTTGGAATCCGTACTGGAGATTATCGACGAGGATACACGCCAAACGAACTCGATCACGACCACAACGGCATTCACCAGCGAGCGCAGCCTGTTGTATTCCCGCAGCGATACGGAGTTCAGTATATGGGTGGAAGGCGACCGCAGCTTGACCGAATATTCGATGTTTGCCGAATGCCTCGGTCTGACCTCTGCGACACCGCCCGGTGTTTTCGCCACCGCTGACCCGATTGTGCCTGTGCGCATCGACGAGGATGCCGGACTGCTGTGGATCGGCAGATGGCAGTTGGTGGGCAGCGGCACGTATACGCGCGAAATCGAAGAACCTTTCAGCCAGTTCACGCGCGTGACCACCGAGATTGCCAATGTGAGCGATGGTATGATCGACTACAGTTACCACTCTATCGCTGGAGAGCGCGACGACTGCGAACTGCGTTATACGTCGGTCTACACACCGTTTGATGGCGATCTTGGGGCGCTGCTTGCGCGCGGCGTCGAACTCGGCGGATAGCGCGATCCATGTGAAGGCTGATAGAACATCTGTACATAATTTTGTGTACAATAATCCCTATCGCCAAGTGGGGGATCAACTGATGGACGCAAATCTCAAAACAAGTCTCTGGCAGCAGTTTGGAGCGGTGATTTATTACTTGGAAGATACGATCCGCGCCTGCCCCGATGAACTCTGGCAGGCATCGTTGTGGAAGTCACCGGATAAGCCCGTCGAGATGTCGCAGTTCTGGTATGTTGCCTATCACAGCCTGTTCTGGCTTGACCTGTATTTGACGGGTACAGAGGACGGTTTTCTCCCGCCTGCCCCGTTTATGCTGATCGAGCAGTACGACGACGGTCCGATCCCGGAACGCGCGTATACCAAAGGGGAACTGCTGAATTACTTGAAGGACTGTCGCGCACGCTGCCAAGCGACCATCGAAACACTCACCGACGACATGATCCAGCGGCACTGCGTTTTTGGGTGGGGCGAGTGCAGCTTTTTTGAACTGCTCATCTATAACTTGCGCCATGTACACGGTCACGCCTCACAGTTGAGTATGCTGCTCGGTCAGGAGATCGGTCCGCAAAACGATTATGTGACGCGCGCAGCACGGCGCGAGAATCGGCGCTAAAGCGCTTCGAATGTGCCCGCGCTTATCACCGACGCCCCTTCTTCATCGATCAACATACGGTTGCCGCTGGCGGGCAGGTCGAGCGCGTACACGGGTTTTCCCTGCTCACGGGCGCGGCGGGCGGCGTGCATCGCGCCCCCGCTGCTGCTAGTTTCGATCACGATCACGGCATCACTCAGCGCGCTGATCAAACGGTTGCGCGCGACCAGATGGGTTGGCGTGGGGTCGCCGTTTGGGGGCGTCTCCGCGATCAGTGCGCCGCGCTTGCGCACCGCCTCCGCCAGCGGGCGATTCTGCGACGGGTAGATATTCCACAAGCCGCCGCCAAGCACCGCCAGCGTCACCCCATCCGGCGCGGCGATTGCGCCGAAATGGGCATTCGTGTCTGTGCCGAGCGCTAACCCGCTCACGATCACCGTGTCGCGCTGCGCCAATTCAAACGCAAGGTTGCGCGTCGTCCGCATCGAGTCGTCGCTTGGCTCGCGTGTGCCGATGATCGCCACATGACGACGCTTTTCCACGCGGCACGGCGCTTGATCCCCCCACACAAACAGCGTCGGCGGCGCATCCTCAATCGCTTTGATGCGCGCCGGATAATCGGGATCATCCCACGCCAGCACGCCGAGTCCGCCTTGCTGCCATGTACACAGCGACCGCTCCACCGCCGCGAGATCGATCTGCGTGATGCTGCCCGCAATCGTCTTGCCGATCCCGCTCACTTCGCACAATTCGGCGCGGCTGGCGTGCAAGACCGCTCCCGCGCTGCCAAAATGATCGAGCAAGGCACGCATCCGTTTTCCGCCCATCATCGGCACAAGACTGAGCGCCACCCACTCCGGCGTGATCGGCATGGGTTACTTCGCCTCGTAAAATTCGATGATCGAGAGCAGCATGGTATTGATGAACGTGTTGACATGGCGCATCAACTGCGCCCATTCGTTCGGGCTGCGCGGCGCGGCAATCTCCGTCCATGTCAAAATCGCGTTGCTGACGAAATCGCTGAAGTACAAAAATCCGCGCACGGCTTGGGGGAGCGTCAACTGATCGCGTTCCAAAATGGCGGCGTAATCCTGCCCAAGTCGGATCGCGTCGGTCAGACGGTCATCAGGCGCGCCCTGTGCCAAATATGTCCGCAGCGCTTCGAGCACCGCCCGCCCTTTGACTCGCATCTGTTCGCGGGCGTCGTCGCTCATGGCGGTGTACCATGCTTGTGCCGCCAGCGTGCCACCGCCGACCTGCATCCGGGCTTGACCGAGCGCGTTTTGCAGGATTACCTGCACCTCAATCGGCTGAAGCTCACCGGTTTTTTCCGCATACTGGATCAGATCAGATTTGCGAAAGCGGCGGTGTCCGCCAGCGGTGCGCCGCGTCGGGATCGACCCCGCATCCGCCCAATTTCGCACGGTTGCCGGATGCACGCCCAGCATATCGGCTGCCTGCCGCAAGCTCACCCATTCGTCTTTTTGCTCAGTCATTCGGGCTGCCCCCGCTCGTGTGATGAATAGTGATGACGCAATGCTCAATTATAGAGGATTGCGCGGATGCGTGGACTCAAAAAGGCGAGACTGCTCCCGCCTTCAAGAACATGTTCACCGTGAAGAACGCAGAGTACGGACTTACTCTCTGCGTTCTCCGCGCCCTCTGCGGTTCAGAGGTTTACCGGCTTGGGCGCGCTTGCAGCGTTACCTCAAGATTGAGCGTCTCGCGTCCATCACGGACAATCGTCAGTGTGACCGTTTGACCCGGCTGTGTTTCCCGCGCCAGATACGAAATCAGATCGGGCATGCCGCGCAGCGGAGTCCCGTTGATGTGGGTGATGATGTCCACACTGCGGGGGATATCCAACCCGTTGACCGTCTCATAATCCGACGGGTTCTGCAAACCTGCCCGCGATGCGGGGGAACTTGGCTCAACACGACCGATCACGATTCCGGCGGCGTTGTTCGGCAGTTCCAGAAGCTCAATTAAGTCGAGGAACACGTCACCACCGCTGATACCAAGGAAACTGTAATCCATTTCGCCATCGCGCATGAGTTCTTGCGCGACAACCGAGACGAGATTGCTTGGGATAGCGAAACCAATACCCGACGACGACCGTGATTGGCTGATGATCTGCGAGTTCACGCCGATGACTTCACCGCGCAGATTGAGGAGCGGTCCACCGCTGTTACCGGGGTTGATCGCTGCGTCGGTCTGGATCACCGCGCCGATGGAGAACTGATTCAGCCCTCGAATCGTGCGACCGAGCGCGCTGACGATCCCTGTTGTCATCGTCCAAGGCTGATTGAACGGGCTGCCGATGGCGACGACTTCTTGACCGATGAATAGGCTGTCGCTGTCGCCAAACGCAATCGGGGTGAGCGTTTCCGCCGGAACATTAATCTGGATCACCGCGATATCACTGTCGAGATCATTGCCAACAAGCTCGGCGCGCACGATGCGCCCATCAAACAAGTTGACCTCGATCTGTGACGCGCCGTGAACGACATGCGCGTTCGTGACGATATGCCCTTGTGCGTCGATCACAAAGCCTGTGCCGGTTGCTTCAACAAAGCCTTCTTCCTCTTCTTCGGGAGTCTCAAAAGTATCGACCGTTGGCAGGGTGGAGACAACATTGATCGAAACGACGGACGGGCTGACACGGGCATAAATTCCGGCGAGCAGTCGTTCTTCTTCGGTGGCACTATCGGGGATAATCTGTTCAAAAACCGGGCGATCAGGGAAAACAACAGGGTCTTGCGCGCTTCCCGTCATGACCGTATTGCCGAGTACAAACGCTCCTACCAGCATCAGCGCGATCACAAGTCCGCTGACGAGACGGCGCATCGGTGTTACCATTGGATCACATCCTTCGAATATGCACATGGGTGTATGCACTTAGCTTAACCGCAAAGCTCGCCACATTATCAAAGACTCTCATTAGTCTGTTGTCAGAGCTTTGTAAAAAGTGACTTTACAATTGGGCTGCCTGTCTCGCAAGGAGTTGTCATGAGTGATCTTCAGTTTCCCGCGTCGTTCCTTTGGGGAACAGCGACTGCCGCATATCAAATCGAAGGCGCTGTCCATGAAGATGGGCGCGGCGCGTCCATCTGGGATACGTTTTCAAAAACACCGGGTCGCGTCGAAAATGGCGACACGGGCGACGTGGCATGCGACCATTATCACCGCTGGCGCGACGATGTGGCGCTGCTCAAGTCGTTGAACTGCAAGGTGTATCGCTTCTCAATCGCATGGGCGCGCATCTTCCCGAACGGGCGCGGCGCGGTCAATGAGGCGGGCTTACGGTTTTACAGCACCTTGGTCGATGAACTGATCGCCAATGGGATTACGCCTTACGTCACGCTGTATCACTGGGATTTGCCGCAAGCGCTCCAAGATGAGGATGGTTGGAAGCGGCGCGGGATCATTGACGACTTCGTGTATTACGCCGAAACCGTCGTTCGTGCGCTTGGCGACCGCGTCAAACACTGGATCACGTTCAACGAGCCTTGGGTGTTTACGTGGCTCGGGTATGTGCTCGGCACGCATGCGCCGGGAGAAACCGCCAATGTGCCGACTCCTGCGCTCCAGACCGCGCATCATGCGCTGGTCGCGCACGGCAGAACCGTTGAGCGCATTCGCGCACTGGTGCCAGATGCTCAGGTTGGGATCACGCTTGACCTGATGCACGTCGATCCTGCGACGATGCGCCCGACGGATTTGGAAGCGGCAACCCGCTACGATGGTTTCCGCAACCGCTGGTTTCTCGATCCGATCTTCCGGGGACACTACCCGTCAGACATGCTCGAAATGTGGGAAGAACATTTGCCGGATATCGAGCCGGGAGATATGGCGATCATCAACGCACCGGTTGATTTCCTCGGCATCAACACGTATTTCCGTGTCGTCGCGCAGCATGACGGCACTGTCCCATATCTGCAAGTGGGGCATGCAAGCCCGCCCGGTGAATATACCGAAATGGGTTGGGAGGTCTACCCGCAAGCGCTGTATGCACTGCTCAAGCGGCTGCACAGTGATTACCGCCCGAAGGCGATCTACATCACCGAAAACGGCGCGGCATTCACGGATACGCTCACCGAAGATGGGCAGGTTCACGATGAGCGGCGCGTCGCGTATCTGCGCGGACATTTTGAGGCGGCGAGCCACGCAATCCGCGACGGCGTGCCGCTCGTCGGTTACTTCGTGTGGAGCTTGCTCGATAACTTTGAATGGTCGTTCGGCTATTCCAAGCGTTTCGGCATCGTGTACGTCGATTTTGCGACGCTCAAACGTTACGTCAAGGACAGCGGTAAGTTCTTCGCGGAGGTTGCGGGAGCAAACCCCGCGCCCTAACGTCCTTCCTTGCGGCGCAGCAGCGCTTGACCGCTTTCGGTTTCGGATGCTGGTACCCACAGCAGCCTCAGCAGTTGGTGGATCGTTTCGGCGGAGAGTAGTTCCGCGATGGTTTGGTTAAACCGCGTTTCGATGGCGTTCAACTCCGGCAGCAGGCTCGCCGCTTTGGGCGTCAAGCGCAGCAGCACGGCGCGACCATCGTCTGGGTTGGGTAGTTTTTCCACCCAACCCGCCTCCACCATACTTGTGACAAGGCGGCTCGGACTGCCGTTCTCGCACACCAGCCGTTCACCTAGTTGGAGCAGGGTGATCGGCTGGTACTGCTGCAGCACTTTAATCACTTCTGCTTGTGAAGGCGTCAGCTTGAGCGGGCGCAGTGCTTCGGTTAATTGGCGGCTGCCTTCGCGCTGCACCGCGAGAATCAAGTAGCGTAGTTCTTCCGCCTGTTCCATGACTGATTGTCCTGTGTGGATTACATGATGCATCATGTATTGTGGCGAAAAAAACACGAGCATGTCAAGCGTCCACTTTAAGGGTGACGCGATTCTCCAGACGCGTTTTTGCCTCCCATTCGTGACTCGGCAGAAACACCAGCGGCGTTTGCCGCGCCAGCGCCAGAATACGCCCTTGTGAGCGGGCATGGGCTTTTGCGCTGACTGCCACCCCATCAATCGCGCGGCGGATCAACAGGTCTTGCGAGTACGACGCGTCTCCGGCAAAAAACAGTGTATGCGCGCCGTCTTCGACGATCACCGATTGATGCCCCGCGCTGTGCCCTCGTGTGGGGACAATGCGTACATCCCCAGCTTTTGTGAGCGTATACGCGCCATCGAAGATCGGATCAGACTGCGGGAAATCGATCAGGGTCGGAGTGATGCCGCGCCAGCGATGATTCATATACCCTGTCATTTTGCCGATGACCCCCTGACCCGCCGCCCATTCTTCGCCATCGACCAAGATTTTCGCGTTCGGGAAACATTGCAGACCGCCGTCATGATCTTGGTGCATATGCGTCTGAATCACCCAGCGGACGGACTCCGGCTTGATCCCAATGCTGCGCAGCTGTCCGCCGATCTCGTGCGAAGCATCCGCAATCTCAAAAATCGCGGAGCGCTGCAATAAGCGCAAATGGGGTGGAAACCAGATCGGATCGTTGATGTTCACCGGAATACCGGCATCAATGACAATCACGCCTTCGGGATGCTCGATCACCCAACACCAAATCGGGAGTGGATCAGTGTAGCGTGTATCGGTGAACGCTTGAATCAGGCGTTTGGCTCGGTTGCCTCTCCCTTCATGAAATTTCGTTGTGAGTGTGACTGTGCCGGTTGTGATTGCATGGATTTTCATCGCGCTTCTCCAGACTAGATGACATGTCATGTAATCTACACCCAATTTAGATGACGTGTCAACTAAATCCTGACATAAACTGACATAAAGCTAATTCTGTATCCAGCTTGCGAAGGCGCGTTCGAGGTCAATCAGATCATCGCCTGTGATCGGGATCAGCTTGCCAAGCGGCGCAGTTTCGATCAGCGAACGGGCGGTGATCTCCGCGACTTCGAGCCGATCCAGTACGTTGAGCGGATTTGCACCCGTCACGACCGCGCCGACATGCGGCAGGATCACGACCGGAGCGCGCCTTCCCACGATCTCCGCGATTTGCGCGAAGGTGCTGGTATACGGGAGCGTGGGCGCATCGAGCAGCAGCACATAACTTTCGGGGATCGTGCGCGTTTCCAGCGCGCGATTCACCAGCGCATACGCGCCTAAATACGGCGGGCTGGCAATCGCAATCGCGTTGATGTGCGGGTGACGCTGATAGATCGCGGCGTGTAGTCCAGCGCGTATAGGAACAAGATCATCCGGCTGAAGCGGATCAAGCCCGCGATCCGGCGGGGTGATCAAGAATCGCCTCTCACCAAAACGTATCGACATTTCCCCGATCACGCTGCCGAACAAGCCGCGTTCGACTGCGCGCTGTGCCAGCTTCGCCAACTGATTCCGCGGCTCCGCGTCATAGGCAAATGACGTAGGCATCTCCGGTTCAGGAAAGCCGAATGCGTGTTCAGGTGCGGGGCGGAGTTCGCCTAACGTGTGCGCCGCCATCTCTGAACGTGCATACGTGTGCAGGGTTTCGAGCCGTTGATATGCTTCGAGGATCGATTCGCCAGCCGTCACCACCCCATGATTATCAAGGATGACCGCATTCGCGCCTGTTTCGAAGGCGGCAGCGATATTTTCACCCAACAGCGGAGAGCCGGGGAGCGCATACGGTGCGCGTCCGGGATCACCGCATACGTCAAATACGCGCGGCATTAAGCGGGTGTTCGGCAGTTTGCGGGCGATGCTGTAGGCGATCAATGCCGGGGCGTGCGCGTGAACCACAGCACGCAAATCAGGGCGGCGGGCATAAATGGCACGGTGAAATGGAAGTTCGCTGCTTGGCGCATGCCGTCCTTGCGGCGTGCCATCGGGCAGCACGCGCACCATATCATCGGGGGTGAGGCTGCCTTTGTCGATTCCGCGCGGCGTCACCCAGATCGCGCCGTCCGGTTCACGGATCGAGAGGTTGCCGCCGGAAAGATTGGTCAAGCCCGCGCTGTAAAGGCGGTTGATCACCGAAAGGAGCAGTTGTGCGGGATCTATGGACATAAGCATGTTTGGTCTAACTACTCAACCGTGTCTCTTCGAGCCATAAAGGACGACTATTCCGGCTTTAAGATCACAACGCGACGTTTGCCGACCTGAAAATGATTCACGCGCCGATAACGGTCATGACTGATTTTTTGCTGTTTGTTGCTGGCAATCGCTACCAGAGAATGCGGGGTCAGGATGTCGAGTAGCGCTTGGAGCATATACCATGACGGCTCATAGCGTGCATGGCTCGGCAATCCGATCCACGAGGCATGGCTGCCGTAGGGAATATCGGTAATGACCAGATCGACGGGCGCAGCAAAATGATCGGTGAGTCGGTCAGTCATGATGTTGGCGTTAAATGTTCGTACCATGATGGCATGACTCTTGAGCGATTGTAGTAATCGAGATTTGAGCCGCTGTGCGCTCTCGTAGGCTTCCTTATGGGAGGGTTTGTCGAACTGTCCAATCATCGCTTGGATATGTTCGACGCGCTGTTGCATCCCCTCCAGATTCAGGAGGGCTAGATTCTGCGCTGCCACTCCAAGCACTGTTGGCTCTATGTCTGAGCCGACAATCGCTGTTATGTCGGTCCAATGCAGAAAGGCTAGCGTGGCAAGCAAGTATCCCCCACCACAGCATGGATCGTAAACCTGACATGGACCAGTCTGTCCATCAAAACGTCGTCGTTCGAGGCAGTGCTGGAAAATTTCACTGGTCAGGCGAATTGGGAACGCAGGATGCCCCGGCAATCCTACAAAAACACTACCTGCCGCGAAATCTTGGTAATCTTGGCGTTCTAGTGCGAAGCGATAAACCATGAGCGTTCCTGATCCAGCGTTGCTTTTAGAACAAAATGGGCGACCCTATACGGTCGCCCTACGGCGCAACTCTAGAATGTATAGTATACCGTAGCGTTAGCGCCCTTTGATGACTGCGTAAATCATGGCAACGATCACGGTACCCAACCCCGCGCCGAGGATGATGCCCATCAGCACATCGGTAAGCGGGAAAGCGTCGCCAACCACTTCACCTTCGGGTAGGGCTTCGACTTCGGTGTGCGGGCGCGTCATGCTGATCAACTGCCAATCGGGATCGTTTTCGGTGTGGCACTGGTTACAGGTCTTCGACTCAACCAAGCTGTCATGCCCGGTGGGGAGCAGCGACCCGCTGACGAAATGTTCTTCGGATACTGTGCCTTGATGCCAATGGCAGTCCACGCATGCGACTTCGTCAGGATGATCGCTGTGGATGTATCCGGTGAGGGGATCGGTGTGGCAGGTTAAACACAGCGCTTCCGCCGATTCAGCGGCAAGTCCCTGTGGGTGAAGCGTGTGACAGCTTGTACATGCCATATCCGCGCTGTGCGGGCTGGTTTCCCATTCGTTGATCGTCGTCGGGTGGCAGTCGCCGCAGGTTTCGACATCGACCGCCGCGCTGTAGGGTTCTGGTTCATCCGGGTGGGTGAGGGGCGTTTCGCCGTGACACGCGGCACAGGTCACACCGACATGATCATAGTTACCGGTGCGGCGCACAAAGCCGGTGGTGTGGCATTCCAGACAAGCAGTGGTAGAACCGCCCGCCGTCCAGACTGCTTGGAATTCGGGATCATGCCATGCCGCAGCGTGAGTTGATGTCTCCCACTGAGCACGCACATCAATGTGACACGTTCCGCAATCAGGCGATGGAGTCGCTTGTGCGGTGATTTCCGGGGTCACTTCCGGGGTGGGGTCTTGCGCCGCCGCCGATCCTGCGCTGATCAGCAGAAGGACAATGAGCAGTAAGCGCTTCATGGCAGCCTCTCGGTCAAACAGACATACAAGGGGCGTGATTTGTGTCACGCCCCCACATAGAGCAGAGAAGATTACTCGGTCACAAGTTCAAAACCGCCGTTTGTCCACGCACCGACGCCGCCGCCGAGGGCGCGCACGTTCTCATAGCCAAGCAGCTTGAGGAAGACGAGCGCCATCGAACTGCGGTGAGTCGGATTGTCATAGATCACGATCGGGGCTGCCGGGTCTGCGGGCAGTTGATCGAGCGTGGTCATGAAGTCACGGAAGGTCAGCCAGACTGCGCCTTCGATGTGACCATCCAGCCATTCACCTTCGGTACGCACGTCCACGAGGAACGGCGGATTTTCGACGAGTTCAACGCTTAGGTCAGCCGGGCGAACGGTCAGATATCCGTCTTGGAACATGGCGATCAGACCTTCGACGAGCGGGAACACGTTGGCGTCGAATTCAGGGGCGGTGCCGGGTTCAACGACGACCGTTTCCTGCGATACCGGCAAGCTGGCATTCGTCCAACTGCCGAAGCCGGAGATCATGCTGGTTACATTGGTATAGCCGAGCAGGTTGAGCGCCGTCATCGCGATTGCCGAACGGTGACCGCTGCCGCAGTAGACGACAATCGGCGCATCCAGATCGGGGAGCAGGTCGAGGTGGGTGGTGAGTTCCTGAAGCGGCAGGTTGAACGCGCCGGGGATGAAGCCTTCGCTGTATTCATCAGCGGTACGCACGTCCACGAGGACGAGTTCCGCGCCGCCGTCGAGTTCAGCAGCCAAGTCCGCCGGACGTACTGCGTTGAAGGTATCGGGAAGGGCAGCGACGTATTCACTGAGGAACGCGACGAGGTCGAACGCGACTTCTTCATCATCAGGTGCAGGTACGCCAATGAGCGGCAGTTCTGCTGTATTCCACGCATTGACACCGCCGCCGAGGTTGCGGACGTTGGTGTAGCCCATCAGTTCAAGCATGACGGTGGCAATTGCACCGCGATAACCGGACTGGCAGTAGACGACGATATTCGCGTCTTTGTCAGCGGGCCATTGATCCTGTGATGCGAAGAACTCGTTGATCCAAATGTGCTGCGAGCCTTCGATGTAGCCGTTGGCGACTTCTTCTGCGCTGCGGACATCGATGAGGAGCGGCGGGTTTTCGATCAGTTCGGTTGCGAGGTTCTGGGCGCTGACGATGCTGAAGCCTTCCGGCAGACCGGAGAGGTACGTATCGACGGCAGCGAGAACTGTCGCATCGAATTCAGGCGCTTCGCCAGCAACCGGGGCTTCGAGCGGGTCAGTGCTGACCGGGTTTCCGGCGCTGACCCATGCGTTCATGCCGCCAGCCATCACGCGCACATCGGTGTAGCCGAGGATGCGGAGCGAGGTCGCAGCGAGCGTTGCGCGTCCGGCGCTCTTGCAGATCACGACGATCTTGGCATCGAGATTGGGCAGCAGGTTCAAGTTCTGACCCAGTGTGCGGATCGGGACGTTGAACGCGCCTTCAACATAGCCGTCTGCCGCGAATTCGGCGGCTTCGCGCACGTCGAGCAGTACAAGCTCAGGGTTCTCGACCAATTCAAGGGCGAGATCGGCAACCTGAAGGACACCGTAGCCCTGTTCCGGCAAAACGGAGGCGAATTCCGCGACGGCATCGACGACTGCCTGTTCCTGTGCAGTCACGCCGATGAACGGCAGTGCAAGCAGTAGGACGGCGAAAAGTAGGACGAGTTTTTTCATGATCAGGTGACTCCTAGTCATCTCATTAACTTCCCCAGAAGTCGCTGCCGGCTTCCGGCGTGGCTTCTGCTGGTGGCTGTGTGGGTGCTTCGTCGGACGATCCCCAGAAGGAATCGCTATCAGATGGGGCAGGTGTCGGCGCGGACGTGTCCTCGCCCCAGAAACTATCACCTGCGGGCTGCGTTGGCGTTGGCGCGCTTGCGCCTCCACCCCAGAAATCATCACCGCCGCTGGCGGGTGCTTCGTCTGCGTCAGCTTCGCCAGCCGGGGTGTAATCCTCCGGCAGCGGCGGCGCACCATCGACCATCACCGGAGCGTTGGCTGCCCATTCCTCCTCGACCACAGCATCGCTTGTCAGCCAGATCGAGTCGTTGGTGTGGCAGTTTTCGCACGCTTCGTTTTGCGGCGTGATCCGCTGGATGTTGTGCGGCGTCGAATACACCCATGTTGGGCGGCTGTCAAAGTTCGGCAGCAGGCTCGCACCGTAGTAGCTGAAGGAGTCGATGTCGATTGGGACATGACGCAGCGTGACGTATTCATACGGACGTTCCGAGCTTCGCAGCGGGTTACGCCCTAAATAGAACCCAACCGAGTGTTCTTCAATCGAGTAGAACGGGATACCTTCGCTGTTGCGCTCAACATGGCAGTTGACGCAGTTGGTGTAGGCGACACTGTGGCAGCCTTGACACGAGATCGTCTCCGTCCCATGAATTTCGTGCTGCTCGATTCCAGACCCCGCGCCGACTTGATCCTCGTGACACTCGGTGCACGAAGGCTCGGCTTCGCCGTCATAGCGGTGCGCGACCGTTTCCATGTCTTCCCCGTGCATTTCTTCGCCTGTGTGACAAGCGCCGCATGACATGCGTTCACGGAAATGGACGTCACTGGGGTAGCCTTCGTTCAACCCGTAATACTCGTTTTGAACGCGGCTGCCGTGACACGCGGTACAGGTACCGCTCATGGGTGGGGTTTCGACGAACACATGACCGTCGAGCAGACCGCCGCCAACCGAGTTTGGCTGACTCACATGGCAGTCGCCGCAGGTGGCATGACAGTCGTTGCAGTGGTACGACTCCATGTATTCGATTTCGTCGTGCAGGTCGGGCGAACTGCGGGCGTAGATTGCTGCATCATACCCTGCGAGGTCTGTGTGCAGACTGCCCATGCTGTCCGGTGCAACATCGGGGTGACACTCACCGCATGTTTCTATGGCATCAACAGCGGGGCGTTCGATTAAGCCATCATGCGCGGCTTCCATATCATCTACGGACTCTCCGGCATGACACTCTGTGCAGTTGATCAGCGAATGCACATCGCTAGCGTACGTTTCGGCGTCAATCCAGACGCGCTCCCATGGCTCACGCGGAGCCACGGTGCCGCCTCAGCCGGGGCCGGAGGATAAAGACTCCGGCGCTTCCTCCTCGACAGCTAATGTGACCAACCGCTCTTGATCGGTGTGGCAGTCTAAACAGGCGGTGTCCGTGAACGGCTCAACGGTTTCGAGCGGATCAACGCTCACCACCCGAACGGCATTCGCTGTCGGCGTAGGCGGCGAATCCGCGCGCGGTTGAAGGACGGGTGCCGGGGCGGCAGATGCGCAGTTGGCGATGACACCGGCTGCAAGCATTGATACCCCGACGAAAAGGAGATGGCGACTGCGAATCATTCACATAATCTCCGTTTATGCGGATAAATGCATAAAGCGGACAAGCGCTATGCACTTCATTTGTGTGTATTCTCACAAGTACCACTATAGTGTGACAATGATCTCCATCACGGCTTATCGGTGATGTTTGTCGGGCGTCACACAAGATAGGTAAAGATCGGGGACGATGCGCTGTCTATTGCACGTAGCGACACGCATTGAGAGCCAACAAAGGACTACAAACCGCATGACAACCCCATCCATCGTGATGTACGGCGCGACATGGTGCAAAGATTGCAAGCGCGCAAAGCAGTTTCTAGGAACCCACCATATCCCGTATCAGTGGGTGAACATCGCAGACGACGCCGACGCGATGGTTTTGGTCGAAAAACTCAACAATGGCAACCGCAGCGTGCCGACGATCGTGTTCCCGGATGGGAGCATCTTGGTTGAGCCGTCGAACGCGGAACTGGCGGCGAAACTAGGGCTGCACACCCGCGCCAATCACCGCGATTATGATGTCGTGATCATCGGCGGCGGTCCGGCAGGGCTGACGGCGGCGATTTACACATCGCGCGATGGGCTGGATACTCTGGTGATCGATAAGTCGGCGCTCGGCGGGCAGGTGACGACCTCGCAGCGGTTGGATAATGTGCCGGGGTTTGATCAAGGGATTGCCGGGGAAGCGTTCGGACGGCAGTTGGCGCAGCAGGCGCAGCGCTTCGGCACGGAGACGCTTGAAGCGCAAGATGTGACCGATATTGCACCCAACGGCGACCGGATTTCGATCACGACTGCCAGCGGCGATGTGTATACCGCCCGCGCCGTCCTGATCGCCACAGGAACGCACTACCGTCGCTTGAGCGTGCCGGGTGAAGAAGAACTGATCGGTATGAATATTCACTTCTGCGCGACCTGTGACGGCGCATTCTATAAAGGAAAAGATGTGCTAGTCGTAGGCGGCGGCAACAGCGGTGTTGAAGAAAGCCTATTTTTGGCAGATTTCGTCAAGTCGGTGACGATTGTCGAGTTCCTGCCGCAGTTGAAAGCAAGCCCATACCTGCAAGAGAAGCTGAAAGAGCGCGCGAATATCACCGTGATGACGAATCATGCGGTGAAGGAATTTACCCGCACACAGGATAATCGCTTGAGCGGAGTGATCCTCGAAGACCGCGCGACGAACGAACAGCAGACGATCCACCCGGACGGCGCGTTTATCTTCGTCGGGCTGTCCCCGAATACCGGTTTCCTGCCGCAGACCATCACGCGCGATCAATGGGGCTTCTTAACGACCGACTCCGCTTTGATGACCTCGATTCCGGGCGTATTCGCAGCGGGTGATGTCCGCGCGGGCAGCACCAAACAGATCGCAAGCGCAGCGGGTGAAGGCACAACCGCCGCCCTGATGATTCGGCACTATTTGGAGCAGATGGATGAGCGCCGGATGACCGTCGAACGGCAAGCCGTTATGGTGGGGTAAGTTATTTCGCAAGTATACAACCCCCATTTTTTGGAGGCATTCAGAAGAATGTCTCAACATTTACACAATCGGTTCGTATACTGTGGTGTACTTAAAACCAGATGAGAACACCACAGGTAATTCACCTATGACCGATACGCAAACACAGCTTCAAGCCGCGCCGGTAACAACGGCGGGAGCACACGATACCAGCACTTGGTGGGCGATGAGCACCGACCAAGTGGTTGAGCATTTCAAAACCGATCCGCTGCGCGGTCTGACGGAAGCGGAAGCCGATAAACGCTTTAAGCAGACGGGTGGTAACACCTTCCCCGAAAAGGAAAAAGAAGGACTGCTGGCAAGCATCCTCGAAGGCTTCACCGATCCGCTGGCACTGGTGCTGATCGTCGCGGCAATCCTCAGCGCGGTGATCGGGCTGATCAACGGCGAACCGGAAGAACTTCAGCAGGCGGGCTGGATCATGGGGATCGTCGTCTTTATGACGCTCGTCGGTTTCTACACCGATTACATCGCAGACCGCGAGATGGATAAGCTGAAAAAGCTGCAAGTTGACGAAGCGACGGTGATCCGCAGCGGCGAACGCAAGCGGATTCCCGCGTCGGCGTTGGTCGCAGGGGATATTGTCGATCTTGGACAAGGCGACCGTGTTCCGGCAGACGCACGCGTGTTGACGGCGAGTAACGCTGTTGCGAACGAACAGCTATTTACGGGCGATCCGTATGACATCGAGAAGAATCACGCGATGATTCTTGATGTAGAAACGCCGCTCGGCGAACGCGCCAATATGGTGATGGGCGGCACGTATTTGACCGCCGGAACGATGCGCGCAGTCGTGACAGGCGTTGGCATCAAGAGCGAACTCGGCAAGATTTGGGAACTCGTCACGACGGACGACGAAACCGAAACACCGCTTCAGCAGCAGCTTTCGCAGTTGGGTAAGATGCTCCTGATCGGCACGCTGATCGTGTGTGTGCTGGTGGTGGCGATCTATATCGTTTTCCAAGGCTACCCGATCCTTGAGGCGCTGGTGGTCGCGGTCGCGCTGGCGATTGCGTTCATTCCTGAAGCACTGGGAGCGATCATCTTGATTGCGCTGGCGTTGGGTGCGCGCGAGATGGTGCAGAAGAAGACCATTATCCGCGACAAGTACGCCGCCGAGGGTTTAGGCTCGGTCAGTATCATTTGCACCGATAAAACCGGTACGATCACCTACGGCAATATGACCGTCACCCATTTTTGGGGCTTCGGCATTGACGAGCAAAAGGTTGATCGCGTGGACTGGAGCAGTCCCGCGCCGGATATCGAGCGCAAGCTGCAAATCGTCAAGTATGCGAACAATTTGCGCGACAGCACCGATGATGCGCTTGCGCGGCTGCTGCGCGATGCGGGTAACCCGATCACACCTGAATTACGCGAATACCGGCGCGGTGAAATCCCTTTCAACAGCAAGCGTAAACGCATGTCCACGCTGGATGAGATGGCGACGGGGAAACTTCATCTGCACGTGAAGGGTGCGCCCGCGCTGATGCTCGAACGCTGCACGCGCTACCTGAGCAATAACGAAGTTCATCCGCTTGAAGATGGCGACCTGAGCAAAATCCGCGCGCAGCTTCTCCGCTTTGAGCGTGAAGGCTACCGCGTGCTGGCGCTGGCGTATCGTCCTTGGACGGAAAGCCGGACGGAACTGCAAGACGATGACGAACGGGACTTGATCTTCACCGGTTTAGTGGCGATCTCCGATCCCGCGCGACCGGAAGTGAAAGTGACGATAGAACAGCTTCGTCATGCGGGCGTAGCGGTCAAGATGATCACAGGTGACAGCGCCGAAACCGCCCTGTCGATTGCCCGCGATGTCGGGCTTGTGCCGCCGGGAACGGGGACGGAAGTCGTGATCGACGGCATGCAGTTGGAGCAGATCGCCCGCGCTGCCGCCGCGAATCGCAAAGAGGGCATGTCGATTGTGGACTCCTTGAGCGAAGAGCATATCCGCAAGATCGCGTCGGGCGTGGTGTTCTCGCGCGTGACGCCAGAAGATAAAGTTGTCATCGTTGGGGCGCTGCGCCGCAGTGGAGCGCTCGTGGCGATGGTTGGCGACGGCGTGAACGATGCTCCGGCGATCAAAGAAGCGAACGTCGGGATTGCCATGTCCACCGGGACGGAACTCGCCAAGTCGGTGAGTAAAGCCGTTTTAACGGGTACATATGAAGCAATCTCCAGCGCGGTACAGGTGGGACGCACGATTTTGCACCGCGCGCGCCTGTATATTCACGCGCTGTTGAGCACGAACGGCGCGGAAGTCGGCATCTTCATCGTCGCGGCGATTGTCGGTTTGCCGACGCCGCTCACGGCGATTCAACTGCTCGTGATCAACTTGTTGGGCGATTCGTGGTTGAGCATCGCGTTAGCGACGGAAAAAGAAGAACGCGACGTGATGGAGCGCCCGCCGCGCAAAGCCGACGAACCTGTGATCACGCGCTATATGTGGTTCAGCATCGGGCTGCAAAGCGTTGTCGCAACGGTGATCATGCTGATCGCGTTCTTGCTGTCACGCCAAGCGACTGACGAGATGGGGTTAGCCGCCGACAGCGCGCTGGCGCTCTCGATCCAACAAACGGCGATCTTCATCACGTTTATGGTGCAGAAGATTCTGCGCAGCGCGTTCACTGCCCGCAGTCTGAAAGATAACCTGTGGGAGATCGGGTTCTTCTCGAATAAGTGGAGCTTGATCGCGGCGGGGATCACGGTCGCTATCGCGCTGGTGGCGATTTATATACTGCCCGTCGGCATGACGGCTGTCCCGAATACGCTGCTGCCGCTGCTGTTCGCGCTTGGGCTTGTGCCTCCGCTGGTTGAGGAAGTGGTCAAGTTTGTGCGTAAACGTTTGCCGAGCGCGAAGCCCGTTCCGGTTGTTCCGGCGGTGGGGTAACGAGGGCATGCTGTAAATCGTTGTGTCTGTAAGGGCGGCTCGAGAGCCGCCCTAGCCGAAGCTCAAAAAGAAAAAAAGCGCCTCTCCAAACATGCGGAGAGGCGCTTTTTTGTATGGTTAGTCCGCTGCGCCCATGTAGGCGCTCGCGCCGTTGGTGCTTTCGTGCGGTTTCTGCTCGATTGCGGTGGGGGCGGCGTGCGTGTCGATCAAGTCGCGGAGATGTTCGAGCGGCGCACCCTCAAAATCGCCACCGTCTTGAACGAGCGCATCCAGCTTGCGCCAGAAGCGGTCAGCATCGAAGCGGCTGTGCCATGTGTCGAGCTTGATAATGTGTGGGTGGATCGTATCGGTCGGGTTTTCCGACGGATCGTACAACTCTTCGTGCAGTTTTTCGCCGGGGCGGATGCCCGTAAATTCAATCGGAATATCGATGTAGGGACGCAGACCGCGCAGACGGATCATGCGTTCGGCAAGTTCGACGACGCGGACGACTTCGCCCATTTTGAGGATGAAAATATCGTCGCGGTTGGTCAAGCAGGCGGCGTGAATGATCAAGTTGACCGCTTCGGGGATGCTCATGAAATAGCGCGTCATCTCCGGGTCTGTGACCGTCACAGGTCCGCCGTTTTCGATCTGCTGATTGAACGTCGGGACGACACTGCCGCGACTGCCTAACACATTGCCGAAGCGCACCGCCGTAAACACGGTGCTGCATCCGGGTTCGCTTGAAAGTGCGTGCAGCAGAAGTTCACACACGCGCTTGCTCGCGCCCATCACACTCGACGGCTTGACGGCTTTATCGGTCGAAATCAGCACGAAGCGTTCAACGCCATAGGCTTTGGCAAGTTCGACAACGTTGCGCGTGCCGCAGATGTTCACGCGGACGGCTTCACGCGGGTAGTATTCCATCATCGGCACATGCTTGTATGCCGCCGCATGGAACACCAACTGTGGACGATGCTCGTCAAACAAGCGCTGAAGCCGATCTGGCATGGTGATGTCGGCAAGGGCGGCGATCACCGGAACAGTCGGGTGTTTGGCGCGCAGTTCAATCGAGAGATCATGCAAGCCGCTCTCATTGTTATCGATCAGAATGACTTTTGTCGGGGAATACAGCACAATCTGGCGGCTGAGTTCTGAACCGATTGAACCTGCCGCGCCTGTGACGAATACCACGCGGTTCATGACAGGACGCAGATCAACCGCTTCATGGCGGGTAATGCGGCTTCGCCCGATCAAGTCTTCCGGCTGAATATCGCGCAGAAGCGCCGGACGCTCGTTGTTTTCGATTTGACCGTAGAAATCTGGCACGATCTTGATGCGCGCGGTGGTCTTTTCGCATTCGGTCAAGATCGCGCGGAAATCCGGTCCGGTAACGTTGTGCATCGCGACGATGATCAAGTCGATGTTGAGTTCGGCGGCGAGGCGAACGATGTCCTCACGCTTGCCGAGCACGCGCACCCCTTCAAGGATCATGTCCTGCTTTTCATCGTCGTCATCAATGAAGCCAGCGACGACGTACTTCTGCCCCACTGTACGGTAGCGGAGGCGCATCGCCAGCGTTTGACCCGCTTCGCCCGCGCCGATGATCATCAGGCGGGACTGCGCTTCCGGGAGCTGACCTTTCCAGACGGCACGCCAGCGCCACGACAGCCCGTAAACCAGACGTGAGCGATAGCGCACTGCGACAAACGCAACCAGCGCAAACATGTGCGCGAATAAGATCACACTGACAGGCATCGGTTGATCGGTGGGCAGCAAATTCATCACCAATGAGATTGCGGTGGTGGCGGTGACTGCGTTGATCAGCACGGTCACTTCATGACCGCTGGTGCGTGACCAAATCCGGCGGTAGACGCCGAACAAGTACATGAAACCAATCATCCAGCATGTCGTGAACGCGATGAAGTAAACTCCGGTGAAAAGGTTGCGTTCACTGATCAGCGATCTACCGAGTAGGGTGATCGCGTAAGCGCTCCAGAGCAGCAGTACGTCAACGACGGCGGCACGAATAAATCGCTTGTGATACCCTGAGAACTTGAACTGCAGTCGATTGATCAGACTCACTGAATCCCCTTTATGCCTGTGATCGCCGTCTCAAGACAAGATGCTCTCTCAGACTATTTTGATACAAGTGCCCGCTGGTCTAAACGCGGATGGTTGATGCTTACCCACTCATCGGAATTGAAACACACCGAATGCTCACGTCCAATCGAAGCGGTGAACAATAAAAGGCATTGGCATCGTAACCGTTTCTCAACCTTAGCTCATATACTACGGGAGATCAGTTTAGAAACATCCATCTTTCAACCTAGAATTTTCTGCTTGGGCTTGCGGCTTACCGGTATAATGGAACACGCCGGACTGCTGGTATCACTGCGCGCGGCGATGTCAACTGGAAGATGTTGTCGTTCACATGTATTGTAAAGTAGCTTCATACCGCTGACAAGCCAATAGGCAGAACGAAATCTTAGTGACATTGGAATACGACACAATATCGGAACTCGAACAACATGATTGTATCTGATAGAAGCATACATCAAGAATCAATGAATGGAAAATTATATGAGAGTCACAGGGACTGCTAATCGTAAGCCGCACCTTGTAAATCGTTGATGGTTCGACCCTCGCGTAACCGGCGGGAGGGTAATTTGTGTTGTGGACAATTCCCAGAACGGTGGCATAAATGTAATTGTCAATTTAACATTTTCAGGAGTCTCGCAATGAACGACCAAGCCACCGCACAAAATTTGTTCGCGGGGAAATCGCGGCTCTCGATTGCGCTAGCGATCGTTTTCTTGGTGACTGGGGCAGCATTCGTGGTCAGTACCCGCCTCAGAAATGAACCCGCCTCGGTCGAAACGATTCGCATTGTGGTCACCATCGTGTGGGGAGCGGTTTTGGGTGGACTGTTCTTCTGGGCAAGGGGCGGCGACACAACCGCTGTTGATTATTGGACAATTGGGCATACGATGACGGGCATCGTGTTCGGCGTTTGGGGGACGCCGTTAGTGCTGGTGCTGATTTTGACGATTGGGTGGGAAATTGTCGAAAAAGCCGGTTTCAGCCCTGATGAAGTTGCCTCAAATCTTGTGATGGATGTGATAGTCGCCATAGCTGGTTGGGCGGTTGCTGCCTTAATCATCGCGGCGACGACCACATTGGAGTTCCCGCCCCTTTTGTAATGAGATGGGCATCCATAAAATCGTAAAATGGAGACCGTGTCTTCGCTCAGAACAGATCGCCAATCACACGGTCTACACGGACTAAATAACTCATACGCACAAGGACGTGTCTCATAGAGGCACGCATCAACAACTCAATGAATGGAAACCTGCATGGCAGTCACAGTACCCGCTAATTCCAAGCCCCGCGTTGTCGTTGTGATCCCGGCGTACAACGAAGAACGCTTCATCGGGAGCGTGGTTTTAAAGGCGCGGCAGTATGTCGAAACGGTGATCGTCGTCGATGACGGGTCAAGCGATGCGACCCGCGAGATCGCAGCGGCGGCAGGGGCGGTCGTGGTCGCGCACGATCAAAACAGCGGAAAAGGACGCGCGCTCAACACCGGATTCAGCAAGGCGCGCGAGTATGATCCCGAAGTCGTGGTGACGCTCGACGGCGATTGGCAGCATATGCCGGAGCAGATCGATCAGATCGCCGCGCCGATTCTAAACGGTGATGCCGATATTGTCGTCGGGTCGCGCTATTTGAGCAGCGAAAGCGTTGTTCCGGCGGCGCGTGTGTTGGGACATTGGGGATTCAATGCGCTGACGAATATCTTATCCGGCGTGACGCTGACGGACTCGCAGAGCGGCTACCGGGCATTTTCGCCGCGTGCTGTGGCGGAGTTATCGTTTACCTCACGCAGTTTTTCGGTCGAAAGCGAAATGCAGTTTTTGGCACACACGCACGAATACAAAGTCGTCGAAGTACCAATTGTGATCCGCTACGACGATAAGCCCAAGCGGTCGGTGCTGAAACATGGGTTCACCGTGCTGGATGGTCTGCTCGTGCTGGTGGTGCAGCATCGCCCGCTGTTCTTCTTCTCCGTCCCCGGCGTGATCTCGCTGGTGGTTGGGGCGATATTCGGGGTTGCCGTGATTTACAGCTACAGCCTGTCACAAAACTTGGCGGTCGGGTCGATGCTGATGTTCGTGCTGTTCATGCTGATGGGGTTGTTCTTCATCTTCACGGGGATCATTTTGTGGGCGCTGCGGGCGCTGATCGAGCCAATCAAGCCGAATCACTGAAATTCTTTCTTATAGTCTTTATGCCCCCCCTGATACATCTCGGCTATACGATTCGGCTATCGATGGGGATGTAAAGGCATCACCATGAACTATAAGGTTGAAAGACTCTCCGATGTTCCGGCAGTTCTGACGACGGTCTCCAAAGATTTCGAGATCAACCGCGAATTAGAGGCGATGAACCGCGACACCCTCGCAATTCTTGATCCTGCTGAAGTACCGCTGTTCCTGATCACCGATTTTCAACTCTCGCTCGGTATTGATGATCTGTTTCAATCCGCGAGCACGCTGCGTAGGGAAAACTCGATCTGGAAACATCCCAACATCCGTCAGGTGATCATCATTACGGACGATCCGTTATTACGGTTGGCGGCGCAAGGGATGAAATCGCCAATTCTAGGCGGCTTCAACCTCAAGCTGTCCGATAGTGTTGAAGAAGCGCTCGCATACGTGCGATCCCAACGCTAAAAAAGATTCGTTCATATGGTGCGGTTGTGATTGGGTGAACTGGGTGAGTTGGCGTGGTTCGCCTCCTGTCATGATCGGGGCTGTCAGCAAATGTGGAGGGCAGTCCCTCATGAACAGCGGAACGCAAGACCAGCCGAAACCGCCGTTCCCCAAACAAGGGCAGTCAAAACCGGGCATAGAGGCGGCGATTCAGCCGCGCCCGGAATATCAAGCCCCCCTATACAAGGGATCAGGCAAACTCAACGGAAAAGTCGCACTCATCACGGGCGGCGACAGCGGAATTGGACGGGCGGTTGCTGTGCTGTATGCGCGTGAAGGCGCAGACGTAGCGATCGTGTACCTCCCGCAAGAACAGATTGACGCCGATGAAACGGCGCGTGCGATTGATCGTGAAGGACGCCGCGCCGTGCTGATCCCCGGCGATGTATCCGATGCCGCGTTTTGCCGTCAAGCAGTCGAGCGGACAGTACGCGAATTGGGGCGGTTGGATATTCTCGTCAACAACGCGGCGCACCAGCACAGCCAAAAAAGCATCCTCGATATTCCTGACGATCAGTTTGAGTACACCTTCCGCGTGAACATCTTCGGGTATTTTTACATGGCGAAAGCCGCCGTGCCGCACCTGAAACCGGGGAGCGCGATCATCAACACCGGCTCGATTACAGGCTTAGAAGGGTCAAGCCACCTGCTCGATTATTCTGCGACAAAAGGCGCGATTCACGCCTTCACGAAATCGCTGGCGCAGCAGTTGGTCGAAAAGAAAATCCGCGTGAATTGTGTTGCGCCGGGTCCGGTGTGGACTCCGCTGAATGTGAGCGATAAAACGCCGGAAAAAGTCGCGGTGTTTGGGCAAGATACACCGATGAAACGCCCCGCGCAGCCTGAAGAAATCGCGCCGTCGTTTGTATTTTTCGCGTCGGAAGCGGATTCGAGCTACATCACGGGTGAAGTGTTGACTTTACTCGGCGGCGAAACGACGGCAGGATAACTTGTTCACGCTTGATCACGCGGTCGGGTGAGCCAACTGGAGACGAACAGCGCCAGCGCCGCCAGCCCGATCAAAATGACACCCGTCCAGATCGCGGCGTTGATGTCGCGTTCGATCACGTTGTAGATCAGCAGGGGCATGGTTTGCGTCCGCCCCTGCAAGCTCCCCGCGAACAGAATCGTCGCGCCGAATTCACCGAGCGCGCGCGCCCAACTGAGGATCAGCCCCGCTGCCAGCGCTTGAAAGGTGACGGGAAGCGTAATCCATCGGAAAAGCGTCCAGCCGGATGCGCCATCGACGCGCCCCGCTTCTTCGATCTCGCGTGGCACAGCCGAAAACCCGATCTGCGCGGCGCGGATATAAAACGGCGCGGCGACGAACGTCTGCGCCATGATGACCGCGTAAATCGTGAATGGCAGTGTGATTCCGATGTCTGCCAGCAGGCTGCCAACCATCCCGCGCCGCCCATACGCGATCAACAGCGCCAGCCCCGCGACGGCGGGCGGCAGCACAATCGGCAGTTCGATGAAAACGCCGATCACCCGTTTGAAGCGAAACTCGCGCCGCGCGAGCAGATACCCGATTGGCGTCCCGACGATCACCGTAATCGCGGCGGTCGCCAGCGTGGTGACGAAGCTCAAGAGGAGCGCTTGCGGAATACCCGACACGGCGAGATCGGGCAAACCACCTTGCAGCGCGCGCAGGATCAACGCGAGCAGCGGAAGACTGAGAAAGATCAGCCCGGCGGCGGCGAGGAATATACCGATGGCGCTCCCGGCGGCTGCCGTGAGATTCACTTCCGAAGGAGGTGTTTTCCGTTGGTTACGTCTGGTTGGGATCACGGCTGTTTTCCGCTGTTACGATTGTACTTTTGGCTGCAAACTTTGTGTGTTTATACCTATTGACAGCCCCTCGCTTAACCTGCTATGGTTGGTAAGTTCCTAATATATAGAATTTGAAGGTGGATAGATGACACCCATAGGTTGTGGCAATATGGCGTCGAAGATCCCTATGCTTGCTCCAGAAAGCGCCCGAACAGTTGCACGGTTTTTTCAAGTGCTTGCTGATCCTACCCGTGTACGCATGTTGAAAGCGTTGGCGGACGCGGAATGGTGTGTGAGCGATCTTACGCAGGCGATGGGCATGGATCAACCTGCCGTCTCGCACCAATTAAAGTATCTGCGCGAACTTGGGCTTGTCCGGTGGACAAAAACCGGTCGTCATGTGTATTACACGCTTGCTGATACCCCGCTGCGCACCGTTTTGATTCAGACCATCAATGAGCTGAATCCCACAGCCTAAGGTTTCTTGGGAGGGGCGGCGGGGCGTCGAATCACGCCCAAGCGTGGACGTGTCACCGCTGCCGCTGCGGCAGGTGAACTGGCTGCCCCTTCCAAGTGGGGAATTTCTACCGTAAACGTCGTCCCCATCCCGACCGTGCTTTCAACCGTGATCGCCCCGTGATGCGCTTCAGCAACCCACTTCGCAATGGATAACCCTAACCCCGCCCCTTCGCCCTTGCGTGATGGCTCTGCTTGATAGAACCGGTCAAACACATGCTTCAAGCTTTCGGGCGCGATCCCGATTCCGGTATCGGTAACTTCGACAATCGCGTGCGTCGACGTACGGTGTAGATGGATTGTGACCGTCCCGCCTGTCGGCGTGAACTTGATCGCATTTGAGACGAGGTTGAGGAACAACTGTTTCAAACGGTCGCTGTCGCCGTTGATGCGAACAGGCTCAAAATCCCCGATCGTAAGCGCGACCGCCTGATCTTTCACCAGCACGCGCCCTTGACGATAGACCTCGCTGATCAGCGTATCGAGGTCGATCACCTGTAGATCGAGCTTCAAGCCGCCGTAATCCGCTTTGGCGAGTAACAGCAAGTCGTTGACCATGCGCGACATGCGCTGGACTTCGCTTTCGATTGCTTCCATCGAGGCTTCATCCATGCCGTAGCGCTTGATCAGATCAAAATGCCCGCGAATCGCCGTCAACGGGGTGCGGAGTTCGTGCGAAACATCCGCGACGAAACGCTGCTGCACCGTGAATAAGCCGTCGAGCCGTTCCATCATCTGGTTGAATACAGACGTAAGCCGTCCGAGTTCGTCCATCGGACCCATCCAAGGGAGGCGCGTCTTGAGATCGTCTTTGGCGACGATTCCGGCGGCGGCTTGGGTGATCGTCTCGATGGGGGCGAGTGCGCGTTCGCTCAAGCCCATGCCGAGCGCCATACTGCCGATCAGCGCGACCGTCGTGCTGACGACCATCAAAACCAACAGTGCGCGCGTCGCCTGATTTACGGTATAGAAGGGTGCGGCGGTCTGGACGACGATTTTGCGGTCGTTCCAGACGCGGATCGGGCGGGCAAGCACGCGCCAGTCTTCGCCATTAAGCAGCACATTTGAAAAGTGATCCGCCTGTGGTTCGTCAAGCGCGTGGTAATGCGCATCTTCAAAATACAGGCGGTTCGAGGCAAGCGGTTCAGTGTAATCAGGCAGGTTGTTTGAAGAACCCGCGAGGCGGGGCGCTTCGCCTTCGTCGATCTCCCAGACCTGCACCACAACACCGGACGCGCGGAAAAAATCGAGTTCCGGTAAGCTGAGGCGCAGGGATGGATCGCCAAACTCGGACACGACGAACGGGCGGCTGTTGGCGATCACCTGCTCGACGGTTTGGACGAGAGTCGTATCGACGCTGTTGACGAGCGTCCACCGGGTGACGCCGTACAGCATCGTACTAAACAGGATGATGATCACCGCCAGAAGCCCGGAATACAGCAGGATCAGGCGATTGCGTAGGGTCATGATGGCGGCAGTGCCGCGCTATTCTTCCTCACGCAGAACGTAGCCGACGCCGCGCACGGTATGTACCAGACGGGGTTCGTTGTTCTGCTCGGTCTTTTGACGCAGATAGCGCACGTACACTTCGATGATATTGCTTTCGCCGCCAAAGTCATAGCCCCACACGCGGTCGAAGATCACATCGCGGGTGAGCACCTGACGCGGATTGCGCATGAACAATTCGAGCAGTTCGTATTCTTTCGCCGTCAAGTCGATGGCGCGTTCGCCGCGATACGCGCGGTGCGTCCCTGTGTCGAGCGTGAGATCGCTGAAACGGAGAACTTCCGGACGCGATGACGGCGTGCTGCGGCGGAACAAAGCGCGCACACGCGCCATCAGTTCGTCGACCGAAAACGGTTTAACGAGATAATCATCTGCGCCCGCATCCAGCCCCGCGACCCGATCTTTTGTTTCGTCTTTGGCGGTCAGCATCAAAATCGGGACGTTGCTGGCGGCGCGCAGCCGCTTGCAGACTTCCAACCCATCAAGACCGGGCAGCATCCAGTCAAGAATGACCAAATCAGGAGGGTTATCGCGGGCGATACTCAACCCGGATGCTCCGTCGCGGGCTACGCTGACGCGGTAGCCTTCGTATATCAAGGCGCGCTCAATAAACTGCGCGATGCGCGCCTCGTCTTCGACCAATAGAATGCGTTCACCAGTCATCATCATGAATCCTTCAATGAGCAGTTTACCGCCAGTGAGCGGGGACATTGTGCTCGTTTGATCATCACACCCTTATAGAAACCACCCAATAACGTCCATTATGCCTCAAATCCTGAAAAATGAGAAATCTAACGATTTATGTTCCATTAGAAATAGTGGTTAGAACGTGATGCCCCACACTTCGCCCGCCAGCCCATCGACCGGATTGATCAGGGTTTGGCGACCGCCTGAGACACTGATCACGAGGAGCGCACCGCGATCCAGTTGACTTTCGGCGCGGAGGAATCCGGCGATGTACGCACCATCCGGGGAAAAACGCGGCGATCCAATTGCGGTGGAGAGGCTGACGATCTCGCTGATGGTGCCGTCAGCAAGTGTGACATCGATCACCCGGAGCGGCGCACCCGGATCGACGGCGGAGGCGGCAAGGGCGCGGATCACTCCGGTGCGTAGTTCGACATCGGCGCGAATCACGGTATCGGCAGGAAGGGCGGCGGCAAGTGTTGGCGATGCGCCTTCGCCGATCACGTCATACACATAATAGCCGGGTGCAACTCCGGCGGCGCTTGCGTCCGCGTGCGCGAGAATGCGACCGTCGCTCAACCAGCGGGCGTTCGCCGTGCGCGGATCACTCGCCGCCAGTGATGCGGTAGTGTAGAGCGCGGCGCTCGGCAGATCATATACGCCGACCGCGAAGCGCGACTCGCCGCCCGCGATTGGCGAAATGCCGACTTCGACCAGAAGCCGATCCCCTTGCGGCGACCAGCGCGGGCGGGCGTACTCGTAGCGTTCACCGTCGCGTTCGATGTTCGGCATCAAGCGCGAGATTTCGCTGCTGGCGGGCGTATTGGTGTCAATCGTGATCATCGAGACGCCCAATTCTTCATCGGTATATGCCAACTGCGTGCCGTCCGGCGAAAGATCAGGCTGCGCGGGGGCGAAGCTGGTCAAGTCTTGCAAGCCGATCGGGAAACCAATATCCGCTCGCTGAAGCCAGATCGTGCCGTCGCTGGAGTAATAGATCGCGCGTGCGTCGGTGCTGGCAGCGAAGTCGTTGACATCGGTTTCGGCAAATGTCAGCCGCGCCGGAGGTCGCCCGCTGGTGGCAAGCTGCCACACCTGAGCCACGCCAAAGCCATCTTGGGCGATGAAATACAGCGCGGCGGGCAAACTCATGCCCACCGCCGTGCCGAGCGGCTGCGGTGTCGCTTGGGGCTGCGCGGTTGGGGCGATTTCCGGTGTGATCGGGCTGCCCGAACCCGGCTGCTCCAACGGGAGCGGCTCCCCTGTGGGAAGCTGTTCCGGCGGTACGAGCGGACCCCAGTCATACGCGACGACATTTTCAATCGGGAGCGGGAAACCGAAGCCGCTGCTGGGGTCAAACACCGCCAGCACACCGCCTTGAAATGCCAGCATCAGCGATCCGCCGGGGAGCCAGCGCAGTCCGCTGAGTTCGATTGGCGTATTACCCGCTGTTTCAACCTGCTGCGCGCCGCGCCGCAAGCGGAGCAAAACCCCGTAGCCCGCCGGAATCTCGATATTCGCCGGAACACGCCCGAAGAAGTCGAGCGTATCTTGTGCGGTCAAGATCGGGTAGCGATATTCGACTCCGGCATCGAGCAGATCGGTTTGCTGGTTCGCCGCCGCCAAATTCATGATCTTCAAGCCGCCTTCGCTCGGCGCGAACACGATCTCGGTCGCGCTCACCCACGATGTACCGAACGACGAGACGATGATGCTGGTCAGCGCCAGCGAGTTGCCATCGCGGCGGTAAATCCACCAGATATTTTGATCACTTTCGGCGGCAAGATAACGTCCGGTCGGCGACCAACTCAAATCGGTAAACAAGCCGTCGGTGAAGGTTTGAAAAGATGGCGAGGTATCGCCCAAAAATGCGACGCGCAAGCCTTCAAGCGTGGTGTAGGCGATAGCAGTGCCGGGAATTTCGCTAAAACCCGGCGAAAACGCGATCGTATCGCCTTCACCGCGATACGGCGGGACTCCGGCGGCTGATCCTTCGACGAGGAACGGTGCGCTGTTGGGGATGGTCAAGTCGATGGTGTACAAGCCCTGCTCGGTACGGTAAGCAAGCCGCGATCCGCGATCATCCACGCCAAAATCGGAGACGAACGCCCCAGACGGGCTGACCTGTATCACACCCGACGCGCCAACCCCGAAACGCTGCACAACGCCATCGTTCAGCAGCACATACAAATCCGCCGGAAGATCGAGGGCTTCACTTTGGCGCGCGTGCGCAAATACGACCGGCAGCGCGATCAGCGCCAACAGGAGCACCATAAACAATCGCTTCATCGCGGACACCCTTCCCGCCTCAAGGTATGTTAAAGTCATGCTTCACAGTATAGCACGCCGACCGAGAAGGACTTGCCATGATTCCGTATATGCAAGGCGCACAGCCTTATCTGCTTCACGGGGGATCGACCGGGGTTTTGGTTCTGCACGGGCTGACCGCCACGCCTGCCGAGCCGCGCTGGTTGGGCGATCACCTGCACGCGGCGGGGTTCACCGTATGCGGCATGCGCCTTGCAGGACACGGGACAGATCACCGGGCATTGGCACGCATCCGTTGGGAAGATTGGGCGGCGTCCGCGTTTGACGGGTATTACCTGCTCTCGTCACTGGTGGATCGCGTGGTGATCATCGGGCATTCAATGGGCGGTGTCGTGGCGATGGCACTTGCCAGCGATGAACGGATCGATCTGTCGGCGCTGGTCGTAATGGCAGCCCCCGCCGCATTCGAATCGCGGACGGTCAAAATGGCGCGCTGGCTTCATTACGTCATGCCATACAGCAACCAAGCCGATACCAGTCCCCTGATCGCGCAGATCAAAGCGGAGCAAACACGGCGCGGTGAACCCGCGTTAGGGCGCGTGCGCTACGACATTTGGGCGTCACGCGGGGTCGCGGAACTCAACGAGATGACTGATTACGCTTACGAACACCTCCCCAACGTGACCGCGCCGACTCTGCTCGTGTACAGCCGCAAAGACGAAACGATCCCCTACGAAAATATGGCGAAAATTCAAGCACGGATCGGCGCGGAAACCGTCGAAACGCACTCGCTCGAAACCAGCGGGCATATCCTCCCACAAGACAGCGAACGTGAAACCGTGTTTGAGACGGTCGAAGGCTTCTTGCGCCGTCACGTGATGACCGGAGCGCAGGCTTGATCGTTCGTTTGTTCCCGCCCTATGCCCATTTGTTGAGCATTCGCGGACTCAGCGCCTATTCGGTGCTCGGTCATGTCGAAAATGGCGTGTACCGCCGCGTATTCCGGGCGGGCGCGGGCTTGGCGTTGGTGGCGTTTCACGAAGTCGGCACGCCTGATGATCCGGCGGTGCGCGCTGAAGTCGCCGCGCATCACGGCGCGGTTGATGACGGCGCGCTGTGGTCGGATGTGGTGCATGTGCTGAATCCGGCGCGCGATCACCGCCCGTTTTTGGCGTATGCGGCGCAGAATCCGCCGCTCGATCAGGTGATCGCGCCGCTCGTCGGGCTGCATTCGTTCCGGTTCGAGCGCTTATTCGATGCGCTCATGGTCACGCTGATCGAACAGCAGATCAGTTTACGCGCGGCGCAGTTGGCGGAGCGGTTTTTGTGTCAATGGGGCGGCGCATCGCTGGAATACGGCGGTCACACGTATTACACCTTCCCGCCGGTTGAGCGGATCGCCGCTGCGACGGTCGAAGACTTGACGCCGACGAAAATCACGTTTATTCGGATGCGGCGGCTGATCGAGGTGGCGCGGCGGGTGGTCGAAGGTGAGATCGATCTTGAGTCGCTGCGCGATGCGCCAAACGCGGTACGCTACCCGCAGTTGATCGCGCTGCACGGAGTCGGGCATTGGACGGCGGCATGGGCGACGATCCGCGCCACCGGGGAGTATCTCTACATTGGGCGGGCAGATGTCGCGCTGCGGACGGCTGTGAACCGCTACTTTTTCGGTATCAAAGGGCGGCTTGATCCGGATGTGATGGATCGGTTGTTCGCGTCCTATGCAGAATACGGCGCGATTGCCGCCTATTACACGATCATGCGCTATGCCCTTGATTTGGAGACGCCTCAAGCAATCTCATAATCCCGGTAAAAGATGCCGAGCGCTGTTTTTGCCCTTGCGCGGCTGACCAAGTATGTGCCGGTGGTGTACGTCTCGTTTTTCACCAGCTTGTACTCGAACGCCAGCGAATCGCGTCCTAATTCGCCGTCAATCCAGCCGATCAGCTTGCGGCGACTCATGATCACGAGCAGCCCGTCGGCGTAAATATGCGCGTAAAAATCGGCGCTGGTTGACCAAGGACCGCCGGAGATGTTTTTCTCGACGCTCGAATACCGCTCGACTGCCATGAATGGGGTGTTTTGGCGCGAATAGCGTGGTTCGCTTTTGACTTCGATATACTGAATGATACCGCCGCGCCGCGTGATTTGCAGATCGCCGCGATAGTAGAAGCGCGGATCGGATTGCAGATCGATCACGTCGGCAACATCTTCGCGCCGGACGAGCCATGCGCGCACTTTCTCAACCAGCTCGTAGGATTCGCGCTGTTTGCCGGGGAAGTTATACGTCGCCATGCTTCACCCCCACCGGGATCAGTGGGGGGAAAGCGTTTCCCTCACCTAAACCCGTATATTCTTGAACGCCAGCACTTCTACCGCCGGAGTACGATTGCCGTTGCAGCTAATCCGGCGCGGTGCATCCAGTGTTCTTGTCACGTACCCGTAATCGCGGTACAGCTCCATAATGCGCGGCGTCGCTTGATTGGACAGAATCACCGGTCCATCATGCGCCGCCAGCCACCCCGCCAGCCGTACTTGATCCGCCCAGCTAAAGCCGTAGCTCGAATACTGGACGAACGGCACATCATACGGCGGATCGGCATAGATAAAATCGCCTGAACGCACCCCAACTTGTTCAAAATCGCCGCTGACAAACCGCCAATCCGCGAGCGCCCGCGAATACTCCGGGAACGCCTCCTCACGGTAATTGATCTGTTTGTACTTGCCGAAGGGTACGTTAAATTCGCCCTTCTTATTGAAGCGACACAAACCATTATACCCGGTTTTGTTTAAGAAATAGAACAATTGAGCAGACTCATTACTGTGGCAAGCATTGGCGTGGATCAGTGCGTTAAAACGCTCACGGCGCTGGAGATAAACCTGCCGGTCATTGTCCCAACCTGTCAGCATGTCGAGCCGCAAGCCGCCCTGAAGATGCTGATAAAAATTGATCAGGTGGGCATTCATGTCGTTGAGGAGGGCGTAATCCGGCTGCAACCCAAGCGCCATCGCCAGCCCGCCGCAAAATGGCTCGACATAACGCTGATCGCGGTACTGCTCCCAGTACGGGCGCACATGTTCGACAAGCCAACGCTTGCCACCTGCCCATTTGAGCGGCGGTTTGAGCGCGGCGTCCGTTCGTTGGGAAGGGCGATCGAGGGTCAAGACCATCAGGGATCACTCTTTGTTAAGAATGGATGATCTCTCGATTGTACAGGTGAGCGGATCGCCGCGCAATCGGAATAACGGAGGAAAAGCAAAACTCTTTTCACCCCCCGAAGGCTTGTCCGATAATCAACTTGGACTCGCTCTCCCTTGCGAAAAGCGCCCTCACCCCCAGCCCGCTTGCGTCTAGGGCTGCGGTGCGGGTCACGCGGTGTTGCCCCTCTCCATCGCAAGCGATAGAGAGGGGGAGCAAAACACCCGGCGTTCTCCCCTCTCTAACCGAAGGTTGGAGAAGGGCAGGGGGTGAGGAGCAGTACATCAAGGCAAAAGTGTCGTCCCGTGAACTGTTGACGGAGAGGGGCGGGACGCGCAGCGTCCGGGGTGAGGGCAAAACAGCGCGAGCTGAATATCGGACAAGCCCCCTGTTCCCTTTCTCCCACGCAAGGGGGTAAAGGAGCAGAGGGTGAGGAGCTTTTACGTCATCAGCTTGTCGTACAGCAGTTCGACGCTGAGTTCTGGCAGCACGGTTTCTTTGCTCTGCACATTGAGCGCCGCCGCCGTCGCGCCGAGCCGCATCGCTTCGTCCACATCAACATTGTTGAGCAAGCCGAAGATCACCGCGCCTGTGAACGCATCCCCGCCGCCTGTCGGATCAACGACGTTGGTATGCAGCGCGCCAATGAAGCCGCCGCCGCTGGCATCGGCGTAAGCAAGCCCGACTTCGCCCATCGTGACGACAGCGATCTTTGCGCCCAACTGCACCAGACTACGCGCCGCCGCAATCGACGACTCGCGGTCTTGCGCCGGAGACACCATTCCGCACAACGCGGCAGTCTCGGCGGCGTTCGGGGTGATCAGGTACAGATGCGGGATAAAATCGCACAGTTTGGCGGCGAGCTGCGGCGTGGTTGGATCGGCGGCGACGCGCACGTTGAAACGTCCCGCGAGTTCAAACACGGTCGCCATCGCTTCGTCGGAAAGATTTGTGTCGATCACGATCATTTCCGCCCCTGCGATCAAATCCGTCTGCTTGAGCAGATAATCGCGGTTGACCGATTCCAGCACGTCATAATCATGAATGGCGACGACGATTTCCCATCGGAGGTCGTTGGGCTTGAGTAAACCCACATACGTGCCGGTGCGCGCTTCTTTGATGACGCGCGCCCGCGAAATATCGAGTCCACCTTGCTCACAGGCATTCAAAACGCGCTTGCCTTGGCGGTCGCGTCCGACGGCGGTCAGCAAATAGGTTTTGACTTCCAGCCGCGCAAGGTTTTCGCCGATGTTGCGCGCCACCCCGCCGACGCTGTTACGGATCACGCCGGGGTTGCTTTCCCCCCATGTGATCGTGTCGCCCGTGCGCACTTTGATATCGATACCCGCCGCGCCGATCACCACAACATGTCCGTCGCCCATCTCCCGCCCCTTTCGATTTACGCTGGTTCTAACCATGCGTGCAGATCATGATTCTTCCGGGGGAACAGCCGTCCTTGCGAGACGGATGTGAGCGCGCCGCGCGGATGCAGCCGCAAGCGCAGACGATCAATCGTCGGCTGACCTGCTGCCATCCAATCGGTGAGCATCTGTTGTGTTGTCATGAAAGCGTCCGACGCGCCGAAGCAGTGCGCCGCGCCTCTGCCATCCAGCGGGATAAAACACGCGCTTCCCTGCGCGATCAAGGCGAATCCGGTTCCGCTCACGCCGTAGGGCGCAATGTCTTCCGGGGCGGTGTAAAACGCCATCGTATTTTCGAGCGGGAGGTGGATGGTCATGTACGGGATGAATCCCGCAAACAGCATTGACCAAGTGAGCGGTCGATCAAAATAGTTGATTTCCGCCCAATCGCTCATGAACGATTGGAGCGCGCCCCCGTCAATCCGTTCGATCTGCGATGAGGTGAGTTCAAGCGAAGTGCTGCCGACCCGTTCGCTGAGATCGGGCATCGCATCTACGCCGCGCAGATGCACAAACCAGCACGGGAGATTGTGATCGCTGTAGAGCGTGCCGCCCGGTTCAAAGCGGAATGCCGCGCTGACCTGTAGCGCTTCTAACCAGATCGGCGTGACCAGCACGCCCGACGGCTTCAGTTGGCGCTCCCATGCCGGGGGAACATCGTACACGTTCGCCGTCGAAATGATGCGGTCATAGCTGGCGCGTGGGGCGTACCCTGCCGCGCCGTCCCCTTGCACAATCGAGACTGCGCCGCGCATCTGGATGCGCTGGAGATTCCGTTCGGCGTGTTCGATCAAGTCTGCTTCCATTTCGACCGAGGTCACGCGCCCTTCGCCGACGATGTGCGTGATCAAGGCGGCGTTGTAACCCGTTGCTGTTCCGATTTCAAGGACGTTCAGCCCGCGCACGAGCGCAAGCTGTTCGAGCATCTGGGCGATCATGCTCGGTTGGCTGATCGTGCTGATCGCGCTGCCGTCGCTCTGCCGCTTCAGCAGAATCGACTGGTTAGCGTAAGCCTGTTCAAGCGGAATCTCTGGCAGGAACGCATGGCGCGGAACCGCCAGAAATGCCGCCTCAACCGCCGGATCGTGCAGGTCGCCATTCGCTTTCAGCACGCTGACGAGATTTTTTTGAAGCTGCGCCACATCGGAAATCGGCAATTAGGATTGTCCTTAGCTCTGATACCATGCGCGGCGCTTCTTAAGCGAAACACCGCCATCGCTTTCTTCTCGGCGCGTGGTGCGGACGCGCCCGCGCGCATCAATATGCACCTGCCCGGCTTTCTGAAGCCGCGCGAATTCCTCCGGCGTGATCACGGGGGCGGGTTCGCCGCCGAGCCTTTCCAGCCGTTCTTCATACGTTTCTACCGAATCGCCCGCCGCGCTGGTATCGGCTTCGGGCATAGTCGCGGGCGGTACAGGCGCTGCGACCGGTTCGCCGGAAGTCTCCTGTTCGTCTGCGGGGATGTTTGTGTATTCGTCCGCCATCGTCTGCTCACTCGTCCTGATCGTCTACGGATAAACCAGCCTGTCGAAACATTTCATCAACTGAAACGGCGGACTCGTCGGCTTCGAGTACGTTTTCCGCCGCATAATGACCGCCGCACACCAGACAGGTTGGGCTGCGCGGGATCGTCACCCACACGGATGAATAGGGCAGACTGATTTGCCCTTCCAAGATTTCAAGCGCGGTATTTGCCAAGATCAGCGTGCTGCCGGGGAGTGGTCGATAGGCATCCGTGCCGCGAAGGAGTTCATTCAAGGCGATTTCCGCCTGAGCGCCCGCAATACGGGTCACATGCAGCCACAAACCCGGTTCCGCATCCAACGTGCCATCTTTCCCGATCATACCATAGTCCAGTTCGGCGGTTTCTTCGGTTTTGGCGTTGGCGAGATCATCGCGCACCTGTTCCGCCCAACACGCGTAACACGCGCCGTCATACGGGTGAATGATCACCACATCGCCGCCTTCGCCGCGCTGGTACACGCCCGCGTAAACCGTCGTCAGGCTGCGCGCAAGTGCCGCTTCGTTGAGGACGTATTTTGACGGCTCGTTGTCAATGCCGCTGATGACGAGATCAACGCCTTCGAGCGCATCCAAGTTCGCCTCAAGCCGCCCGATGCGCACTTCGACCGCCGCGTTCGGGTTGCGATGCCGGATCAAGTCCGCGACCGCTTCTGCCTTCGACTGACCTAAGTAGCGGCGATCCGCGACATGGCGCACCATGTTGGTTTCTTCGAGCACATCGTCATCGATCAAAACGAAACTGCCGACGCCGCTCATCGCCAGCCCTAAAGCGACGAATCCGCCGCCAGAGCCGCACCCGATCACGGCGACTTTTTTCTTCGCCAGCACGGCGAGATTGCCCGCCCCGATCAAGCGCTCCACACGATCCCAATTCATAACGCCGCGTCCTTTTCTGATGCGTTCGTCTTGTCGTCATCACCGCCGCTCGCCGTGTCGGCTTTTGTGATCGTTTCCGCCGGTTTTTCTGCTGCCGTATCCGCGCTGAGTTCGGGCGCTGGTGCGGCTTCCGCTATAACAGCGGATTCAGCGACAGGCGGCGGATCGGCGGGGGCGGTTTGCACATCAAGCGAAAGATTCTTCGCCGCCGCAATTTCCTTGACGTAATCGATCAACCAGCGCTGATCGCTCCATGTTTCCGGCGTGATCTCGATAGGGTGGCTCTGCGCCCATGCCTGCTCGAAAATCTGGTACAGATCATCGTCTTCGCCCATCGGGATGAACGGCGCGATCCGGGCGCGCGGGGGATGTGCCGGATAATCATGCGGCGTGATCAACAGCAGCATGTGATCCCAATCGGCGCGGGCAGTGAGCAGGCACACATCGAGCGGTACTTGATCATCGGCGTTCCACAGCGAGAGCGAGAGGAAAATGCCGTAATCTTTCAAGCGGCGGCATTCGAGATCAAAACGTTCTTCGGCGCTCAAGTGCCAAGGGATCGCCGGGAGTGCGGGTAGTTGATCATCGGGGTAGACCGTTGGCGTGATCGGCACAAAACCGCGCGATTTGAGATCGATAAACCACCAATCAACGCGGACATTCGTCCCGTCCTTGTCGGGGATAAGCAGAAAACTTGTCGTGACTCCGCCCGCGTCATTGCTCGATTCGTGACCGAGGGTGACAATCGGCGCGAGCATAAAACCGAGCGCATTTTCCGAGTCGGCAATCCATTCGAGGGCGGTCATCAAGTCGCCCATGCTCGGCTGAATCATAAAACCGGGCTGCTTGTGCCAATCCCCTAGGTGATGCAGCGGCGCATCCCACTTTTTCTTGAGGGGATCATCAGCAGGCAGCGCGGCACGATACGCGCGCCAATTTTCGCGCCACCAATACAAGATTTCGTCTTGGCGTTCGTCGCCCTGTTGAAACGTGTGATAGTGCCGGATCGCGGTACTATCCGGGGCGATGGTGTCCAAGACATAGAGCGTAGGCGTGCCGCCGTGCGCGCTTTCTGCGACGATGCCGACCATCGCCTCGCCCGTTTCATCTTCAAGATAAGATTGTGCCGCCGCCATCATGTGGTCGATCACGCGCTGGGCGACGACAAGATTGGGTACTGATGTTTTTCTGCCGACGATCCGACCAAGCATTATCCGTCCTCTCTAGCGATAGCGCGGCGGAAGGGGCGTGTTCGGATCAACCCGTTCTTCTACGCCGGGCCACGTTCCCGTCTCGCGCCATGTGTAATAGGCGTACAACCATTGAACCGCCCACGCTGCCACCGTGACCGCCGTCGATGTCGCGGGATTCCAGCCGTAACGCTCGCCGTCGCGGGGGTTAAAAAGGCAAAGCTGCCCGTCTTCGTATTGATGTTTCTTGCTGATGATCTCTGGCGAAAGGATGTATGCCTCTGCCGGACGATTAGGATAATCATTCGGGTAGATGATCCGCAGCTTGTGCGTGCGTTGATCGGCGCGGAGGATGGAGAGATTTATCTCGACATCGCCTTCCCATGCCATCAGATCGCGCTCCCGACGCGGTACTTTGAGCTTGAATGTATCCCCGAAGGTCAGCCGCATCGCATCGAATTCTTGACGCAGCCGCACCGAGACCTCATTTCGGGTTCCCCACCATGCGGGCATGTCGCGTTTACTCCTTCACATGTCTCTGCGCGATGTGATTGATTCTACCATCAAGCTCACACTGATCTACGTGGGACTACGCCCTAAAGTTGCGGTGGTTGAGCGCTGATCCTCCACCCATCCGCTGATGTGCTGATCGACGGCGGCAGGGTAGACGAGTCCTAAATGCGCGGCGGCGCTGGTGCTGATCACGCGGAAGTGAGCGATGAGGGTGTCGAGTGCTTCCCATGACGAATCGAGGTCATAGCCCGCAAACAGGTGCGGGATCACGGCTTGATCGTCCGGGGATGCCCATTCACTCAAGAAGCGTCCGGCGTGCCATGTGTCGTGATCCCAGTCGTTTACGGCGCGGGTGTGCCACATCAGCATGCGCAGCCACTCGGCGCGGGCACGGTAAAGGCTGTACTGAACCATCCAGCGCTCATCGCGGCGCAGCCAGCGCACGGTTTGGTAGATTGCGTACCAGAATGTACGGTTAACAGCTTCGTATGCGGCTTGATCCGGCTTTGGCGGAATGATTCCGCGTCCGCTTGGGGGCGGTTCACTGGTGAGAACACCGTCTTTGTCAAACAGGACTTGAAAGCCGCGTTCCAAGACTTCGCGTTTGCCCTGATCGACACCACCGCGCACCTGATCCACGCGCCAAAAGACAATATCAACCTTGCGTGCCCCGTCGTACACGATCAGGTATTCGGGATCGCCGCCGCCTGTGTCCTCCAAAACATAGACCCACACCGCGCCGAACTGATGAATCCAATGGGGTGACGCGGTGAAAGGGGCGGCATCATCGACGACGAACACGAAGTCAATATCGGAGAGCGTATCAGCAGGATGATCGCGGCGGGTGCGTGATCCAAGCAGTAGGACGGCGCGGATAGGCGCTTGATCTGCCGCCCAACGAACGATTTTATCTTGCAGTGTTTGCATCTCTGCATGGGTTGGCATAGGCGTTCCTCCTCAAGTGCTCTGGTGCGTCACATCACATTCGAATTATGCGGTAGAACGGTTGAAACTTGGTAAATGGCAGCGCGTAAAAATGGATATAGAACCATTGTGATTGATTTCACAAGTTTCAATGTACAATGTGCATAGGCTGGAATGCAGCCGAGATTGTGTAAAACCGTTAAAAGCTTGTAAAGCATGGGCGGCGGCGCTTGACGAATGCGCAAAAGTGACATACAATGTGGATATCAATTGAATGTTCAAATCAATTTAAATGCCACTTGCGCTCTTGTTTGTAGCCGACTTTAACGCGGCATGCTTATCGTATGAGGACAAGTGGAGAAAACCATGTTCGTGAATGAACTCGAAGTCATCCGGATGCGTCACGGTGAATTGCAGCGCGAAGCAGCAGCCGCGCGTTTGGCGAAAGTAGCAATGATGGCACAGCGGGAAGAAGCGAAGGCGGTTCAGAACGCCCGCACTATCTCCCCCGCCCCGACCAGCACCGCCGAGATGAAGAAGGCGCGTGTCGAACCGAAGCTGGTTACGAACGCGCGTTAATAACACACACACAGATAGAAGGCGATGGACACCGACACCGATTCCTCTATAAGTGGTACAAGCGGCGAGCTTCATCCAGAAGATACCTTCACGATCACCTCATTGGAGACGCTGAAGGTATTTTCTGATCCCTTGCGGCAGCAGATCATCGAAGCTTTGATGGACGGCGCGAAAACCGTTAAACAGATCGCGGTGCTCCTCGATGTCATTCCCACCAAGCTGTATTACCATATCAACTTAATGGAAGAACACGGCTTAATCGTCGTGACCGACACGCGGATCGTGTCCGGCATTATTGAGAAGCATTACGGCTTAAGAGCGCGTAATTTCAATATTCGGCATACCCTCCTCACACCCGGAGGCAAGGATTCCGCGAATCCGGGTTTTGACGCGATCATGGATGCGACGATCAACCGCGCACAAAACGAGATTCGGCGGGCGGTACAGTCGGGTGCGATCAATACCGCACCGGATGCGCCGACGCATCGCAAAGTGTCAGTAGGGCGCGGGCGCAGTTATTTAACGCCAGCACAAGCAGAAGAATTCTATGCGCGGCTTCACGCGCTGGTTGAGGAATTTGAAGCGCAAAGCGCACCGCCTGAAGCGCACGGAGACGCGGCGCTGTATATACTGAGCTACGCGATGTATCCGCTCACTAAACCGCCAGAAGACGCCTAATTTTCTACAAACTGTTTGATGATTAAAAATGCTTCACTGCCAGTTTAAGGGTGAGGCATTTTTCACATTGAAGCCTGTTTTTAAGAAGCGGTGAAAACATTGACACCCAAGATCGCAAGAAGTAGACTTCCGCCCGTGAGCAGAGCGTTTGATTATCGTTTCCACGTATAAAACAGTTTTGCTATCGCGTTTTTCTTACATCCATCGCAGACTTCATCGAAGAAAGGTAAGTTCATGCGATACACCGTTTTCAGCCCGGATCATGAAATTTTGGGTGCGTTGATCATTTCCTATCGTAACTCCATCAATGAACCGAACTACCGCGAAATTTATACACAGTTAGGGCTGGATCAAGTTCTGCCCGATCAATGGTATCCTTTTCAACGACAGCTTGATGTATTTAATACACTTGCCGAGCGTGAAGGCTCGATGATGGATTTCGTGAGCATTGCACTGGCATCTGTCATGGGTGCGCCTATGCCGCCCGAATTTGATCAGATGCCCTTTGTTCAAGTGATGCAAGCCTTTAATCATTCACTGGCGATGGTGAATCGCGGGACGGATTACGGATACACGACCATCAACGAAGTCGAGCCGAATCATTTGCGGATTGATGCCCGCTATCCAGCGCCAGACGACATTCTGTATGGTGGGGTTTACGGCTATGCTAAGCGGTTTTTACCGAAGGGAACATCATTCACGCTGCGTTACGATGAGACGATCCCGCGCCGTGAGCATGGCGGTGAAGTTACGGTCATGCATTTGATGTGGACGCTGCCAGAAGGTAATTAGGAGTTTCGCCCTATCACACCCCTGACGCATTCCAATGCGGGATGCGTCAGGGGTTTTTTGATCGGATAAGTTATGGGCTGGTGGTCGGCGCGGGTGGGAGTGTCGGGACGGTATTCGCGTCTTCTTCACTGCCACCTGTACCGCCGCTCGGCAAGCCAATTGTTGCCGGATCAGGGCTTGGCGTTGGCGCGGTCTGACCGGGGAGCAAGCCTGTTCCGCCGCCCGTTGTTCCCGGCGCTGCCGAAATATCCTCGACACAGCGGAAACCAATCCACGCCTGCGGATCGTTCGGCTGCCAGCTTTGACGGTGCATCGTGCGGGCAAAGAATGGCACGCTGCTCCATGCGCCGCCGCGCACCGATTTTTCGGAACCGGTTGCGGGACCCTGTGGATCAAGCGAGCTTGCGTCGGCAGAACCATAATAGGTCGCGCCGTACCAGTCGTTCACCCATTCCGCGACGTTGCCCGCCATATTGATGATGCCGTAAGCGCTTGGCACGTTCGCGTATTGATCGACCGGGACGCGCGCTTCACCTGTGCGGCTGGTGGCGGCGTAGTCCGCATTCCACGAGACACCCCAAGGATAAATGCGTCCGTCATCACCACGCGCGGCGCGCTCCCATTCGGCTTCGGTGGGCAGACGGCGACCGAGCGCTTCACAGTAGGCACGCGCACCGTACCATGTCACGTTGGTGACGGGGTAATTGAGCAAAGTCGGCACGACGCTGTAATTGGCGCTGTCGAACAGAATCTCCGCCACTTCCGACGCTTCGATATTGGTGCGGGCGCACGGCTGACCGAAACAGCCGTTCCGGTGACTGCCGGGACCCATCTCATTAAGGAAGGCGACGAACTGCTGGTACGAAACTTCTGTTACTTCCATGCTGAAACTGCTGACCGTGACGGCGTGCTGCGGCTGCGCGTCTTCGCCCCAGCTCAATTGGCATGTTCCGGCAGCACCGCCGTAACCCGCCAAGCATTCATCAACAGCGGCGACAACTTCAGCGGCGGTTGTTCCCATTTGGAATGTACCGCCCGCAATCAAGCGGATTTCACTCGCCAATGCCAGCAGTGAGGTGGAAACGGTGGTCGTTGTTCCCGTGCCCTGAATGGCATCGCCGCCCGTCGTAGGCGCAGCGGTGGGAATCAGTGTTTGAAGCGTCGGATTCAACGTGGGTGATGCCGTCGGTGGCTGGACGATCAACGGCACTTCGTTTGTTACGGTAGCCGTCGGGGTAAGCGTTGGAGGATCGGTGGGCGTTACCGGGGGCGGGGTGGATGTGATGATCCAAGGGGTTTGCGTGGAATTCGCGGCGGCAATGGCGGCAGGATCGATCAAGATCGCGCCGAAAGCCAGCGCGCCCACGAAGAACACCGCCGCGCACATCAACCCCAAAATCATGCCCATCACCACCCACAGCCACGCTCCACCGCCGGAACGGCGTCGGCTGAGTGATGAAGAACTGTATCGAGACATAGACTCTCCTTCAACCATGCGCTGCCTAGTCTAAACGAAAGACCCCACCTGTACAACGGTGGGGTCTTCGTGAGGCGTGCATCGTATCGATGCGTGACTTAGAGAAAGACAATCACATTCGAGAAAACGTTCCCAATCGTGGGTCCCAGAAGCACAAGGATCACGATCACTGCCATTGCCACGAACATCAGAATGAGTGCGTATTCGACTAATCCTTGTGCTTTCTCTTCGTCGGCGTTGACGCCCCAGTTGGTGAGCACTGCACTAAGCAGTGCCGTCAAGCGGTTCAGGAGCATAAGACCTCCAATGAATTACGACTCAATAATGAAGAGAGTCGAGCTGCAACGCCACATTCACCACTATAACATATATCTTGCCAAAATCGGAAATTGTGTATCATGATTTTTTCTCCCCTATTCATGGGGGAAGCGGCTAGAATAGAATAAAGAAAAGTCTAAACAGGTTTCGTATTAGAGTTTCGATTGGGCATCAGCCAAACATTTCCTCAAGCTACCGCCTCTGGTGAGGACGGTATACGTCCGGTCAATTTGCGAACTGATCTAGGTGCGCTGGCAGATTTGATCGAAGTTGCATTCGCTGATTCGATGGATGCGAATGGGCGTGCCGCCGTGCGCGAAATGCGCGCCCTCAGCCATATGGGACGTTTGACCAACGTCATCGGCGCATCCAGCGATCTCGTGCAGGGCATGGGCATGGGCTACGTGTGGGTCGAACAGGGGAAGGTGATCGGCAATGTCAGCATCTACCCGGCGGCACTACCGAGCGGCGCGCTCAAATGGTACGGCGGCGCAGTGTATTTGATCGCCAACGTCGCCACCCACCCTGACTACCGGGGGCGAGGAATCGCCCGCCAACTGATGCTGACGAGCCTGAACTCGATTCAAACACGCACGCGCCATTCGAGAGCGATTGCGCTCCTGCAAGTCGAAGAGCGCAACGCAGTCGCACGTGGGTTGTACGAGTCACTCGGATTTCGGACGGAGCGCGTGTGGAATCATTGGCGGCGGTCAAGTATGAACCGCGTTCCAAGTCTTCCCGCCGATCCGAATCTCTACATCACACAGCGGCGACCGAACGAGTGGCAGGCAGAATACGCGCTGGCGCAAAAAGCGCGTCCGCCGAATATGGGAGGGGTCGGGTGGCTGCGACCGACGTTCGCGGGGCTGTTTCGACCGTCATTCACACGCATGATCCGCGATTTTGTCAATTTGCGGTCGATTGAACATCTCTTGATCCGCGATTCGGGCGGGGATGTAGGCGCGTCACTTTGGATCGAAAACGCGGTCGCCGCCAGTACCATTCACCTCACCCTCATGGTTGACCCGGACTATATAGGCTTATATGACGATGCGCTGATCGCGTATGCTGCGCGAAGATTAGGTATGCGCGGCGCTTTAAGCATCGAACATCCTGCGGACGAGCAGGTGACGAACACACTTTTGTCACGTTATCATTTTCTGATACAACGCACGTTTGTGAATATGCGGTGGGATACGGAGCCGCAGAACCCCTGACATAGGAGAGGTTTAGCGCGCAATGGAACTGTTGATCATCGTCATCCTGTCGGTTGTGAACGGAATATTCGCGATGTCCGAAACTGCTGTTGTCGCGGCGCGTAAGGCGCGACTTTCGCAGCGGGCAGACGAGGGTGACAAGAATGCTGCCGCTGCTTTGAAACTGGCGCAAGAGCCGGGACGTTTTTTTTCGACGGTGCAGATCGGGATCACGTTGATCGGGCAAATCAGCGGTGCGTTTGCGGGCGCGACGATTGCGGAACAACTCGCGGTATCGCTGCGGGTGGAAGGATCGCCGCTTGAGCCTTATGTAGCAGGCATCAGTTTTACGCTGGTTGTGCTGCTGACGACTTATATATCGCTGATCATCGGCGAACTTGTCCCCAAAGCGCTTGCCGTCCGCTCACCAGAGGCGATCGCGTCGTTTATCGCGCCGCCGATGCGAGTCCTATCGCGCGTTACCGCCCCGCTCGTCAGCTTTTTGACCGCTTCGACCAATCTCGTGCTGCGTTTGATGGGCGTTCGCCCTAGCAAAGACCCGCCTGTGACGGAAGAAGAGATCGTCGCGATGGTCGAGCAGGGGGTCGCGGCGGGCGTTTTTGCCGAAGCAAACACGGATATGATCGAGAATGTGTTGGGGTTGGAGCAGCGCCGCATCAACCAACTTATGACGCCGCGTACCGAGATCGTGTGGCTGAATATCGACGATACGCCGGAAGAAAATCAGCACAAGATCGTCGAAAGTAACTTTTCGCGTTTTCCCGTCTGCGATGGCAATCTCGATCATGTGGTCGGCTTGTTAAGCGCGAAAGATATGCTGGCACATCTCTTTCAAGGTAAGCCGTTTGATCTGCGCGCCGTGATGCACGAGCCGATCTTCGTGCCGGAAAGCATGTACGCTGGACGCTTGTTAGAGCGCTTCCGCGAAACCGGACATCACAGCGCGCTCGTGATCGGGGAATACGGCGGGCTAGAAGGGATGATCACGATCCAAGACATTTTGGAGGACATCGTCGGGGATATCGAAGAACCTTCGGTGACGCGCCGCGAGGATGGATCATTCTTGTTGGATGGGATGATGCCGATTGATGACTTCATCGACTTGATCGATACGGACGAAATCCCCGGCGCGCACGATGAATTTGAGACACTCGCCGGATTTGTGCTGACTCAGTGTGGGCACATTCCGAAAGCGGGTGAACACTTCACATGGCGCGATTACACGTTTGAGATCGTCGATATGGATGGCAACCGTGTCGATAAAGTCTTGGTGACACCCCCAAAAAGTGAGGAATCAAAGTCTTCTGATAACACTTCGGCAACAACTTAGTGGAATCCTAGACCGAGACGAAAGGCAAGTTATCGCATGGCTGACACGATCTTGATCGTCGATGATGAGCAGCACATCATCGATCTCGCCAAGCTCTACCTCGAAAAAGAGGGATTCAAAACGAACAGCGCCGATAACGGGCTGTTGGCGCTGCGCATGATTCTTGATGAGAAACCCGCGCTGGTGGTGCTTGATCTGATGCTGCCGCAGTTGGACGGGTGGGAAGTGTGCCGCCGCGTGCGCGCCGAAAGCGATGTGCCGATCATCATGCTGACGGCGCGGAGTGATGATATTGACCGGATCGTTGGGCTGGAATTGGGCGCAGATGATTACCTGACGAAGCCGTTTAACCCGCGTGAGCTTGTCGCCCGCGTGAAGGCGATTTTGCGCCGCACCGAAAAACGAATTCTCGCGCCTGAACCGCCGCTTGACCGCGTGATCGCTATCGAAAATTTGGTGATCTATCCCGAACGGCGGCTTGTGACTGTCGATGGCGAATCAGTTGGGCTGCGCGTGAAAGAATTCGATCTGCTGCTGACATTGGCAGAAAATAAAGGCATGGTCTTCACCCGCGAAAAACTGCTCGATGTCGTGTGGGGATATGATTTCGCCGGAGAAACGCGCACAGTCGATGTGCATGTCGCGCATTTGCGCCACAAACTTAAAGGTATGCGTCCGACTATCGACACGGTATGGGGTGTCGGTTACCGCTTGGACGGTTAATCCACGCCGCCTTAGGTGATCACGGGCGGTGGTGATGAGAGGTCAATCATGTTCTTCGCCGCACTGCGCAACCGCTTGTTTGTCTCGTATGTTGTTCTGCTGTTCGTCGCTTTAGGGATGATCGCGGGGGCGTTCGTGCTGATCCTCAACACGCGCCCCGCGCCGCTTGAGCCGACGTACCAGCGGTTAGCGGCGCTGGCATTCACGACCGACATCAGCGACTTGATCGCGGAATCCCGCCCGGACTCGGTGCGCGAGATGCTGAATCCGCAAGCACGCGCTGATGCGCTGTATGAATCGCTCAGCGTGCTTGCGAACGAACGCGAGGTGCGAATTCTGCTCCTCAACGGCAATGATCGAACGGTGGTGTATGACAGCGCTGGCTTGATCGAACCGGGGAAACAGCTTGAAGGCAGTTCTGAGCCGTATGCGATACCGGCGGTGATCCGGCGCGGGAGCATTAACGCGCTTGCCTCCGTTGAAGCGGTGCGCGGCGGCTTTGAAAACCCGGACGGTGGTGCATGGCTGTTCGTCGGCTTGTCCACGCCGGAGCGGAACTTCGCCAATGCGTTGTTATTCGCTGATCCGCTGCCGCAGCAGACGCTCCAAGACACGTTGAGCGAGTTCGGTACAGAACTCCTGCCGATTTTGCTGCAAGCGGGCGCGGTCGGGCTGATTGTGGCGATTCTGCTGGCGCGGTTGATCAGCCGCAGTGTCGCTGAGCCACTGCAAACAGTGGCGGACGCGGCATCACGTTTGGCGGCGGGCAACCTCAGCGAGCGCGTGCCGATTCGCGGTCCGCTCGAAGTGCGCGCCGTTGCCGAAGCGTTCAACACAATGAGCGAAAATGTGCAGTCGAGTCATCGCTCACAGCAAGATTTTCTCGCCAACGTGTCGCACGATCTCAAGACGCCGCTCACGTCGATTCAAGGTTTTTCGCAAGCGATCATGGACGGCGTTGGCGATCCGGTCGAATCGGCGCGGATCATTCATGACGAAGCCGCGCGCCTTAACCGGATGGTGGTCGAACTTACCGACTTGGCACGACTGCAAGCAGGGCGCTTATCCATGAAGATAGCGCCCGTCGATATGGGACAGCTTGCCGCCGCCATCGGTCAACGTCTCATGATCGTCGCCAAAGAAAAAGGAATTCGCTTGACGGTTGAAGCGTCTGCGATGCCCCCGATTGCCGGAGACGGAGATCGCTTGGTGCAAGTGCTGACCAATCTGATCAGCAACGCGATCAACTACACGCCAAACGGCGGCGAAGTCAGCGTGCGCACGGCTATCCGCAGCGGCGGCGTCGAAGTCGCGGTGCAGGACAGCGGAATTGGTATTTCGCCTCAGGAACTGCCGCGCATCTTCGAACGGTTTTATCAGGTCGATAAAGCGCGCGGTCCGCGCCGGGGCAACGGGTTGGGGTTGGCAATTGTGCAGGAAATCGCACAGGCGCACGGCGGCAGAATCACGGTCGCTAGCGAAGGCGAAGGCAAGGGGGCGACGTTCACTTTATGGATACCGTCGCCGCATCTCAGCACGATAGTGCGACGAAAACCATAGAACGCGATACAATAAAGGGTATAACTGCCAACCAGTAAAGTGTTTATCACAATGACGTGGCAATTCACCCCTTTTGCGGTGCCCTTATTTGTCAGCGCATTTTTGCTGATGGTCACGTTTTACGCTTCGTGGATGCGGCGCTCTACACCGGGCGCATACGCTTACATGGGGTTGACGCTCGGCATCATGGCGTACACGCTCGGTTATGCGCTTGAGATCGGCAGTTTGACGGCGGAACAAGTGCTGACCAGCCTCAAAATCGAATACCTCAGCGTGCTTTCGCCGCCGTTCTTGATGATCGTGGTCTTGCAGTACGTCAGCGATCAACGCATCCGAAAATCGATCTTATACTCCGCGCTGTTTGCTCCTTCACTAATGACGCTTATTTTTGCGTTCACCAATGAATTTCATGGCTGGATTTGGACGATTACCGCGCTGGATCGCAGTGCTGGATTTACCGCGACCCTGTTTGAATCGGGTGTGTGGTATTGGGTCAACATTATTTATACGCGCGGGCTGATCGTGATCGCGGTGATTCTGCTCGCGATTGCTGCTCGGCGCGAACGCGGGATGTACCGCCGTCAAGTACGCTGGATGCTGGTCGGCGCGATCACGCCGCTTGTGATCACGATTCCGTATTTGTTGGGCGTTTTCCCGGATGGCTTGGATGTGATCCCGTATGCGTTTACGCTGTCCGCGTTGGCGATTGCGTGGGCGCTGTTCCAAGACCGCTTGTTTGATGTGATGCCTGTTGCCCGTGAAGCGATTCTCTCCAGCATGAGCGAGAGCGTTTTCGTGGTGGACAGCACGAACCGCGTGGTCTATCTCAATCATGCAGCCGAGCGGATGATGGGTTTCGCACCTGAAGCGGTGATCGGGAAACCTGCGCGCGATGTGTTTAAACAGTGGCAAGATCTGATCGAAACATTCCGCGTGAACGAGCAGAAAACGAAAGAAATGCCCGTCAAGTTCGGCAGCGCGGAGCGGTACTTCAATATCAGTCAAATGCCGCTGCAAGCGCGCGGTGACCCCGGCAAAGGACGCTTGCTCGTGATGTCGGATGTGACCGAACGCGTAAAATCGCAGCAGGCGCTCCAAGAATCGCTTGAAGAACGCGGGAAGTTGGTTGAAGACCTTGACTCATTCTCACACATGGTCGCCCATGACCTGAAAAACCCCCTCGCAACGATTATCGGCTTAAGCGAACTGATAGCTGAAGAATTGGATACCGTCCCGGTTGCCAAACTGCGGAGTCAGTTGATCTCGATCATGTCGAGCGCGGAAACGGCGAACGGCATCATCGACGCACTGCTGCTGCTGGCGCATCTGCGGGCGGGAATCGAAGTGCCGGTGAATCCGCTGGATATGCCGATGGTGGTTGAGTTGGCGGTGGGGCGGGTGACTGGGCTGCTCGAATCCCACAGCGGAAAGATCACGATTCCCGAAACTTGGCTGCCCGCTGTCGGCTATGCGCCTTGGGTCGAGGCGATGTGGACGAACTATGTTAGCAACGCGATCAAGTACGGCGGGCGTCCGCCTGAAATCACGCTCGGTTGCGATCCAGCGCCGAATAATAAAGTGCGTTTTTGGGTGAAGGACAATGGCACAGGCTTAACGCCAGAGCAAATCAGCCGCTTGTTCATCCCGTTCAGCCGCTTACAAGCGCAGCGTGATGGCGGGCATGGGTTGGGTTTGACAATTGTTCAGCGGATCGCGGAGCGGTTGAACGGCTCGGTCGGTGTCGAAAGCACACCCGGCGAAGGAAGCCGCTTCTTCTTCTTGCTACCGGCTTATGTGAGCGAACCCGCTCCCGCCGCGCCTCCCGCACCAAAAACGGACACGCCGCCCGTGCCGGAAACGATCACGTCACCCGCACCAAAAACGGTCACGCCGCCCGCGCCCCTTCCTCAAGAAGGGGCGCAGGCGGATAAGACAAAGCCGAGTCTGTGAGGCGACGTTTTACTGCCCGATGACGGGCATCGGCTCAGGGAACGGATAGACGAGCGGCTGGATCGCCAATTCAAGGAAGAAATCGGGGATGTGGAAGATAATCATCGGCGGCACATTGTCACACGCCGACGGGATAAACTCGATCACTTCCTCGCTGTTGACCCACCCTAGAGCGGTTGTGCCTTCCCCATAAGGTTTGACGTAGTACCAGCGCACCCCCTGCGAATTGGTCGCAGCGAACAGCGCTTCAAGCGGCTCTGCCGGGTTAATCATCGTGACGAATCCGGACATATCGCCTTCGTAGTTATCGAGGACGACCACACCGGGAACATCCGACGGCGTGAACAGGTGGCATACGTTGGAAGCGTAGGTATACGGCGGGAGATCAGCGCAGTTTCCGGTGGCGATCACCTGATGGTTGCTCACAAAACCGGCGGCGGTGTGATACCACAGTGTGCCCGTCACGAAATCGGCGAATTCGGCAACGCCAGTCCATCCGGGGGACAGCACCGTGTAGAGCAAGGCGTCGTCGTGCGCCGGACCTACATACGCATTCACACCATCGCCTTCAGGGATGGTGATCAAGCACACGTTCGGGTCGCTTGGCGGGGCGACAAGCACCAAATCATTACACACGCTTTGGTTGAGGACGATCACTTCTGAACCAGAGACCCATCCGCCTTGACCGTAATTTGCCCAATACCAGACTTGACTGTTTGCATCCCATGTCTTCGCAAGTGCGATGCGGATTGCACCCGCCGGAATCGCGTAGATCAACAATGCCGGGTCAGCGACAGGCTGTTCGTACATGTTCACATCAGGATTCCATGGCGGGATCAGGATTTGGCACTGATCAAGGTCGGCTGGAGCGGGTTCAGGCAACCCTAAACAGTTCCCAGTCGCCAGCACTTCGGCGCTGTCCACCCATCCGCCGCCGAAATACCACAGATGACCGTCGGCATCCATTCCGGCACCGGTCGCTTGGAACGTAACGCCCTCTTGGAACGTGGCGATCAAGGCGGTGGGATCATGCGCTTTGATGTTGTACAACCCAATGCCGGATTCCGGGATCACGATCAGGCATGTACCGCCGCCGCCACCGCCAAGCGGAATAATTCCGTCTACATCGGGGACATCGGTCGGAATGAGCGGGAAGCAGTTGCCTTCGGTCACGACATCAATGCCGCGCACCCATCCGTTTTCGGCTAACCCCCGGAACCAAGGCGCACCTGATTCATCGAGGAACACGCCGGACGCCGGGAAGATCGAACCGGGTTCAAGCCGTGTGATCGGCGTGTCATCCGGCAAATTGCGGCTGAATACGGGTATATCTTCGCCATCCGGCACGAGGACTAAACAAATGCGGGAGTCAGCGACTGCGCGACCTGTCGTCGGCGGTGCGGAGAGGTAATCGCATACGCCGTTGTTGGTGGTGACGACGCCGTTCACCCAACCGCTTTGACCGTCTGCCAGACCGAGCTGCGCGCCGACTCCCGCATACCATGGGGTATTGTTCACGTCATAATCGACGTAGACGGGCGCGAACTGCTGACCGGGCTGCAAAACGCCGAGAAAAACGGGCTGTGCGGGATTATTAGGATCGGGGATGAAGGCACGAATGTTGATATTTTCTGTTCCGAGGTTAGCGACCATGCACGCCGTGTAAGTCTCCCATTGGAACGGAGGCGGTATAGGCGTTGGCTGTGCGGTGTCGCCTGTCGTTGGACAGCCTTCGGTGAAGCCTGTCCCCGCTTGATCCGGGCAGCGATCAACAAAATCAAGCACGCCGTCGCCGTCGCGGTCATCCACCTGAGGCGGTGGAAGCGTCGGTGAACCGGGGCAACCGTCAATAGTATTGGGGGCGGGTTGGCGCGGGCAGCGATCATTTTCATTGGGGATGCCATCCCCATCGGTATCGCCGGGCGTGCCTTGAGCGGATGCGCCAACTGCTAACGCGAGAACCGCAAGCAGCAGCGCCAAAAGAATAATGAGCTTACGTGTTTTCATAGAGTACCCTCCGATGTGTTAGCTCATTTGTAATTTTAGTCCAGCGCACTGATACCGGATTTATTCTTTGCAGGTTTGTTACCACTTGTATCGTGTTATTGACAAATACCCGGATGAACTTTTCGCCCTCGTGGTGACTATTCCTGATGATGCCGGTACGCTCCCAGAAAAGGTGTATGTATGAAACGACTGCTCCTTACCCTTGTGATCGCTTTGTGCGCGATATCCGCTACAGCTCAGGATGCCACGCCTGAGGTAACGCCTGCTGTGCCTGAATCAACGGAAACGCCCGTTGATTTGTCAAATATCTTTACCGAGCCGGGGATTTTCGCGGTGAGTCAGCCGTTTGGCGGGCGTGATCGCCGCTACATCGTCTCGATCCCCGAAAGCTACTTTCCGAGTGAAGCACCGATGCCGCTGGTGGTCGTGCTGCATGGTGCGGGCGGCAACGGCGAGGGGATGATCTCGATCACGGACTTCAGCCCGTTGAACGAATTGGCGAACTTCATTGCCGTGTACCCGGATGGCTTAAACGGCTTCTGGAATGATGGGCGCATCGGTGATCCGCGTATTGATGACACGATTGATGATGTTTCGTTTTTGACCACGCTTGTGCTGAGTATGCAAGACACGCTGAACATCGACGCATCACGTGTGTACTTTACGGGTTACTCGATGGGCGGATTCATGTCGATGCGTGTGGCATGCCGCGCCCCGGAGACTGTCGCGGCGGTGGCGTCGGTCGCCGCGACGATGCCGCAGTATATTCTGAGCGAATGCACGGGGACGACGCCGATTCCGTTTATGCTGATACACGGCACGAATGACACAGTGATCCCTTGGTTGGGGTATGTCACGCAGAGTGGAACGGGGTATTTATCGGCATTGGATACTGCCGCGTTTTGGGCGAATCGCAACGGGTGCGAAGCGCCAAGCGCAATCGTTGATTTCCCCGATATCGATCCCGCAGATGAAACACGCGTATTGATCGAGACTTACGAGAACTGCACAAACGATGCCGAAGTTAGTTTAATCGGTGTGTATCGCGGGGGGCATACATGGGCGGGGCATCCCTTGCGGGGATTCAGTCAACTAGGCTTGACGACGAATGATCTTGACGCAACCGCGACGATCTGGACATTTTTCAGCGCTCATCAGCGGTAGCGACTCAAAAAGCGAGGGACAGGCTGAAAACCTGTCCCTCTCCAAAAAACCTGCATCTACTATTCAAGAACGCGCTTAAGTGGTGAAAGCGGCTTCTTCGTCCGCATTCGAAAACAAACCTGTGAGCGCCTTCAAACCCGCTTTCATGCCCTGATACGGAAGTCCGGCGTTAAACGGCTTGCCCGCACGCACCCGCCAAGGTACATACACCCCTAACACCTGTTTGCTCATGCGCCATGTGGGAGAAACGCCCATCCGGTAGCGTTGTGTTCGTGACGCTTTTCCTTGACCATTCAGCGGGACGCGAACGAAGGCGGCGTGGTCGAGCGTATCCAGCATGACCACCGCTGTTGGTTTGAAGTGCACGCGGGGTTCGCGTCCGTGTAGGTGCGCGCTCAGGTGATCAGCGGCGGCGTCCGCTTGCGCCGAGGCGAGATAGCCCATCTTGAGCGGAAAATCGCTGGCATCTCCAACCGCGTAAATCTCAGGATGCCCGTTGACTTGCCGCGAGGCGGGGTCAACGCTGATGAAACCGTGTTCGTCGGCGGGCAATCCTTCAAAGCGGATGTTCGCCGCCTGCTGCGGGAAGGTGATCAGGAGGTCATAGGGGAGTTGAAGCCCGTTGGTGATCTGTGCCGCATCCGGCGTAACGTGGGTGAGCGGCGCATCGGTGAAGTGATCGATTCGGCGCTCCTCAAACTCAGAAAGTACGAGATCGTGCATCTTCGCGCCGAAATCTTGTAGATAGTGCTTTTCGCCAGTCACGAACGTAAGATGCACGCTGTCGTGAATGTGCTGGCGGCGCAGCCATGTATCGAGCATGAGCGCGACTTCGTACAGCGGCGTTGGGCAGCGCGGGTGTTCTGGCAGTGCGAACAGCACTTCGCGGCGTTCACCCTGCCGGGCGGCTTCGCTCAGAGTCAAGAATGCCCGCCGCAGATGGAGCATATCGCGCACCGTCCACACCGAATGGGCGAACTCGCCCGCACCGGGAACATGCGAGGCAGCAGCCCCCGCGCCGGAGGCGACGATCAAATAATCATAGTCGAATTCGCCCATCTCGGTGCTGACCTGCTTGCGGACGGCATCGATCCCGCGCACGCGGGTGACATACAGATCAACGGCGGCGCGGCTCATCGGGCGTTTGAGGGAGATGCTCACCCGTTCGACGCTCATGCCAAACGGGAGATAAATCAGATGGGGCTTAAAAAGAAAATTCTCTTGATCGGTCAGTAAGGTGATGCGCGCATGTGTGCCGAGTTTTGACCGGAGCGTTAAAGCGCTTTCAATGCCTGCAAAACCGCCGCCGATCACGACGATGTGCGGCGCTTTCCCATGATTGATCACGTAAAGAACCTTTCTCTATACCTAGATCGTAACAAAAGGTTGGGATCACGGGATGTGGCGTTTGTATGTCGCACGGGGTGAAGAACATCATTGCATAGATGGTCAGCCGAGCAGGTTTGTACATTATGCATAAATGAATGGGAAGATTAGGGGTAAACGGGATGTGCCGCTGCGCGTCCGAAATGGTGGACAGCCAGAAGACTGGATCTAAATTGAATGCGGTTATCCTCAAAAGAAAGGAGATCAAAATTGTAACGTACAATATTCAGGTGTATAGTGATAACGTCAACGATAACATATTTTGCTGCGTTGACTATCAAAAGGAAATCGCATGCGTCGCATAACTTTTGTGAGCCTTCTCGTTCTCGTCATGGCAGTTGTTTTTGTTGGTGCGGTGTACGCAAGTACCTATAACGGCACAGTGATTTTCACCTGTACGACATGGAATGCTACAGGCACCGGTTCGCATGTCCTTGATCGTGATAACACGGGCTTGGGACAGGAACGCATCACCATCAATCTGTACGACGGTGCGGGCACGCTGCTCCACACGGAAACTTATACCAACAGTCTCGGCACTTTTGGCGGCGGCGCAAGTTCTGGCATTTACGATCTGGCAGCCCCCGCCTACAATCCGATTCGCTTCGTCATGATCAGCCCGGCGGGCAATGGTCTGCCGGAACAGGTCGATGTGGATATCACCGGAACATGCGCGGGGCTGCCAACGTATGCAGACGCGAACGCCTGCGGTTTGAATGTCCCATCCGGGTCGGTTGTTGGTGAAGCCCCGAACGGCGCGCAAATCTACTACGCGCCGGACGCGCCGACTAACGTCACCCTGAATCCGGGTACCTACATCGTAGTCGGTCAGGATGCAAGCGAAACCTACTACAAGATTGTTCTCGCATGCCAGTTCGTGTGGGTGCGCAAGGATACCATGCAGCCGAGCTACCAAGCGCCGCAGAATGGCGCGCCGCTGCCCACAAGTATCGTCAGCTAGTTTGACCTTAGGGAAGGGGATGGCACACACCATCCCCTTTTAGATTCGAGGAATTACGGCGTCGCTTCGGCGGTGGGTTCTTCCGTCGCTTCGACTGTGACTTCTACTTCCGGTTCGACCGCTGCCTCTGTGGTCGCTTCGGCAGTGGCTTCGACCGCTGTTTCGGCGGTGGCTTCAGCCGTGACTTCAACCGTCGGCGTTGGCGCGATGGTCGGAACGAGCGTCGGCGTAGGCACTGGCAGCGACGATGCGGACAGGTTGATTGGCGGCAGCAGACTAAAGGTGCTGAGGATCGTCGCATAGCGGATCGCGTTCGCCTGAGTTGCTGCGTCCGTCACACCAGCAGCATCGACGATCGAGCCGAAAGCGTCGGCAACTTCGCCCGTCGCTTCGGGGGTGGCTTCGGCATCAGCGGCGGCGCTCAGGTCAACCGTGTTCAGGTCAACATTTTGGGCGAAGAAAACCAGATCAGCCACATGCAGCACGCCATCACCGTTGAGCACGACTGCACCGCCGCTGAGGGCTTCGCCATCGGCGTTCGTGAAGTTGTACGCGACCGAGAAGCCCGATAGATCGCCGCGTGTGACCGGAACGACACTCAAGACGGTTGCGCCGGGGCGGGCGCTGGTCAACCATGTACTGGCGGCGGATTGGTCCGCGACTACAGCACCTGCCACCGCGTACACACGGAGCGACTCGCCCGCTGTGCCGATGATCGACGCGAGGCGACCGGGGGCACTGTCCGCGATCAGCCAGTCCGCCGGGAAGCGAACGATGTGGCGGTAGGTGTGATCGTAATACGACTGCCAGTCGATGGGCGTGCCGTCAAACTGGGAGAAGCGAATGAAGCGATCCGGGTACTGCGAGACGAGATAAGCAACGAGGGCGGTCGCGTTTTCGGGCGCGAGCACACGCACGCTGTAAATCCATGTCCCATCGGTGAAACTGATCTGTCGGGCGACGAAACGGCGTCCTTGGAAGGTCAGCAAGAAGTCGAGGATCAACCGCTCGCCATCCATGCGGCGCTCGGTTTCTTCCCATCCGCGCGCATCAAAGTTCGCCCATGTTTCGCCGAGGCGCGCTTCGGTAAAGTGCGCGCTGAGTTCTTCCGGCGTCATGCCGCCGACGGCGCGTTCGATACGGGTATCGATCACGCTCAGGGCGGAGCCGTTGGTCATGTTGATAACGGATTCGCTGACTGTCGCCGATGGCGCGGCGCTGTCCCACCCGGTGGGCTGCGGCACGGCGAATAAGCCATTGGTATGCAAATAATACTGGTCGAAACTCAACCCGCTGAAATCGGTGATCGCTGGCGGGAAGGTCGAGGTTGGGGCGGCGGTTGCGGTTGCGCTGACGGTTGATGTGCTGTTATTGCCAAATAGCGGCAGGATCGCCCCGGCGATCAACACAATCGCCATAAAAACGCCGAGGATGATGCTGGCGCGTCTCGCTGTATTTTGCTGCATAAACGCATTCTCCGGAGGAAAGCCGATACTGATGGCAAGTGTGAAAGCGCGCGCAATCATACTCCAAAAGCGGCGGGATGGGTATGCTGGTCTGATGAAAATGATGAAAGCGCATTAACGCAAAGGTGCGAAGAAAGCATCAGGCGTTGGAAAACGCTACAATTTTAGCTCCACGCAAGCAGGAAAATCTCCTCACCCCAGCCCGTCTCCAACCTTCGGTTAAAGAGCGGGGTGAGGATAAAGTGCTTATTGATGATTCTGACAAAAAAGGCATTCTCTCGATGATGGATACCCTTGAAACATCAATTGATTCGCAAAGTGAAGCCTTTGAACGCCATGCCGCGCACAATCGCGCGCTGGCGGCAGAACTGCGCGAACGACTGGCAGCGGCGCGGCAGGGCGGCGGCGCGAAGTATCAACAGCGCCACCGTGAGCAGGGTAAGTTGTTTGTGCGTGACCGGATCGAAGCGCTGATTGACCCGAACGCGGCATTTTTGGAGCTTTCGCCGCTGGCGGGTTACGAATTGTACGAGGATGACACGCCCGCTGGCGGGATCGTGACCGGGATCGGGCGGGTGAGCGGCGTCGAGTGCATGATCGTCGCCAACGATGCGACGGTCAAAGGCGGGACGTACTACCCGATCACCGTGAAGAAGCATTTGCGGGCGCAGCAGGTCGCGCTCGAAAACGGGCTGCCGTGTTTGTATCTGGTGGACAGCGGCGGCGCATTCCTACCGATGCAAGACGAAGTCTTCCCCGATTCAGATGACTTCGGGCGCATCTTCTATCATCAAGCGATCATGAGCGCCGCGAAAATCCCGCAGATCAGCGCGGTGATGGGAAGCTGCACGGCGGGCGGCGCGTATGTTCCCGCCATGAGCGATGAAACGATCATCGTGAACAAAACCGGAACGATCTTCTTGGGCGGTCCGCCGCTGGTCAAAGCGGCAACGGGCGAAGAAGTCACGGCGGAGGACTTAGGCGGTGCGGCTGTGCATACGCAGAAATCCGGCGTGGCGGATCATTTTGCCGATGATGACGCGCACGCCATTCATCAACTGCGCGAAATCGTGGCGACGCTCAACCGTCAGAAGCAGTTTTCGGTCGAAGTCGCGCCGCCGGAAGACCCGATTTACCCAACGAACGAACTTTACGGCATTCTGCCGACCAGCTTCCGCGAAACATATGACGCGCGCGAGGTGATCGCCCGCATCGTCGATGGCAGCCGCTTCCGTGAATTCAAAGCGAATTACGGGGCGACGCTCGTCACCGGATTTGCGCGGATCGAAGGGTTTCCGGTCGGGATCATCGCCAACAACGGGGTGTTGTTCAGCGAAAGCGCGCTCAAAGGGGCGCATTTTGTTGAATTGTGTACCGCGCGCGGGATTCCGCTGCTGTTCCTGCAAAATATCACGGGATTTATGGTCGGCAAGGCGTATGAGCAGGGCGGGATCGCCAAAGATGGCGCGAAGATGGTTCACGCGGTCGCCAATGCTGCCGTCCCCAAGCTGACGATCGTGATCGGTGGGAGCTTTGGCGCGGGTAATTACGGCATGTGCGGGCGGGCGTATCAGCCGCGCTTTTTGTGGATGTACCCGAATGCGCGGATCAGCGTGATGGGCGGGGAACAGGCGGCAAACGTGCTGCTCACCATCAAGCGCGATCAATTGGCGCGGGAGGGCAAGCCGGATATGTCGTTCGAAGAACAGGAAATCTTCAAGCACCCGATTTTGCAGAAATACGAGAAGGAAGGCAGTCCGTATTACTCGACGGCGCGCTTGTGGGATGACGGCATTCTTGATCCGGCGGATACGCGGCGGGTGTTGGGGTTAGCGCTCGGCGTGGTGTGCGCCGCTCCGCCGAAAGCGACGCAGTACGGGGTGTTCAGGATGTAAGGGCATTAACGCAAAGGCACAAAGAAGAACATGGATCGAAAAGAGGAGCGGCACTGCTGCCGCTCCTCCAACGGGAAGTGTCACCTAGCAACACTCCTTCGCGTCTTTGTGCTGATGCAGTTTGTTCGTGTTTCTACCCGCGACGGCGCATGAACTGGATCATCAGCATCATGGCGAGCAGCGTCCGCATTTCTTCGATCTCTGACATCTGATTCAGCATATCAATCGTGAATACGCCTTCAAAGAATGCTGGTTCTTTCTTCAGGTGCATCACCGGACGGCTCGTGTCTTCGATGTTATCCCCCGCAAACACGGTGTACGCCGGATTCAGGAAATAGCCCGTGAACAGATTCACGAACGGGATTTCGCTTACCAGCGCATCGAGGATTTTGACGAATGGATTGTCTTCTTTGATGTGATGCGACACAACGCCGCTCTCCTCGTGGACACGGTAAGTCGCGCGCCAGATCGAGCGCAGTCCGGCGGGCTGCACATACCCGATCGGCTGTTCGTTGGCGGAATTGAAAAAGTGATACTTGGTGTTGAAGTCAAACACGCGGTCGGCGCGAATGCGGAATACCTCGCGCGTGCGGCTTTCATCGGAGAAAATGCGAATGTCTTCGCGGATATTCCAGACCTTCTGGTGTACATAGGCGATCTGCTGTCCCGCCGCGTTGGTGACGATGATCTGCGGCGAAAGCGCGATCAGCTTAAAGCGTAAACGTAGGGGATACTGGAAGTAGGGCATGTGGCATTCCTCTTGTCGTGAATTCGCTAACGAGTTCCAGTATAGCCAGAACTCGCATTCACGCGCCGTACAAAGAACGGATCATGTCGTAAAAAAGTTGGAAATATTGGGTGAGCATCGGAGAAACGCTCTGCAATCGTTGAAATGGCGTCACTTTCTTCGGGTAATATCTGGGACAGCGCAGCAAGATTTGTAACGGATGTTGAAAATCACCAGAGGAATCAACCATGTCAGAGGATCAAAAGCTCAAGGTAGGCGACGATGGTGAGTTGATCGCTTTCGACAACGGCGGACGTAAAAAGAAATACAAGTATCCAAAGAAAACGCGCATCTCACCCATCGTCTTGTTGTTGTTGGTGCTTGGGTTCATTGGTCTAGCTGGCCTGCTGGTGGCGATCACGCTCCGTGTTCCGGTGCTTTGTCTGATCAGCGGTGTGTGTGAAGACATACAGAATGCCGAATTTGAGGCGGTATATCTCACTTACAACTCAAGCCCGCCAATCGACATCCGAGACGACATGCGTGTTCGCCTAGAAACGCTTGGCACCCGGAATCCAATTATCGAACTGGCGGCTCCACTCGCTGATCAACTACCGCACTGCACTTCGATTGACTCCGAAGTGATCCTCCTCGGAACAGTGAATATGCCGCCCGTCGAGCTTGCGCTGCTGAATCCGCTCACAGGGGCGATGTGCGCGCTCGATCCACTGTATCATCCGATGGTCTACGACATTGAGCTTTCACCCGACCGATCAGAACTTGCGTACAGCACGTATCGCGCCGCCGATGGTGATTTGGATATCTATATTCGTGCCGTAATCGGCGGTGAGTCGCGCAATGTGACGAACAACCGTGCCGATGAAGGCGGAGTACACTGGTCAGCCGACGGCAGTTGGCTAACCTTTCAATCGCAGTTCGGATGGTCGCCGGAACATACGGCAGGTACTACCTACCGCATTTCGGTGCAGGGCGGGACGCGTGAACCAATCGGGGTAGACGGGCATTTGGTTGGTGTGAACTATGCCCCCAATGGTCGCAGTTTTCTCTTCCTCGAAAAAGCGGATGAACGGCAGGCTGGGATTAATATATTCGTGTACGCTCCGGACCAGCACATCACGGCGCAGCTTACGCACGAGCAAGCAGAGCGAGAGTCGATTGAGTGGATGCCCGATGGCACCGGCATCTATTACATCGAGGGAACTACGTTGTATCAACTGCTGCTCGCGGAACCGATTCCACAAGCAATTCGCACCGATGCAGCCCGCGATTTTTCAGTGTCGCCAACTGGAGCGGCGATAGCGTACACCCACCTGTACGATTCGCAGATCGTTCGCGTTTATGAACTGGTGAGCGGCGAAGAACATACATTTGAAGTAGGTGTTCCTGTTCGAGTGCTGTCATGGCGATGAAAAAGAAATTAGACCTGATCGCTTCTTTGATCGATTATCACCGCGAAAAACAGCTTGCGCCGCTGCGCGACACCCAGAAAGCGCTGGCGGTCACGCTTGATGGGTTGAATGCGTTCGGTGCGCTGGAAGAACTGCGCCGCTCGAAGTTCTCGCCGCGCTTATGTCATGGACCCGCCGCGCGTGATGGATTGACTCCGTTGGTGTGGGTCGGCGCGGTGATTTGGCATCGTCCGGCGGGGTACTTGGGGTATAAAACGCTCACGTTGATCGGCATTTGGGCGCGGGCAGCGGCGGAAGGTGGGGCACATCAGATCATGATCGGCACAAAGCGGTTGGCGTTTGCCGCACCGTTTTATGATGCAGAAGCGTATTTTAAGCTGATCCCGAAGGCGTTTGATCTGTACTACGACGACAGCGGATCGCCGCCGGATGCACCCGCACTGATCTTTAACTACGCCGTAAAAGAGCGTCTTGAAGCGCGGGAGCAGGTCGCGGCGGCGCTGGCAGCATTAGCCTAACACGCCGCCGTCATCATCCATCAAGCCGCCGAATACATCATCGTCATCGTTGTGATCGCGGCGGCGCAGATCATCGCGTTTGCGCGTTTTGAGCGACGGGTCTTCCCATCCGAGATCGTCCGGTGTGGGCTGCGTGGTCGGCGGAATTCCTGCTGGTCGAGCGGCGGGCGGCGTCACACCTTGCGCCGCGCCGGATGGCGCATTCGGCGGAACTGCTCCGCCTGTGCCGGGCAGATAACCGGGAAGCGTGGTCGGCGGCTTTGGGGCACCCGACAGCGGCGGGTTGTACGGTGCTTGGGTGAGCGGCGGCGGCACGGCTTGTGATGCTCCACTCGGTAAATTCTGTGGGTCGTGATCAAGAACCGAGTGTTTGGCTACGGCGGCATCAAAGTCGCTGCTGTCGGCAATCGCGCGCAAATTCGGCTTGCGAACCGAGTGCTGCGACGAATCATCTTTGTCCACATCTTTTTGATTGCGCACAAGCAAGCTGAGAAAACCCAAAAAATTGCGCCCGGTGAAGCGGAAGATCGTCAGGAACGCGAGGACGAGCAGCCCAAAACAGACGGTCAAAAAGCCGCACACGCCCAAAATGAGTAGGGTATTATCTTGTGGCATGATCCTCTCTTTCGTGCCGAACGTCTTTTCTGATTGTACCACGAAGCGTAAACGCTGCGATTTTACTACAGGTTGTGTGAGAAGAATCGCCGCTTTTCAGGACAAATGCCCTACTTAGTCGCGGGCAGTCTGACGCATAATGGTCGAAATCGTTTGCGCCATAAGGTGAGGATCATCATGCGCTCGTTTGTCGCTCAACAGGTCAAGCAAATGCCTCCTTCGGGAATTCGGCGGTATTTTGATATTGCCGCGACGATGGAGGATGTGATCTCACTGGGAATAGGCGAGCCGAGCTTCGAGACTCCCGCGCATATCCTCCAAAAAGGCGTTGATTCGCTGATGGCGGGGCGTACAGGTTACACGTCCAATGCCGGATTGATCGAACTGCGGCAGGCGGTGAGCTGCTACATCGAGCGGCTGTATGGGATCAGCTATCATCCGGCGAAAGAAATCCTGATCACGGTCGGCGTAAGCGAGGCGTTGTGGTTGGCACTCAAGGCAATCCTCGATCCCGGCGATGAAGTGCTGGTGGTGCAGCCGTGTTTTGTCGCCAATACTGCCGCCGTCGAGATGGCGGGCGGCGTTCCGGTGATCGTCGATGCGTATGTTGAAACCGAATTTCAGGTGACAGGCGCGCAGCTTGAGAGCAAGATCACACCGCGCACGAAAGCGATCCTGATCAGCTACCCGAACAACCCGACGGGCGCAATCCTGACTCCGCAGCACATGAGCGAAGTCGCCGCCGTCGCCGCCAAGCATGATCTGGTCGTGATCAGCGATGAGATTTACGAACGGCTGGTGTACGGCGTGACGCATCAGAGTTTTTCGTCACTGCCGGGGATGCGCGAACGGACGATCCTGCTCAGTGGCATGAGTAAATCGTTTGCGATGACCGGATGGCGCATCGGTTACGCTGCCGCCCCAGAGCCGATCATGGAAGCGATGACGAAACTCCACCAATATTTGATCATGTCCGCGCCGACGATGGGACAGTATGCCGCCATCGAAGCACTCTACAACGGCGATACGGATGTCGACTACATGCGCGGTGAGTATGATCAGCGCCGCCGCTTGATCGTGGATGGGTTTAACAGCCTCGGCTTGACATGCTTTGAGCCGCGCGGCGCATTCTATGCCTTCCCGTCGATCACCGTCACCGGCATGACCGATGAGCAGTTCTGCGATGCGCTGTTGATGGAAGAACATGTCGCAGTCGTACCGGGGAGCGCATTCGGCAAGAGTGGGACGGGCTTCGTACGCGCCAGCTATACCAACAGCTATGAGAACATCGAAGAAGCGCTCGAACGGTTGGCGCGCTTCATGACCCGTCACGGGTAGAGATACGAGCAGCTCCTCACCCCTTGCCCCTCTCCAACCTTCGGTTAGAGAAGCAAGGTGAGGAGCTTTTGCGTTTACTATGCGTTTGCGTTAAAAACTCCGCCTGAAACGTTCGCTTAGACGAAGGGCGCGCAGATGAGCTTCACGCCAATCGAACGGGCAGAGGCATATATTCAAGCGGGTGAACTGACAGACGCGCTCGACGCGCTCAACGAACACCTGAGTGCGCACCCCGACGACGATCAAGCGCGGCGGATGCGGATCGGCGTCCTTTCCCGCAGCGCACACAGCGATCCTGCCCATGCAGAGATGCATTTGCGCGCCGCGCTGGATGATGTGACCCAACTTTCCACCCTCACGATTGAAGATCAGATAACACGCTATCAACTGCATCTGCGGCTTGGCGGTGATGCGGCGGGGCATCAACTCCTGCTCGATCTGATCGCGGAGCGTGATGGTTCTCCGCGTGATCTGCGTTTGATCGAACTGCTGCTTGAAAGTCTTTACCGCCGGGGCGAATCGGCTCAGGCGATTCAACTCCTGTTTGATCTGCCGAAAACGTGGCGTTATTTGCAGTGGAACGGCGATTTTCACGCGCTTAACGGGGATCACCGGGTTGCGCTCGATTACTACTGCTCCGCGCTCGATCAGCTTGACGAAACGACACAGCACACGCTGCCCTCCGGTCAGCCGTTCATCGCCAATTTGCGCGCGCAAATTCTGCTCCGCCGCGCCGAGATGTATCGCACGCTTGCGCTGTTCAAGGATGCGGCTGTTGATCTCGCAGACGCGGAAGCCTTGATCCCCAAAGACATGACGATCCGCTTCAAGCGCGGGGTGATGCTGTATTTGAGCGGTCAGCACGAGGACGGTTTGAGCCTGTGCCGATCCGCGCTTGATGCCGCGAAACCGGATTCACTGCAGGCGGAGATGCTGCGCTCGCTTGATGACGATGAGCGGTATGCGCCGATCCGCGCGGCGTTGTTCTCTGATAAGGCGTGATACAATCTCTCGTGATGATGCGGAGATTCTTACCCCGCTCTTTGTGTTCTTTGTGGTTCAACGTTTGTAGGTGCGTATGTCCGATTGGAAACCGATCGTCGGCTTAGAAATTCATGCCGAATTGATGACGAACAGCAAAATGTTCACGTCCGCCCCGGTGGTGGACAGCGTGAGCGCTCCGCCGAACACCGCCGTTGATCCGGTTACACTCGGTTTGCCGGGGACGCTGCCGGTGATTAACCAGACGGCGCTGGAATGGGCGATGATGGTCGGCTTGGCGCTGAACTGCGAAATCCCGCCGATCAACCAATTCGCTCGCAAGAGCTATTTCTATCCTGATCTGCCGAAGGGCTACCAGATCAGCCAGTATGATCGCCCGTTGTGCGTGAACGGCTGGTTGGATGTTGATCTGCCGGACGGAACAACGGAGCGAATCCGTATCCGCCGCGCCCACCTTGAAGAAGACACGGGCAAACTCACCCACGCGGGCGGCGCGAGTCTGGTCGATTACAACCGCGCGGGCGTGCCGCTGCTGGAGATCGTGACCGAGCCGGATATACACTCCGCCGAAGTTGCGGAGGCGTTCGCCCGCAAACTGCGCGCCATCCTTCAGTACACCGGCGTAAACGACGGCGACATGAGCAAAGGCGTGATGCGCATCGAGCCGAACATCAGCGTGATGCACAAAGATGACACCGGATTCCGCACGCGCACCGAAGTCAAGAACCTGAACAGCATTCGCAGCGTGTACCGCTCGATTGAATACGAAACCGAGCGGCAGATCAAAGCATGGGAGAGCGGCGAAGGCGTGCGTCAAGCGACGATGGGCTGGGATGATGCCCGTCAGCGGACAGTCGTCCAGCGCTACAAAGAAACCGCCGAAGAATATCGCTACTTCCCCGAACCCGATCTGCCGATTGTTGAGGTCAGCCGCGAATGGGTGGAAGAAGTCCGCGCGCGGCTGCCGGAACTCCCCGACGCGAAGCGCGACCGCTTCATCAACGGCTTAGGATTGAGCCGCTACGATGCGTCGGTGCTGGTCGCGGATCAGGCAGTAGCGCAGTATTACGAAGCAGTGCTGGCGGGCGGCGCGAATCCCAAAGCGGCGGCGAACTGGATTTTAGGCAATCTGTTCAGCCTCGTGAACCGAGACGGGATCGAGCGTGAACGGGCGGCGGAGCGCGTTCCGGCGGCGCATCTCGCCGCGCTTGTGAAGATGATCGACGCGAACACGATCAACAAGAACACCGCGCAAACCGTGTTGGTCGAAATGTGGGAGACGGGCGCAGACCCGCAAACCATTGTCGAGCAAAAAGGGCTGGCACAGGTCAGCGACACGGGCGCAATCGAAACAGCGGTCACGACGGTGATCGATCAAAACGTGGGTATGGTCGCGGAATACTTGGGCGGCAAGGACAAGATTTTCAACGTGCTCGTCGGTAAGGTGATGGGCGCGATGGGCGGCAAAGCGAATCCCGGCGTGGTGCGCGAAGTGCTGCAAAAAGCGCTCGACGCAAAACGGGGGTAATTTTCCTCACCCCCCGACCCCCTCTCCATCGTAAGCGATAGAGAGGGGGTCGGGGGGCGAGTTGTAGTGCGGCGGAAAAACTGGAAGACCCAATAAGAGAGTATCATGGGGTCAAGGAGTCCAGAAACGATGGCACAGAAACGCCGCAAGTTTACGGCGCAATTCAAATTTGAAACGGTGATGGAGGTGCTGCGCGGAG